>NZ_JBWYJA010000001.1:0-792046 GCF_056780035.1 Acinetobacter sp. ANC_7503 | reverse complement strand
CAGAAGGTCCAGCGACAGTTACAGGTGACACATGGACATATACACCATCAGTTGAATTGGCAGATGGCGAATATGACGTAGTTGCAAAAGCGACAGATCAAGCAGGTAACACAGGTGAATCTCAGCCAGAGAGCTTCGAGGTTGACACAGTAGCGCCTGAATTAACCATCGATGAGCTTAAGCCAACAAACGATACCACTCCTGAAATTACTGGTAAAACAGAACCGGGAGCGATAGTTGATGTTGTGATCAAAGACAAAGACGGTGAAATTGTCTCTGAAGGTAAAGCAGAAGTTGATCCAGAAGGTAACTGGACGTATACACCGACTGAAGAATTACCAGAAGGTCATTACGATATTGAAGTAACTCCGACTGATAAAGCGGGTAACAAAGGTGATACTTCTAAAGAACAGTTAGAAGTTGATACAACACCTCCTTCTGACATTACTATTGATCCAATTGGTGGTAATGATTTCGAATCGAATGATCCTCAACCTGAAATTACAGGAACAGGTGAGAAAGGTTCGCTAGTGGATATCGTGATCACCGGTCCAGATGGCTTCGAAGAGAAGGCCACTGTTGAAGTTGGAGAAGATGGTAAATGGTCGTATAAACCAGAAGCTGAGTTGGAAGAAGGTGACTACAAAATCGAAGCTACTCCTAAAGATGAAGCTGGAAACGTAGGTAATCCAACTGAACAAGATTTTGTAATCGACTTGACACCACCAGATATCGATATTGATCCGTGGGAAGATGATAATGATCCTTGGTTAGATATCGATCCTTGGGATGATGAAGAAGCTGCATGGGATGTGAGTGAAGCTGCATCTGTACAGGCAGTATCATTAGCTGCTGAGCCTCAAATTGCTGCATTCTCTGCTTTCGCTGCACGCTCATTATTTGTAGCTGAACCAGTAGTCACAGCAGCTCAAGTAACGGCGGTTGATCCAAGTATTAACTATACTAATGATCCACAACGTACGATTAGTGGTAATACAGTAAATAATCCTAAAGAGGTTGCTGTAGAGATTAAAGATGCTAACGGTGCTGTGGTATCTAGTGGTTTAGCAGTGTTGTCTACAGGCCGTTGGAGTTATAAACCAGCAGAACCTTTAGCAGATGGTATATATACACTTGTAGCCACTGCACGTGATGCTGCAGGTAATACTAGCCGTACAGTTTCTTTAAAATTTGGTGTAGATACGCTTTCACCTGATTTGTCAGTTGAAGAGTTATATCCTACAAACGATACTACTCCAGCAATTTCTGGTTCAACTGAACAATATTCTAAAGTTCAAGTCGTGATCAAAGATAAGAATGGAAATACTGTTGTAGATGCACCAGCTTCTGTAGATAGCTCAGGCAATTGGACATTTACACCGCCAAGAGATTTAGCGGATGGAAATTACACAGTTGAAGTAACATCTACTGATTTAGCTAAGAACAAAAAAACTGAAACTCAGCAATTAACAGTTGATACTCAAGCTCCTGATGCTGTGATTATTAATCCAATTACAGATCCAAGTGACTTGAAACCAGTATTAACAGGTAAAGCTGAAGCGAATACTACTGTCGAATTAGTGATTAAGGACTCTACAGGTCGAATTATTGATTCTGCACTTGTTCCTGCTGATCAAAATGGTAATTGGACATATCCAATCAACAATAATTTACCAGAAGGTACAATTATCGTTGAAGCTAAAGCGATTGATGAAGCTGGAAATATCGGTCCTTCATCAAGCATCGGCTTCGATTTGGATGTAACTCCTCCAGATGCTCCAACGGCAACATTTAATGCAGATGGTTCATTAGTAACAGGTACTGCACAAGCTTTATCAACTGTTAAAGTAAAAGATGCAAACAACAACGTGATTGGTACAACCACTGCGGATAGCAATGGAAACTACTCAATTAAGTTGATACCAAGTTTGAATGATGGACAAAATGTATCTGTGACCGCTTCTGATGTAGCGGGTGAATCTGCACCACGTCAAGTGACTGCTCCAAACATTCCGTTGGATGCCATTGATAATGTTGCTAAAGCTGGTATCGAGTACGAGTATCCTGTTACAGAGAAATTCATTAAAGATGCGATTTCGTACAACTGGTTAATTGGTTTCCTCGGAATTACGCTTGGTAAAACGAGTGGTGCTACAGAGTTTACAATTGGTGCAAACAAAACTGCAGATGTGCAGCTTCAAGTAAAATCGGCATCATGGGGAACATTATTAGACTCAGTATCAATTGTTCTTTACCAGCAAAATAGTTCTGGTAAGTGGGTACCAATTGCCGATAATAAATCTGCAGGATTGTTTGATTTCATTGGCTTATTTGGAGAGGTTGCTCATATCAATTTAGATGATTTACCTGCAGGTAAATATCGTATTGAAATGAGTAATGGTAACCTTGCTTCTTTACCAGGTTATGTACAGACTAATTTAGTAATTAAAGAAACTGATACAAGTACAACGCCTGTTGTGAAGTCAATCACTGAAGCGAAAGGTAATGTGATTACTGATCTTGATGCTGTACATGGTAAAGATCTTGTAGTTGCCGGTGCTGTTGTGAAAGCTGTAAATGGTGTTGCGATTAATGGTGCAACAACAATTAAAGGCGAGTTTGGTACATTAACTATCGATGCAAACGGTACATACGCTTATAAGCCAAATGCAAACCTAAACGCGATTGGTAAAACGGATGTCTTTAAATACACGATTACTGATCCTGTAACTGGTAAGTCTGATACAGCTCAATTAGTACTTCAAATTGATTCTAAATCAGGTTCACCATTGGCTTGGAGCAAATTCACACCAGAAGCAAACGCGAATGATGCTGATGCATTGGCGAATGAAACAGCTGGTAAGTTCAACTCTACTTACTTGAATGAAACAGTTTCTGCTAAAGGTTTGGATAAGTTGATCTTCAATGTGTTAAATGACAACAGCCATAACGGTGGTAACGGTGTTGACACAATCAATGACTTCCAATTAGGCAGCAATGTGAAGATTGATGTTTCTGAGTTGTTATCTGATAGTGCAACTGCTCAAAACATTGATAAATTCATTTTTGTCGAGAAAGACGGAAACAATACGAAGTTAAGTATTGATCGTGATGGCGCAGGTACAACTTATAACAAGGTTGACCTCATTACTTTCAACAATACAGATGTTTCACTTCAAGACTTGTTGAACAAAAACCACTTGTTGTTCTAATAGACTAATGTGAAAAAGAGGAACTTCGGTTCCTCTTTTTTTATTCTTGAATTAAAAAAAATGGAACATCTAAGATGTCCCATTCATTGTCTATAACTTATTTGAGTAGATTAAGAAAATTTAAATAATGTTGTACGAGGATTTGTTCTTGTTCCAATATTGGTGTATGACCTACACCTTTTAAGATGATAGGCTCTTGAGCATTTTTCAGTAATCCTTTCAGTTCAGCTGCAGCTTCTACATTAATAATTTGATCACGATCTCCCCAAATGATGAGTGTTGGTTGATCGATTGAACGAGCCGCTAGCGCAAATGTTTCAGGTGTAAATGATTTGGACATGAGAATAAGTTGCTCGACGAGTTTCGTGTTATTCGTAACATTGGATATCATGAGCTTTTCTTGTTCGACTTTCAGTTCGTTCGGTATAAATGGAGGTTGCTGTGTAGCAATTTTAAATAACCGATCAAAATCTCCAGGTCTAGAAACGATAAAATTTTTGAGTAAGTTTGGGTCTTTTAAGTAAGGCGTATTGGCTGATTTAAATACACCTGCACTGTTAATGAGTAGTAATGATTTAGTATCGATTGGATACTGAGCTGCATAAAGTAATGCTACAGCACCGCCCATGGAGTGACCGGCAACATTTAGATTTTGATCAACATGAATGGCTTCCGCAAAGCGACGTAATTTTTCAGTTAGATTTGGAATTGAATAATCAAAATCTGCAGTTACTTTACTATCACCTTGTCCAGGTAAATCAGGGATAATGACGTGATAATGTGGTGTCAGATAGCGAGCGACTCGGTTCCAATTATCCCGACTGCCTGCAAGACCATGCACAAGCATAAGTACTGGTTTGCCTTTGGTTCCACCTTCACTGTAAGCCCAATCGATGTCGGAGACTTTAATGCGCTTGGTATTCAGTCCAGCCCAAGCACGTTCTTGTTGTAAAATATTTTGTATATTTATACTGCTTGGCACGGCTTGAGTTGTCGATGTAATTGAGATTGTACCGACTGCAATTGAAGCAGCAAGTAAGTGTGAAAATATCCTATTCATTGTATTTCTCTGTGTATTGTTATTGTGCAAATTTAGATTAAGTGAGTCTGTTATGAAATGCATTTGCTCAAATCAATCATCCGATAAACTATAGGTCAATTATTGATGAATCGATCAGTATCAGCGGAAATGGCACAGTTGATCTTGGCCACAGTATCACAAATTCCTTATGGGAAAGTAGCCAGTTATGGTCAAATTGCTGCGATGTCAGGACTGCCTAAACATGCCCGTTTGGTTGGTCGTGTTTTGAATCAATTAGATGTGAGTAGCGACTTGCCTTGGCATCGTGTCATTAATGCGCAAGGTAAAATTAGTCATCAGCGTTTGGATGATCAAGGTTTTAATTGCCAGCAAGCTAGATTACTTGAAGAGGGGATCGTGTTTAACAATGGCAAAATAGATTTTAAGGTTTTTGGATGGTTCGAGTAGCTCCGTATGACGGTATACGGAGCTATCAGTTATTATTGCTTTACGACAAAAACAGGTACATTGACTTCGGTAATGAGGCTTTGTGCGACACTACCCATAATTAATTTCTTGAATCCTGTTCGACCGTGTGAGCTGATAACAATCAGATCAATATTAAGCTCATCAATCGCTTTCATTATGGTGCGGTGAATACTTTCTCCTTCGAGTATTTTAGTCTCTACATCTATTCCATATTCATTAAATTTTGCTTTAGCTTGAGCTAGGTTATCTTCAATAAATTTTCGTGCTCGTTCGATTAAAAGATTTGACTGCCCATCTGAGAGATATTCGGCTGCGATATAGGGATCGAGTGTCATCACTTGAACAACGGTAATTTTGCTATTAAATGCTTTAGCCAATTCAACAGCATGCTGAACGACGTTGAGTGCTACTTCTGAACCATCCACTGGAACGAGGATATTTTGATAATTCATGTTGTTCTCCTTTTTTAACCGTTATTAAAATAGTTCAAAATAAAGTTAAAAAATTATGCTTTCGTATTGATCATATACTGCTTTTTTTATTAATAAAACCAAGTGGATTTGTTGGAATTTTTTTAAACAGGTATTTAAGATTGGTTAACTTATTTGATAACTATATCTTTATTTATTTTTATATATACTATTTCATCAATTCTATATTCTGGTATAAGTTCCTCAGAACAAATATTAATTAAATTAAATGATAAATTTTTGTAAAATTGTATGCATCTCGATTTTTGGTGCATTATTAACATCTCATCTCTATGCAAATTATATAATCTCTGCACAATCGTTTGCGGAAATTCCAAGTTCTGAGAGTTTGGTCAACTCAATTTGTCAAAAAAACGAATTGAAATGTCGAGCACAAGACACAAAATTATATCGTGTGAAGAATATGAAGGATTCATATTACTATCTAATTGATTCTTCTCCCAAACTAGTCAAATTTCAAAAAATGGGTGAACACTATATTGAACTTAATCGTTGGGATTTTAAGAATTATAGACATTCACATCAAAGTTTTAGCGTAGACGATGAGTTTCAAAGCTCAGGAATCAAAATTTATCCAGCCCTTTATCCATTAAGTCAAAATGATCTGGCAATTGCTATCATTGATGATAGGTTTGTAAGCTACTCAGGTGGAGGGAGAACAGAGCAGTATGCGGACTTTGTTCAATTGAATCATAAAGGAAAATATAGATTAGCAGTAGCAGATCAACTTTTTTATGCTTCTGAAATGATTCGTGCATGTTTTTCAGAACATGATTATCAGACTTCAGCACATTGTTACGATGAGTCTGGAACTGTTCTAAATATTCATTTTAAACGCGGTGATCAACAATATTATCATTGGACTCTTAATTACACTGATTATATTTGGCCTGCTCACGAATCTGAAAAAAATCGAAAAGTAGTGAAATATTCAAAAAAAATATTGCCATTTAATGATCTAAATTAAAAACATAATCTGAAATTGAATTAACATCACCTGCCTGCAACTGTTCACGCATTTTTAAAAACTGCTTTTCATCTAAATCATAGAGCTTAAGTGAAAGCAGTTTCTTAACATCTTCCTCAGGAAAACGGTATTTAATAATTTTGGCAGGTACGCCACCGACTACAGCATAAGGCGGTACATCTTTGGTCACGACTGCACCAGTTGCCACCACTGCGCCTTCACCAAGTTTTACCCCTTGCATAATCATGGCACGACTACCAATCCAACAACCATCACCAATGACAGTATCGCCAGCAGACACAAAACTACGCGTATCAAAAGGAAATGCTGAAATCCAGTCGGTACGGTGTAACTGATTTCCACCCATCATGATGACACACTCAGCGCCAAAACAGACAAAATTGCCAATATAAAGCTGATCGATGGGTTTTTCTGGTGTCGAAGGTTTGTCATGTAGATAACGCACTACACAACGCTCAAAACCTTGATCCCAATAGGCTGAGTAATAACTGTAATTGCCTTTAATATGAATATTCGGATTTTTGACTGTTTTAGAGATAAATTCGAATTCGCACCAGTGATTGACAGGGGAGTTGATCAGCTTTTCAGACATGGTGAAATAAAAGGAGAATATTTTAGGGCATTATATACCAATTAAAACTTACATCCTGAATAAAAACTTTTATATTCATTGAGCATTAGAAGAATGGAAAAGCTATGTTTGTTGAAACAGAATTTAGAGAAGATAGACCTGAAGAAATATATAGAATAATAAAGGAGTATCCTCTTGCATCTTTGGTCGCACAGACCCAAACAGGGTTAATTGCTGAACATATCCCGCTCATATTAGTAGATGAACAAACATTGAGAGGACATGTTTCATTGCAGAATACACTATTCAATCATTCGATTTTGAATAATCAAATACTATGCATCTTTAAAGCAGAGGATGCTTATATTTCACCGAATTATTATCCTTCAAAATTTGAAGATCACAAAAAAGTACCTACTTGGAATTATCAAGTCGTACACATTAATGGTGAAATTCAGTTTTATCATGATCAGAAAACTAAACTTGCAGTATTAGGTCAACTCACCCAACAACATGAACGTATCACGAATGGTAAAAATGCTTGGAAAATGGCAGATGCATCAAAAGATTTCTTGATGGAAATGCTCAACCATTTTGTTGTATTTGAAATTAAAATTGAAAGAATCATTGCTAAATCAAAACTAAGTCAAAATAGAGAGGAAAAAGATTTTCGTAATGTTATTACGAAGCTTCATGAAGCTGGAAAAGTGCATCTAGCAAAAACAATGAATCAATTAAAATGAAAATAAAAAACCCCTCATCAGAGGGGTTTATAGCCTAAAATATCAAGAATTAAAGATATTCTACGCTCACAATTTCGTATTCAACTTCACCTTGAGGTGTCGTAATTTTAACTTCATCGCCTTCATTTTTACCCAAAAGACCACGCGCGATAGGGGAATTCACAGATATTTTGTTAATTTTAAAATCTGCTTCGTCGTCACCAACAATTTGATACGTTTTACGTTCTTCAGTATCCAAATTTTCAATTGTGACAGTCACGCCAAAAACAACGCGTCCATTTTGCTCAAGTTCTTTAACGTCAATCACTTGTGCAGCACCCAATTTTCCTTCGATATCTTGGATACGGCCTTCACAGAAACCTTGTTGCTCACGTGCAGCGTGGTATTCCGCGTTTTCTTTAAGATCTCCGTGTTCACGCGCTTCAGCAATCGCTGCTGTAATACGAGGACGATCTACAGTTTTAAGTTGGTGTAATTCTTTCTCAAGCGCTTCTTTGCCTTGAGGTGTCATAGGATAACGTTGCATAGTTGTCCCTCAAAAAAGTAAGTATGAAAAAATACTAAGTCTATAAATGAAAAAAAGCCCGCCACCAAGAGGTGACGGGACTTCTTGGTAGTGTATTAACCTACTGTTTGTAAGTCTTGCAAACGATATACATCCATTGGCAATTTGATTGCTAAAGCTTGGCAAACTGCATCTGCACCATTAAGGGTAGTCGTATGATAGACCTTACCTTGAAGTGCAGAACGGCGGATTGAGAACGAATCCTGCTGAGCTTGTTTACCTTCTGTTGTATTGATAATGAGGTGTATTTCGCCATTTTTCAAGCGGTCCACAATATTTGGACGACCTTCAGTCACTTTATTTACACGTTCACATTCAATACCAGCCGCTTTGATGACATCGTATGTGCCACCAGTAGCAAGTATTTTGAAGCCAAAGTCAGCAAGTTGTTTTGCAATACCTGCTGCACGTGGTTTATCAGAATCACGTACAGAGATGAACGCATGTTTAACTTCACCTTCCGTTGGAAGACCTGGTAAACGCTCATTTGCACCTAATACAGCTTTATAGAACGCTTCACCAAATGTTTTACCAACACCCATTACTTCACCTGTAGATTTCATCTCAGGCCCAAGGATTGGATCAACACCAGGGAACTTGTTGAATGGGAACACTGCTTCTTTAACAGAGAAGTGCTCAGGGATAATCTCTGTAGTGAATCCTTGAGATTCTAAAGATTGACCCGCCATACAACGTGCAGCGACTTTCGCTAAAGACTCACCGATACACTTAGATACAAACGGAACTGTACGTGATGCACGTGGGTTCACTTCTAAGATGTAAACGTCTTCGCCTTTAACAGCAAACTGTACGTTCATTAAACCAACAACACCAAGCTCTTTCGCCATCGCGATAGTTTGACGGCGCATTTCGTCCTGAATCTCTTTAGAAAGAGAGTAAGGAGGGATCGAACATGCAGAGTCACCTGAGTGGATACCTGCTTGTTCGATGTGCTGCATGATACCGCCGATCACCACGTCTTTACCGTCAGATACGCAGTCTACGTCAACTTCGATCGCGTCGTCTAGGAAGCGGTCAAGAAGAACAGGGGCATCGTTAGAAGCTTGAACAGCATCACGTAAATAGCGACGTAACTCTTCATCGTTGTATACGATTTCCATCGCACGACCACCAAGTACATAAGATGGACGTACTACAAGTGGATAGCCAACTTTCGCTGCTTCAGCCATACCTTCTTCAGCAGATTTTACAATGCTGTTGTTTGGTTGACGAAGTTGCAGACGTTGAATCATTTGTTGGAAACGTTCACGGTCTTCTGCACGGTCAATCGCATCAGGAGATGTACCAATAATTGGTGCACCAGCTTCTTCTAAAGCACGTGCCAATTTAAGTGGTGTTTGACCACCGTACTGTACGATGATGCCTTTTGGCTTCTCAATACGTACGATTTCTAACACATCTTCAAGTGTAATTGGTTCGAAGTACAGGCGATCAGATGTGTCATAGTCAGTAGAAACCGTTTCTGGGTTACAGTTCACCATGATTGTTTCATAACCGTCATCACGCATTGCAAGCGCCGCGTGTACACAGCAGTAATCGAATTCGATACCTTGACCAATACGGTTAGGACCACCACCGATCACCATGATCTTGTCTTTGCTAGACGGGTTTGATTCACATTCGTCATCGTAAGTTGAATACATATACGCTGTGTCTGATTCAAACTCAGCAGCACAAGTATCTACACGTTTGTAAACTGGGGTTACGCCCAAGTTCCAACGATGTTTACGGAATTGTTTTTGTGAAATACCCATCAAGTTCGCAATGCGAAGGTCAGATAAACCTTTACGTTTAAATGAACGGATGTTGTCCGCATTTAGATCGCCAAAACCTAAAGTTTTGATTTGGTTTTCTGTTTTGATGATGTCTTCGATTTGGATCAAGAACCATTTGTCGATCTTAGTCGCTTGGAATACATCTTCTAATGTAAAGCCGTGACGGAAAGCATCAGCAACATACCAAATACGCTCAGGACCCGGAACACGAAGTTCTTGTAAGATTTTCTCACGCGCGCCTTCAGCACCCACTTCGATTTTTTCATCAAAGCCAGTTGCACCCACTTCAAGGCCACGAAGTGCTTTGTTCATAGACTCTTGGAAGTTACGACCAATCGCCATCACTTCACCAACAGATTTCATCTGTGTGGTTAAAGTTGCGTCAGCTTGTGGGAATTTCTCAAAGTTGAAACGTGGAACTTTAGTTACAACGTAGTCAATCGCAGGTTCGAAAGATGCTGGAGTTGTACCGCCAGTGATGTCGTTTTTAAGCTCATCAAGGGTATAACCAACCGCTAATTTCGCAGCGATTTTCGCAATAGGGAAACCAGTTGCTTTTGAAGCCAATGCAGAAGAACGAGATACACGTGGGTTCATCTCGATCACAACCATACGGCCAGTATTTGGACAAATACCAAACTGTACGTTAGAACCACCTGTTTCTACACCAATCTCACGTAACACTGCTAAAGATGCATTACGCATTAACTGATATTCTTTATCTGTTAATGTTTGTGCAGGTGCAACAGTGATTGAGTCACCTGTGTGTACGCCCATTGGGTCAAAGTTTTCAATCGAACAGACGATGATACAGTTGTCGTTTTTGTCACGAACAACTTCCATCTCATATTCTTTCCAACCAATTAAAGATTCATCGATCAATAATTGTTTGGTTGGAGAAAGATCGAAACCGCGTTCACAGATTTCAAGGAATTCTTCTTTGTTGTATGCGATACCACCGCCTGAACCACCCATGGTGAATGATGGACGGATAATCACTGGGAAGCCGAAACGTGCTTGAATTTCTAAAGCTTCTTCCATTGATTCAGCGATTGCTGCTTTTGGACATTCAAGACCAATTTTACGCATTGCTTGGTCGAAAAGTTTACGGTCTTCCGCTTTTTCGATCGCTTCTTTCGTTGCACCAATCAATTCAACATTGAATTTTTCTAAAATGCCATGCTCATCAAGGGCAAGGGCACAGTTCAATGCAGTCTGACCACCCATTGTTGGAAGAACTGCGTCTGGGCGTTCTTTCTCAATGATCGCTGCAACAGTTTGCCAAGTGATTGGCTCGATATACGTTGCATCTGCCATTGCAGGGTCAGTCATGATCGTTGCAGGGTTAGAGTTTACCAGAATTACACGGTAACCTTCTTCACGTAATGCTTTACATGCTTGTGCACCTGAGTAGTCAAACTCACACGCCTGACCGATAACAATTGGACCAGCACCAATAATTAAGATGCTTTTAATATCCGTACGCTTTGGCATTATTTGCTCCTCAATTACTTCTTAGATGCTTCAATAAGTTCGATGAAATGATCGAACAATGGTGCGCAGTCATGTGGACCTGGGCTTGCTTCTGGGTGACCTTGGAAACTAAACGCAGGCTTATCTGTACGATGAATCCCTTGAAGAGTTTGATCGAACAATGATTTGTGCGTCGCTTTAAGGTTTGCAGGTAATGTTTCTGCATCCACTGCGAAGCCATGGTTTTGAGAAGTAATCATCACTGTACCATCTTCGATGTTTTGTACAGGATGGTTCGCACCATGGTGACCATGAGGCATTTTCACCGTTTTAGCGCCAGAAGCGAGAGCAAGAATTTGGTGACCCAAGCAAATACCGAATACAGGTACGTTACGAGCATCTTCAACAATTGTTTTTACAGCTTCAATTGCATAGTCACATGCTGCAGGATCGCCAGGACCATTCGATAAGAATACGCCATCTGGATTTAGAGCAAGAACTTTTTCAGCAGGAGTTTGTGCAGGTACAACAGTTAATTTACAACCGCGGTCTGCGAGCATACGTAAGATGTTGGTTTTGACACCGTAATCATATGCGACAACATGAAATTTTGCTTCTGGTTGGGAGAAACCTTGACCTAATTTCCAAGAACCTTCAGTCCATTCGAAACCGTTTGGATCACAGCATTCTTTCGCAAGGTCTAAACCATTCAGACCGCCGAATGCACGAGCTTTTTCTAAAGCTTCTTCTTCTGTAATATTTTCACCAGCTAAGATACAACCGTTTTGTGCACCTTTAGCACGTAAAATACGTGTCAGTTTACGTGTATCAATGTCAGCGATAGCGACAACATTGTGAGATTTTAAGTATTCGCCTAAAGATTGCGTAGATCGGAAGTTGCTGTGCAATAAAGGTAGGTCACGAATGATCAATCCGTTTGCCCATACTTTATGAATTCGACCTGACTCAGCGTCTTCATCATTACAACCTGTGTTACCAATGTGTGGATAGGTAAGCGTAACAAGCTGTTGTGCATAACTTGGGTCAGTCAAAATTTCTTGATAGCCAGTCATGGCAGTGTTGAAAACGACTTCACCAGTCGTACTACCCGATGCACCGATTGACGTTCCTTTAAAGATCGTACCATCGGCAAGGGCTAAAATTGCTGGGGTGCTCAAACCAAAGCTCCTGAAATTTAGGCTGTAAAAAAGCGAGTAGACGAAAAAAAAGGAAGGCTACTTTAAAACCCACCCTCCTTACATCTGCTCGCTTGAACTTAACACGGCATTATACGCAAACACCTTGATAAAGTCCACGTAAATAAACCTGAATTCGTCAGATATATACCTTGTAATTTGTTTAAAAGTCTGCTTTTTAAACTTTGGACAAAAGTCTAAGAATGTAAGAATTGTTTAATAATTCAAAAGTTAAGTTTTATCACGATTTATCAAAATTTATGTAGACTTACAATTAATAAGCTAAGTTTCTGAAACAGAATAACAAAGCTTCTGAAAAGCTGATTTGTTAAATAGAACAAATGTTGAAGTTGCTCCAAATGCTTCCTAAAAGTTCGAAAAAAGTACTAATTAGGTCAATTTACAAGTATTTTAGAAAGGACTGATTAAATATGGAAAATAGAGGTAAATATTGAATTGCTTGTTAAAAGCGTAGGTTCAATTATTTAAAGATGAAATTGGTAGTTAGCATGTTGGGTTTTAAAAATTAAACCGAGATCGAATTTAAAGAGATTTGACGCTACTTCGGTGTTTGTGAAGAAATATTTAAGAGCAAATTGGGCTGTTCAAGTGATTAAGGACAATTTTGAAATTAGAAATGAATAACAGGAATTACAAATATAACTAGATATAACACGTTGAGATCAGCTGTATAAAACTTAACTCTAAAAGAGGTGGGAAGAGTCTACAACTATAGAACTGAAATATTGGGGTAAAAAAAATAGTGAGATTAAATCTCACTATTTTTTTTAAAACTGATGCAACCAATCGCGCTTGTTATGGAAGTCAGCCTCAGGACTACTATGCTGCATCGCATAATAATGTTTAGCTTGCGATGTGTTTAATACAGCGGATAAGCCAATAAAAATATCCTGCCATTTCAATTTATGTTTTAACATAAACTCCGTTAGATCAAGGCTCACATTTAAACCATAGTGCGTCTTTTTGAGTGAATTCAGTTCTATGTCATAAGCTGCTTGAGGTGGCATATCTTCAGGGTAACGATACTCTTCAAATTGATACGCTTGCCAAGCTTGAGAAGGGGAGAGATTGACTTCACGATAAAAGTCCTGATCTTTCACCCCAATGAAAATTTCAAAGCAGGTTTCTTCCCAAAGAAAATCTCGTCGTGGATGTCCAGCTACAATTTCCGGATAGACTAAGTATTGATTTGGGTCACGTAACCAATAGCCCACATTTAGTGTATATGGACTCACTTGTTCAATTGCACCAACCAGGGAGATATCAAAGTAACGGTCAAAAGAATTTAGTTCGTAACTTGCCATTCAATGCAACTCAAATTAATTAGAAAGATGTGCGTGGCGAACAAGATTCGAAAGTTTAGGATTTTGTTTTGCCGCTTTCTTATATAAAAGTGCAATCTTTCCAATGGTTTGAACAACCTCTGCACCAGTGACTTCGGCGATTTCAGTAATGACTGCTGCACGAGCATCACGATCTTCACCGCCAATTTTTACTTTAATTAACTCATGATCATTTAAAGCACGTTGAGTTTCTTCAATGACATTTTCAGTTAAACCTTGACCACCTAACATTACCACTGGGTTAAGTGCATGTCCGATTTGACGCAAACGTTTGCGTTCCTGAATTGATAAAGCCGCCATAAAGATAACCTAATTTTAAAAACGACTTAGTATAGCAAATCAAGTGATCAAACGCTTATGTTTCTCAGAAATAATCGATCAACTTAAATCAAAAAAACATAAACGATAATCTTGAATTAGATACAGATGAATACTGCAAGGGGGATAAAATTCACGTACAATAAAAAGTTAGAAGATTACGTGTATTTAAAGAGTTATGGCAACACGCATTACCAATCAGAAGTTATCCAAAAGTAGTCGTGCGTGGATGAGAGAGCATTTAGATGACCCGTTTGTGAAAAAAGCACAAAAGGAAGGTTATCGTGCGCGTGCTGCATATAAATTGCTTGAAATCCAAGAGAAATACAAAATCATTAAACCTGGTATGACTGTCGTGGACCTTGGTGCTGCACCTGGTAGTTGGTCCCAAATCGCCGGAAAATTAGTGGGTGATAAAGGTTTAGTGATTGCATCAGATATTTTGGAAATGGATGCACTTCCAGATGTGACGTTCCTGCAAGGAGACTTTCGAGAAGAGGAAGTTTTCGAAAAATTGTTAAATATTTTAAATGGACGAACTGTAGACGTTGTAATTTCAGATATGGCCCCCAATACATCAGGTAATAAGGCCGTTGATCAACCTCGACAAATTTATTTGTGTGAACTTGCATTAGACTTTGCCAATAAAGTTTTAGGTCCGAAAGGACAGTTTGTTGTCAAAGTTTTCCAAGGAACTGGTTTTGACGAATTCCGTAAGGAAGTTGTAGACAGTTTTGAAGTATTAAAAACTGCAAAGCCTGCTGCTTCGCGTGCTCGTTCGAAGGAAGTTTTTTTAATTGGACAGGGCCGTAAAAAGAAATCGCAATAAAGTGACTTGCCAAGTCGCTAAAAAATGTGCATTTTGTACCTTTTGAATATTTTATTGCGAAATTGATTTACTCGCTTTTTGTTAAAGGTCACCCAATTTTGGGCATGATCAAATTAGATTGATATGGGAATAAAGCTTTGAGCGATCTCTTTAAGAATGCCGTTTTATGGCTTGTTATACTTGGTGTGCTGATATTAATTTTCAGCAACATTAGTGACCGTGATAAGCCTGCTGCATTGAACTATTCAGAATTTGTTGCAGCGGTTAATGCTGGTCAAATTAAACAAGTTACCATTGACGGTGAACGAATTAGTGGCGAAAAAGTAAATGGTTCTCCATTTGAGAGTATTCGTCCTGCGGTTCAAGATCCTGAGTTAATGCCGAATCTCATCAAAAATAATGTCGTTGTTGAAGGCACTGCTCCGCAACGTCAAGGTTTATTGATGCAGCTTTTGATCGCAAGCTTTCCAGTACTTTTAATCATTTTGTTATTCATGTTCTTTATGCGCAACATGGGTGGCGGTGCTGGTGGTAAAAACGGCCCGATGAGTTTTGGTAAGTCAAAAGCAAAAATGCTTTCAGAAGACCAAATCAAAGTCACTTTCACAGATGTTGCGGGTTGTGACGAAGCGAAACAAGAAGTCGTTGAAATTGTTGATTTCTTGAAAGATCCAACAAAGTTTAAGCGTCTTGGTGCGAGCATTCCTCGCGGTGTCCTGATGGTAGGTCCACCGGGTACAGGTAAAACTTTACTTGCGAAAGCGATTGCTGGAGAGGCTAAGGTTCCATTCTTTAGTATCTCAGGTTCAGACTTCGTAGAAATGTTCGTTGGTGTTGGTGCATCACGTGTACGTGATATGTTTGAGCAAGCGAAACGCCATGCGCCGTGTATCATTTTCATTGATGAAATTGATGCGGTGGGTCGTCATCGTGGTTCAGGTACTGGCGGTGGTCATGATGAGCGTGAACAAACCTTGAACCAGATGTTGGTTGAAATGGATGGTTTCGAAGGTAATGAAGGTATCATCGTTATTGCTGCGACTAACCGTGCTGACGTGCTAGATAAAGCTTTACTTCGTCCGGGACGTTTCGACCGTCAAGTGATGGTTGGACTTCCAGATATTAAAGGTCGTGAGCAAATCCTGAATGTGCATTTGAAAAAATTACCTTCAGTGACTGGTGTGGATGTCAAAGTATTGGCACGTGGTACTCCAGGGTTCTCTGGTGCGCAATTGGCAAACTTAGTCAATGAAGCTGCGTTATTTGCTGCACGTCGTAATAAAAATACGGTCGATATGCATGACTTTGAAGATGCAAAAGATAAGCTTTATATGGGGCCAGAGCGTAAATCAATGGTTCTTCGTGAAGAAGAGCGTCGCGCAACGGCTTATCATGAAGCAGGTCATGCGATTGTAGCTGAAATGCTTCCAGGCACAGACCCAGTACATAAAGTCACGATCATGCCACGTGGTTGGGCATTAGGTGTAACTTGGCAGCTTCCAGAGTTTGATCAAACCAGTCATTACAAAGACAAAATGTTGAATGAGCTTTCTATTCTGTTTGGTGGTCGTATTGCAGAAGAAATTTTCATTAATCAGATGTCGACTGGGGCTTCTAATGACTTTGAACGTGCAACAAAAATGGCGCGTGCAATGGTGACTAAGTACGGTATGTCTGACAAGATGGGTGTCATGGTTTATGAAGAAGATGCTCAACAGTCATTTATGGGTAGTCTAGGTGGTCGTACTATTTCTGAAACGACTCAACTTGAAGTTGATCGTGAAATTCGCCGTATCCTAGATGAGCAGTACAAAGTTGCACGTGATATCTTAGAAAATAATAAAGATATTGCCCATGCGATGGTAAAAGCTTTGCTTGAGTGGGAAACGATTGATCGTGATCAAATCCGTGACATTATGGAAGGTCGTGAACCTCAACCACCTAAGGTATATGTGGCTGAGAATCCAATTGTAGATGTAACCCCTACAGATGGTCCTTCAACGCCTCCACCTTTACCAGCAAGCTAAAATGAAGGAGCCTCTTATGAGGCTCTTTTTTTGTGTTGAAATTATCCCTCATGTTTAAATTTTACTTGATATCATGTGAATAGATTTTCTAGGAACATCAATATGCAACTTATCTCTTTACCTAATCAGATTCTTAAATGTGATGCATTGGAACTTGATTTGTCAAAGCCTCATGTAATGGGTGTGTTAAATGTAACGCCAGATTCGTTTAGTGATGGTGGTAAACACAATAGTGTAGAGGCGGCACTAGAGAGAGCAAAGCAAATGATTGCTGAAGGGGCGAGTGTTATTGATGTAGGTGGTGAGTCAACTCGCCCTGGCGCATCTGCTGTTGATGTTCAAGATGAAGTAGATCGTGTAGTTCCGGTCGTTGAAGCGTTGTCAAAATTGAATGTAGTGATCTCAATCGACACTTCTCAACCAGAAGTGATTAAAAAGGCGGTTAAAGCTGGAGCGCATATTTGGAATGATGTCAGAGCATTAACAAAGCCACATGCTTTAGAAACAGCTGCGGAATTAGATATTCCAGTCATTATCATGCATATGCGTGGTGAGCCAACCACAATGAACCAGTTGGATCAATATGATGATATTACTTTAGATGTGATTTCAGAATTGCAAACTCGATTAGATGCAGCATTAAATGCAGGAATTAAACCTGAAAATATCATGATTGATCCGGGTTTCGGATTTGCAAAAAATGCACATCAAAACCTGAAATTATTAAAAGAGTTGTATAAATTAAATGAGTTGGGCTATCCAATGCTTTCTGCATTATCTCGTAAGCGATTTATTGGTGAAGCTTTAGGTGGTGTACCTGCACATGAACGTGCAGTGGGTTCGGTGACGGGGCATCTGTTAAGCATACAGCAAGGAGCATGTATGGTCAGAGCACATGATGTAAAAGAAATGGTGCAAGCTATTCAAATTTGGGCAGCAATGAATAGTGTTAGTTAAATTAAAGGCAGATTTAAGGCGGTTAAAATCATCAATGAAAATATTGGCTTAGTTATACTTTGATTAAAAGTGAGATTTACTCCTCGTTTTTATTGTTGGTTTAATGTCTAGCTTGTGTTATATAAGCTCGGTTTTTGTTAATGCTATTACTTGAGCTTTAATATGTTGAATGATGTACTTCTCCCGATGTTCGACGATGAATATTATCCTGATATTCTCGTGGCTGAAATTCAGCAACTCATTGAAAAATTCTCAAAGAAGGTATCTAAGGTGAATTCCGATGCTGAGATTTATCAAATCGCCAATGATATTGTGGCGGAAATTAATGAGATGAAACCTCAGTTCGAAGATCTTGATTCTTCTCTTGATGATGCAGCAGCAGACTATATTGCTGAGGCAATGATGATGGTCGTTCAGGAAGAGGGATTCTTAGATATCGAAATGGAAGAACTTGTTTCAAATAGAGAGTGGTAAATCGCTCTCTATTTTTTTGTGTTGTTATTGTTGTGGCTAAACGCTAGGCATAAAAAAACCAGCTTACGCTGGGTTCTTTATTTACACCATTATTCTCTATCAGAAGAATGGTGCCCGAGGCCAGACTCGAACTGGCACGCTTTGAGGGCGGGGGATTTTAAATCCCCTGTGTCTACCGATTTCACCACTCGGGCATGTGCGCAATAATAGAGGACACTTTTAAGCTTGGCAAGAGAAAATCGTATTATTTGCTTTCTTTTCAATCAAATTGCATTTATTAGATTAAAAAATATAAATTTTGGGGCGATGGTTTATGATATTTGTACATTAAATTGTCATCTGATTGCAATTTTAGCTTCATAAATACGGTTTAAGTTCGAAGTTAAAATAACTCGCCAATTCGTAAATAAAATGAAAAATAAAATCTCAAGACGCGCATTAATTAAAAATTCATTGGCTGGATTAGGTGCGATTTCACTGCCTGTTCTGATTACAGCATGTAATGGCGATGGTCAAACCAGCAATGAGCATAAAGTTGATTTTTTGCATGGAGTGGCGAGTGGAGATCCATTACAGGATCGAATAATTCTTTGGTCGCGAATAACACCTACAGATGTGGCGGCAACATATGAATTAGATTGGGAAATTGCACTTGATGAGAATTTTTCAAATATTGTTCAGATGGGGAAAATCAAGACTTCTGCTGCTAAAGACTTTTGCTTGAAAGTCGATGTACTTAATTTGAGTGCCGATACTCGTTATTATTACCGATTTAAATATGGGCAGATACATTCTCCAATTGGTCGTACGAAGACCTTAGCAACCAAGTCCAATGCGGTTAACTTTGCGGTATGCTCATGCTCAAATTATCCTGCTGGTTATTTTTATGTGTACCGTGAAATTGCGAAGCAGGACGTGGATGCTGTGCTGCATCTGGGTGACTATATTTACGAATATGGCAAAGATGGGTATGCAGCTGAACAAGCCGAAAAGCTTGGTAGAACACTCGATGTGGATAATCAAAACGAGATTTACCGTCTAGAAGATTATCGAAAACGTTATGCAAAATATCGAACAGATCCTGATTTACAAGCGGTTCATCAACGTCATCCATTTATTCTGATTTGGGATGATCATGAGCTGACAAATGATGCATGGAGAGCTGGTGCGCAGAATCATCAACCTGATTTAGAGGGAGATTTCGTAGCACGAAGAACAGCAGCCCTAACCGCTTATTTTGAGTGGATGCCAATCCGCGAAAAAAGCAATAACGATATTCTTCATATTTATCGTCAGTTTAATTTTGGTGATTTAGTTCAACTCAATATGCTAGATACACGTATGTTGGCACGTGATGAGCAACTGGCTTTTGCTCCATTTATGGATGGTGAAAATCTAAATGTTGAGCAATTTAGAGCGGCATTATTGAATGAGCAGCGACAGCTAATAGGGATAGATCAGTTAAATTGGTTGGCGAATAGTCTTCAGAGTTCTCGTGCAATATGGAATGTATTGGGTCAGCAAGTATTGATGGCGAAAATGTTGGTACCTGCTGAAGTATTGCAAATATTAAATGTTGCCAAAAGTGGAATGGTAGATGACAACTTTTTAATAGAAGCTCAAAAACGTCTGATGGAGTTGGTCGCGATTAAATTGCGTTATAAAAATAGTGACCCGAGCTTAACTGACGCTGAATTATTAAGAATCCTAACCGTGATTCCTTATAATTTAGACGCTTGGGATGGTTATTATGCTGAGCGTGAGCGTGTTTATGCTTTGTATGAGCAGTATCAGAAGAAAGTTGTTGTGTTGGCTGGAGATACCCATAATGCGTGGGAGTCTGCATTACATCAACAAAATGGTGAGAAGGTGGGGATTGAATTAGCAACAAGTTCAGTTTCTTCACCAGGTATGGAGAAATATCTCAATTTACCTGAGAACTTAATGCAACAATTTGAACAAGTGTTTATCCAATTGATTGATGAATTAAGCTTTTGTAATTTGAATCAACGAGGCTATTTAAAATTGAGCTTTGATTCTACGCAATTGAGTGCAGATTGGTTGTTTTTAACAGATATTCATTCACAGAAGTATCAAGTTGATCAACTCAGATTGCACTCAACAATGTATGATACCAATTTGAATATAATTAAAGTAATGCAGCAAGCAAGTTGATCGTAGCGCTACATGATGCTATCGATATATTTTTCTATATCGGTATGCTTGTAGCGCATACACAATTTGTTTTCATAGTTCATCAAATGAACATAAAGTTGCGCATTTTTTTGTTTTTGTTCAATCAATAATTGATGCTGCTTTGAGTTTTTGGATGAAAAGATTAGTTTTAAGTAAAGCTTAAAATTTTGTTTATAACTCCAGAAAGCCACTCTACGAATTTCTTGAATGTAGTAATAGTTTTCTTTAGAAGTATTTTCTCGGAATAAATTCTCTTTATAAAATTTAACGAAACCAAAATTCATAGCGAAATAAAACAAAATTCCCTGTAAGAACCAACTTTCCATAAAAGCGATATTTAAACTTTGTAAAAGAATGAGGATGGTCAGTTTGAATGGGGTATTTTTAAGTTGCTGGTAAGTTGAGATGCTACTATGCTTGATCTGTTTGAGGATGATTGGCGTAATCAGCATAAAAAATAACATGATACACAACACAGCACTCCCGCCAGATTGAAAGCCTTCTAAAAAAACAATGTGTTGTTTAAGCAAAAGGGTTAACAAATATGAGCAAGGGAGGAAAATCATTAATGCAAGTGCAAGCGGGATCAGTTCTTTACGCTCATCTAGAATCCCTTTGGTCTTTAACTGACTATAGAGCAAGAAGTTTTTTTTAAACGCTTGAGGATATTGTTGTTTTAGTTCTTGGAGATATTGAGCAACTTGCTGATTTTGATTCATTTGAATATGAAATTCTGAAGATGAGTGATTATAGCAGATGAGTTTAAAGAAAATGCAGACATAAAAAAACCAGCTTACGCTGGGTTCTTTATTTACACCATTATTCTCTATTAGAAGAATGGTGCCCGAGGCCAGACTCGAACTGGCACGCTTTGTGGGCGGGGGATTTTAAATCCCCTGTGTCTACCGATTTCACCACTCGGGCTTAACAAGATGGAGGCGGAGGTCGGAATCGAACCGGCGTACACGGAGTTGCAGTCCGCTGCATGACCACTCTGCCACCCCGCCATGTCTTGTTGATGCGTATATTAACAAGCTCTGAAAAAAAAACAATAGTGCTTTTATTCGTATGTGCAGAAAAACAGCATATAACGGAAATTATTTAAAATATTCATGTAGAATGTGCGAAATTGATTCATATCAACACTTGGGAGATGTGCCGTGGCATTAGTTTTAGATGGTCGTGCATTGGCAAAACAAATTGAGGCTGATTTGTTAACTCGCGTAGAAGCGTTAAAAGCAAAATCAGGACGTACTCCAATTCTTGCGACGATTTTAGTAGGTGACGATGGTGCATCTGCAACTTATGTGCGTATGAAGGGTAATGCATGCCGCCGTGTTGGTATGGATTCACTTAAAGTTGAACTACCAAAAGAAACGACGACAGAACAATTGCTTGCTGAAATTGAAAAACTCAATGCAAATCCTGATGTTCACGGTATTCTTTTACAACATCCAGTACCTGCGCAAATTGATGAGCGAGCGTGTTTTGATGCGATCTCACTTGAAAAAGATGTGGATGGTGTTACTTGCCTTGGTTATGGTCGTATGGCAATGGGTGAAGCGGCTTACGGTTCTGCGACACCTGCTGGTATTATGACGATTCTGAAAGAAAACAACATCGAAATCGAAGGTAAGCATGCGGTTGTTGTAGGTCGATCTGCAATTTTGGGTAAACCAATGGCAGCTATGCTTCTCGAGGCGAATGCTACTGTAACGATTTGTCACTCTCGTACACAAGACCTTGCTAGCTTTGTGAAGCAAGCGGATATCATTGTGGGTGCAGTGGGTAAAGCTGAATTGATTCAAAAAGATTGGATTAAACCTGGTGCAGTAGTTGTTGATGCTGGTTTCCATCCACGTGATGGCGGTGGTGTGGGCGATATTCAACTTGTTGGTATTGAAGAAATTGCTTCAGCTTACACACCAGTACCGGGTGGTGTAGGTCCAATGACAATCACAACGTTGATTCGTCAAACAGTTGAAGCAGCTGAAAAAGCTTTAGGTTAATATTATCTCCCTCTCTTGCGCCGTATACGGCTCAGGGAGAGGGTTGGGGTGAGGGTATTGAGTTAGATAAATCCTCTCGCTAACCCTCTCCTTTAAAAGGAGAGGGAATTCTCTTTATTAATTTAGGTTTCGTATTTGAAACTCAAATTTTGTATATTTAAAAATAAAATCCAATGAGCTGTACTTTCCAATTTCCTAAAGCGCCTGAACATTTACTAAAAGCCTTACATGATGTGATTCCAGGTTGTGAACTTCATGCACAGCAATTGCCTGATACACCAATTTCACTTTGGCTCATTCCACCTGTTTTTCCAACCGATAAGCTAGATGATGAAGTTATTCGTCGTATATGGAATGATACGCCATATTGGATTTTCTGTTGGGCATCAGGTTTAGCAATGGCACAATGGTTATTGGCTGAACCGCATCATGTGAAAGACAAAGTGGTTTTAGACTTTGGCGCAGGTTCAGGCGTAGTCGCGATTGCAGCGAAAATGGCAGGGGCAAAGCGTGTCATTTGCTGTGATATCGACCAAGTTAGTTTGGATGCGTGTCGTGCCAATGCTGAATTGAATAATGTTGAGCTTGAATATTTGTATGACTTATATAAAGCTGAGCAGGTTGATATCTTGTTGGCGGCTGATGTGTTGTATGACCAGTGCAATCGTTTCTTCTTGGATGAGTTTTTAAAATTTGCACCTGAAGTGTGGGTGGCGGATAGTCGTGTAAAAAACTTTAGTCATCCGAAGTATGAAAAGCTTGATGAACGCAGTGCAACGACATGGCCAGACTTGGATGAATCACCTGAATTTAGAAATGTCAGTTTTTATAAGACACTCAATGAAGTACATTGAGTGTCCTAAGTTTAGAGTGTGCAGTTAAAGCGAACGACTTGTAAGAGGCTAGGCTTAGTTTCTAAAGAAAGACGTGTATTGTAGTCTTCATTGCTGTATAGGCTTTGAGTGTTTGAGAGTCCGAATGATGTTCGTGATTGACCAATTTGAACCTGTTGAGTTTCTTGTGTTTTATAATTGGGATTAGCAATTTCATTTACACTCAAAATGGTGGTTTTATATTGTTGAGTGTGCCCTAGAACTTGTTGGCAAGTACGTTGTAATTTGTGTTCATCAATATTTTGGTTGGCGCGTGCAGAGAGGGTATACGAAATAGTGGCAGAATTCTCTGATTTATTTTCAATTTGATATCCTGTAGCTCCATTGTGCTGTCGCGGAACAGATTGACAGGCTGTAAGCATAAGGGCGATTAAACAAGAGCCAATCATTTCTATTTTTTTCATTATTTGATCCTAATAAGCTGTTTAAATCAGTATGCCATAAGTGTGACAACTTATTGGTACTAATAAACGTTACTAAATACACTTTATTCAGTTTGTTTGAAGTAAAAAAAAGGTCACCGAAGTGACCTTTTTTCTCATCATGATTAAGCAGATTTAACCGCTTCTAAAAGCTCAGCTTGACGTTTTTTCAACGCTTCTGGTAAACGATCACCAAGTTTGTTAAATAATTCAGTATGGCTTTCAAGTTCTTTGATCCATTGCTCTTTGTCTTGAGAAGTCACAAGGTCAAATTGCTCTTTCGTAAAGTCTGAACCAGTCCAGTTCAACTGTTCGTAAGTTGGAACACGACCAATTGGAGTTTCAACAGCGTCAGCACGACCTTCACAGCGATCGATAATCCACTCAAGAACACGCATGTTTTGACCGAAACCAGGCCATACAAAGTTGCCTTCAGCATCACGACGGAACCAGTTCACGTTGTAAATACCAGGAAGCTTGTTACCAGCAGCTGCAGCTTTCTCACCAACTTTCTCACCCATTTCTAACCAATGTGTGAAGTAGTCAGCCATGTTGTAGCCAGCAAATGGAAGCATCGCAAATGGATCGCGACGAACAATACCTTGTTGACCAACAGCAGCAGCAGTTGTTTCAGAACCCATCGTTGCAGCTTTATAAACACCGTCAACCCAGTCAAATGCTTCTGAAATTAGAGGCACTGTGTCCGCACGGCGACCACCAAAGATGAACGCAGAGATTGGAACACCTGCTGGATTTTCCCAGTCAGCATCAATAGAAGGGCATTGACCAGCTGAAACTGTGAAACGCGCATTTGGATGAGCTGCTTTTTCTTCACCAGTATGTGGTTGACCTTTCCAGTTAGTTAGGTTGGCAGGTGCTTCTTTAGAAAGACCTTCCCACCATACTTCACCGTTGTCAGTCACGGCAACGTTTGTATAGATCACGTCTTTATGAAGCGTAGCCATACAGTTCGGGTTCGTCTTTGTATTTGTGCCAGGAGCTACACCGAAGAAACCTGCTTCAGGATTGATTGCATATAAGCGACCATCTTCACCTGGTTTGATCCAAGCAATATCGTCACCTACAGTTTCAATCTTCCAGCCTTCATAACCTGCTGGTGGAATTAACATTGCAAAGTTTGTTTTACCACAAGCAGATGGGAATGCAGCTGCGATGTAGTGTTTTTCACCTTGTGGATTTGTCACACCAAGGATGAGCATGTGTTCAGCTAACCAGCCTTGCTGACGACCCATGAATGATGCGATACGTAATGCTAAGCATTTTTTACCAAGCAATGCGTTACCACCATAACCAGAACCAAATGACCAAATTTCACGAGTTTCTGGATAATGAACGATGTATTTTTCTTTGTTGCAAGGCCAAGCCACGTCTTTTTGACCTTCTTCCAATGGTGCACCTACAGTGTGTACACATGGAACAAATTCGCCATCAGTGCCTAGAACGTCATAAACAGCTTTACCCATGCGAGCCATTTTAGACATGCTGACTGCAACATAAGGAGAGTCAGTAAGTTCGATACCAATGTGAGCAATATGAGAACCTAAAGGTCCCATAGAGAAAGGTACAACGTACAAAGTACGACCTTTCATAGAACCATCAAATAAACCGTTTAATTTTTCACGCATAACCGCTGGAGCTTCCCAGTTGTTAGTTGCGCCAGCATCTTCTTTGTTTTCAGAGCAGATAAAAGTACGGTCTTCAACACGAGCAACGTCAGAAGGATCAGAGTTTGCAAGATATGAACCAGGGTGCTTTTCTTGGTTAAGCGCTTGCATTGTGCCGTTAGCGATCATCAAGTCGATATAACGTTGATATTCTTCTGCGCTACCGTCACACCATTCAATTTTTGCTGGTTTTGTTAGTTTAGCAATCTCTTCCACCCAAGCAATAAGCTTAGGGTGACGAACGAATTCTGGTGCGTTCACTTGGGTCATGGTGAGGCCTATATCAAAAGTGTACAATGTGGTGTACAAATAATATCTAGATGCTGGTTTGCAGACTCTAGATTCAGTATGAAAAAAAAGTGGCTGTATTAAAGCATATTTTCTTAAAAAAAATAAGACCAAAGGCTTAAATAGTGCTTAAGACTTGATTGGTGTTAAGTTTATGTAATTATTTGATATTTTTTTAAAAAATGAGTGATTTATTTTTTATTTTTAATTTTTATGTTTGGTATTTATAGTTAAAATATTCATTTAAAATAAAAACTTAATTAAAATATGAGATCAATTCTCATCATCGAAAAATCAAATGAACATCATTTAAAAATTACATAAATTGGCTTTTAATTGAGTAGTAAATAGACGAAATTTTAAAGTAATTCAATTTTTAAAGCCATAAAATGAATTCAATGCTAAAGCCTTTGTCTATGATTTTTAATGAAAAATCTGGATTTCATGCCACCAATAATGATCAAATTTATGAACAACTTATGCATTACTGGACAGATCTAGGTTTTGAAATACAAGTTTTTGATATTGCTTCAGAAATGAGTGTTCAAGCACTCATCGAAAAAGTTCATCTTCGACATTTAAATCATGATAATCAGGGGGTGATTGTGGTTGCTGGCGGGGATGGAACGTTAAATTCTGTGGCTAATTATTTATTACATCAAACCATCCCTTTGGTAATTTTACCTTTAGGGACATTCAATTATGTTGCACGGGTTTTGAATATTCCTTTAGATATTCTCGAAGCTGCAAAACTGGTGGTTGAAGGTAAGCCTAAAGCGGTACATGTGGCAAAAATTAATGATGCCATTTATCTAAATAATGCGAGTTTGGGTCTTTATCCATTGTTTATTAAAAAAAGAGAGTTATATAACCAAAAACTAGGGCGTCTACCATTACATGCCTATACTTCTGGCTTAGATGTGTTGATTCGTGATCGTAAAGAATTAAAGTTAGAAATTGAGGTGGATGGTGTGAATTATGCAGTTAAAACTCCTTTATTATTTTTAGGCAATAACCAACTTCAATTAAAAGAAATGAACCTCAATATCGCTAAAACGGCAGAAGAGGGTCGGGTTGCGGGAGTTGTACTTGCTCGCACGGATAAGCTGAGTATTTTTAAAACACTCATCCAACTCATTCGTGGAAAATTAGATCAGGCAGCAGACGTATATAGTTTTAGTGCGGATCATGTGCGAATACGTTCTCATCAAAAAAAAATGACAGTAGCAATCGATGGAGAAATTATTCAACTGGATTCACCATTAGATATTCATGTTGAAAGAAATGCACTGACCTTAATGGTGCCACAATGATTTTACATTTGTCTGATTTGCATTTTGGGACTGAGCAACAAGATTGCTTAGATGCAATTACTCACTTTGTTGCAGAACATTTGATCGAAGCTGTTGTGGTCAGTGGTGATCTCACTCAAAGGGCAAGATTTTCACAGTTTTATCACTGCAAAAAATTTCTAGAAGAACTTAATGTTCCTTATATTGTGATTCCGGGTAATCACGATATTCCTTTGTTTCATTTATGGCGCAGATTTTTAAGTCCGTTTCATCGGTATAAGTTGTTTTTTGGTGAGATGGAACAGACCTTAGAAACTGAGCATTTTTATATTATAGGAATCAATACAATTCACCCTAAGTACCATACCAAAGGTCGTATTACTGAGTTTCAAATTCAGGATGTTGATCAAAAAATGAAATTGGCTCCTCAAGATAAATTAAAAATTCTGCTTACGCATCAACCTTTCTATAGTGGTGATCACGGTATAAATATGTCTAAAGATCGTCCTAAAAATACTGAAAAAGCCCTAAAGACATGGGCAAGCTCAGGGTTGAATGCAATTCTACATGGTCATTTACATGTATCTGCTGTTTATGATCTGAATAAGATTTTCCAACTTAATGCTCAACATCCAATATTGGATATTCATGCAGGTACCGCTACGTCACATCGTTTACATCATGACTTTTCTAATAGTTTTAATCTAATTGATGAAAAACTGAAGGTGCGTGAATATCGCTTTGATTCGAGATTCAAGAAATTTTATTTAGTTGCAAATCGGAATGAAGGCTAAATTATCGAAATGCCTAAAAAAAATACAAAAAATTAAATTTTTTTTCATTTTCCCCTTGAAGCAATTTTTTCCATCCCCACAAAAGTGACATCAAATAATTTTGGTGGTGATCTAAGGAAATTAAGATCACGACTATTAATCAAAAGACTTAGTCTGATGGAGTATTTTTATGAGCAACATTCGTCCATTACATGACCGTGTAGTAATTCGTCGTGTTGAAGAAGAAACAAAAACAGCTGGCGGCATTTTATTGCCAGGTTCTGCTGCAGAAAAACCTGCTCAAGGTGAAATTATTGCAGTTGGTAATGGTCAGATCACTGACAATGGCGTTCGCGCTTTAGATGTAAAAGTAGGTGACAAGGTATTGTTTGGTACTTATGCAGGAACAACTGTGAAAGTAGATGGCGAAGAACTATTAATCATGAAAGAGTCAGATATTTTAGCTGTTTTAGAAGGCTAATTGATTCTTTTTAATACTACTCATTTAATCAATCAGATTTAGTAATTTTAATAATATTCGGAGTCAAATATGTCAGCTAAAGACGTTAAGTTTGGTGATTCAGCTCGCACAAAAATGATCGCAGGTGTGAATATCCTTGCAGATGCGGTTAAAGTTACACTTGGTCCTAAAGGCCGTAACGTAGTTATCGATCGTTCATTCGGTGCGCCACACATCACTAAAGATGGTGTTTCTGTAGCGAAAGAAATCACATTAAAAGACAAGTTTGAAAACATGGGTGCTCAACTTGTTCGTGAAGTTTCTTCTAAAACAAATGACATCGCAGGTGACGGTACTACAACGGCAACCGTTTTAGCTCAAGCAATTTTGAACGAAGGGATCAAGTCAGTAACTGCGGGTATGAACCCAATGGACTTGAAACGCGGTATTGATATTGCAGTTAAAGCTGTTGTTGCAGATATTAAAGCAACGGCTAAACCAGCATCTGATTCTAAAGCGATTGAACAAGTGGGTTCGATTTCTGCGAACTCTGATACGACTGTTGGTTCACTGATCGCTCAAGCGATGGAAAAAGTGGGTAAAGAAGGTGTAATCACTGTTGAAGAAGGTTCAGGCTTTGAAGATTCTCTAGATGTTGTAGAGGGTATGCAGTTTGACCGTGGTTATATTTCTCCATACTTCGCAAACAAACAAGATACATTGACTGCTGAATTGGAAAACCCATTTATCCTTCTTGTTGATAAGAAAGTAAGCAACATCCGTGAGTTGATTACTGTTCTCGAGGCAGTTGCGAAAACAGGTAAACCACTTCTTATCATCGCTGAAGATGTTGAAGGTGAAGCACTCGCAACGCTTGTTGTAAACAACATGCGTGGCATCATCAAAGTATGTGCTGTTAAAGCACCAGGCTTCGGTGATCGTCGTAAAGCAATGCTTCAAGATATCGCGATCTTAACTGGTGGTACTGTGATTTCTGAAGAAATCGGTATGCAGTTAGATCAAACAACACTTGAACATTTAGGTACTGCACACAAAGTAACTGTATCTAAAGAAAACACAGTGATTGTTGATGGTGCAGGCGATGCGAATCAAATTGCTGAGCGTGTTCAACAAATTCGTGCGCAAATCGAAGAATCAACTTCAGAATACGACAAAGAAAAACTTCAAGAGCGTGTTGCTAAATTAGCAGGCGGTGTAGCAGTGATTAAAATCGGTGCTGCAACTGAAGTTGAAATGAAAGAGAAGAAAGATCGTGTAGACGATGCTCTTCATGCAACTCGTGCTGCTGTTGAAGAAGGTGTTGTTGCGGGTGGTGGTGTTGCATTAGTACGTGCAGCTAAAGCACTTGACGGTGTAACGGGTATTAACGATGATCAAAACGTAGGTATCAACATCCTTCGTCGTGCGATTGAAGCGCCACTTCGTCAAATCGTATCTAACGCAGGTGACGAACCATCTGTAGTGATTAATGCAGTTAAAAATGGCGAAGGCAACTTCGGTTATAACGCTGCGACTGGTGAATACGGCGATATGCTAGAGATGGGTATCCTTGATCCAGCGAAAGTTACTCGTTCTGCACTTGAGCATGCTGCGTCTGTTGCGGGCTTAATGTTAACAACTGAGTGCATGATTACAGAGATCCCAGAAGATAAACCAGCTATGCCTGACATGGGCGGTATGGGTGGTATGGGCGGTATGATGTAATTCATCCCACAGCCTAAAAAATCCCCGCTTTAAGCGGGGATTTTTTTGTCATCTGTCTGATAAATATTTGAATACTATTGTAAATATTGAATAAAAGCCTCGTAGAGCGCTAATCTAAAGGAACATTAACACCATGATTGGGGGTGATGATGTTAACTGTTCAAGAAAATCAAATCATAGAAGAAATTTATGAGGCTGCCTTAAAGCCACATCACTGGGAAAATGTTTTAAAACAGGTCGTGGAATTTACACAGAGTTCAACGGCGATCTTTACTTACTTGGATCAGCTTCGGCCCGAACAAAATTTTATTTACACCATTAATATCCCGATTGATGGAATTCAAAATTATCAAACGTATAACTTAGATGTCGTAGACATGCGTATTCATGGTGAGTTAATGAATACCTATGGATTAGAGCATGCCTATCAAATTGATTGTCGATCATATGCTGAAACAGATAATGAGGATTTGAAGAACTTTTATGAATATTGTTTAGTTCCTTCAAACATCTGTTATCTCAGTGGGGTATTGTTAGAGTATGGAAAATATAAATGGGGCGTGCTTGCGGTACATCGACCATCAGATGAAGCTGCTTATGATACTGCTGAATTACAAAGTTTAGAAAGACTCGCAAAACACTTTAGAAGAGCGATTCAAATTCATCGACAAATTAAGTTTCTTCAACATGATAGAAGTAATTACACCGAAATTTTAGATAAGTTGAATGTGGGTGTACTCATTGTTCAATCTGATTTAGAAGTTAGATTTGTGAATCAGTATGCGAAGGATTGTTTGAATGATACGAGTATGATTGAAATAGATTTGCATAACAGATTAAAAATAATCGAGCCTTATAATACTCAATTAAAAAAATTGGTGCAGAGCACATTCAAAAAGAATGAGCGTTATTCATTAGAGAGGCATGATCAAGAAGAAGTTGGGGGTGCAATGCAGTTATATAGCGATCGACATCAATCAGCTTACTTCATCACAGTCTCACCACTTAAGGTGCTGTCAGATTCAATGATCTTAGACAATAATCAAGTTGCATTATTCTTATCAAAAATGCAGGATCGAAAACGCTTGTCTAAAATATTACTGAAATCAACATTCCAACTGACAGCTCGAGAAATTGAAATTTGTCAGCATTTTATGGACGATCAGCATCTTGATAATATTGCTTTGAAATGTGGGATTACGCTGAGTTCACTGCGGACATATCTGAAAACGATTTATCAGAAGCTAGGATGCTCCTCACAAGCTGAAATGATGCGGATTTTGATCGAATTTATTGATGCTTTTCAGCATATTGAATAATCCCCCTTTAACGAAGATGTTGAAGGGGGATAAAATTAATTCATTCTGGTCAGTGTAAATGTGCCTTCATCTGCTACGGTAAAGCTTAAACTTTGAGTAGAAATTTGTAATGGTAAGCCTAAATGCGCGTCTGTATCGGATAATCCAGCACAACCATTTGTATCAATGCTGAGGGGCGTGGTAACAAAGAGCTTGTTGTCGCGTAATTGATAACGACCATACTCAATACCAGGGCCACCACAAGGTCCATCATATGAATCTGGTTGATCATCGCCAATAGCATCTACCATAATGAAAGTGTTATTAGAATTAAATACGAAAATTTGTTTACCACTTGAGGACTGCCATGCGCCTACAATTCCACTATTATTTCGAGGAACTCGCGTAAATTCTGCACTTTCATCAAGATTATCATCATCAAAAATTTTGAGTTTAGAACCATTAAAAGATAGCCTTAATGAACGTGATTCCCCATCATCGAGAAGTCCCCAATCTTCATTTGTGTCAATCACAGGCGTAGTACTATTTATGGAAGAAGTATAAAAGCTACCACTCGAAGCATCTAGATTAATCTTGGCGTATTCCATGCCATTTGAAGAACTATTGGGCTCACTTGGGATTGGTTCACCAAGCATATATTCGCCATTCTCTCCAATAAATAACACAATTTCAGACTCATTGTTTTTTGCATACCATACGCCTTGAATGTCTTTGAGCAGTGAGCTGCTAAAATGTTCTTTAGCTTGCTCTTCACTGACTACTGTATTGGAGGCAATTTCAGGAATATTGATAATTTGAGCTTGAAGTCGCTCTCTAAAATCACTTGTCGTGTTGCTGAAATCAATCGCTGAAGGCGAGAGAGTTGAAACATCATCAGGGATTTGTATGGTCTCTTTATCCTCATCGATATCCAGTGATTGTAAAAAAATCAGTAGATTGATAATTCTCTTGTTACGTTCATCTGCATTTAAATCTTCATCCACGAGTTCATTTGGTGTCACACGAGCTAAACCTTGTACAGTACCAATTTCGATATCACCAATTTTAAATGTAATGACATCTCCATCTTGATATTCAAATTCCCCATTTGCATTGGTTTTCTTCGCATTGTCATTATTGCCATTCACGATATACGTCGCACCTGCTACTGGGCTGTCAGTCAGTATTCCTATTTTAATCTGATCATCATTTTTTGCGGATTTATCCGAACCACCACAAGCTGCTAAACAGGTACTGAGCGCCAGTGTTAGAAGAGCTTTTTTCATCATTTCCCCCAAATCATTCGTATTTTTGTACCTCGAATATAGTTTTAAAAAATTGAATATGACTATCCTCAAATTGGGAGGGGGGTGATGGCATTAATGCTGCGTAATTTTAGAAGTTTTTTACTTTTGAGAAATTGCGCATATTTTTTTTGAAGGATCAGATAAGCGGTTCATAGGTGAGGGCTTCATATTCTCTTCTTAATTCAATCAATGTTGATCGTTTCTGTTATTAGTTCTTGTTTTTTTATTCATAGTCACTGAATATCAATTAAATTTTTATATATTTTAATGAAAACACTTTCTAGAATTCTTTTGACGGCTTTACGACTATGTTATCTAAGTTCTTTATTGAACGACCTATTTTTGCTGGCGTACTTGCGATCATTGTCATGGCAATTGGTATATTTGCGGTGATGAGCTTACCAGTAGAACGCTATCCTGATATTGCTCCGCCAAGAATTACTGTATCAGCAACTTACACAGGAGCTGATGCCGAAACAGTTGAGGAAAGTGTCACACAGGTCATAGAACAACAAATTAAAGGAATTGATAACTTACTTTATTTTAGCTCTACCAGTAATGCATCTGGGAATAGTAGAATTAGTTTAAGTTTTGAAAACGGAACTGATCCAGACACAGCACAAGTCCAAGTTCAAAATAGCATTAATGGGGTGATCAATCGTTTGCCTGAAGACGTGCAGCGTCAAGGGGTCAATGTCTATAAATCCTTAGGTGACACCTTTATGGTGGTGGGGTTATATGACACTACGAACCAAAGTAATAATATTGCGTTGTCAGATTATTTGGCTGATCACATTGAACCAGAAATTGCGCGTGTAGAAGGTGTTGGTGAGGTTGATGTCTTTGGTTCTCAATATGCCATGCGTATTTGGCTAGATCCGAACTTATTGAAACAATATCAGTTGATGCCTAGTGATATTCGTGCCGCAATTGAAGCACAAAATACACAAGTTGCTGCAGGTGGAATCGGAGATTTACCGACAGTAGCAGACCAGTATCTTAATGCAAAAGTTACCGCTGGATCACGACTAAGAACAGTCGATGAATTTAAAAATATCATTGTCAAAGCGACCCCTGATGGAAGTTTTATTTATTTAAAAGATGTAGCACGCATTGAGTTAGGTGCTGAAAATTATCAAGCTTTTAATACCATTAATGGATCACCTTCAGCAGGCTTGGCTGTTTCAATGTCATCTGGTGCGAATGCTTTGGCAACCTCTGCAAAAATTAAAGAAGTCCTTGAAGACATCAAGAAAAAACTTCCTGAAGGCTACCAAATTGTATACCCACGAGATAACACGCCGTTTGTTCAAGAGTCCATTAAAGAAGTTGTAAAGACCTTAGTTGAAGCCATTATCTTGGTTGTGTTGGTCATGTTTATCTTTTTACAAAGCTGGCGCGCAACACTTATTCCAACGGTCACGGTTCCAATTGTTATTTTGGGCACTTTCGCCGTCTTATTTGCGCTCGGAATGACCATCAATACATTGACACTTTTTGCATTAGTTCTTGCGATTGGATTACTTGTAGATGATGCAATTGTGGTGGTCGAAAATGTCGAACGTTTAATGCATGAAAAGGGGCTATCTGCAAAGCAAGCGTCCATCTTATCTATGCAAGAGATGACGGGGGCTTTAATTGGAATTACAGTGGTGCTAACTGCAGTATTTGTTCCGATGGCTTTTTTTACAGGATCGACAGGAGTTATATACCGTCAGTTTTCAATTACCTTGATTGCAGCCATGGCACTGTCATTATTGGTCGCGTTAATTCTCACACCAGCATTGTGTGCGATTATTCTTAAACCTAAACAACAAGAAGCAAAATGGGCGACATGGTTTAATACAAAAATGGAATCATTACGATTGCATTATCTAAAGTGGGTTGAGAAAAGCCTGTCACTAAAATGGATCGTTTTAACCAGTTTTGCTGGGTTAATTGTGATTTTTGCTTTGATTTATAAGTCGCTTCCAACCAGCTTTATTCCAAGTGAAGATCAAGGTTTTATCAGTATCCAATTCAGTTTACCTGAAGGCGCACCTATGACAGAAAGTCAGCTTGTTGGTGAAAGTATTCGAGAGTATTTTCTTGAACAAGAAAAACAGAATGTTAGGTTGGTTCAAATTCGTTATGGACGAAATTTTTCAGGAACGGGTCAAAATTTAGGAACAGGATTTGTAGCATTACATCATTGGGATGATCGTCCAGGTGAGGCAAACTCTGCACAATCCATTCGTGAACGAGCGATGGAGTTCTTTAGAAAAGACAGTCGCGCTCGGATTATGGTGAGTTTGCCAGGTTCTGTAAGTGGTCTTGGCGATACCAACGGCATCGAGTTTTGGCTGCAAGATTTAAATGGAGAAGGACGACAGTATTTAGAAGATCAATTTCAAGCGCTAGAACGACAGGCAATCAACTTCACGACTTTTGAAAATTTGGGCAAACGCTCTAATCCAGATAAAGCCAAATTGAAAGTGAATATCAATCAAAAGTTAGTGATGGCGAATGGTCTTTCACAATCTGCGATTAACAGCACTTTGGCTGCAGCTTGGGGTGGTTCCTATGTGAACGACTTTATTGATCGCGGACGTATTAAACGCGTCATGATGCAGGGTGATGCCGAGTATCGTTCAAAGCCTGAAGATCTCAATTTATGGTCTGTACGAAACAATCAAAATCAAATGATTTCATTTGGTAATTTTGCCACTGTGGATTGGGATGGAGGCCCTGATGTGGTGACTCGTTTCCAAGGTTATTCCGCGCTACAAATGGAAGCAGACACTGCAAAAAATGTGAGCAGTGGTGCTGCAATGCGTGATATCAAGTCTATGGTTGATCAATTAGATGGGGTTGGGCTAGCATGGAGTGGATTATCGTTTCAAGAGCAACAATCGAGTACACAAGCCATTTGGCTTTATCTCATCTCTGTTGGCTTTATCTTTCTATGTTTGGCTGCCTTATATGAAAGTTGGTCGATACCTTCTGTTGTGATTGCTGCTATTCCATTGGGTATTGGCGGTAATATTATTTTTAGTTGGTTGGTCGGATTTCCAAATGATATTTACTTCCAAATTGCGTTACTTACGACGATTGGGTTGTCATGTAAAAATGCCATCTTAATTGTTGAATTTGCGGCAATGGCTCAGGAGCGTGGAGCTAATGCGATTGCTGCTGCTTTACAAGGTGCAAGTTTACGCTTACGTCCAATTTTAATGACTTCACTTGCTTTTGGTGCAGGGGTTATACCTTTGGTATTTGCATCAGGTGCAGGTGCTGCCAGTCGTCAAGAAATTGGTGTCAGTGTCCTTGGGGGGGTAATTTTCGGCACAATTTTAGTTCTTGTCTTTATTCCCTTTATGTTTGTTATCGTTCGGAATATTTTCAAATATAAATCAAAATCAGCATCTGAAACTTAATATGGTATCCGCAGTACAGCGAATATTGTACTGCGGTTGATCTAATCCATTTTTAAATATTAGTTTTTGACAAGACCAATACGCACTAACATGTTCAATTAGTGTTAGCATGCCTTGCGTAATTCTAAACGATAATAAATGAAGCGATTATGGATCAAATTAAACAAGATCATAAAATTGAAGCATTACAACAAGCATTGATCAATTCTGATGTCGCTCAGATTGATCATATTGCGGATACGATTAATCCTGCAGATTTGGCTTTGTTTTTACAGCAATTAGAAATCGATCAACAAATACAACTTATCCACCATTTAGAAAACGCGGCATATGTATTTGAGTTTTTGCCACTCAATCATCAAGTACAGTTGGTTAAAAAAATGGACGGCAAAAGTACAGTCCAGTTAATTCGTTCAATGCATTCAGACGCTCGAACAGATTTGTACAAAGCTTTACCGGATCAAATTAAAACATTTATTTTTGCGAATTTAGATCGAGAAACGAAGCAGCAAGTTCAATCTTTGGCATTGTATGCTGAGGAAACAGCTGGTGCGATCATGACATCTGATTATGTCACTTTGCCATCAGACATCTCAATGCAACAAGCTTTAGAGATTTTGCGCCACTCCGCCAAAGATACTGAAACCTTATATCTGATCTATATTACCAATCAATTTCAGAAACTTGAGGGTGTAATTTCTCTTCGAGAAATTGTGCAAGCACCTTTGGATAAAACGGTACAAGAAGTCATGACCACTGAGGTCATTTACGGACGGGTGGATGAAGATCAGGAATCAGTGGCAAAAAAATTAAGCCACTATGATTTTATCGCCTTACCCATTTTAGATCATGATGATCATCTACTCGGTATCGTCACTTATGATGATGCTATGGATGTATTCCAAGAAGAATTTACCGAAGACTTTTTGAAAAGTGGGGCAGTAGAGCTTAAAGAAAATATCAGTATTCGTTCAGCACCAATATTATTGTTATTTAGACAACGTGTTTTTTGGCTAGTGTTTCTGGTCTTTGGCAGCCTACTTTCGAGTATTGGGATCGCCCATTATGAAGACATCATTGCTGCGCATATTGTTTTGGTTTTCTTTTTACCGCTATTGGTAGGGAGTGGTGGTAACGCAGGCTCCCAATCTGCAACCTTGATGGTTCGAGCAATCGCAACTGGAGATGTAAAAGCCAAGGATTGGTTTGTGTTGCTTGGTCGTGAAGCGATGGTTGCTCTATGTTTGGGTGCAACGATGGCTGCAGCTGTTTCAATTCTTGGCTATATCCGTGGAGATATGATGGTCGCTTTAGTGCTTGCGATCAGTATGATGGGTATTGTCATGATGGGCTGTCTGATTGGGATGAGTTTACCATTTGTACTCAATAAACTAGGACTCGATCCTGCAAGCGCATCTGCACCCTTGGTCACTTCAATATGTGATGCAACAGGTGTATTGGTCTATTTATTTATTGCTTCACAACTCTTATTCTAAGGCTATGACTGATGGAGAATCTTTGCAGGATGTTGCGTAAATGACAAATAAAAATAGATTAACCCAAGCTGAAGTCATCAAAATGGAACGTGATCTTGCCAAGTTCGCAAACATGATGGATTCCGTCGTAAGAATTCCATTCACTAAACAAGGGGTAGGGGCTGATGCAGCATTGAGTACGATTCCTGTGGCGGGTGACCTAGCTGGATTTGTGCTTACGTGTTATGCAGTATTACAAGCTCGAAAAATCGGTGTGCCCCAATCTAAATTGAATGGCGTGCTTAAACTTGCTGTGATGGATGGTGTAGTAGGTTTAATCCCTGTTGCAGGTACACTCTTTGATGTGTTTATTCGACCGAGTCGCAAGGCTTTAGATGTGGTTCATGATCATATCCGTGAAGAATATCAGATTCATTCTGACCATCATGTGGTACACCCATTTTTACATGAAAACTTAGAGCGTAAACAGCAGAACTCTGCCTTCTGGCGAAATCCTGTCGTGGCATGGATTTGGATTCATATTCCTGATTTACTGGGTCTTCTGTTTTTAATTATTTTTGCTGTTGCCCTATGGTTTGGTGTCACGTTCTTATGGCAATGGTTCCAATCTATTTAAAGTGTTATAGATTTGAGTCCATTAAAAAAGCCTCCCTATGGAGGCTTTTTTTAGAAGCAGATTAAGGACAATCAAGTTGTTGTAATGCTGCTACACGTTGCTCAATTGTTGGGTGTGTTTGGAAGAGTGCAGCAAGGCTGAATCCTTCTTCACGACCTGATGAAATTGAGAACGCTTTCATTTCTTTAGGCATTTGATCTGGCATTTCAGTTTCTGCTTGCAAGCGAAGTAATGCACTGATCATGGCTTGTTTACCTGCTAAACGCGCGCCAGCCTCATCAGCACGATATTCACGATAGCGAGAGAACCACATCACAATTGCCGAAGCAAGAATACCGAATACGATATCTAACACGATTGTAATGAGGAAATAGCTCCAGCCCGGTGCTTCACCTTCTTCACGACCAAATACATTGCGATCTACAAAGTCGCCGACGATACGCGCGAAGAACATCACAAACGCGTTGACTACACCTTGGACTAAAGCAAGGGTGACCATGTCACCATTTGCAACGTGACCAATTTCATGCGCCAAAACTGCACGTAATTCATCTTTATTCATGCGTTCCAATAAGCCTGTTGAAACAGCGACTAAAGCATCGTTTTTGTTCCAACCAGTTGCGAAAGCATTTGATTGATAAGATGGGAAAATACCAACTTCTGGCATTTTAATACCAGCACGTTGAGAAAGTTGTGCCACTTCATTGAGTAACCATGCTTCCGCTTGGTTGCGTGGAGCATTGGGATCAATTAACTCTGTACCTGTGGTTTTCTTTGCAATCCACTTTGACATGAATAGGGAGATTAAAGAACCCACCATACCAAAGACAAAACAGATCACAAGTAAATTGCCTAGATTCAAGCCACCCGCGCCATGGTAACTACCGACACCGAAGAGTGACAAGATTATGCCAGCTACCACCAGTACCGCGAGGTTGGTCAGCAAAAACAAACCAATCCGCATCATCGAGAAAATCCTCTTATAAATAAAATTTAATAAGCTTTTTGAATTAAAAAACCTACGTCAAATATGCTTTCGAATAGGGAAAATTTCAAGAAAAAAATAAAAAATATAACGAAAAAAATTGAGATTAATTCGAAATATAGATCTTCGCTGATGCTGTGGCATTATTTGTAGAATATGAACCAGCTGGTGCGTCAGTAAAACTGCCATCAGCGGCCACAATAATTTGGCGAGGAGGTGACTTTGGTTTAGATGGTGCAGTCACTTGAGCTGATAAATTCTGATTGTTATAGCTCGGTGAACTTAACTTAGAGGATGCTGAAGCTGCATAACTATTGGTTGGATTTGAGCCTACACCATTGGCGTATAAATTATTGTAACGACTGAGTACACGTCTGACATAGTCTTGAGTTTCACGAAAGGGCGGAATTCCACCATATTTAGCAACATTTCCTTCGCCAGCATTATAACCCGCTAATGCCAATTGCGTATTGCCATTAAAGCGTTTCAATAGCCAAGCCAAATATTTTGCACCAGCGAAAATATTTTGTTCAGGATCATATGCATTATTGACATTAAATCGTTGTGCAGTCGCAGGCATCAATTGCATAAGACCCTGAGCACCAACAGGGGAGCGTGCATGTATATTAAAACCAGACTCTGTGTGCATCACCGCTTTAATGAGTCCTTCAGAAATGCCGTGTCGTTGAGCTGCTTGGCGAATATAGCCATCAAAGGCATTTCGATTTTTACTATGGCTTGGAAGAACAGATGCTTCGTTGCTTCCCCAATTGCTGTAACTATGAATATTGCTATCTGGATAGTAGGTTTTCTTTTCAACTTTAAGATGGTTGTATTTGTTTTTGCGGTTGGTCAGTACGGTAGTGCCGTTTGAATCTTTCAGCTGATAGATTGTTTGACCTGCAGAAGCCTGTGGCGAGAATATTAGAAAATTCACACACCCAAATAACGCTATGACTTTTATTTTATTTGTAGTTTTCATCATTCGAACACTATTTTTGTCCCTAAATGATATGTGGGTGATTTTCTGCAATGGAGATGTCTCTCGACTATGTAATGTTTTTTAACAATTCGTTGTAAAAAAATCAAGTCTTAATTGTTGGCTTAATATCCAAAAAAATTATTTATTTTTATTTATAAACAACTGCTTGACACATATAAGTTATTGAATTTTAAGGATATAGAATAGTGGTTAAAAAATGATCAATCTAAGGGAAAGCACCATCTTATCTTGCCAAACCTTTGTCAACCCCTAAAAAGTCCACAATTTTATCCACAGGTTTTGTGGAAAACTGTGGAAAAGTCCAAAAGATAAGCAATTCGACTAAAAAATGAACCCAAGCGTCCATTTTAGATGTGTGAATAAGACAGTGTTATGAAAAAATAAAAATTAGATGTAAAAAACAGATTCTTTAGATGCGATTAAGCACTGAATCGGCTAAAATTGCGCAGTATTTTTTTTATGGTTAATGTCGTCTATGTACTCGCCAGTTGAATCCAACCAAGGATTTAATTTTAAGCCAGAGCCACCTACAAGTTCTGCATATTATCGTTTATTAAAAAAACTTCGTCGTCAAGTAGGTCATGCAATCCGTGACTACAAAATGATTGAGGATGGCGATAAGGTCATGGTATGTATTTCAGGTGGTAAAGATAGCTATACCATGCTGGACATTCTCCTGCAGTTTAAACGCATAGCACCAATCAATTTTGATGTTGTAGCTGTGAATCTTGATCAGAAACAACCAGGGTTCCCTGAGGATGTATTACCCCGTTATTTAGAAGAAAATAACATTCCGTACTACATCTTAGAAAAAGATACATATAGCATTACCAAAAAGCTTACACCTGAAGGTAAAACCTATTGTGCAGTGTGCTCACGCTTGCGCCGTGGTTCTTTATATGGTTTTGCTCAAGAAATTGGCGCGACCAAAGTTGCTTTAGGTCATCATCGTGATGATATTATGGCAACGTTCTTCTTGAACCTATTCCATGGCGGTAGTTTAAAGGCGATGCCACCAAAACTACTTTCATCGGATAAAAAGAATATTTTGATTCGTCCTTTGGCGTATGTTGAAGAGAAAGACATCATCAAATACGCTGAAATGCGCAAATTCCCAATTATTCCATGTAACTTGTGTGGTTCGCAGGAAAACTTACAGCGCGCAATCATCAATGATATGTTGCGTGAATGGGATAAAGCTCATCCAAAACGTTTACACAGCATTTTTGGCGCGTTACAGAATGTCTCGCCATCGCAATTGGCTGACCGAGATCTTTTCGATTTTGAAGCCTTAGATGGACAACGTGAAGTTGATTTTGATGTAACTTGTTCAACAGCCGAAGGGGACACACCAAATAAGCGTATTAGCATGGTCAATCTCGGTTTTGCTGCTGAGTAATTCGTCTTAATAAAAAAAGCACTTTTCGAAGTGCTTTTTTTATTTCTTAGATTTTTACATTTTAATGAAGGTGTTGAGTCGATTTACAAAATGATGTTTTTTGTCACTTTAGGTCGTAGTACCGATACAAAAAATCATTGACAAACTTGTGAAAAAATAAAGATTTGATGATATTTAGGCGATTAGTTTTATTTACAAAAAAAATCGAACGCAGAGTACAAAAAAACGTATCGCATTTGGAAAATATCATGCTATAACTCTCTCAAGCGTAAAGCTTCTACATGTTGTTATCTTGGATAGGTAACGCAATAAATTGAATAAATACATCGAGGAAAGAACATGCCTGCATTTTTAACTGATGATTGGTTTGCAAACGTTGAGAAACTTACAGCTGAAGCTGGTGATTTGAACTTACCACCATCATTAGCAAATCTAGCATTGAATCTTGTAGTAACAGGTAGCGAAGGAACGACTGAATTAGCGCTTGATAGCGGTAAGATCCAAAAAGGCGCTTCTGCGAATGCTAAAACAACTTTAAACTTAGATGCGGATACTTTACGCAAAGTATTCTTAGAGTTTGACATGGCTGCTGCTATGCAAGCATTTATGACTGGTAAAATCAAAGTTCAAGGCGATATGTCTCAATTGATGGCTTTACAAACAGCGAAGCCAAGCCAAGAACAAAAAGATTTGTTCAAAAAAGTTTTAGAGCAAACGACTTAAGACTTTTTAAACAAAAAAAAGCTTACCTTTAGGTAAGCTTTTTTTTGTTAAATACTCACCAAACTTGGTGTCGTTTTAATATGTTCTAAATAAGCACGAATACGAGTGACGTATTGGATCGCTTGCTTATAACGCGTATTGTGCGATTGATTACGGTAAAGAAAATCATATACCTGTATCCAATCATTCGGATTTTTTCCTTGGGCTTTTAGGCGCTTCATAATCGCATCTGTGGCACCTGGCCCCATATTGTAAGCCACGAGGGCATACCAATAACGATCATGTTTAGGAATATAATCATATTTTGACATCATTAGATCAAAATACTTCGCACCACCTGCAATACTTTGAGCAGGATCAACACGATTCGACACACCCATTGCTTTTGCTGTGTTGTTGGTGAGCATCATGATGCCACGCACACCTGTAGGAGACACAGAATTCGGTTTTAAGAACGACTCTTGATAGCCTATCGCAGCGAGGAAGTGCCAATCTAAGTCGTATGTTTGGGCTGACTTTTTAAAGCTAGCTTTATAAATTGGCATACGTGTTTTCAGATTGCGCTGAATAGTATCCCAATCATCTTGTTTAACCACGTTGCGGTTGTAGAAAGATGCCATTTGACGGATAGCACCATTTTGCTTGCTTTGACAAACAAAACCGCTGGCAGTATCTGTTAAAGGATCAGCAGCATTTTTAAAAACCCAATTGATTTCTGGATTAAGCCCATTTTTGCGTAAGCTTTCAAGGTCACCACATGATGCGGAAAAACCTGAAAGATTCTTTTGCTCAATGGTCATGATCGATGCTGTGGTCACCGCGAAATGAGCTTTACCTTGCTGCACCATTTTCAAAGCGGCTTCATTACTTTGAACCGTTTTAAAATCGAGTTTTACATTTAAGTTTTGAGCGTAACTGCTCACCAAGTCATAGCCAAAGCCATGTTTGAAGTTACCGTCTTTAAAAACCACGGTGGGATTCGACACGGCCACCACTGTAAGCTTGTTCGAATTTACAATGGAGTTGTATTGGTTGTCGGTCTTTGTTGCATTTAATGCATGAAATGGGATAAATGCTGTAGCGAGGACCATCGCTTTAAACGAGAGAGAAGAAGTTAGTGAATTAAGGCAAAGCCTCGATCCAGTGTTTGAACTACTGCGCATGTTGTCTCCGCTACAAGTAATTTATGCCCAAAAAAAGCAAAAGCAGTACCGCCTTAAACTTTTATTTAAAGTTGATAAATTCAATTAGGGTGGGCGTCATGAACGTCATTCAAAATGACATGTGTGGGTGGATAAAATATTGAAGAAAAGATCTTCGTACAAAAAGTAATCAAGATAAAACATGGGCGCATATTAATGGTCAATTTTACTCATGTCAAATTTTGTACAAAAAAAAATAAAAAACATGGTTTTAAGATATTGATAAATAAAAAGAAAAAACTTTATAAAATTTTTCCATGTAGAAATGCGGTATAAAATGTTGCAATGTGTCGCTATAACGTAAGCAAAATACTCATTTTATCGCCTATGAAATCGAATTTAATTACCCGAAGTGGGCATGACAAATTGGTCGCAGAACTACAATATTTATGGCATGAGGAACGACCTGAAATCACCAAAAAAGTGAACTGGGCTGCCAGTTTAGGTGATCGTTCTGAAAATGCAGATTATCAATACAATAAACAAATTTTACGAAAAATAGACCGTCGTGTTCGTTACCTCAGTAAACGACTTGAAGAGTTGCGAATTATCGATTTTTCTCCTGAACAAGAGGGCAAAGTATATTTTGGCGCTTGGGTAGACATCGAGAACGAGGAAGGACAATTAAAGACGATTCGGATTGTCGGTGTAGATGAAATTTATGATCATCATCCTCAACATATTTCAATAGATTCACCTATGGCACGTGCAATGTTAGGTAAGCAAGTAGATGATGAATTTGAAGTACAAACCCCCTTGGGGAAAAAAACATGGTTTATTAATTCAATTCGCTATGAAAAGCTCGAAAATTCAGCAAAATAGTGCTTTTTGATTTAAAAATAGGCAGGCGAGCAAAATTTCTTAGAAAAGTGTTTGCCAATTTTAAAAAATATTTATATGATAGCCGCCATTGGAAGCGTGGCAGAGCGGTTTAATGCACCGGTCTTGAAAACCGACGAGGGTGTGAGTCCTCCGTGAGTTCGAATCTCACCGCTTCCGCCAAATTTTTAAAAAGCCACTAATTATTAGTGGCTTTTTTATTTTCTTCATGTTGGTGCGATACTAAGACAGATATTTACTGTTTTATTTAATTTTTTGAACATATTATAAAAAAAACCACCTTAAGGTGGTTTTTCTACAGCGTTTAAGCCACTTTTTCTGGAAGATCGAACCAAATCACACGAGCATCTTCCGATGCTTTAATCTGCGCTGGATCAATAAATGCAATAGCATCTCCAGCATTCACAATGTGTTCAGCGACTTGAATTGAACCACTAATCACATGTAGATAGCTGACATGTTGTGTTGCAACAACTTCAAGTGAATGCCCTTTCTCCAAAACAGCTGATTTAACCTCCGCATTTTGGCGAATATGCATGGGTGCATGTTCTGTCGGTCCACAAATCAGATGCCATTTGTTCGGTTGTTCAGCAGGATCGAGTTGAATTTGTTGGTAATTCGGCTCTGCATTGCGCTGATTTGGAATAATCCAGATTTGCAGTAAATGAACTGTTTCATCACCTTGGTTGATTTCACTGTGTTGAATGCCTGTACCAGCACTCATCAGTTGCCATTCACCAGCTTTGATATCACCGTGGTTACCCATACTATCTTTATGTGTAATCGCTCCCTGTAATACACAGGTGAGAATTTCCATATTGTCGTGTGGATGTGTACCGAAACCTTGATGACCAGCAATTAGATCATCATTAATGACACGGAGAGCACTGATGCCCATGTGGTTAGGGTCATACCAGTTCCCAAATGAGAAGCTGTGTTTGGATTCTAACCAACCCATTTTTACATGACCACGTGATTCACTGCGATGTAAATAAGCATTCATGATGATGCTCCTTTCATTATTCTTAAACATGATGTTATTTTAATAGTTTAAAATGAATAAGATAGTGGATTAGGACAACGTATCGTTCTAATTTTGAAACATAAAAAGGATAAAAAAGCCTGCTTGAAGCAGGCTTTTTAAAATTAGACTATTCTAAGAATTTTACTGTAACGCCAGAACGAACTTTATTACCCAAATCATTCGCATCCCAGTTGGTTAAGCGGATACAACCGTGTGAAGCTGTCTTTGAAATACTTGATGGATTAGGTGTGCCGTGAATACCGAACGATTTTTTGCTTAAACCGATCCAGATATTACCTACAGGGCCATTAGGACCAGGTGGTAATGAAAGTGGCTTCAAGTTTTTACCTTGTACAAAGTTACTTGGTGAATAGCTATACCAAGGGTTTTTCGCTACGCCAGTAATTTTGTATGTTCCTGTCGGTGATGGAGTGTCAGCACTACCGATAGTTGCTGGGAATGAACCAACCATTTGGTTTTGTTGGTTAAACAAATAAAGTTGTTTAGCGCCTTTATGTGCCACGATTAAATGAATATTTTCTGGAAGTTCATTGCGAATGTTGGTCACAATAAGCTTTTCACCCGCTTTCTTAAATGTCGCTTTAGGATTTAGTTTCTTGAGAAACTCTTCATCCATATGGAATTTTTCAGCCAGCATTTCACTTACACGAGTGTAATAAAGACCTTTCATTTTCGCTTGTAAAGCATAGTCATGAGGAATTGAGGCTGCATAAGGACCTTTTAGGTCTGCTTCGGTAATCGTATATTCAACATAAGCAGGTTTACCAGCTTGGCGTGCAACTAGAGCATCCCAAGTTTCTTTCGTCAAAACACCTGTAGCCTTTAAACCATTCATTTGCTGGAATGAAGCAATTGCTTTAAGTGTATTTTTTCCACTTGTACCGTCAATAGCACCTGGTGAAGCATGTGAATTATTTAACATTACATGTGCACGAGCATATACAGGGAATTGACCTTTGCCAATGTTTTCATACCATTCAGCATTATTCAGACTGTCTAGCGTCCATGAATTTGCTGTAGCAGGTGCTGATGTAGATGAAGCTGGATTTGTCACTGCTGAAGATGCAGGTGCACTGCCAATGTCCGCAGTGCTATCCTCAGTTCTTTCTAGGTTTTGAAGCGTATCTGCAGCTTGATTTAGATCATTTTGCTCTTGCTGGCTAATTTGGGCTTCAGAGCTAGATTCTACCGCGAGAGGATCAATTGGATCTTGAATAGTATCTAAACTCGTTTTTGTAATTGGAGAAAGCGGTTGTTCAGCAGTACCAGAAGCAGCCAATGCAGTTCCAGACATAATACAACTTAAACTCAAAGCAAGAATTGAGCGAACGAACATGTAATTCAACCTTAAGAATTATTCATATTGATTTATAAAAACACGGATAAAGTATTGCAGAAAAAACACGGATATGCAGTATTTGTTTTGTTTAAATCAAATAAATTCCGATAGTCTCAATCTTTATTTTCATTCTAACTAAATACTTTAAAGTGCAGCTTTTTGGTATGATGAATGGAATTTCAATTTTGCATCGAGAAAGTAAATGACGACCTTAAAAAATGATCGTTTTCTGCGTGCCTTATTACGTGAACCTGTGGACTGCACGCCAGTTTGGATGATGCGTCAGGCTGGTCGATATTTACCTGAATATCGTGCGACACGCGCAACTGCGGGTGATTTTCTTTCTTTGTGCAAAAATAATGACTTTGCTTGTGAAGTGACTTTACAGCCGCTTCGTCGCTATGACTTAGATGCAGCCATTCTATTTTCAGATATTTTGACTGTTCCTGATGCTTTGGGCTTAGGACTTTATTTTGAAGCTGGGGAAGGACCAAAATTTAAGAAAACAGTCCGTACTGAGCAGGATGTAGCCCAATTACCAAAAATTGATGCTAAATCGGACTTAGACTATGTCATGAATGCAGTGTCGACAATCCGATCAGCATTAGGTGGCCAGGTACCGCTAATCGGGTTTTCTGGGAGTCCATGGACACTCGCGACGTATATGATCGAGGGTGGGTCGAGTAAAGATTTCCGTTACACCAAGCAAATGATGTATGCACAACCTGAAGTTTTACATGCCTTGTTAGATCATTTGGCTTATTCAGTCATAGATTATTTGAACGCACAGATTGAGGCAGGTGCGCAGGCGATTCAAATTTTTGACAGTTGGGGTGGTGCACTTGCACATCGAGAATATCAAGAATTTTCCCTCAATTATATGCACAAAATCGTGAAGGGTTTAAATCGTGAAAATGAAGGCCGCAAAGTACCAGTAATTTTATTTACCAAAGGTGGTGGTCAATGGTTAGAACCTATGATCGCAACTGGCGCAGATGCGTTTGGACTAGATTGGACAACCCCTTTAAATGTTGCACGTCAAACTGTTGCTGGTCGCGCTGCCCTACAAGGTAATTTAGACCCTGCAACATTATATGGCTCTCCTGCGAGTATCGAAAAGTCAGTAAAATTAATGCTCGATGATGCATATGCTGCTGGTGAAAAAACGGGTTATGTTGCAAACCTTGGACACGGTATCACCCAATGGGTAGATCCTGCGAATCCTAAAGTTTTCATTGATACGGTACATGAGTACAGCGCAAAATATTTAGGCTAAACATTTAGGATGAATGTGTGAGCTTTTTAAAATCATTATTTGAGTTTCATTATAAGGCAGCATCCGCTGCCTTATTTGGTATTTTATTACTGCTAGCCTTTGCTTTGACGGCTTCGATAGGGCATCAAGAATATTATGGATTGTACCGATACGACTACCTCTTGATTTATGCAGTGGTTATTCAGGTCTGTTTACTGCTTTTAAAGTTAGAGTCTTGGGCTGAAGCCAAAGTTATTGCAATATTTCATATGTTGGCAATGGTCATGGAGATTTTCCTGACACATCCACAGATTGCATCATGGCAATATCCGCAACCTGCGGCATTTAAGATTATGACCGTACCACTTTTTGCGGGATTTATGTATTCTGCCGTAGGCAGTTTTTTTGCTCGTTCACTCAGGCTCTATCGCGTAGAAATTGAGAACTTACCTAGTTTTTTCAATATGATGAGTTTAGCGATCTTGTCCTATTTAAACTTTATGACGAAGTTCTTTATCCTAGATATACGATACTTATTGTTTGCATCGAGCGTGTTGATATTTTGGAAAACTAAAATAACGTTCAAGCTTAAATATCATGAGATGACCTTGCCAATGCTTCCTGTGCTTTTGTTGTTGGCATTTATTATTTGGATTGCTGAAAATATCAGTACTTTTTATCAAATTTGGTTGTATCCAACGCAAGTGGAACAGTGGCATATGGTGGGATGGGGGAAACTTGGTTCTTGGTATCTCCTACTAATGCTGAGTTTAGTATTGGTGTTAAAAATCTTAGGTGAACGGAATTCACAGGGTTTGTGGCGATTGAAGGGCGAATAAGTTAATTCATCAAAAAAACTCAATACTTGATGGCATTGGTAAGATTTGTTTTGCGTTCTTGGCTTGATATCGCTATGTTAAAGAAGTTCGTAAAAGAACAAAATTGGAACAATAAAGAACACTTGAGCACATCAAGTTTGGAGTGATGTTATGTATAAAAAATTAGCTTTAGCTGCGGTATTGGCAGTAGGATCAACAGCTGCATTTGCTGACCGTGATGTTGGTTGTGGTATCGGTTCACAAGTTTGGGCAGGTCAGTCTGGTAAAGTTGCAAAAATCTTAGCAGGTACGACCAACGGTTTATTTGCTAACCAATTATTCGGTATTACTTTCGGGACGTTAGGCTGTAGTGGTACAGGTACAGTAACAGCACAAGCAGTAACATTTACAAATGAAAATGCCGAAGCTCTTGCACGTGATATGGCGGTAGGTGAGGGGGAAAGTCTTAACGTCCTTGCAGAGCTTCTGAATATTAAATCTGAAGATAAAGCACGTTTCTTTGCAGTATCAAAAGAAAATTTCTCTGAAATTTATTCAGCGGACAATCAAGATGCATTCCAAGTCCTTGCATCTCTTCAAACTGTTATGTCTCAAGACGAAGTATTAAAAGCTTACGTTTAATTGCGAAAACCCTGTCTTATGGCAGGGTTTTTTTGTTTCATCATTATTAAGTTCATTTTATGAAATTTGCTTTTTTTTCTGCCTTGATTGTCAGTAGCTTTCTGACACATGCATATACTTCTCCAGTTGAACAATATATTGCACAAGCACAACACCATCAGCTTGATAAAAATAAAACTTGGCAAAGATTAATGTATGCACATCAAGCGAAGAGTGAAGTCAGCTATTCAGGATTTTTTTTTAGTGCAAATGGTGCAGATAATTTACAAGATGAGCTGAATGCAAATATTCGTGAATTATTTATAAATCGAGGACAAGATCAATCCATTTTATGTCGTTTCCCAGCTCGCTCTGCATGGTTAATAGAACAACTGAAAATAAAACAGGAAGAGCTTCCTAAAGCAGATTGTCCTGCTCTAGAGGAGTGGATTGGACAAATCAAACCTTATCAAGCAACGTTGATTTATGCGACAGATTTCATGGGAAATCCAAGTTCGATGTTTGGTCATACCTTGCTACGTCTTGATCCTAAAGATCAAAAAGAGCTTAATCTTATTTCTTATGCAGTCAACTACGCTGCGACGGTCGAAAATAGTGATAGTTTTTCTTTTGCTTGGAAAGGCTTAACGGGTCAATATCCAGGTGAATATTCGTTAATGCCCTACTATCGAAAAGTAAAAGAGTATGGTGATTTCGAAAGCCGTGATTTGTGGGAATACGAATTAGCATTAAACCCAGAAGAAACAACACGTTTAGTACAACATATCTGGGAGTTAAAGCATGTCCAATTTCCCTATTATTTTATAAGTGATAATTGTGCCTACCGCTTATTGGGACTCATTGATTTGGTAAAACCCAATGCCAATCTACAAGCACAGTTTAGTCATATTGCAATTCCAGTCGAAACCATCAAAGCGGTGCAGCAGCAAGGTCTCATTAAAGATACTGTTTATCGCCCAGCACTTGAAACGCAGTTACTTCATCAAGCCAAACAACATGGTAATGACTTAGCACATTCGGCACATCAATTAACGCTTGTGCAACCAGCACAAATGCGTGAATTTTTAGCTCAATTTACGGCCAAGGATCAGGCGCGTATTCTTGAGATGGCATATGATCATTTGTATCTACAGCTTATTTCTCAAAAAATCGAAGCGAGTATTGCGCAACCTAAAATACGACAAATTTTGAGTTTAAGAAGCCAACTCCCTGTTGAAAAACAACGTACTGAAGTGGCAAGACCACGAATTGACCCAGTGGATGGGCATCATGCTCGAAAAACATCGATTGAATTTGGACGAGTGCAAGACGATACGTTTGTGCAAATCAACCATCGACAAGCCTATCACGATTTATCTGATCTTCAGGGGGGATACCGACTTGGGACGCAGTTGAAATTTCTTGAGGGGAGTCTTGAGTTTCGGAATGATCAACTCAAGTTGGCTGATTTGGATCTTTTAGAAGTGAATTCTTATAATCCAATTACACCTTTTAAGACGCCGTTGAGTTGGGGATTTGGATTCGGTTGGAAACAACTCTCAATTGATGATTCTGGAAATTTCAGTGATAGCGAGCAACATGGTGTTTTGAATCTATCAACACAGTTTGGATATAGTTGGGCAGATGCAGATCGTGAACACCTGTGTTATGCGCAGATGCAGAATCATATTCAAGCTGGAAAAATTTTAGAAAAGGGCTGGAGATTGGGGCTAGGGCCAACTGTAGGTTGTCAAAACTTATGGTCAGATCGAGTGAATAGCTTAGTGCAAATTGAAATCCCTTTTTGGGAAGATCAGCAGGCTTGGCAGCTCGGACTACGATCCTCAGTTCAGTATGCACTTAACTCGCAAAGTGCTATCTCTATTCACTGGAATTATCAATTACAAGAACAGCATGATTGGCATCAAACTAGTTTAGGATTTACACGCTATTGGTAAATACACAGTACTAGGAAGTACTGTGTTGAAAGGTGAGGCTTGTTTTTAAACGATTACATTCACATAGTACTTTTTCACTTTCTCAACGACTTCGAATGTTCCAATGAATCCTGGTGGTATTACACCTGCTTGACCTGCCGAAACTTCGATAAAGTGATTTTTACTTTGAGTGTGGATGCGAACTTTTCCTTCTATAATTTGAAAGAATTCTTGTTTATTGTCGGCAAATTGAATATTCCAAGCACCAACTTCACATTCCCAAATCCCACATTCCATATGCTGGTGTTCATAAAGACTGTAGGTGTGACGTTCGGGATTGCCTTGGACGAGACGATCAGGACGCGGGAAGTCGACTGACTTTTCTGCGTGTTGTTGACCTTGACCTGCAACATGAAGAGATGTCATATATTCACCTTAAGAAATTGAGCCTTGGAATACGGTCTAAAAAAAACCTCAACAAGGTTGAGGTTTATGAATTAATAACTTTCTGGAACAGCGCTCAGAAACTCGCGACGTTCATCTTTGTTAGTTTTAAAGTCACCAACAAATGATACTGTACGAGTGGTTGACTCTTGTTTGCCTACACCACGCATCATCATACACATATGTGCTGAATCAATGACAACAGCTACGCCTCTAGCACCAGTCACTTGAGCCACAGCTTCAGCAATCTGTTGAGTTAGATTTTCTTGAATCTGTAGACGACGGGCAAACATTTCAGTAATACGTGCAAATTTAGATAAACCTAAAACTTGACCTTCTGGTAAGTAGGCAATATGCACACGTCCATAGAACGGCAGTAAATGATGTTCACAAAGCGAATAGAATTCGATGTTCTTGACCAAAACCATTTCACGGTTGTCTGAAGGGAAGACCGCATTGTTGGTCACTTCTTCAAGCGTTTGGCTATAACCTGACGTCAAATACGAAAAAGCTTTAGCAGCACGCATTGGTGTATCTTTAAGACCAGGACGAGTAAGATCTTCGCCAACGGCAGTTAAAATGTTGGCGTAGGATTGCTGCATAGACATAAGACGTGTTCACTTACACAGATGTTGAACAAGGACGGCATTGTATCAGAAAACGATTACAATGCCGTATATTCAGAAAAAATTCCGATTATTGAGTAAATTTTGGATTCTTTTCTGCACGTTTAAGCAGAACTAAGACCGCGCCAGTGCCACCTTGTTTTTCAGGCGCACTGACAAAAGCCAAAACATCACGATGTTGTCTGAGCCAACTATTAACATAGGTTTTTAAAACAGCTTCAGGGCCTTTACCATGAACAATTTTAATGACGTTTTCATTTTGCTCTTTCGCCATCTGAATAATTTGCAATACAGCTGAACGTGCTTCTTCTACGGTACAGCCATGCAAATCAACTGCTTCAAACCAACGTAAATTTCCAGCTTTCAGATCTTCAAATACTTTATGTTGTAAGGTCGCAATTCGATAACTGAGACTAGCCTGACTGCCAACTGGATTGAGCATGGCTTGAGTATCAGACATCACAGTTTCATCAGTATGCATTGGACCTTCAGCAGCAGCACGTTTTGCTAAGGTTTGAGCATCCAATTTCTTTTTGGCTGGTTTCTCAATTTTTGCAATATTGCCATGATCAATTTTTTGAACACCTTGCATTTGCTGACGAAAGAGTTCTAAATCTTCCTCATGCTCTTGTTCAACCGTCTTTTTAATAGGTTTAGGAGCTTCAACACGAGGAGCAGGATTACTGATTTGTTTCTTAAACTGTTTCAGTAAATTAAATTGATCTTTTGATAAAGAAGAATCATGTTTACTCATAACGTGCTTGTGACTTTAAAGTGGAAGAGGAATGAATGTGATTATAATCCGAAAATCCCTCAACTTTGTAGTGAGAAGTATTTAAGTTGATTTTAAGGTGTTGGATGAATTGGAGATAACTTAAGGGATAAAGCAAAAAAAAGAGATTGATTATTAATCTAATTTATTTTGAATTTGTTCTAGCTATTGTTGTTGGCATTAATGGAGGCAAGAATGGATTCGGAAATCCATTCTTATGAGATTGAATTATTTTTAGTCGAACAATTTACCGCAGAATATTAGAGTCAAATATTCTGAGGTTCGCCAAACAATGCGGTAAAGGCATGATCAGGACGAGGCTGTTTCATAAAACTTTCACCCACAAGGAAAGTGTGAATGTCATTTTCTTGCATCATGGTGACATCAGCTGAGGTTGCAATGCCGCTTTCCGTCACTAATAAACGAGATGGTGCAAGTTGTTTTTTTAGACGAATTGATGTGTTCAAATCAACATCGAAAGTTTTTAAATTACGATTATTAACGCCTAATAAACAACGATCTGATAATTTGAGAGCACGTTCTAGTTCATATTCATCATGCACTTCAACCAGTACATCTAAATGATGTTCAAATGCAGTTTTCGACATTTCCTCAAGTTGTTGATCTGAAAGACATGCAACAATGAGAAGGATACAGTCTGCATGCAATGCACGAGCTTCAATCACACCATAAGGATCGATTAAGAAATCTTTTCTTAGTGCAGGCAAATCACAGTGAGAGCGAGCAATATGAATGTTCTCATCGGCACCTTGGAAGAAATCAATATCTGTAAGTACTGATAAACAAGCTGCACCCGCTGATTGATACTGTTCAGCTATTTCAGCAGGATTGAAGTTTTCTCGAATAATGCCTTTAGATGGAGATGCTTTTTTGATTTCAGCAATGACAGCAGGACGTTTGTGCTGTAGTGCTTGAGCAAAACCGCGAACAGGGCTAGCGGCTTGAGCGAGTTCTTCGACGTCCTTATAACTACGTTGTTTTAATCGTGCAGCAAACTCTTCTTGTTTACGGTCAACAATTTTGCCAAGAATAGTATTCGCGATATCTAACATAAGAATGTCCTGACTTAATTAAGCTTCATAATGTTTTATTGTTTTTGTGAATTCAGAAAGCACATCCATCTTTTCAAGTGCCTGACCACCATAAATGATGTCATGTGCTAATGCCACACCTTGTTTATAACTCGAAGTTAAACCTGAGACATAAATACCAGCACCAGCATTTAATGCAATCATACTGGCCGCTTTTTCACCTTTCGGTGATTTTTTCTTACCTAGTGCATCTTTGATCAGTGCCAAACTTTCAGCAGAGCTATCAACAGATAAATGCGTCAATGTTTGAGACTCAATCTCTACATCCTCAGGGAGGATTTCCCATTCAGTAATTTCACCATTTTTTAACTCAGCAACATAGGTGGATGAAGCAAGACTGATTTCATCTAGCCCATCTTTAGAGTGAACAACCATGACGTGCTCAGCACCAAGTTGCTTAAGAACTTCAGCAATAGGTCGACATAATTCTGTTGAGAACACGCCAATTACAAAGCGCTTTACACCAGCCGGATTCGTAAGCGGGCCAAGTAAGTTGAAAATGCTTCTGAAGCCCAATTCTTTACGAGGACCTGCTGCATACTTCATTGCTTTATGATGGTTTGGAGCAAAGAGAAAACCCACACCCAAATCGCGGATACAGCGTTCAGTCTGTGCCATATTTAGGTCGAGATTAATACCAGCTTGTTCTAATAGATCTGACGAGCCTGATTTTGATGACACACCTCGGCCACCGTGTTTGGCAATCGTTGCACCTGCAGCTGCAATTACAAAACTTGATGCAGTTGATACATTAAACAGGTTTTGTCCATCACCACCCGTGCCAACAATATCGACTAAGTATGGAAGATCACTGACATCAATCTTGATCGCATATTCACGCATCACGCGTGCAGCAGCAGTAATTTCGTCAATACTTTCGCCTTTTAAACGTAAACCCATCATTAATGCACCGATTTGTGCATCAGTCGCTTCACCATCCATAATGGTGCGCATAACAGCTTCCATTTGAGGCTGTGTTAATTCAATATTTTTCGTAATGTTGTTTAATGCTTGTTGAATATTCATGTCTTGCTCTTACGCATAAATTTCTAAGAAGTTTTGGAAAATTTTGTGGCCATGTTGGCTGAGTATCGATTCTGGATGGAACTGAACACCTTCAACGGGAAGGGTTTTATGTTTCACACCCATAATTTCTTCCATAGAACCATCTTCTTCATTGGTCCAACACGTCACCTCTAAACATTCAGGTAAAGTCGCTTGATCAATGACTAAAGAGTGATAGCGAGTCGCTGAGAATGGAGAGGGTAGATTGCTAAAGATCCCTTGATCAGAGTGGTACATGTCAGATAAACGCCCGTGCATTACTTTTTTTGCACGAACAATATCTCCACCAAATGCTTGCCCGATACTTTGGTGACCTAAGCACACCCCAAGCAGTGGAATCTTGCCTGAAAAGTGTTGAATCGCTGGGATTGATATACCTGCCTCAGAGGGAGAGCAGGGACCAGGTCCAATGACGAGATATTTTGGTTGCCATCGCTCAATATCCTCCAAAGTCACGGCATCATTACGGACCACTTTTACTTCCTGATTTAACTCGCCAAAATATTGGACGATGTTGTAGGTAAAAGAGTCATAGTTGTCGATCATCAGAAGCATTTTAAGCTTAACCTCTTGAAATTTATAATTTAACTTAATTTAGCTTTGTTATTCACATTGATAAGATGCATCACAGGGTGTTGACTGCATCCTTGTCTAGTAACTCAAAGCGATTAAGTGGCAGTTATCATAGCAGATTCTTTTATCAGCGCAGGTTAAATTTTGGGGTTCAAAACATCAGCAATATTGATCACTTAAATCAAATTAATGTGTGAATGAATGGTTCTAGGTGAATAGCGCTAATAAATGAAATATTGATCTGAATCTAAAAGCTCATACGTGTTATTCATAAGTTTTTTTAATCATTGTGTTTGATGAGTGAGATTTGTGTTAAAAACAAACAAACAAAATGCACTCAGTAAATTTATAATTTATAAGATTTAGTCTCGCGGTCGTTCACTTTTACATCATTTATCTAAGATATTTAATTTTACTGAACTAATATGATGCACAAAATTTAGATTTATCATGGCTCGATGTGTATTAATAAAGTTATGATTGAGTTGGATTATTTGTCTTCCAAATAAAAATAAAATATTAAAATTTTTTATTTAATGATATATAAAACAATGTGTTAAACGCATGTGTCTGAAAATTTGATCCATTTTTCTAATTTATAAAAATTTATAAAATATATCGTTTGGTAAATTAGGTAATTAAATCCCTGAATAAACTTGACTTTAAGTTTAATAATTAAACGATCATGCTCTGAGATGCACCATTTTGATACAGGTTGTAAATAAATATTTTTTATTGCGATGAACTGTGCCTGAATATGGTGCATTTAGTTTTAAGCACAGTATAATAGTCGCAAAGCAAAGTGAATAAAGCTGTTAATCTGATAAGGATTTCAAGATTTTAGCTTTGCTTTTAAAAGTTGGTACGGTAATTGCTTTAAAACTACCAACTACTAACACGCACTAAATGTGCAACAAAAAATCATCGGAGCAAAATGAGCATGGCGAACAAGGTCCTACAACTCATCCAAGAAAGTGGCGCAAAATGGGTAGACTTCCGTTTTACGGACACTAAGGGTAAAGAACAACATGTTACTTACCCAGCAGATACTATCGATGAAGATACTTTTGAAGATGGTAAAATGTTCGACGGTTCTTCAATTGCTGGTTGGAAAGGTATCGAAGCGTCTGACATGATCTTACGTCCAGATGCTGAAACAGGTTTTATCGACCCGTTTTTTGCAGAGCCAACTGTAGTGGTGACTTGTGATGTTATTGAGCCATCTACTGGTCAAGGTTATGACCGTGACCCACGTTCAATTGCTCGCCGTGCAGAAGAATATTTAAAATCTACTGGTATTGGTGATACTGCTTTCTTTGGTCCAGAACCAGAATTCTTCGTATTTGACGAAGTTAAATGGGACATCGATATGTCTGGTGCTCGCCATACATTAATCGCTGAAGAAGCTGCTTGGTCTACAGGTAATTCTTACGAATCAGGTAACTCAGGCCACCGTCCACGCGTTAAAGGTGGTTACTTCCCAGTGCCTCCAGTTGATTCTCACCACGATATGCGTGCAGAAATGTGTGCGAAAATTGAAGACATCATGGGGCCAGGTCGTGTAGAAGTACATCACCATGAAGTTGCATCTTGCCAATTAGAAATTGGTGTGAGCTTCAACACAATGGTTCGTAAAGCTGATGAAGTACAACAGTTTAAATATGCTGTTTGGAACGTTGCTCATCAATATGCTAAAACTGCAACGTTTATGCCTAAACCAATGGTTGGTGATAACGGTTCTGGTATGCACGTTCATATGTCAATTTCTAAAGACGGCAAGAACTTGTTTGCTGGTGATGAATATGCAGGCCTTTCAGAAATGGCATTGTATTTCATTGGCGGTATCATCAAGCACGCACGCTCATTAAATGCGATTACTAACCCTTCTACAAACTCGTATAAGCGTTTAGTGCCACATTATGAAGCGCCAATTATGCTTGCTTACTCAGCGCGTAACCGTTCAGCTTCTATCCGTATTCCATACGTTTCTAGCCCGAAAGGTAAACGTATTGAAGCACGTTTCCCAGATCCAATGATGAACCCGTACTTAGGTTTTGCTGCATTGTTAATGGCGGGTATCGACGGTATTCAAAACAAGATTCATCCAGGTGAAGCTTCAGACAAGAACTTGTATGATCTACCTCCTGAAGAAGAAGCAAAAATTCCTACAGTTGCACACAGCTTGGATATGGCTTTAGAAGCTCTTCAAGCGGATCACGATTACCTTCTTAAAGGTGGCGTATTCACTAAAGAAATGCTTGATGCTTACATTGAGCTTAAAACTGAAGAAGTTCGTCGTCTTAATACAACAACTCACCCAGTTGAATTTGATATGTACTACAGCCTCTAATTCGTTCACGAATTTCACTGTAAAAAACCCGCGCAATGCGCGGGTTTTTTTGTGTTTTGAGTTAAAATAAATGTAGTCAAATATGAGAAATATTTCATGGCAAAGCCACGTAAAAAGCACACGGGATTTTTTCCTTGGAATGATCCAAGTGACCACGAAAAAGGATTTAAGCTCAATTTTTCTGAAGTGACCTATTTGGAAGTTGGCAGAACCATGGAAGGCTATAAACAGGCACAATTTCTTGAACTGAGAAATCCTGATTTGGCTTTACAATTTGATTATCCAAATGAATTTTATATCAGTGCCGAAGGTTTTATTTTAGTAAAAACAGCACAAGGTAAATTTGAAGTGATTGCAAAATCAGACAATGCTTGAATGTGTTAGTCTGCGCCTAAAAAATAAGATTTATTCCTTGTGATCATCCAAGTCATATTTGAGTAAGTTTTCACGCTCATAAGGTGCATCCTCAGCAGGATATCTTAAATTTTCAATATTTTGGCTCTTGGCGATAGACCATATAATACTCTCTCCAGCGGGGATATTAGAGCTGAAATTCTTATATAGTGGATTAGTATAAGCATCTGTTGCATTGATTATTTTCCAGCCTTTGCTTTCTAAGGCTGGAATGATCTCGCCTAGAAACTGTCCATTAATCGCATTCGTATGGAGTAACAATACATGTTGAGGAGAGTGTTGAAGGGTTTGCAATGCGAGTGAATCATAATATTCTGCTCGATCAAGAAGATGATCAATATAAGCCTGCTTCAATCTTTTAATGTGTGACGTTTTACCTGCTTTTAGATACGCTAGATATTTTTGATTATAAAACCAGTCACTTGCATCAATACTAACACCACCATGTTGGTAGTGATTTTGCTTTAACCAGTGTTGGACTTGATCTCTTTTCGCAATATTATTGCCTTCTTTGAGATAAGGGTACCTAAAGATTCTCCTAAAGTTTTTTAAATCACGAAAAACTAATTCATTAATTCTAATGCTTTTGATGTAGTCTTTCGCCAAAATTTCAGGTTTATTTAAATTTTCGTGAAAAGCACTGTGATTGCCAACAATGTGTCCGTGTTTATCCCATTGACGTATTAAGTCTTTACCCGCATTGTCACCGATTTTGATGTAACTTGGGAAAATGATAGATTGAATATTTTTGTTTTTTAAATGCGCTAGTATTTGTTGATTAATGTGTGGAGCAGTAGGATCGATAGTCGGATTTAATCCATCATCAAAACTCAGTGCTAATTGACAAGCATGAGCTTGGGAAAGAAATAACAGTGGTATAAATAAGTACAAGCTAAATTTAAGCATGTTGACTGAAGTTGTTTATGAATGAGTATTTATAGCATTTTTTGGGAAGTGCAGTATGAAATGTGTGAGTGCGATGCCTTAAACTAGGCCATAGGTTTGGTGCATTAGTTCTAAAGCTTGGGTACACTTGAGTGTATAAAATAATGGTAGTCTGAAATATGCTTGAAAGCCGTCAATTTAATCATCAGGAAAAATTAATGTGTCCTGAGTTAAAAAAATGGTTGTACGCCTCAGGCTCACTTACCCAACAACTGACAGATTTAGCTGATGGAATATTTAAAGTTCAACGAATCCAAGAGCGATTTCAACGTTTAAACTTTAATGATGCTAGCTGGATGGGTGTATCACATCAGCATACTTCATGGGTTAGAGAGACTCATTTATTTGGTTCTGATTGCGAACCTTGGGTAAAAGCGAAATCTATTTTTCCAATTACCAGCCTTCAAAAAAAAGCACGTCTTTTTCAACATATTGGAAATCAGCCTATAGGTCGATTCCTGTTCCAACGCACAGAACCGCAATGCCAACGTCGCGTGATCTTACTTGAGGATGGATGGACCAGACAGAGCTGTTATACTTGGCATGGCTGTAAATTTATTGTCCAAGAAACATTTTTACCAGCATTTGAACGTTTTATAAAAACTCATTGAGCTAGACTTTATGGCAACCGCACAAGCAATCACCTGGCGCGAGCGTTTAAGCGCTTATTACTATTTATGTCGTTTCGATAAGCCAATTGGTACTGAGTTAGTCCTGTGGCCCACCTTATGGGCGCTGTGGATTGCAGCTGGTGGAATACCTGATGTAGTGACACTGCTTGCCATCGTATGTGGCACTATATTAATGCGTGCAGCGGGATGTGCCATTAATGATTTTGCTGATCGTAAAGTGGATGCACACGTAGAAAGAACTAAAAATCGTCCATTAGCCACAGGTGTGATTTCGGCAAAAGAAGCAGTTTGGGTGTTTATCGCACTGGTTGCTGCAAGTGCTTGTACATTGTTTTTCCTGCCTATTGAAACTTTTTATTGTGCTTTAATTGGGCTGGTACTTGCTTTCATCTATCCATTTATGAAGCGCTATACGCATTTACCTCAAGTGGTACTGGGGATGGCATTCTCATGGGGTATACCGATGTCATTTACTGCAATGGGTAAGCCTTTGGATTGGACGTGTTGGCTACTTTATTTCGGTAATTTGGCTTGGACTGTGGCTTATGATACTCAATATGCAATTACGGATCGCGAATATGATTTAAAGATTGGGGTTAAGTCGACGGCCATTTTGTTTGGAAAAAATGATATTAAAATTATCAGTTTATTGCAGGCGATTAGTGTCATTTTAATTGGTGCTGCACTATGGCTTGAACAGATACTTGTACCATTTGGATTAATCGCATTAGTGCTCGTGGTAGGTGATTTCATCTATCAATGGACCAAAACACGTGATAAAGATCCGCAATGGTGCTTCTGGGCATTTAGACATAACCGATGGGTAGGGGTGATGATCTTTATGGGGATTTTTATTGCATTAATTTAATCTTAACATTAAATAAAAATAAACTAATTAAGCATCCTAGTCGGATGCTTTTTTTTATGTTTAATTAAAAGTGCTCATGGAGAGTGATAATAATGAATGGAAAGAATTATGAAGAGTACAATTAAAAAAACGGTTATCGCAATGTGCTGTACGGCAGCATTACTCTTAACAGCTTGTAATAGTGATGATGATAAAAATATTTTTCAAGAAAAAGTGTTTGTTGCTGAGAAAGCTTATCAAAAAGATAGTCTAGAGCAAGCTTCCAAAATCCAAATTATGACTTATTTAATGCCGAATGTTCTGGGTCAGAAAACTAAGGCTACAGCAATGGTCATGTTTCCTAAGACTGCTCAGCCAGCAGCAGGATGGCCAGTGGTGGTATGGGCACATGGAACAACTGGTGTTGGAGACGAATGTGCACCAAGCAATAATGTACTCAATTCGAATTTTGAAATTTTAGCGAACAATCTTCTTAAAGAAGGTTATGTCATTGTAGCCCCTGATTATGAAGGTTTGGGGGTTAAAGGGATTCATCCTTATCTTCATCTATCTAGTGCTGCACAATCTGCGATTCATGCAATAAAGTCAGTTCACCAAGCATATCCATCACGATTAAATAAATCTTGGATGTCTGTCGGCCAATCCCAAGGTGGTCATGCATCATTAGGAATTGCACAATATGCCAATAATGATCCGTATTACAAAGGGGCTGTAGCGACTGCTCCAGCATCCAGTTTGGGTTACATTATTACCCAAGTCGCACCAAATGCCATTTCAGCGATAGAAAGTCAAAATAGAGTTTTGGCAATCGCTATTTATTCAGAGCTATTAGCTTATGCTGCTTATACAGGCGTAGGGATTAAAGCATATGAACCTAGATTTTCATTAGCAACGATATTCCAATCTAGGTCTCAAGCTGTGGCAGAGAAAGCTGAGGGGGCGACTGGTGAAAATGGCATATGCTTGATGCCATTAATTGATGAGTTTAGAACAGATATTAAGACTTATTTGGAATCAAATTCAACACAAAAAGTAATGGACTATCCTGGGTTAAAGGTTGGCTTTGAAAATGATCCAGTGGTGAGTAGTTTTTTAAGTAATAATCAGCCTGGAACTCAAAAACTCATGAAACCGGTTTATGTGGTTCAAGGTGAAAATGACACCGCTGTCCCATATCAAGTAACACAACAATTAGTAAATCAGTTAAATGGATTGGGGACTCAACCTCCAATTGTATTAGATATTGTGGCAGGAGCATCGCATACACAAGCGATTGTTGAGAAAAATGATGAGGTTGTTGATTTTATTAAATCGTATTTACCGGTGCGCTAAACGTGACTATGTCAGCTAGGGTGTTGCATCCTAGTTGACACTTAAAGCTAAAGTTTTTTCTATGACTTTATTCTGTTATATTGCCTCGGACTCAATGACTCAGGTTTTGTCGATGACTTCATCAAAAAAGAAATTCACCACTAAATTTATTTTATTGGCAAGTCTAGGCCCCCTTATCCCGTTGCTTATCATTGCGATTGCTTTTTTTGCAGTAAAGAGTGATGCAAAAAACAAAGCAGAGTACGATCGTTTACGTGCAGAACAAGCCGCGCGAATTGAAGCTAGAGAAAAACAAGAGCAACTTGAGCAGAATGCTTCGTCTGTAGCGGAGCCTTTGAACTAATTATTTTTTAGCAAGAATATCTTTTTTGAGACTTTGAACACTTGGGATATCGTTATAGCGAAATACTCGATATCCTGCTTCATAAAACATTTGATCGCGCTCAGCATCTTCTTGTTCCTTACCAAGATGACTGGGATCATCGAGCTCGATAATGGCGATAACTTTAAGCTGATCATCCAGTAAGACAAAGTCAGTCACTTTTCGATTAAATTTAGCTCGAATCTTTAGATTGGGGTTTGTGATTAAAGCGCTAAAAGCGACTTGAGCAAGCACATGGTATTGCGGAAAACTCTCTTTTAATCTAAAAAACATTTTACTTTCAAATGCGGTAATAATGCGTTTGGGGTAAAAGCGTTGTGGCTTTTTAAATAATTGTTGAAAGATAATGGTGAGCAGGGCAAGGGTTGCAATAACACCAATAATTAAGAAAGTAATTTGACTGGATTGAAACACAGGAATTCGTAAATAAAAGCACATATAAGAAAAAACCCACTCAATTGAGTGGGTTTTTAGAATCTTGGCTCTCCAACCTGGGCTCGAACCAGGGACCTGCGGATTAACAGTCCGTCGCTCTACCGACTGAGCTATTGGAGAATCTGGTACGCATTCTATGAGTCAAATGAAGAGAGGTCAAGCCTTAACATTGAAAAATATTAGAAATATGAATCAACTGATTTAAATTTAATCTAAGTGAAACGATCTATAGCTTTTTTAATAAATGGACATACTCTGCTTTGCTTTTCAGTGGATTCGCTTTACGGCATAAACTCATAAGTTCCATAATAGTTTGTTGTGATGATTCCACATTTACCTCGTTTTGAATTTTTTTAATCAGGAGTATGTGTTCAGAGGATAATTCCGAAGTACAGTGATACAAACGTTCATACATAAGTGTAGGGGCTATTTTATTATGTTCAGATTTCTGAGTGCATTGAAATATAAAGATGAGACTGCCAACAAGTAGAGACCAGAAAATCAGTGATTTAAGCCAAGGTGTATTCATTTTTAGACTTTTTTAGAAAATTAGAATAATTCTATAGCAAATCAGAAATTTAGGGATAAAAAAACCCAAGTCATTATGCTTGGGTTTTTAGAATCTTGGCTCTCCCACCTGGGCTCGAACCAGGGACCTGCGGATTAACAGTCCGTCGCTCTACCGACTGAGCTATGGGAGATTAGATTGGCTCTCCAACCTGGGCTCGAACCAGGGACCTGCGGATTAACAGTCCGTCGCTCTACCGACTGAGCTATTGGAGAATCTGATGCGCATTTTAGGGTTGAAATTACTAGTCGTCAACCAATTATTGTAAAGAAATGAATAGTTTGATTTATTAATACTCAAATTGATGTAAATAACAAAAAAACCATCCTAAAAGGATGGTTTTTTAAACGTAATAAGACGGTTGAATCTTATTTTTCTACGCCAGCTTCTTGACCAGCATATTTCGCGTTAGCGTAATCCCAGTTCACTAAGCTTTCTAAGAAAGTAGAAATATACTTAGGACGAGCGTTACGGAAGTCGATGTAGTAAGCATGTTCCCAAACATCGATCGTTAATACAGCTACTTTACCATGAGCAAGTGGAGTATCAGCATTTGAAGTTTTCATGATAGAAAGTTTACCATTTACTTCATCAGCAACTAACCAAGCCCAACCTGAACCGAATTGAGTTGTAGCAGCAGCAGCAAATTCTTCAGCAAATTTTTCGTAAGAACCGAAAGCTTCGTCAATTTTAGCAGCTAAAGCACCAGTCGCTTTACCACCACCGTTTTTAGCCATACAGTTCCAGTAGAATGTGTGGTTCCAAACTTGTGCTGCGTTGTTGAAGATACCCGCTTTAGAAGCATCACCAGCAGAAGCTTTGATGATTTCTTCAAGCGTTTTACCTTCAAGATCAGTACCTGCAATTAGGTTGTTTAAATTAACAACATAAGTATTGTGGTGTTTGTCGTGGTGGTATTCTAAAGTTTCTTTGCTGATGTGTGGAGCAAGATCTTCGTAACCGTACGGAAGAGCTGGTAAAGTAATCGTTGTCATGTTTTAAGTTCCTTGCATTGTGCTGGGTTTTACATCGAAGTGCACTTATTGTAATAGATTCTCACCATATTTTGCGCATTACTTATAAATAAGAATACAGAATAAAGCGTGAATTAATACGTATAAGCTCACTCCAATTTAAAACGTGTGGTTAAATCAATTTAAATAGGATTATTGAGTTCAACGTAATGATATTCAAGACCAAATTGTTCACAAATTGCTTGACCTAGTCGTTGAACACCATAACGTTCAGTCGCATGATGTCCACATGCGTAATAATGCACATCTAATTCTAAAGCTTGATAAAAGGTACGCTCACTGACTTCACCTGAAATATAAGCATCGCAATTTTGTTCGGCAGCTTTAGTGATAAAGTCTTGAGCACCGCCAGTACAAAATCCAACTTTTTGAATACTTGGTTTATCAGCCATCAAATGTATCGCATCATAATTAAGTTGTTGTGACACAAAAGCTTTGAACTCATCTGGTGTCATTGCATTTTTTAAATAGCCGATATTTCCAATGGGATGACGTTCACTCGGATCAAGTGCTTCAATTTGATCAAGATGAAGTAAATCTGCTATCGCAGCATTATTTCCCAAGCTAGGGTGGCTATCGAGAGGTAAATGATAAGCTAATAGTGAAATATCATGTTGAATGAGTGATTTAATTCGCTTGCCACGTATTCCTGTAATCGGAGATGGCTCACCTTTCCAAAAATAGCCATGGTGAACCAATAAAACATCAGCTTGCAGCTCGATTGCAGCATCAATAGCTGATTGAGAAGCCGATACAGCACAAACAATTCGCTTTACTTCTGTTTTACCTTCGATTTGCAGACCATTGGGAGCGTAATCTTTAAATTCATTGGCTTTTAGGGTCTGATCACACCATTGGATAATGTCGTTTAGCTTTGCCATAATGTTCTTAAGTCTGTGAAAATATAAAGATCAAAGCATATTTTTAATCTTAACTAAAGCCGAACAAAACTATTTTCACAATTTTAGGTATATAAATTTTTTTTGATTACAATATGCAGTCATAAAATACTTTTGTCATCAATAAATTAAAATTCTCAGAGGATATTAAAGTGCGCCGGTCCTTTACATGGTTACCATGGGTGTTACTCATCATTGTCATTATTAGTTTTGTCACATGGCAAAAACTAAATCAACCAAAGCCTCAAATAGCAGCTGATGGATATAAAATGCCAGCTGAAAAAGTAGAACCTTTGGTGGATACGACACGTTCTGGGGGAGTAGTGTCATACAATGCTGCGGTAAAGGTCGCAGCACCTGCAGTCGTTAATATTTTTACAACACAAACTGTAAAAAAAGTGGATCATCCGATTTTAAATGATCCTGTTTTTAGAGAATTTTTTGGTGGTCAATTACCTGAACGTTTTGGACAAGAACCAAATGAAAATAGTTTGGGTTCGGGGGTGATTGTTCGACCTGATGGTTATATTCTGACTAATAATCATGTGATTGCACAGGCTGACCAGATTGTTGTGGCTTTGTATGATGGTCGTCGAGCAGAAGCCAAAGTAATTGGAACAGATCCTGATACGGATTTAGCAGTCATTAAAATCGAAATGGACAAACTGCCAGTGCTTCCTTTCAAACTGAGTGGAAATGAAGTTGGAGATGTTGTACTCGCAATTGGTAATCCATTTGGCGTGGGACAAACAGTTACGCAAGGGATCATATCTGCGACAGAACGTTCGGGATTGGGTATAAATTTCTATGAAGATTTTATTCAAACCGATGCTGCTATTAATCCAGGTAATTCTGGGGGAGCACTCATTGATGTTGCAGGTAATTTGATTGGGATTAATACTGCAATTTTCTCGCAATCGGGTGGTTCTTTAGGAATTGGTTTTGCTATTCCTGCTAAAGTCTGCCAGCAAGTTCTGAATTCAATATTAAAAGAAGGCAGAGTAATTCGAGGGTGGCTAGGTATTGGTTTGGCGAATCCGACGCAACCCGATGTATTACAACCTCGTGAGAAGGGTGTAATTGTGAGCAGCGTCTATGAGTCTGGTCCTGCAGATAAAGCTAAGATTAAAGTCGGTGATCGGATCATGAAAGTAAATGATCAGGAGATCAACAATCCATCACAATTGATTAATTATGTTGCAATGCAATCACCGAATACCTCTGCAAAAATTGAGATTTTACGTGAAGGTAAGAGCATCAATACTGAAGTGGTTATTGGTGAACGACCAGCTGAAACCAGCGATCGTAATAGCCAGTATATTCCATTACCTCGTCGTTAAATTAACAAGCCCCAGTAATATGGGGCTTTTTTATAATTCTTAGATTCTATATTGTTTCATACCTTTGAATGAATCTGAATAAATCTGCTATTTAATAATTAAATACGGTCATGCATTCCTAAGTGACGGTGAGATAGAGTTTTAACACATGCAAAATTGAATTCACTCAACAATGATTAAACAGTGTACGAAACAAAAAAAGCCAGTGGTTCACTGGCTTTTTTTTGAGAATAAAATTAGCTTTCCTGTTGAATACCCGCAACCAACCAATCTTGACTAGAACCTGCTGGTTTAACGAAATGCCAAACTTCAGCAAACGGTTGTGGAAGGCTATTTAAGTCTTCACTTACCGTACCCGTGAAACGAACGCTGACAACGTATTGACCATTTTCAGTCGCAGAATCAACAACCATAGCATTCAGATTTGAAAACTCAGCTACGTCTTGATCTTGGTTACCCATAATATCGTTATACATCGATTGATAAAGATCAGGCGTCAAATAACGTTGAATCTCAGCAATATTACTTGCCGTATTCATTGATTGAATATGGTTGAAGCGTTGGCGTGCAATGCGTAAGAAAGCAGCTGGTTCAGTTCCGTCAGGTAGCTGACTTCCACTAGACATTGTTGCTGCACCAAAAGGAGCTTGTTGTGCTTGACCAAATGGCGCTTGAGATGCAGCTGTGCCACCGCCCACAGATTGACCAAAAATATTGGTATTGTCATTAGACACTGAAGGGCGAGGTGCAGCAGTTTGACCAAACGGTGCAGATTGTGGACCTGAACTGTTTGGTGCATAAGGGTTGTTAGCCGCTAATTTTTTTTTTGCTCCGAATTTACGGAAGATGAAGAACGCAGCAGCAGCAATAATCAACAACCAAACCCAACTTGGGATACCACCTTCTTCCTCAGGTTGTGCAGCAACTTCTGCTTGACTAGCTGGAACAGTATCATCATCTGCTAAAGCATTTGCTGCGACTGCACCAATTGCAGCACCAGCAACACCAGCAGCGACCATACCACCCACACCAGGACCAGACTTTTGAGGTGCAGTCGCTGGAGCAGCAGGTTGTTGGGCAGGAGTAGCTTGACGTGGTTGCTGATATGATTGGGTTGGAGCAGCAGAACGGCTCATACCATGGCTTTTACCACCACCAGCACGTTTTGCTTCTGCAAAAGGCGCTACCATGAGTGTCGCCATTAAAATACCCGCAACTAAACTACGCTGTCGAACTTCCATCTAAAATTCCTATTTTAAAAAGTTAATTTCACACTGTATTTATGCAGTCTTTTGGCTTAAATTTCAACTTAAACCTTAATTTTTTTCAGTATTCATACACAGTGTATAGTTAAATAAATTGATCAGCTGAATTAATGTTCATCCGCTAAGCTCATCGCTTCAGTTAAAGCTTCATGTAGACGGGCAACGGCGATAATGCGAACACCAGGAATATCCTTTTGTGGTGCATTCGCTCTAGGCACAATAATATATTTAAACCCGTGCTTAATTGCTTCCTTCAAACGTTCCTGCCCGTTAGGTACGGGACGAATCTCTCCCGATAAACCCACCTCGCCAAATACAGCCAATTGCTGAGGGAGTGCTTTTGCTCTCAAACTTGAAGCACAAGCCAATAAGACGGCGAGATCTGAACCTGTTTCAGTAATTTTTAAGCCACCAACAACATTCACATATACGTCTTGACCTGAAGTTTGAACACCACCATGTCGGTGCATGACGGCGAGTAGCATATTCAAACGGTTTTGCTCAAGACCCAAGGCAACACGACGAGGTTGTCCATGTGCGTCATCTACTAGGGCTTGCACTTCAACTAAGAGTGGACGTGTGCCTTCTCGACTAATCATGACGATAGAACCAGGAATCGCTTCATCATATCGGCTAAGAAAGATGGCTGAGGGATTGGCAACCTCTCTAAGCCCTTTATCGGTCATCCCAAAAACACCGAGTTCATTGACTGCACCAAAACGATTTTTAACAGCTCGAATCATTCGATAACGTGAATCAGATTGACCTTCAAAATAAAGTACGCAATCGACCATGTGTTCTAAAACACGAGGGCCAGCTAAAGCACCTTCTTTGGTTACATGACCCACAATAAATAAAGCTGTTCCGCTGTTCTTCGCAAAACGTGTCAGAAGGGCTGCAGATTCTCGAATTTGAGAAACGCCGCCTGGCGCAGACTGTAAGGTTTCAGTGTATAAAGTTTGAATCGAGTCTAAGATCGCGACAGCAGGTCGTTCATGCGCTAATACTTCGCAAATACGCTCTACGCACGTCTCAGCCATCACTTTTAATTGATCAGTTGGAAGATCCAAACGATTGGCACGTAATGCAACTTGAGATAAAGATTCCTCACCAGTGACATATAGGGCGGAACTTTTCGCTGCAGCCATATGGGTTGCCGTCTGCAAAAGAATTGTTGATTTACCAATACCAGGGTCACCACCGATCAGTACAACTGAACCAGTAACAAGCCCTCCGCCTAAAACGCGATCAAACTCTCCAATCCCTGTTGCTAAACGTGTTTCGTGAGAAACTGAAACTTGATTCAATGTAGTGATTGATGCTGCTTGACCAGCATAACCACCTGCAATTTTTGGATTTGCACGATGCGTAATCGCAGGGGCAATGGTGACTTCAACTAAACTGTTCCATTCTCCGCATTCTGAGCATTGACCTGCCCATTTAGGATGATCTGCGCCACATTGTTCACAGCGATATACACTTTTTGCTTTAGCCATAACTTGATATAGTTTTTTTGAATTTCTATATGCTGAGCATACTGAGTAAAGGTCACGAAAACAAAAAAATATTGATCAAATTTTAAAACAATAAGATAAGTCATGCCGTGTGCTTTAACGAGATATTAAATTAAAGCAATCATGAATTGATTTATACTCATATCAAGAATTGACTGAGTTATTTGATATGCGTTTGTACGCTCAACATATTGATGCCATTGCACGCGAAATACAGCGTGATGTGCTGTTTATTCATTTTGAGAACTATACTGATAATCAGAATGACGAAGAAAGTATTTCGAGATTATGTGATTGCGTGGCTTGAACAACATGAAATTGAATTTGTGTCATGTTTAGGTTTGTCTGGTGAGGATGAAATTGACAGCTATCTGGGTGACCTATATCTAGATATTCCTTTTGATGAGCAAAATAAGCAGTATCAGCTGGTTTAAAATTATCTTGAAGATGAACAGGGCAATATGAAAATTGAACATGTTCTATTTCTTGTGTTGAGCTTGGAGGTTGCGGAAGAAATTGCAAAGGATCAAGATGAAAAACAAAATTTGAACGATCAGAAATTTTCGTGAAAAGACAAAAAAAGCCTCATCAATGAGGCTTTTTTTTGGTTTGATTCTATTAATTGGTTTAATAAAGCTCACCAGATTTTCGTCGTTCAATAAAATCTTTAGATTCTTTTGCAATAACTCCAGAAAGTAATAATAAGGCAATTAAGTTTGGTGCTGCCATTAAACCATTGAAGGTGTCTGCGAAAAGCCAAACTAAATCAAGTGTGACGACACAGCCTACAAATACCGAAGCAATATAAATGAGACGATAGATAAATACTGACTTTTCACCCAGTAAATAGGTGCAACACTTTTCACCATAATAACTCCAACCTAAAATAGTTGAATAAGCAAAAAAGATGATTCCGAACGTAACAACCCAGCCCCCAAATCCTGGTAGTAATTTGTCAAAAACACTAATGGTCAAAACAGCCCCAGTTTGATCACCGAAACTTTGTCCTGCCATGATGAAACCCATAACAAGAACAATACCCGTAATTGAGCACACAATAATCGTATCAATGAATGTACCTGTCATTGAAACTAGGCCTTGACGGGCAGGGTGATCAGTTTTAGCTGCTGCCGCTGCAATTGGAGCAGAGCCCATACCAGCTTCGTTTGAAAATACACCACGGGCAACACCGTAACGAATCGCTGCACCGATTGCTCCACCTGCTGCTGCCTCGCCTGTAAAAGCATAGGTGATAATCATTTTAAGAGCTGGTAATACCAATTCTAAATTATTCAAAATAATAATTAAGCCGCCGATGATATAACCCAAGGCCATGACAGGAACAATAATTGAGGATGCTTTCGAAATAGATTTGATGCCACCTAAAATCACCAAAGCAGATAAAATCGTAATAATGATGGCAGTGGTGAGCGTGCTTATACCCAAACTATTTTCTACTGCTAATGCCACTGTGTTTGATTGAACTGAGCTACCAATACCAAAGGATGCCAATGTACCAAATAATGCGAAGAGGACAGCGAGCCACTTCCATTTTGCACCAAGTCCTCGTTCAATGTAGTACATTGGACCACCAGACATTTCACCTTTTTCATTTTTTACACGATATTTGACTGCCAGAACACCTTCACCGTATTTGGTTGCCATACCGAAAAATGCAGTCATCCACATCCAGAAGACAGCACCTGGACCACCCAGCACACAAGCTGTCGCTACCCCTGCGATGTTACCTGTACCAATCGTGGCTGAAAGTGCAGTCATGAGTGAGGCAAACTGTGAGATATCTCCCGAGTCTTTTTTATCGGGGTGTTTCCCAAACACTTGTTTGAATGCTAATGGAAGCATCCTGAATTGCCAAAAAAGTAGACGGAATGTTAAGAAAACACCTGTCCCAACAATCAGCACCAGCATATAAGGTCCCCAGACTAAGCCGCTGAGTGTTTCCATGATTGATTGTATTTCTTGCATAAATTACCTTCTTATTTTCCTGATTGTTTTTTACATGCATGATCAAGCAAGGGATATGCCATACTTTTGTGCGATCAAACACATCATTCCTTTTGATTATTTTTTGCACTTATATTTTTTACATATAACAACAAGATTTTCAATATTTTACTCAAAATAAGATAAATAAATATGATGAATAATTGATCATTCTGGTGATATATAAGAAAAATGAATTAATACTTTAAACTAATTAGAAAATATTGATCGTGCTAATTTTCTTTTTGAAATCTGATTTTTTTAAGTTAAGTTGTGCCGATTAATATATTTGGTGAATTTGAAAATGTCAGATCAAAATATAAATTCGCCTCAGCAAAATGGTGAATTACAACGAAGTCTATCCAATCGACATTTGCAGTTAATTGCAATTGGAGGCGCAATTGGAACAGGTTTGTTCATGGGCTCTGGGAAAACAATTAGCCTAGCTGGTCCTTCAATTCTTGTAATTTACATGATCATCGGTTTCATGGTTTTTTTAGTGATGCGAGCACTAGGCGAATTGTTGCTTTCAAATTTGCAATATAAGTCGTTTATAGATTTCGCCACGGATTTAATTGGACCATGGGCAGGTTACTTTGTGGGCTGGACCTACTGGCTGTGTTGGATCACCATCGGTATTGCAGATTTATCGGCGATCATTTATTACCTTCAGTTCTTCAATAATGGGATGCCTTTTAGCCCTGAAGAAGGGGTAATGATTAGCATCGCTGCAATCGTATTTATTATGGGATTGAATCTTGTTACAGTGAAACTGTTTGGTGAATTAGAATTCTGGTTTGCTTTAATCAAGATTATCGCAATTGTGGTTTTAATTGGCGTTGGCTTTTGGATGATATTTACAGGTTTCACTTCTACATCAGGTGAAATCGCAGCATTTAGCAATATTTGGTCAAACGGCGGGATCTTCCCAACAGGTGCAATCGGTTTCTTGGCAGGCTTCCAAATCGCAATTTTTGCTTTTGTGGGTGTAGAACTGGTGGGTACAACCGCAGCTGAAACTAAAGATCCTGAAACGAACTTGCCGAAAGCTGTCAACTCGATTCCTATTCGAATCATTATTTTCTATGTTTTGTCGTTGCTGGTGGTGATGTCGGTTACACCATGGAATAAGATTGATCCGAATATTTCCCCATTTGTAAACTTGTTTAGTCAAGCAGGTATTGCAGCCGCTGCTATTATTATGAATTTGGTTGTATTGTCTTCAGTGATGTCATCGATGAACAGTGGCGTATTCTCAACCAGCCGCATGCTGTTTGGCTTGTCGCGCGAGACTCAAGCTCCTGAAGCGTTTGGAAGACTGAATAAGCGAGCTGTGCCAGCGAATGCCTTGTATTTCTCAGCAGTATGTTTGTTACTAGGGGCAGCACTGCAATACTTCGTACCGAATACGGTGGAAGCATTTACTTTAGCGACAACACTTTCCACCATTTTATTTATTTGTGTATGGTTGATGATCATTTGGAGTTATGTGGTCTATTACAAAACACGCCCAGAACTTCATGCCAAATCGAAATTTAAACTACCAGGTGGATTGGTGACATGTGCGATTGTTGCTATATTCTTTATTGGTATGATTGGAGTATTGGCTTTAGAAGATGATACTCGCCGTGCATTGATGGTGAGCCCGATTTGGTTTGTTATTCTGATCATTGGTTATTTTGGTTTTTATAAGAAAAAATAAAAACTTATAAATGATTTGCAATTTAAGTCAAAAGAAACGTCAGTAAAAACTGGCGTTTTTTTATTTCTGTTGCGTTAAATACTTTGGTGAATTAGATGATCAAGGTATACTTCTATAAATTTTACTGATAGGTGTAGGTATGCGTATTTTGATCGGAGTTATCAGTGCAGCCGTTGTTTCAATTTTGGCTGGATGTGGTCAGACTGGTGCATTACAACTACCCAGTGATCCAAACTATGACAAGCGAGCACAATATTTAATTTATAAAAACAGTGATCGCCCAAGTCAGGATCAAGCTGAACCTAAAGCAGATGCTGTACCTACTCAAGATTAATATTCATTTATTTTTTTTCTCCAGCGCAATTTAGAAAGGATACATCCATGAGTTTCCCTCGCATTCAAGGGGTTTTGCACGCAGAACAATGTTCATTGGATCAACTTGCTCAGCAATTTGGTACACCACTTTATGTTTATTCAAAAGCAACTTTTGAAAAACATTATTTGGATATGGATCGTGCTTTTAATTTTATCGATCACCAAATTTGTTTTGCAGTGAAGTCAAACTCAAATATCGCTGTTCTAAATGTGTTGGCGAAACTTGGTTGCGGGTTTGATATCGTGACTGGTGGTGAATTAGCACGTGTTTTACGCGCAGGTGGTGACGCTTCTAAAATAGTCTTCTCTGGTTTGGGCAAGTCTGAAGCTGACATTCGTCAAGCATTAGAAGTGGGTATTGCTTGTTTTAATGTGGAATCATATGCAGAGCTTGACCGTATTCAAAAAGTTGCAGCAGAACTTAATGTAAAAGCTCCAATTTCACTTCGGGTAAATCCAGATGTTGATGCCAAAACACATCCATATATCTCGACTGGTCTTAAAGAAAATAAATTTGGTATTCCTTCTGATTCGGTATATGAAACTTATCAGTATGCAGCAAGTTTAAGTCACTTAGATATCGTAGGAATTGATTGTCATATTGGTTCACAATTGACTGAAACTCAACCTTTTGTTGATGCACTTGATCGTGTCATGAACATGATTGAAGCATTGAAAAAATTAGGGATCAACCTCAAACATATTGATATTGGTGGTGGTCTTGGTGTGACTTATAAAGATGAAGTTCCACCGACAGTTGAAGAATATGCAAATGCTTTACGTCCTGCATTAGAAAAACTTGGACTTAAAGTGTATATGGAGCCAGGGCGTAGTATTTCGGCGAATGCTGGCGTATTGGTGACGAAAGTTGATCTTTTAAAACCAACCAATCATCGCAATTTTGCAATTGTTGATGCAGCAATGAATGACTTGATTCGTCCTTCTTTGTACGAAGCTTGGATGGATATCCAAGAGGTTAATCAAAATTCGAAAACTGAGAAAAAAGTTTGGGATGTGGTTGGTGCGATCTGTGAAACAGGTGACTTCATCGGTAAAGAGCGTGAACTTGCGATTCAAGCGAACGATCATTTAGCTGTTTTGGGTGCAGGTGCTTATGGTTTTGTGATGAGTTCAAATTACAACAGCCGAGGTCGTGCAGCAGAGGTGATGGTTGACGGTGATCAAGCACACTTAATTCGTCAACGTGAAACGATTGAGTCTCTGTGGGAACGTGAGTCCTTATTGCCTTAAGGAGACAATAGATGTTGCTAGAATTTACTAAAATGCATGGTCTAGGTAATGACTTCATGGTGGTTGATTTAATCAGCCAACGTGCTTATCTAGATCCTGTCATGATTCGCCGGTTGGCTGACCGTAATTTTGGCATCGGTTTTGATCAGTTATTAGTTGTTGAAACACCAGATCATCCAAACGTTGATTTCAAATATCGCATTTTTAATGCGGATGGTTCTGAAGTTGAGCAATGCGGCAATGGCGTTCGTTGTTTTGCCAAATTTGTTCATGATCGTCATTTAACCAATAAAACTAAATTCAAAGTGCAAACAAAGGCGGGGATTGTCGAGCCTGAGTTGGGTGCGAATGGATGGGTTCGTGTGAATATGGGGTATCCGAAGTTCTTACCGAACCAAATCCCATTTTTAGCAGAAGCGCCTGCTGCTTTATATGATTTAGCTTTAGCGGATAATGAGACGATCAGCATCGATGTGGTCAATATGGGAAATCCGCATGCAGTGACCATTGTGCCAGACGTGTTAACTGCTGATGTTGCTAAAATAGGCCCTCAAGTGGAATCTCACGAACGTTTTCCTGAGCGTGTAAATGCTGGATTTATGCAGATCGTTGATGAAAAACATGCTCGATTACGAGTTTTTGAACGTGGTGTGGGAGAAACATTGGCTTGTGGTACAGGTGCATGTGCTGCTGCTGTCTCAGGTATGCGCCGTGGTTTATTGTCTAGCAATGTGGAAATCGAACTTGCCGGCGGTAAATTGCTGATTGAATGGAAAGAGGGAGATGTAGTTTGGATGACTGGTCCAACTGCAACGGTTTATGAAGGTCGTTTGGATCTACGTTATTTTCAATAAAACTTATTTCCTGAGTAAAAAGCCCTGAAATTCAGGGCTTTTTACTTTATGATTTGTTGGAATGCCCACGAGTATTGATGATTAGACATCGATTCAATAGAGAGAAAGCCAAATGCAATATGGCGCAATGCAATTGCTGTCAATGTGGTTGAAAGAGAGAAAGATTCAAAATCAATCTGAGCATACGCTTGAGGCGTATTTCCGTGATGTGTCTGGTTTTATTGACTTTTGTTATGAAAAGAAAATTGAATTAAATCAAGTTGAAGCATCTGATTTACGAGAATATATGGCTTATAAGGTTGAACAACATCAACTCAACAGTGCAAGCTTACAACGTCATTTAACAGCCATTCGTCAATTCATGAAATGGGCTGTGGAAGGGAAATATGTATCGAATAATCCCATTCATGATTTTAAGTTAAAAAGACAGCCAAGGCCTTTGCCGGGTATGGTTGATGTCGAAACGATTCAGCAAATCTTGGATCAACGGGCACCTGAATCCTCTCAAGATCATCTCTTGTGGTTAAGAGATAAAGCTATTTTGGAGCTGCTTTATTCAAGTGGTTTACGATTAGCCGAAGTACAAGGATTGAATATTCGAGATATCGATTTTACACGACAATTACTTCGAATTACGGGTAAGGGAAATAAAACTCGGGTTGTTCCTTTTGGTTTGAAAGCGAAAACAGGTTTAATTGAATGGCTCAAAGTCCATCGTATCTGGTGTGGAGACATTGAATTGGATTCCCCAGTTTTTATTACTAAAAAAGGGAATCGATTGACCAATCGACAGATTGAAAATCGAGTCAAATTGCAAGCACAGAGAGCGGGCGTAAATGTGGATTTACATCCTCACTTATTGCGACACTGTTTTGCTAGTCATCTGCTTTCAAACAGTGGTGATTTACGAGCAGTTCAAGAAATGCTAGGTCATAGTAATCTATCTACGACACAAATTTATACTCAGTTAGACTTTGATCGTTTGGCTCAAGTCTACGATAAAGCTCACCCTAGAGCCCAAAAATCTTAATCCTCAGTATTAAGTATATTGAATATACTTAATACTGTACTGAATGATAAAGTTATCTGTTTAAAGTGCTGGTGTGTGTATAGGTATCATACGTGCGGGATTCACTTTTTGGAATGCGACTGCGATTTCAAATAAAGTCGGCTCATCAAATTCACGAGCAATAAACTCGATGTTAACATTCATAGGATAACTACTGCGACTTGAGTTCACTGATTTAGCAGGCATAGATAATGCAGGAAAACCACTAAAAGGACTTAGGCGATTATTGGTGCCTGTGGTCGGGCTACTTCCTAAATTGCCAGCAAACCCAGTAATAGAAGGGTAGGCTAAAGCGTCGTATTGTACGCCTTTACGAGTACCATCTAGTTCAACATTATTTAAAGCGCTGTTCATGCGTAAGCGCACGAATGGACTTCTTTCAGTGGTGTTGCGCTCATAATTCTCAATATATGAAGCACTTGTTGGATCAGAATTATAGCCGCTGAAGTTACGGATCATTAGTCCACTAGCGAGTAAATCTTCATACGATTGGTAAATACTTCTTGTGGTCTTTAAATACTCTGTAAGTGATATTTTAAATTCAGCACTTGAAAGACTCGAATAACGTGTCAAAATTGTATTTAGATCACTTATTGTAACTATTTCTACAGTTGCTCCAGCCTCTTCAAGTTTAGTAATTGCGTTATCCATTGCTTCTTTAACGAGATTGTAGTCTTCTTTCTGTTGAGTGGTTGAACCTTCGGAAGGGTAAAGGGCTTGTACTATACCAATACGCTTTCCTTCAAGACTTACAGTGTCATGAGGAACGTAGCTATTCGGTTGATTAATCAATTCGCGGTAAGCAGACTCTGATTTTAGAAGAGGAGAAGTACGTGCAAATTCACTACGTTGATTTGAACTTAATGAGCTATCGAATCCGATCATTGCATCCATTAATTTTGCACAGTCAATAGCTTGTCTACACATTGGTCCAGCAGTATCTTGAGTTGGTGCCAGTGGAATAATTCCATCTTGGCTCAAAAGACGTAAAGATGGTCGTAAACCGACAAGACCCTGTACTGATGAAGGCACACGAATTGACCCTCCCGTATCAGTTCCTATTCCCACCATTGCAAAACTTGCAGATATGGCAGCGCCAGTTCCTGATGATGAACCACCTGGGCCTTTACTTAAGTCATACACATTTTTAGTTTGATCACCTAGAGTTGATTTTCCACCAAAGCCGAAAGCGAACTCATCAAGATTGGCTTTTCCTAAAATGATTCCGCCATTTTCTTTGATATTTTTTATGATATAGGCATCATCATGTGGAAAATTATCTTTTAATGCTACAGAACCTGCTGTGTTCGCCATATCTACAGCATCAATATTGTCTTTAGCGAGTACAGTGACACAGTGAAGAGGTCCTGAAAGTTTCGAATTTTTTGCAAATTGTTGGTCGAGCACTTCTGCTTCTTTAAGTGCATTTGGGTTTAAAGAAATAATGCTATTGAGCTCTGGACCTTGTCGATCGTAAGCTGATATACGATTTAAATATCCTTGCACAACATCAACACAAGATGAACCTTTGCTTAAAATCGAGTTATGCAAATCACTAATGGTTGCTTCTACAGGATTAAACGGGACAGGAGGCGGCGTGTTAGAATTATTTGTGCTACTTTCATTGTCACCACAGGCTGTTAAGAAAGTTGCTATCGTGACAACAAGCAGAGTTTTTTTAAATGTGATCATGTGCATTCCCCAGATTAAGTTCAAACTGGTTAAGCAATGAATGTGCCACTCTAAAAATAAATGAAATTTACAGTTTTATGCTCCAGAAAATAGCTAATAACCATTGATATAAATAAAATGCGTTAATTTAATGCGAATAAAATTATTTGAAAAATAATGTATTGTTGGGATTGAGCTTTTGAAAGCTGCGCTTTTAAAAATAATTTTCCCTTAAACTTTAGCTTATATTTTTCGAATTGATTTTTTTTAATACGATTTTTAAGGTATAACTTTAATAGATGGATTTAAGTTGTATACAAATTAAAAAATATTTTGCAGGAATGATTAGGTCAAGCCATGATTGACAATATTGATCAAAAGTATCAGCAACTCTCTTCAGCACAAAAAGACATTTTTGCAGGTTATGGTTTACGTCAGGTGAAACATTTTGTGGAAATCAATTTACCGATGATTGAGGCCGCTCTACCTAACAATGCCTATGTGCAGGGTATTAATACTGAAGGAAAAATCCAAGCGATTGATCCAATAACATCTAAGACTTATTTGTGGATTTCTGATCAGCAATGGCAAGAAAGACCTATTGCAGATCAAGGAGTTGATTTGAAAGAAGACTTTATTGAAGTTTGGAAAATTTTTGAACTAGAACAATATCCTATTATTGAATTGAGTCACGTCCATCGTGATTACTTGGCGGCGCTCAATCAAGTTTGAAAAAAATCATTTAAAAAACAGAGCTAATAATTTTAGCTCTGTTACTTTATAGAAAATTAAATTTACCTGTTTCCAACAACTCAATACATAAAGATAAAATTATTGATTAAATAACGTTCAATTTTGTTTCATATATTTATTCTGCTCATTCGATTCAGTCAAATTCTTTACACTTGTCTAGTAATTTTGAATTTTTTTGGAGAGGGGTAAATGATTAAATTTCATGAAAATAATATCCATGCCGCCATTTTTGATATGGATGGCACAATGTTTGATACGGAGCGACTTCGTTTTCAAACGTTGAAGCAAGCATCATTAGAACTCATTGGTGTCGAATTTACAGACGCCTATTTATTATCTTGTTTGGGTTTAAGTGCTCGTAGTGCCGAAAAACTGGCAAATCAGCAATATGGTCAAGAAGTACCGTATGCGGAAATCAGAAAGCGAGCAGATCAGCTAGAACTTGAGCATGTAAGAAAATACGGAGTGCCGATTAAATTTGGACTCATGCAAGTTCTTGAACGTTTAAGAAAGTCCAATCTGAAAATGGCAGTAGCAACTTCGAGTCGACGTGAAATAGCTGAAGAGTATTTAATCAATGCCAATGTATATAAGTTTTTCGACATTATCGTATGCGGCGATGAGGTTGATAATGGAAAACCACACCCAGAAATTTTCTTAAAAGCTGCTGAGCAACTGAACATTGATCCAACTTTATGTTTAATGTTTGAAGACTCAGAAAATGGAGTGATGTCGGCGTTTGAAGCGGGTGGATTATCGGTATTACTTCAAGATATCAAAGAACCTAATTCAACCATGCTCGAAAAAGCGAATTTCTTTTACGAAAGCATGCATGATTTTCTGGAAGATTTGAATCAATTTACACCAAAATTAAAAATGCCTGCTCTATTTGACTCTTTTCCTCAGACTTTAAATCAGCATGTCGTGGGGATACATGGTTTTGGGGCAATAGGTGGTGGCTATATTGCCCAAGTATTGTCTCATTGGGATGGATATACTCGACCAAAACAAATCTATGCTTCAACGCGGAATTCACTCTATAGAAATAGTGTGAATACTTTTGGTGGTTACAGTATTCGTTATGGGCAACACTCTCATGACGAGCGAATAGACAATATAACCGTCATAGATGCATCAAATATTGAAATGATGCAGCACATGTATATTGAATCAAGTTTAATTGCACTGTGTTTACCTGAAAAGGCAATCGAGCAAGAGGCTAAAACCATTGCTCAAGGGTTGTATGCGCGTTATATCCATTTTGAAGAACAGTTGAATCCTCTAACAGTTTTAATTGTTTTAAACAAAGTAGGCGCAAAATCATTAATTGAACAACAGATTTGTAGTGCTTTGCATGAAATTACGGATGCGAAGACAGTCAATATCATCATGTCGCAGCACTATTTTTGCGATACAGTAGTCAATCGAATGGTAGCTAAAATTACAGATCAAAAACTATTTAGACAGTTAAAAATCAAATACAATATTTTTAGACATGTGCAGCATGAGCATGATTTAGACGTGACGGATGTGGATGAAGGGACGCGTTTAAATGCTGAACAAGAACAATTGGCTACTCAGTATATTGACGATCTATACGAAAAATTCAAATCGGCGCATATTCTACAAAATCTAGAATTGATCTTATTTCATGCCGAAACAGATATGCCACTTTATGTGGAAAATAACAGTCCTTTATTGGCAAAAATGCGCCAAATGATTCTGGTTGAAGAGATTGAAGAGATACAGTTAATCAAAAATCGCATGTGGAATGGTGTGCATGCAATGACAGCATGGGCTGCAAGTTTTCGACAATATGAAACGATCGGGATTGCACTGTCTGATGAGCAAATTTCTAAATTTATGTTGGCAGTACTCCATGAGGTTAAAGTTGGATTAAAGGATCTACTACCACATCGAAAAGAAAATTTAGAACTATTGGCAAAGAGTTTTATCGACTCTTGTGAGACGGCTTATAAAGACCCATGTGATCGAGTGGCGCGAGACCCATATCGTAAGTTAGGTTTTGGTGAGCGGGTACTATCTTCATTGGCATACAATTTTCAACGTGGTAAGCCTTATCAGGAAATTTTCAAAGGGCTTGTATTGGGTTATGCATACGTTATATTGAAGCAAAATCAACGACTTGAAGGTGTGATTCGATATTTTGCGCAGCAACTTAGTCAAACTGAATTGGAGCTTGAGGATCAATTGTATTTACAGGAAGAGCTGAAACGAAGACTCAAAATTTGTGATCCTAAATTGAGTGAATCAGTGGATCAGCATGTACTTTTAGAAAAAATTTTGAATGAAAAAATCGAGGTTGAAAAAACTTAAAGCATTGAAGATTTAACTTTTTAACTTGATCAAAATGGATAATCGGTCCGATCTAAAAAGTCAGTCGGATCGATTGCTTAATGGTATTAAATTGATTGCAGGGGCAGTTGATAGCTTTGTTTAATGATTTGACTGGGTAAATCCGTTTTCACACTGGTAATCCCATTTTTTTTGGTTAAGTGTTCTGACTGAAATTTACGATAGTTCTCCAAATCAGGTACGACAACTTTTAACATCGCATCACATTCGCCCAAAATAATATAGCACTCCATGACTTGAGGGAGTTCTTTCATCGCTTCAATAAAAGTATCGATGGTTTCAGCGTCTTGTCCCACCAACCAAATACGCGAAAATAGAATAAGTTGTAATCCGATTTTTTGAGGATCAACAATGGTTGTGTATTGCTGGATGACTCCAGCATCTTCGAGAATTTTTACGCGTCTTAAACAAGAGGATGGTGATAAGCCAATCTCTTTGGCTAAATCATTATTTTGAATTCGACCGTTGGTTTGAAGTTCATGAATGATACTTTTATCGATACGATCTAATTTAACTGAAATTGATTTAGATATTATTTTCATATATTAGAATTAAATTCTAAAAATTAAAGAATAAATAGAATATTTGAAATCCTATTTTATGTAAATTCGAAGATACTTTTTTTTCATTTTCATTAATGATGGAAGAAAGAAAATGTCTACCTATTGGTTATTTGCTTTGACAGTTATCCCTCTTATTTTTACGCCTGGTCCGGATATGTTATTTATTCTGTCACAGGTAATGGGTAAAAATGCGAAAGCAGGCGTTATGGCGACTTTAGGGGTGTGTTTGGGTTATTTCGTCCATTCTTTTTTAGTCGTTGTGGGTATTGCGGCTATCATTATTTCTTTCCCTATTATTTTTGAAACGATCAAATGGTTAGGAATCTGTTATTTGCTTTATTTGGCATTTAATTTGATTCGATCTGCGCTTAATCACAAAAATATTGAAATTAAACAAAGTCAGGTCATTAGTCCGATTCGACGCGGTTTTATAACATCCTTACTTAATCCTAAAGGTATGCTTATTTATTTTGCGATTTTGCCTCAATTTATTAACCAGCATACCTCTTCGATTATGGGACAGGGGATTGTCTTATCCCTAATCTTCATTGGATTATGCTTAATTATTTATTCATCATTGAGTTTTGTATTTGCATTTTTGACACAGAAAACAGGGATAAATGAAAAACGTCAAAAATGGATTGATGGTGGTTCGGGAGTGATGCTTTCATTGGCAGCAACATGGCTCATTGTGAATTAACATTAAAAAAGCGCAAACTAATGTTTGCGCTTTCTATTCAAATAGATTTAACTTTGGTTAAATTATACTCAAAAAGAATAGCTGTTATTGTAATTTTTGCTGTCTGTTATGACATTTTTTACCTCAAATTTGGTGACTCACGCCAACGCTTTTCAACGTAAAATAAGAGTCTACAGCATCAATTCAACTGATGTAGTTAATAAATTAAAAAAATATTAAAAATCAAAGTTTAATTTTTTACAAAAAATATTGAAAAGCTGACAAATTTATTAACAAAATAATTTTGTGAACGCTCCGTTCAACGAAAATTACGCTTTTTTACAGCAGTTTTGTGAATTGTGACTTGACCGAAATGCCAAACACATTGCAAGATAGGACACCTAAAAATTTTAAATGAAGAGTTATTATAACTTTTCTGAATATTTACTTCTGTTAAAACAGCCGAGGATTACATGAAGGCTCTTGTTGCTGTAAAACGTGTGGTTGATGCCAACGTTAAAGTTCGCGTAAAGCCGGACAATAGTGGGGTTGACCTTACTAACGTTAAAATGTCAATTAACCCATTCTGTGAAATCGCAGTGGAAGAAGCGGTTCGCTTAAAAGAAAAAGGAACTGTTTCAGAAATCGTTGTTGTTTCTATTGGTCCTAAAGAAGCGCAAGAACAAATCCGTTCTGCAATGGCGCTTGGTGCAGACCGCGGTATCCTAGTTGAAGCTGATGACAGCCAACTTGGTGCTTTAGAAGTTGCGAAGATTCTTAAAGGCGTTGTAGACGCTGAACAGCCACAACTTATCCTTCTTGGTAAACAAGCAATTGATGACGACTCTAACCAAGTTGGTCAGATGCTTGGTGCATTACTTGGTGCTGGTCAAGGTACATTTGCTTCAGAAGTTAAAGTTGAAGGCGATAAAGTACAAGTGACTCGTGAAATCGACGGTGGTTTACAAACTGTTGAACTAGCACTTCCAGCGATCATTACGACTGATTTACGTTTGAATGAGCCACGTTATGCTGCTCTACCAAACATCATGAAAGCACGTAAGAAACCGCTTGATACTAAATCTCCTGCAGATTTTGGTGTTAATCCTGCAACTAAGCTTAAGACTGTTAAAGTTGAAGCGCCTGCTGAACGTAAAGCTGGTGTTCAAGTGAAGTCTGTTGATGAGCTTGTTGAAAAACTAAAAAATGAAGCGAAAGTGATCTAATACAGAAGGATAAAAATCATGAGTATTTTAGTAATCGCTGAGCACGACAACAAAGCACTTAACGGTGCAACTTTAAACGTTGTAGCTGCGGCTCAAAAAATCGGTGGTGATATCACTGTATTAGTTGCTGGTTCAGGCGCTCAAGCAGTTGCTGATGAAGCCGCTAAAGTTGCTGGTGTAAGCAAAGTTCTTTTAGCTGACGATGCTGCATATGCAAACCAATTGGCTGAAAATGTAGCGAAGCTTGTTGCTTCAATTGGTACAGGTTATTCACACATTCTTGCGGCGTCTACAACGACGGGCAAAAACGTACTTCCACGTGCTGCAGCACTTCTTGATGTAAGTATGATTACTGACATTATTGCAGTTGATAGTCCTAAAACTTTCAAGCGTCCAATTTATGCTGGTAACGCGATTGCAACTGTAGAGTCTGGTGAATCAGTTGTTGTTGGTACAGTTCGTGGTACAGCGTTTGATGCAGTTGCTGCTGAAGGTGGATCTGCTGCGGTTGAAGCTGCAACTTCTACTGGTGATGCGGGTATTTCTAAGTTCGTATCTGAAGAAATCGTAAAATCAGAACGTCCAGAATTAACAGCAGCTCGCATTGTTGTATCTGGTGGACGTGGTGTAGGTTCTGGTGAGAACTACCATAAAGTACTTGATCCATTAGCTGATAAGCTTGGTGCAGCTCAAGGTGCATCTCGTGCAGCAGTAGATGCTGGTTTCGTTCCAAACGATATGCAAGTTGGTCAAACGGGTAAAATCGTTGCGCCAGACCTTTATATTGCTGTAGGTATCTCTGGTGCGATTCAGCACTTGGCAGGTATGAAAGATTCTAAGGTGATCGTTGCGATCAACAAAGATGAAGAAGCTCCAATTAATGCAGTAGCTGACTACTGGTTAGTAGGTGACTTAAATACAGTGGTTCCAGAATTAGTTTCTAAAATCTAATTCAGCATTGCTGTACTAATGCTCTGATCGAGTAATGATTCATTTCATTTTACTTGGTCAGGGCATTTTTATATTTAATCATCAAAAAAATCTCATAAAACAAAATTATAGATTATTCTCATCAAGGGATCAGAATTTACCGTTTTATATGTTTTTTGTAATTGTGATATGATTCGCCATCATTTTTTAAGCTCATTCATACTTTCAATGTATTAATGAGGGAGTTTGTGTTTTGCTGGTCGACACCCGAATAACATTACCGCTTGTTCTAATCGCGGTCTCATGTTTAATTTTTCCATTATTTAATCAAGTCCATTTCAATGTGTTTGGTATGGAAGACGTGCGTCTGATTGAAAATTTACAGGCTCTTTTATTGTTGTCCTTTGCAGTTATTAGCTATTTTTACATAAAGCCTTTACAGCTTAGAGAAGGTAAGAAAGAGTTTTGGCTTTGGGCTGTTTGCTGGTGGGTTTTATTGTTTGGTCGTAGTACCAGTTGGGGGCGAGATTATTTCCCTGATGTCCCAAAAATCTATTTTCGAGGTATCTCAATTGTATTGATTGGGTCTGTGGTTTTTCCACTATTGAACCAAAAATTACGCACAGAGATTGTGAACAAGTTTAAGACAGCTATTATCCCAGTTTGGGCCTTTGTTTTGGCTGTGATTGGGCTCGTTGTTTCTGATGCGATAGAGCATCATCGCTTTATAGGGATGCTCCTGCTCACAGAAAATAGTAATGAAAGCTTACTCGAAGAGCTGTATGAGTTTCCGTTGATTTTAAGCTTATTTGCAATTTCTTTTAGTTTAATGAAAGCGGACAAGCGCGAACTTCATCATTGAAGAATATTCATGTATTTATAAAGATCCTTACGAGGATCTTTTTTATGTATAAGTAGCAAAAAAGTGATTTTTATCATTCATTTTAGGGCAATACTGTTTAAGAATTTTGTGTTGAAAATTTAGTCATTTTTATGAATAAAATTAAACAGATCATCCATAAAATTTAGGGACAAAAATACGGATTTGTGCTATAATTTTCGGCTGAGTTTTAGAATTTAGCTCCATAGATTTTGGGCTAATTTTTTGCAAGATTGATTATATAAATCGAGCAGTTTCTTCAAGCTGTTTGTAATAAGGAGTATGCATGAGCGTATCGGAAATTCGACCGATTGCCATTGAGGATGAACTGAAGAGCTCATATCTCGACTATGCTATGAGTGTCATTGTCTCTCGTGCACTACCAGACGTTAGAGATGGTTTAAAGCCAGTTCATCGCCGTGTTCTTTATGCGATGCATGAGCTTGGAAATGATTATAACAAAGCTTACAAAAAATCAGCGCGTGTCGTTGGTGATGTAATCGGTAAATACCACCCTCATGGTGACTCTGCTGTATACGAAACAATCGTTCGTATGGCACAAGATTTCAGTTTACGTTATCAGTTGGTTGATGGTCAGGGTAACTTCGGCTCTGTTGATGGTGACAGTGCAGCAGCGATGCGTTATACCGAAGTGCGTATGCGTAAATTAACGCATGAACTGTTAGCTGATTTAGAAAAAGATACAGTAGAGTGGGAAGATAACTACGACGGTTCAGAGCGTATCCCACAAGTTATGCCAACTCGTGTGCCAAATTTACTCATTAATGGTGTCACGGGTATTGCTGTAGGTATGGCAACCAATATGGCGCCGCATAATATGACTGAAGTGGTCAATGCGTGCTTAGCCTATGCCAATAATCCGAATATCAGTATTGAAGGATTGATGGAACATATTTCGGGTCCAGACTTTCCTACAGGCGGTATCATTTACGGTAAATCGGGTATTGTTGATGCTTACCGTACTGGTAAAGGTCGTTTATTTATTCGTGGTAAGTACCATTTAGAAGAAGACCAAAAAACAGGTCGTACGACGATTGTATTCACTGAAATTCCATATCAAGTGAACAAAGCAAAAACGATTGAACGTATTGCTGAACTTGTGAAAGAGAAGAAGCTCGAAGGTATTTCAGAGTTACGCGACGAATCTGATAAAGAAGGGATGCGTATTGCAATTGACTTAAAGCGTGGCGAAAACGCTGAAGTAATTGTTAATAATTTATTCCAAAATACTCAGCTTCAAAATTCATTCAGTATTAATATGGTTTGCTTGGATAATGGCCAGCCAAAGCTGATGAATTTAAAGGACATCATTGCTGCTTTCATTCGCCATCGTCAAGAAGTTGTAACACGTCGTACGATGTTCGAATTACGTAAGGCACGTGAACGTGGTCATATCTTGGAAGGTTTAACGGTTGCTTTAGCAAATATTGATGCCATCATTGAAACCATTAAAACCTCTGCGAATCCGCAAGAAGCACGTGAACGTTTGCAAGCAGGAGAATGGTCTGCAGGTGGCGTAGTTGCTTTATTAGAAAAAGCAGGTTCAGTTTCTGTTCGCCCAGATGAAATTGAAGGCGAAGATCCTAATAAACCGTTTGGATTATCTGGCAATATTTATCGTCTCTCACCAACTCAAGTGGGTGCAATTTTAGAATTACGTTTGCATCGTTTAACTGGTTTAGAACAAGATAAGCTGCATGCAGAATATTCTGAAATTTTGGCACAAATTGCAGAGTTGACAGCAATTCTTAATGATTTTGAATTGTTGATGAATGTGATTCGTGAAGAACTTGCACTTATTCTTCAGCAATATGGTGATGAGCGTCGTACTGCGATTGTAGAATCTCGTGTAGATTTCTCTCGTGAGGATTTAATTCCAGAAGAACAAGTTGTTTTAACCGTTTCTCAATCAGGCTATGCGAAAACACAGCCACTTTCTGATTATGCTGCGCAACGTCGTGGTGGGCGTGGTAAATCAGCAACGTCTATGAAAGAAGATGATTACATTCAACATTTGATTGTGACATCTAACCATGCAACAGTTTTATGCTTTACCAATGTCGGTAAAGTCTATCGCTTAAAAGTTTTTGAAGTGCCTCAAGCTTCTCGTGGTGCAAAAGGTCGTCCTATGGTGAACTTATTGCCATTAGATGAAAATGAGACAATTACTGCTATTCTGCCAGTGATTGATGCACCGAAGAAATTTAAAGAACGTCTAGCCGATTTCCGTCAGTTTGTTAAATCTCATCAAGCTCAATTACAGCAAAACGAAATCATTGCTGCACACTATGATGCATTAGAAAAATCATTTGCTGATCTAGCAGATGGTGACGATCTATCGGACGAATTGCGTACACATCTGAAAGAGTTAGGAGTTGAATTATCAACTACAGATCTTGATGATGAAGTAGTAGTTGAATTTGCTGAGCTTGCAGAAAACTTACGTAAAAACTTCTATGTCTTTATGGCAACTGAATACGGTACGATCAAGCGAGTTGAACTTGAGCAGTTCTCTAATGTACGTTCAAATGGTTTACGTGCAATCGAGTTAGCTGGAGACGACCGTTTAATTGGTGTTGCGATTACTGACGGTGAACAACAAATTATGTTGTTCTCGAATGAAGGTAAAGCGATTCGATTTGCAGAAACTGATGTACGTGCAATGGGTCGATCTGCGAAAGGTGTACGTGGTATGCGTGTCACCATTGGATTGGCTCAAGCGGAAGAAATTGAAGATAATGATGTAGATTCAGAAGATGAAGATACGGATTCTAATTTCCTAAGCCGTATTGTTTCATTAGTCGTTGTTCCGGAAACAGGTGAAGTGCTTTGTGCTTCAGCAAATGGTTACGGTAAGCGTACGCCAGTGGATGACTTCCCGACCAAGAAACGTGGTGGTAAAGGCGTCATTGCGATCAAGACATCTGATCGTAATGGTGAGCTAGTTGGTGCGGTAGCGATCGATGTCAGCAAAGAAGTCATGCTGATTTCTGATGGTGGTACGCTAGTACGTACTCGTGCATCTGAAATTGCTCAGACGGGTCGTAATGCACAAGGTGTACGTTTAATCCGCTTAGGTGAAAACGAGACATTGGTTGGTGTTGAAGCGATTGAAGCTGTTGAAGATGAAGAATTAGAAATTTTAGATGATTCAGAAATTTTGAATACTGAACCAGCTGAAACTTCTGAGCCTGATCAACCATCAGAAGAATAATAATACATTCAAAAAAAGGACGCTGAGGCGTCCTTTTTTATAAAAGTAAGAATTATAAATAAAGGAAAGTATCGAACATGGATCAAAAAACTTTAGAACAAATAGCAGAATTTATTTGTGGGAATGATCCTGAAAATCATCCTGAGTATAGAAGCGGTTCACAATTAACACAATTTTTTAGGAATGCAGGACTACCGTTTACTCATGATGGTTCAACAAGATCAAAGTGGGTTTTAGAAAAATTAAATGAAGCTAATAAAGAGCAATTAGCGAATATTCTTAAAAGACTAGTGTCACCGAAAGAATATGCAGGTGATAAAGAGAAAATAAATAAAGCTTTAAAAATTTTGAATAAGATTCTCTACATAGAGGGTTTTGAAATGTACTTGGATCGTATAGATCCAAAATTTAGAAAAATTGAAATAGATTATTCAAATATTTGCGAATTAGAATCAGAACTTAAGTCTTATCCACCACCTAATTTCTTAATTCTAGGTCTAGAGATGAGGGTGGGTGAAATTTTACAGAATAGGTGGGTGGAAATACAAAAGTGTCTAGATTCGAAAGCATATTTAGCTTCAATGATATTAATGGGTAGTGTATTAGAGGGGTTGTTATTGGGTGTTTTTCAACAAAATATGAGAGAGGCGAATCAGGCTCCAAGTGCACCTAGGGATAAAAATCAAAAAACAAAGAATTTTGCTGATTGGAAATTAGGTGAAATGATTGATGTAGCTCATCAGTTAGGTTGGATTGGTGTAGATGTGAAAAAGTATTCACACTCTTTAAGAGAATTTAGAAACTTAATTCATCCTTATGAGCATATGATTCAGGGATTTGATCCTGATGAAGACTCTACAAATATTTCTTGGTTAGTGGTACAAGCTGTTATCAATGATTTAACAAAAAAATTAACCAATTAGAAAGATTCTTATATCTTTAAATATGGAGTGTTTCTCGTTTTATTAAAACTATCCTATAAATATACATCGTTTTTTTTATTCTGCTAAGGATAATAGATTGAAATAATTTCAACTTAAACTACTGCAACATAATGCCATCTGTGGTTAAATGCCATCATTTTATTGTGTTTCACTCTGAAAGGAAAAATCATGCGCGCGTACAACTTCTGTGCTGGTCCTGCTGCATTACCTACTGCTGTATTAGAAAAAGCTCAAGCTGAGATGCTTGATTGGCAGGGTAAGGGCCTATCAATCATGGAAATGAGTCATCGTAGTGCAGACTACGTCGCTGTTGCTGAAAAAGCAGAAGCAGACTTACGCAAGTTGATGAATATTCCTGAGAACTACAAAGTGCTTTTCTTACAGGGTGGTGCTTCTCTACAATTCTCTGCGATTCCATTGAATCTATTAGGGAAAAATAACAAAGCAGATTATATCCATACTGGCATTTGGTCTGAAAAAGCTTTAAAAGAAGCAAAACGTTATGGCGAAATTAACGTGATCGAAGCTGGTATTAAAGATGCAGATGGTAATCTTGCAATTTCTGATGAAAGTACATGGAATTTATCTGCTGATGCTGCCTATGTTCATTATGCCGATAACGAAACGATTGGTGGTATTCAATTTAAAAATATCCCAACTACGGATAAACCACTGGTTGCAGATTTATCTTCTAGTATTTTGTCGGCACCAATTGATGTTTCAAAGTTCGGTCTTATTTACGCGGGTGCGCAAAAAAATATCGGTCCTGCTGGTTTAACTTTGGTAATCATTCGTGATGATTTATTAGACCAAGCAAAAGAAGAAATTCCGAGCATTTTGAAGTATTCAGCGCAAGCGAAGAATGATTCTATGGTGAATACACCGTCTACTTATGCTTGGTATTTATCAGGCTTAGTATTTGAATGGTTGCTTGAACAGGGTGGTGTAGAGGCAATTCATCAAGTGAACCAGCAAAAAGCTGAATTGTTGTATGGTTATATTGATTCAAGTGACTTCTATGCAAATCCAATTGCGAAAGAATATCGTTCAATTATGAATGTACCATTTACATTGGCGAAGCCTGAACTTGAAAAGCAATTCCTGAAAGAAGCAGAGGAAAATAATTTATTAAATCTTGCAGGACATCGTTCAGTAGGTGGTATGCGTGCGAGTATTTACAATGCAGTGCCACTTGAGGGTGTACAAGCTCTTGTGAAATTTATGGATGATTTTGCGAAGCGTAATGCTTAAAAATCAGTTTGTAAAAAAGCCTGTCATATGACAGGCTTTTTTTTATGCACTAAAACGCAGATGAAAGTAATCAACACTAATTTATTAAAATGCTGGAATAAGATTGGTAAAGTGGAAAATAAAAGCAGCGAGGAAAACACCTAAGAAAAAGAAACAGTAAGCACCCTTGTCTACTCGAATACGAGGGCGTGCTTGTTCCATTAAGCCTGTTGATTGTTCCGGTATAATTTTCATCTAGGAGCCTAAATATTACTTTATAGTTAAATCCTATTTATTTGATGTATTTTTAGCATAAATATTCGCCTGAATCCATATATTTCCACGAATATATTGACCAATTTCGAAATTTTTATAATTCTCATCCTTAGTCGCGATACGAATAAGTGTAGCAGGTTGGTTTTCTTCTAAAATAAGTGTTACATCATAAAGTTGATAAAATTGATCGTTGAACTGCATTTGGGTCTTGCCAACCACTTTTCCTTGGAACCAGGCCTCATCTTCCTGACCCATGGTTTCACCGTACAAGTAAGCCACCATTTTCGAAAAATCGACCGTTACAGGTTCTTTATCGGCATCTGATTTAGGTTCCCAAGCATCAATCAGCTGCTGTAAATTATCTGGCGCTACACCATTGTGTTCACTCAAAATTTCATTTAAAGCACGATGGTGTTTAATTGAAGCTGGATCATCCACAACAATTTGTTCTTGATCAGCAACTTTTTCTAGCTCATAAGCCCACGCATTTAATTGGACTTTATAAGATTGATTTTTTTGGTATTGAATTTGGTTAACACTGTATAAGCTATCAAAAGCATAAACCACACTATTATCACTAACTTTTAATTGTAACACTGCTTGCGTGTTGGACTTACATGTAATGATGCGTTCAATCGTCGCGTTCAACGTATAAGGACTATCAAAAGTAGGGAAGGCTGTTTTGACTGCTTTAGGTTTATTGTCTTCTACAGCAATGACTTGAACCAATTGGATAGGTTGTTGTTTAGGTCCTTGAATTAGCCAAACATTCGGATCCATATCTTGTTCTTCAGCACAAATCCCCATCGGCATGACAGGTGCATTTAGTGCTTCACTCAACCATTTTGGAACCTGAACAGTCGGATCATCAGTTAACAGCGCCCAATGTTCTACATGGCTACCAAAGCTTTGATCTTCTATCGTAATAATTTCAGGTTTGTTTTGATTGTTCATATGCTCATTCTAAGATTGAGTGAATTACTTTATGTAATATCGAGGATAATTGATATTTTTCAAGTCTTGAATTGTTTTTTCTTTATGCAATCCAAAAGTTTAACGTGGCATAAATGAAAAAGAGCACCTAAGTGCTCTATGGGAATCATGAGTTAGAACTTAAATGTAACATCTGCAATGAATTGACGACCGATTTCAGGACTTGGTGTTGGTGTCACTGAGGATGTATTGGAAGAAAAATACTCATTTTTACGGTTAAGTACATTATTAATGGTTAAACCAAAAATAGTTTGCGTATTTTTTGAACTCGGTATTGTATAGGTAGTACGCATATCCCAATGCAAAGCATTTTTCGTTTTATATGCAGTGTAAGTGTCATATTTCATACCATCGAGTTCATAGACAAATTCAGTTTTACTGGTACTCAGGGTTTTTTTCATACCTGGTGTCCCTGCACGATAGCTAAGATAATGATTAATATTTAAAGGAATATTATTAAAACCAATATTCCAATCTAGTCTAACTGTCCATGGTGTATTGAAATTATCAGTGGGTTTATCTTCAGCATTAATCAGTTTGCCATCATAATAAATTTGTGATGTACCTGTGTAGTAGTTGCTTTCATAGCTATCAAAATTACGATTTGTATCTGTCATATCGGCATTTAGGCTTAAATAATGCACAGAATTTTTAAATACAAGTGGTTTAATATTTTTTAAAGAGAACGTTAATATTTCAGCTTCAGATTTTCCTGAGTTGTTATAAGACTTATTACCTTGCTGCTGGCGTAATTGGTCTTTGTTCTCTCGCTGAACATATTTTAAACCAGTATTGATGTTCCAAATATTGGTGTTAAAAGCAAATACAGATTCATCTGAAAACGGCGTATCCAGCTCTGACCTTGATTTGAAGGATGGCATATACGTCGGATCGAGTTCCCAACCTTCAGAAAGACTATTTCTCTTAAATTTTGTCTGTAATCGACCTCGTTGATCTTGTAATTCGTTGGCGAATGCGTTTAAACCATAATAGCGATTCCAACCAGCCGTGATAAATAATTGATCATTGCCAAATGGCTTCACAACAAATGAACTACGAGGTGCAATATTTGTATTTTGAGTCAGTGAATCATAATCAGCTCTTAAGCCTAAACTAGATTGAATAAATGGATTAACATAAATTGAATCTTCGAGATATGCATGCCAACGATCTTGGCGTACATTGATTTGTCCTGCATCATATTTAAATCGTTGCGTTAAATATTGCCCGTCAATTGAATTGCCTTCGTCACAAGCATCATAACGACGACCATCAGAAGCGTAACAGTTTAAGTTTTCAATATTTTTTGAAGCGATAGTAGTTGTGTAATAGTTATTAGAAACTTCAGGTCTTTCCCAATACGCTTCATAATGACCATAACCTGCACCCACTTTGAGTTGGTGTGATGAGTTCGCAAACTTTATTGGTTCAAATAAGGCTTTGATTGAGTATTCCAGTTTTTTTTCTTCTTGTGATAATGAACCATAGTTTCCATAAGATTGCGTACTTAAATTCGGATTCCAATTTTTTGTTGATGATCGAGCCCACACGTATGCATCCTGTTCTGCCTCTCGCGAGCTATTTTGTGTTTGATAATTAAGTTGTTGTTCTAACCGAACAGCATTTAATTTATTTTGTAAATTGATATAAATACTTTGGCTATCAGATATTTGCGTGTTTTCTGAGTTTAAAAATGTAGCATTGAAGTATTCACCTTTATTTTCAAATAGCTGAGTTCCTATTTTTAATGAGGTTTTATCTGAAGGTGTGTAGAAGAGTTCAACACCATAATTGCTCGCAGCACGTGTTTGGTCTAATTCTGCTGGCTCAATAAAATTCGTTTTTAATGTAATTAAGGAATGTCGAAAAGAGCCAAAAGCATTGAAGCCTAATTGGTCTGTGAGATTACCATACAGTGTTGCACTGACTCCTTGTTTAGTAAAGAAAGGTTGATTTTTTTCACTGTTGGAGGTTTCAAATTCCTGTTGGCTTTCTGGATCAGGAAAGTTGATTTTAGACCAAGAATCAGATGTATAATCATAGGTAATATTACCGTGAATTTTGCCTACCTCAGTTTTTGGTGCGCAGGTTTCTGCGCTCACTACACCGCCAGTAAATTCACCATATTCAGCGCTCACATTGCTATCAAGGAGTTTAATATTACAAATCAGGTCTGCATTGACTGCAACAGCTTGACTAGAGCCGAGTAGTTCATTATTTGAGTTCGATGTTGTTGCACCCACAGGGTTAATATTATTGTTAATGCTCATCCCATTGATTAGAAATTTATTTTCATAGGGTAAACCGCCATTGATGCTAATTTCGGCTGGGCTAAGTTCACCTTGTTGTAAGCCACTTTTAAAATTATTACCAAATTGCACATTAGGATTTACTTTTAAAAAATCAGTAATGTTCTTAGAACTATTGGGTGTCTTGTCTAAGTCATCCTTCGTATAAAGGGTTTTTCCAACTTCTTGTTGCTCAGTTGCATTCGTTACAATTGTATTGAGTTTGATTGAATCATCATTAGCTGTTGAATTTATTTCTGTTTCATTTGCACAAACTGTAGTTGAGAGAATCGTAAGAATGGCTAAATTTAATTTTGAGCGTACAAATGACATGATTTAACATTGAGAGAATAAAAACGATAGCGATTATCATTTAACAATACTTATTTCACAATATTAATGAGAATAATTATCAATACTATATTCCGATTAACATAATATAAAAAAGCGATAGTTAAAAATTGGAACAAAAAGCCCCAATACTTTTCAATTAAGATCAATCCACAGGATGATCAAGATTTCTAAAATATTGGGGTATTTAAAGATTTTTACTCTGAAACGAGTGTTTCAAGTAAATGGGGCGCTAATTTATTTAAAATATAGCAGAATAATTCAGCTGTTTTCTGTGTGTCATACAAAGCAGAGTGGGCTTCTTTACCATCAAACTCGATGCCAGCTTGAATACATGATTTAGCCAAAACAGTTTGTCCGAACATCACAGCACTCAAAGTCACCGTATCAAAAACCGAGAAACTATGAAATGGATTTTGATTCTTAGTTCCAGTACGTGCAATTGCCGCTTTTAAAAAACCAAGATCAAAATGAGCATTGTGTCCAACTAGCACAGCATGTGTGCATTGTTGTTGTTTGCGTACCTCATTAATTGCTTTGAACATACGTTTAAGTGCAGACTTTTCATCTTCTGCCATCGCTACACGCATTGGATTAAAAGGATCAATGCCAATGAAGTCGAGTGAGCGACGATCTAAATTTGCACCTTCAAATGGATTGATGTGTGCATGATGCGCTTGACCAGGTACAAACTTTCCAGATTCGTCGTAAATGATTGGAATACATGCTATTTCAAGCAATGCATCGGTATCCGCATTAAAACCAGCTGTTTCCACGTCAACAACCACGGGTAGGAACCCGCGGAAGCGTTGACCGATGACAGGTAATGTTTCAGTGGTCACACTTTTCTCCATTGAATTGTTTTACCTGCATAAAGAGGAATGATCTGTTCGCCATCTAAATATTCAAGGCTTTCAGGAATCACTTGATCTTCTTTGATCAATGTAATGGTTTCAGTATTACGAGGTAAACCATAGAAGTCTGCACCAAAGAATGAAGCGAAACCTTCAAGACGTTCAATTTTACCGGCCTGATCGAATGCTTGAGCATACAATTCAATTGCAGTTGGAGCGCTATAACACCCAGCGCAGCCACATGCATTTTCTTTCGCATTTTTAGAGTGCGGAGCGCTGTCAGTACCTAAGAAAAATTTAGGGTTGCCACTTGTTGCGACTTCTAACAAAGTTTGCTGATGTGTCTGGCGTTTTAAAATTGGCAAACAATAGAAATGCGGTTTAACACCACCAACCAACATGTCATTGCGATTGAATAACAAATGTTGTGGTGTAATCGTTGCTGCCACGTTGCGATCTTGCTCAAGTACAAAATGTGCAGCTTCGCTTGTGGTGATATGTTCTAAAACTAATTTCAATTTTGGAAATTGTTTAAGCAGCGGTGCTAAAACTTCATCTAAGAAACGTTTTTCACGATCGAAAATATCAACATGATGATGTGTTACTTCGCCGTGGAGTAAGAGAGGAACTTGATGTTCTTCAAGTTGCTCAATGACGCTATACACTTTACGTATATCACTAACGCCATTATCAGAATTCGTGGTTGCTCCAGCAGGGTAAAGCTTAATTGCATTTACATATGGAGATTTTTTAATTTTTTGTACTTCTTCAGGAGAAGTATGATCCGTAAAGTAAAGCACCATACGAGGATCGAATTTTACATTTTCAGGAACATGCGCCATGATTCTTTCACGATAGGCATGTGCCTCTTCCACAGTTTTTACAGGTGGAACTGTATTTGGCATACAGATTGCGCGATGAAATTGCTTCGCCAAATCAGGAACAGTACGTTGAAGTGCTAAACCATCTCTTAAATGAGCGTGCCAATCATCTGGCTGGATTAAAGTGATCGTATTCAAGGCAAGTCTTACTGAAAAAATAACATAGATGATAATCGATATTGCTTGAAATTGATAACGACAAAAGCCGATAAAAGGGGTTTTACATCTATTTGTGCTGATTAATATAAAAATGAAGCATACGTTGGATGAATGAGTCATTATTCATCTAGGGAACAATGATAGATTTTCATGTCCAAATAAAAAACCGCGCTCAAAGCGCGGTTTTTTTAGGACTAAACTAAATCTTAGTTTTTGTCTTTAAGTTGTGGAACAGCAGAACCTGTACCTACAGCAAGTAAACCTGCACCAGTATAGATTCCTAACTTAGCGCGTGTATCTGTAATGTCTAAGTTACGCATGGTTAATTGACCAATACGATCCATTGGCGTGAATACAGAATCACCTTTTTCCATAGTTAAGCGTTCAGCTTCATAGGTAAGGTTCTCAGATTCAGTGTTCATAATAGTGTAATCGTTACCACGACGAAGTTCTAAAGTCACAGTACCTGTGATTGCTTTAGCAACCCAACGTTGAGCAGTTTCACGAAGCATAAGCGCTTGTGAGTCGAACCAACGACCTTGGTAAAGTAAACGACCTAAACGTAAACCGTTGATGCGGTACTGTTCAATGGTATCTTCGTTATGAATACCAGTCACAAGACGTTCGTAAGCAATGTGTAGAAGTGCCATACCTGGAGCTTCATAAATACCGCGAGATTTCGCTTCAATGATACGGTTTTCGATTTGGTCAGACATACCTAGACCATGACGACCACCGATACGGTTTGCTTCAAGAATTAACTCAACTGGATCTTCGATACGTTGACCGTTAAGAGCAACAGGGAAGCCTTCTTCAAATGTGATTGAAACTTCTTCAGGTGCGATTTCAACATCTTCTTTCCAGAATGCAACACCCATAATCGGTTCAACGATTTTGATACCAGCATCAAGATACTCAAGATCTTTCGCTTCGTGAGTTGCACCAAGCATGTTTGAGTCTGTTGAGTATGCTTTTTCTTTTGACATTTTATAGTCAAAACCGTTGTCGATGAGGAACTGTGACATTTCTGCACGGCCACCAAGTTCATCGATAAATGTTTGGTCTAACCAAGGTTTGTAAATTTTAAGTGCTGGGTTCGTTAATAGACCATAACGGTAGAAACGCTCAATGTCGTTACCTTTATAAGTAGATCCGTCACCCCAAATGTTGACGTCATCTTCTTTCATCGCAGTAACAAGCATTGTACCTGTGACTGCACGACCAAGTGGCGTTGTATTGAAGTAAGGTACACCACCTGTAGAGATATGGAATGCGCCACATTGAATTGCTGCAATACCTTCTAATGCAAGTTGTAAACGGCAATCCACTAAGCGTGCTTTAACAGCGCCATAAGCTTCAGCTTTCTTTGGAATAGCATCGTAATCATCTTCATCTGGCTGACCTAAGTTTGCTGTATACGCATAAGGTTCAGCACCTTTTTGTTTCATCCACAATAGAGCTGCAGAAGTATCAAGACCACCAGAGAAGGCAATACCAACTTTTTTGCCTACAGGTACATTCTGTAAGATAGTTGCATTATCAGACATTGTTCATCCTAACGATAGAATATAGGCACCTAGAAAATTGGTAACCTGAAAAATATATTTCTTCAATTGTAGCACTTTTCATTGGTAATTTTTTTTAAAAAAAGATACGTGGTGCAAAAATATTAGAATAAGTAGCAATATTTCGTCGAAACTCAGAAGTAATAGGTAGTGCTTAATCTAATTCATGATTTCTTCTTGAAAAGAATACAGCGCATTTATGAAGATTTTTATGCATCAATTTACTTTATTGCAATTTTTCAAAGAGAACTTAGTGAAAAATATTTTTTTGTAAGTGATTGAATATTAATATCTAATTTCATAGTTGGTAATTTATTATAGAAAAAGACAAAAAATTGCCATAAACAGTTATGAAAAAAGAAGTATAGTTTTATGCAACAAGTTGCAAAGCCCATAAAATAAGGAATTGCCATGACAACTCGCTATGCAAATATATTAAAACCTCTTGATCTTGGTTTCACTACCCTAAAAAATCGTGTCGTGATGGGATCGATGCATACCGGTCTAGAAGATCGTTTTTATAACTATCCTAAATTAGCAGCATATTTTGGTGAACGTGCTAAAGGGGGCGTAGGTCTCATCATTACAGGTGGTATTTCGCCTAATCGTCAAGGCTGGCTCCTTCCAGCTGGTGGCACAATGAATACCTTAGGTGATGTTGCCCCACACCGATTAGTGACACATGCAGTTCATAAACATGGTGCAAAAATTTTAATGCAAATTTTGCATTCAGGGCGTTATGGTTATCAACCATTTGTAGTTTCTGCAAGCCCAATAAAATCGCCGATCTCACCATTTAAACCACGTCAGATGTCAGAAAAACAAATTCTGGATACGATTCAAGATTATGCGGCTACAGCAAGTATCGCGAAAAAAGCTGGCTATGATGGTGTCGAAATCATGGGATCAGAAGGCTATTTGCTGAACCAATTTATGAGTCGTCATGTCAATCAGCGTACAGACCAATGGGGCGGGGAAATAGAAAACCGTATGCGCTTTGCAGTTGAAATTGTTAAGGCAATTCGCGCGAAAGTTGGCGAAAAATTTATCATTTGTTTCCGTTTATCTATGCTCGATTTAGTTCATGACGGTAATACAATGAATGAAGTGATCACGGTTGCCAAAGCGCTAGAAGAAGCGGGTATCACATTATTGAATACAGGTATTGGTTGGCATGAAGCTCGTGTGCCAACAATTGTAACCTCTGTTCCTCGTGCGGCATTTGTAGATTATACCGCAGAGGTAAAAAAACATGTGTCTGTGCCTGTGATTGCATCCAACCGAATCAATATGCCTGAAACTGCCGAAGCTATTTTGGCTGAAGGTAAAGCCGACATGATTCAAATGGCTCGACCATTATTGGCAGATGCTTTCTGGGTGAATAAAACGGCAACTAATCGTGTTGATGAAATCAATACGTGTATTGCGTGTAATCAGGCTTGTTTGGATCATACTTTCAAAAATAAACGTGCCACATGTTTAGTGAATCCACGTGCAGCCTATGAAACTGAACTGGTTTATTTAAAAACCAAGAAGCCAAAAAAAGTAGCTGTTGTGGGTGGTGGTGTAGCTGGAATGTCGGCAGCGACCGTTGCTGCCAGTCGTGGTCATCAGGTTACTTTATTTGAAGCCACTAATGATGTAGGGGGACAATTCAACTTAGCGAAAGTTGTTCCTGGGAAAGAAGAATTTCATGAAACCATTCGCTATTTTAAAGTCCAAATTGAGCGCACTGGGGTTGAACTTCGTTTAAATACTAAAGTTAATCGTGAACAGCTTGAGCGTGAAGGCTTTGATGAAGTGATTGTTGCGACAGGCGTTGTACCACGTGCATTGAAGATTGAAGGAAGTGATGCACCACAAGTTTTATCTTATGCAGAAGTATTAAGAGGTGCGCCTGTGGGTCAAAAGGTAGCAGTAATTGGTGCTGGTGGTATCGGATTTGATGTGTCAGAGTTTTTATTAAAACCTGAACATCAGCCACAGCCACAACCTTTGGCAGAATGGAAACGTGAGTGGGGAGTTGATCCTGATATTCAGTATGTTTCTGAAGGTGGTTTACAACCTGCTGAAGTGGATCGTCCAGTTCGCGAAATATATTTATTGCAACGTAAGACAACGCCTTTGGGTATAGGATTAGGTAAAACCTCTGGTTGGGTTCACCGCGCCCAATTAAAAAAACATCATGTGAAAATGTTGCGTGGCGTTCAATACAAATCAGTGAGTGATGAAGGTCTGTGGATCGAAGTTGGTGGACATGATCAATTATTACGAGTCGATACTGTCGTTGTTTGTGCAGGGCAAGAATCTGTTAAAGAGATTATGCCATCAGAGACTGAAACAACTTTAGCGAAATATCACATTATTGGTGGTGCAAAGCTTGCTGCTGAGCTTGATGCTAAGCGCGCGATTCGTGAAGGTGCTGAAATTGCAGCCAAAATTTAATAAATTTGAATCATTTGGTGAAACTATATTCACTTGAATGGTTTGATTGTAATTTTTACTTGTCATGATATGAAAAGCTTCGTATTATGGCGCACATGGAAGCGTGGCAGAGCGGTTTAATGCACCGGTCTTGAAAACCGACGAGGGTGTGAGTCCTCCGTGAGTTCGAATCTCACCGCTTCCGCCAAATTCAAAAACCCTGACTAATGTCAGGGTTTTTTTCATTCTATATATTCAAGCTTTTTATTCGAGTGTTTAATCACCAAACTTATTTGGGATGACCAGTAACCTTTTTTTGAGTTGATCATCTTCAACCAGCCTGACTTCAGCATCTAAGTTATAGAGTTGATGAACTAATTGCTTTGTTAAAACATCTTCTGATTTTCCTTGTGCAATGATTTGACCATCTTTCATGGCAACTAGAAAATCGGCACAGCGTGCAGCAGTGGCTAATTCATGTAGAACCATCACTATGGTTTTACCTTGTGAGGCTAGAGAGCGGACTAAATTTAAAATATCGGCTTGATGACCGATATCGAGCATACTGATTGGTTCATCTAAAAGAATTAAAGGAGTTTGTTGTGCGAGGACCATTGCGATCCATGCACGTTGACGTTGACCTCCTGATAGATTGCTTAAATTTTGATTTTTTAATTCGCTTAAATGGGTCGCAGACAAGGCGTCATCAATCGCTTTTTGGTCTTCGATGTTGAGTCGTTTAAACCAACCTTGGTGTGGAAAACGACCGAAGCGCACTAACTGCTCAACTGTCATGCCGTTGGGTGCAGTTACATGCTGTGGAAGTAATGCAAGTTGTTTAGCGAGCAACTTTTTACTGAGTATATTCAGTTGATTTTTTTCCCAAATGACTTCGCCTTGATCATAAGGATGAATTTGAGCAATACATTTTAACAAGGTCGATTTTCCACAGCCATTTGGACCAATGAGGACGATGACTTGACCCTGCTGAAATTCAGCATTGATACCCTTCAAAACTTGATGATGATTATATCCAGCACTTAATTGATTGATGATTAAACTCATGTACGACTCATACTTCTAGAATGACGATATAACAACCACAACAACAGTGGACCACCAACCATGCCACTAATAATGCCTGCGGGAATTTCGACAGGGGCAAGCAAATTTTTTCCAAGTAAATCAGCACTTAAAACCATTAATGCACCAATACACATGGTTGGGAAAATCGGAAATAAATGATGAGGAAATGATTTAAATGCGATGATTGGTGCGGCAATAGCCACGAATCCAATGGGGCCTGCAATACTGACAGCGGTCCCAGCGAGAAAGGCAGCAATAATAATGAGCATCAGTCTAATTTTAGATAAGGGTTCTCCTAGACTATCAATGACAGAATCAGGGAGAACTATTGCACTAAATAGTCGCCGCCACAGCACAATAATACTGACAAGCAGCATGATAAAAATCGAAGTTGGTAGCAAGATGCTGTAGCTGCGACCAATCAAACTACCACTACTAAAAATTAAAATATTACTGGTGTGCATTACTGGCAGTGTCGCAAGGATAAGGTCAAAACTGGCTTTCATGAGTGTTGCAATTCCGACCCCGATGACCAAAATACGATACCCCTGTGTTCCCACGCCGCCTGAAGCAATTAAAATAAAAAAAACACAGAAGATCGCGCCCATCAATGCTTGCCACCATTGACCTAACATACTAGAACTTGAGAGGAGAATGGTGAATGCCAAAGCAAGCACTGCACTGTCACTGATACCAAAAACATCTGGGCTCGCAAGAGGGTTTTTGGTGATAATTTGAAGAATGAGACCAGATAAGGCGAGTGCAGCGCCAATCAATAAGGCCGCCAAAAGTCGTGGTAATCTAATCTTTTCAACGAGAAGTTGATGTAGAGCTGACGCATTGCCTGTCAATACATTCCATAGCGTATTCAAATTTAATGTGATTTCACCGTACATCAAGCTAAATAAACTAAGTGATATCAGTAGAATCGCAATGATTATCCAAGCCTTTATCACTGATTTTTGTTTTAAATGACTTAACAGAGAAGACATATTATTTCTCCGCTTGAATGATATTTTGTAAGTTGTTTTGACGTACCATCCATATCAAAATAGGTGCGCCTAATAAGGCTAAAAGAATACTGACAGGGGCTTCGAAAGGTTGAACGACTGCACGTGCAATGATATCCGCGATCAGCAACAACAACATGCCAAATAGTCCGCTATAGATGAGTTGTTTCTGAATACTCTGAGCACCAATAGCTCGTGCAAAGTAAGGTGCAATCAAGCCTAAAAAGGCAATTGGTCCTGTTAATGCAACGGCACTTCCAGTTAATAAAACCACAGCTAAAATGCAGAATGCATCAAGTAGTTTCGTATTTAAGCCTAAGCTATTCGCCAGTTGATCACCAACTAAGCTAAGAGCTAGAGGGCGTATCACCAATATAGCGATGATGAGTCCGATCGCCATTAAAATTAGTGCAAGACCAAGATATTGAATATCAACGCGATTGAGCGAACCCAAAACCCAAAAGCGATAGTCGTCTAAGCCATTTTGGAAACTCAGAAGAATGGCAGCCATAAAACCTTGGAATGTACTGGTGATCGCCAGTCCAGCCAAGACTAAACGTGTAAGTGAGCTTTGATCTGTCATTTGACGAGGGGTGATGGCAAAGACCAATAAGGCACTCACTAATGCACCAATTAGCGCCCAAAAAAATAGTCCTAAGGTATCCATTTGAAGAACAATGGCCAAAACAATGGCAAGAGAGGCACCACTATTAATTCCGATTAATCCACTATCAGCCAAAGGGTTTTTAAGCAAGTTCTGAAGGATGACGCCTGAGATCGCTAAAGCTAATCCGACACTCACCGCCGCAATAGTGCGTGGTATTCTAATTTCCAATAGGGAAGTGATTGGCTCTAACGACCATTGACTTAATGCCTGAAGAATAAGTTGCAAACTGTCTGTAAAGTAGGGCTGACCAGCGCCGTACGCGATCGATAAAACAGTGCAACATAAAATAATCAAGCTAAGCACGATTCCCATCAGCGGGAATCGGTCAAGTACAGTTGTAGCATTCGTCAGCATGTTAATTATGGAGATGCTTCAATACATCATCAATGGCATGACGAGCAGCATGTGGTCCACCTATGCCAGTCCACATAGATGCATCAACCACGAAATAATGCTTGTTTTTTGCAGCATTAAGACGTTGGAATTCTGGTAATTTTTCTAGTTCGGCCAGCTGCTTATCTGCGTTTAGATGGCTGCCAATGATGAGCCAGTCTGCATTAATTTGATCAAAACGTTCACGACTGATTGGAGGCGTATGGCTTGCACCTGGTTGTTGCTGATGTTGAGGTCGTGTTAAGCCAATATCTTTTAAAACTTGGCTCGCAAATGAATCATTTAACATATACACAGGTCCATTGGCTGTCCAACGAATGACACTGACTGATTGACCTTGTTGAGCATGTAATTTCTGTTGAGCTTCTTGCGCATATTGATCGTACGCTTCTAGAGCTTTTTGGGCTTGTTGTTCTTTGTTTAATAAATGAGCTACCTTTTTGAAACTGTCTTTCCATGGCTCGCCGCGTGCAAAACTGACTGCAGTGGGTGCAATTTGCTGCAATTGATTAATCATTTGTGTATCAATCATGCTTCCAGCAATAATTAAGTCAGGTTGTAACGTAAGAATTTGTTCCATGCTCGGTTGTCCAAAGTTACCGACGGAGGCGATTTGTTGTGTTTCATTTTTGAGGTAATCTGGAAAATTACTTTGACCTCGAACATAACTACTGCCTATAGGTTTTATTCCAAGCGCAATAGCACTATCCAAATCAAGTTCACTTAAAACCACAACACGTTGTGGCTGTACAGGAATTGTGACTTGACGACCTAAAGCATCTTCAATTTGTCGTGTCGTATTTATTTGAGATTCAACCGTCGCTTTACTGTCTCGTGAAGAAGGTTCATTCGACTGAGAACATGCTGTGAAGAGAGTGATAGCACTCAATATAATTGCAATTTTATATTTCATATCTTTCTACATATTTCATTAAAATAATTCTATTCACTTATTCAACGGCATCCATCACTTGATGGCGTTCCTCATGATAAGCCTCTTCGTTGTGACCTTGCTTCCAATAAGGCACAGCATATAAATTGCTTTTGGGTAGCTGAAAGTTTTGTCTCAGTATTTTACGAAGTTCAACCACCGTTGAATTTTCACCCGCCAGTGATACTGAAATATCTTTATTTTTCCAGTCTAAGTTTTGCAAAGAATGACGGATGTTATTATTCAATTCATGAGGGCCTTTGCACCAATGAAGCTTAATGTGTTCAGGTTTATTCAGATGTATTTGGTCTGAATCATCTTCGATTTCGATCCAAACTTCACCATGAGCGTCTTTTGGTAATTGTTCAAGCGAGGCAGCGATCATCGGGATTGCTGAAAGATCTCCAACAAAAATCCAATATTCTGCATCGATTTTAAAACGTGCTGGTCCTCCTGGACCGGCTAGACCTAACAGATCACCTGGACTCGCATGCTTTGCCCAATCAGCCGCTATACCAAAATCTTCATGTCTTACAAAATCGATGACTAAAAGTTGCTGTTCTTCATCGAAATCTCGAACAGTATATGTCCGCGTAATTGGTTTCTTTCCATTTGGCCACGTAATTTTGCCTAAAGAATTTCGAAACGGGAGGTCAGGTGCTTGTTGATCAGGGTTAGGAAAAAACAATTTGATGTGCGCACCACCATCACATTTTGCATAACCTGTGAAATCTTCACTTTTAAACTTAATACGCTGTAAATGAGTGGAAATTTGTTCTGTTGAATGGACAGAAATATGTCGAGCTAGAGGAGGAGATTGTGTCGTCATTATTTAATCTTCTGTACTTATCAATGGAGTGAAGATCGTCGATACAGTAATACGTGCGTCAGTCGACAGATTTGAATGGTTATTAATCTAAATCAAACAAATTAAATTTGCAAATGATAATCATTATATTTAATAATCTTTTTGTGCCAAAGTGTAATCACAAAATATGAAGGTTAGGATATTTTGTAAAGCTTTGATTTTATAATGAAAATTAAATATATGCGGTTGTCTTATGCAAATCAATGAATCCCATGATCTATTAACTCGTGCACAACACAGTATGTGGAAAGGACATCATTATCATGGCAGTTATCCTTTTCATACGGCGGAGTGGTTGGTGATTGAGGGACCATTAGATCGAGAGCTTTTTCAAAAAGCAGTTTATCTCACATTAAAGGAAGCTAAATCGCTTCATTGGCGAGCTTTAGTTCAGGGCGAACACGTCTATCGAGTAGATGATGTCACGATACGGAAACCTAGCTTCGTTGATTTATCTCAGCTTGATGAGGAGGAAATTTTAGCGTGGGCTGAAAAAGAAGTAGAACCAGCATTTAATTTAGAATCGGGTCATTTATATGACTATGTGTTTGCACACTTAGGTGAGCAAAAGTATGGATTATTTTTTAAAGCGCATCACGTTGCATTAGATGGCTACGCTTACGGACTGATGATTAGCCGATTTATTGATTATTATCAATCTCTCAAAAATGGTACTGAATTAAAAATTAAAGGGTTCGATCATTATGAAAAGTTTATTGCAGAAGAACAGCACTACCTTCACTCTGAAAAAGCTAAAAAAGATTTGGACTTTTGGAAGGCTAATTTTTCGTATGAGAAAGCCCCTAAGAAACGACTTAAACGAAAATTAAAAGAACCATTTTCACAAGGGCCACGTTATGAAGAGGTAATTGATTGGCCTACACAGCTACAATTAAATGCATTAGCAACTGAATTAAAATTGCCCAGTGCTCTTATTGTCATGGCAGTGATGATGAGTTATTTAATAAAACAGTCTAAAGATCCTCAACAATGCTTTGGGGTACCTTTTATGTCTCGGTTGGGTACTTCATCTATGCGTATTCCTTGCTTAGTCATGAATATCCTGCCATTAAGGTTGGGCATTACTGGACAAGAAAACTTAAAAGAAATCATTTTATTATTAACGAAAAGGTTTGCCGAAATTCGACCGCATCAGCAAAGCTATTTTGAGCAAATGCGATTTGTATTAGAAGATTTTGATCCCTATGAAAATATCTTGTTTGGACCTATTGTGAATTGGATTCCTTATCCTTTACCTGAACATTTCGAAGGGTGTAAGTTAACAAAAACAACCATATCCGCTGGCCCAATTGAAGACTTTGATACCGCGATTACCAATAAGTTTGTTAATGGTATTGAGCGTTTGTATCTCGCTGTTGACGGCCATAAAGAACTTTATGATGTGCCAAGTCTCAAAGCTTATTGGTATGATTTTATGGGGATGATGAAAACTTGGTTAGCTCAACCAGAACTTGTTTTTGAACAACTTCAAATTCATAAACCACTGCCAGAATAGTCTGGCAGTTTATCCTTTGAATGAGGCAATAGGGCTGTTACACGCCTAGAGTTGCTCCACCATCAACCACTAATTCGTGCATTGTGATTTGGCGTGCTTGCTCTGAAAGTAAAAACATCACGGCATTGGCAATATCTTCAGCCTCAGCAATCTTTTGCAATGGAATACCATTTCGGAATTGTTCTAGATTTCCGTTGACAATGCCTGCTGGAGGGCGATCCTCAGTCCATAGTTGTTTTTGCATTTGTGTAAGGGTTGAGCCAGGTAAAACTAAGTTACAGCGAATATTGTGAGGCGCGAGTTCCAACGCAAGATTTTTAAAATAGTGACTCACTGTAGCTTTGGTCGTTGCATACAAACCCATATTCATTCTTGGAATGAGGGCTGCATTTGAACTGATGCTCACAATCGCACCTTCTCTTTGCGGAATCATTTGGTGAGCGACCCAACGACTAAGTTCGGCAGGGCCAATGAAATTTATCGACAAATTTTCATGCCATTGTTCAACAGATGTATTTAATAAAGATCCCATTTCTAAGACTCCTACAGCATTCACTAAACCCGTGATCGTGCCTTTAAAAAGTATAGAATTTTCAATGTGCTGAATAATCTCATTGGTCTTACGAATGTCACAGCTGATGTGGTCTAGATGGTTGAGTGATGCTTCAGGAATTAATTTAAAAAGTTCCCATTGATTGATGTCATCGATCCGATCAATTGCAATGACTTGATGATCCTTCTGCAATAGTTGACGACAAATTTCAGCGCCAATTCCTCTGGCTGCACCCGTCACGATATATAAACCCATTTAAGTATCCTTTAATTTTATTAACAAATTGAAACGATAATCATTTTCAATTGGGAATAATAATTATTATATTGGTTGCGTTCAACTCCTAGAGGTTGTCCTTTTGTGAATGTTGAAAGTTTGATGCACGCAGTGCGAACAGATAATCGTGAGAACAAATATGTTGCCAATAGAACCGTCAGTTTTTCAAAATATGATAGGTATAAAAAAGGAAGAGTTAATTGAGGAAGATCAACCTGGCTTCGTGTTCGCAACGCCAACGGGGACCATTTCAAGTAAAAAGTTAATTGAACATATCGAATTTGATCGAGCTTCTCATTTAAATTTTAATCAGCAGCAAGCACAGTGGCTCGAACAAGCAAAATCTACACTACAAAAAAAAATCGAATTAACAGCGAATAAAGATCTTATTTTGGTCGGGAGCTTGCCTTTTGATCATCGAGATTTACCAGAAATCTCGATTGCGGAAGCAAAAAACACATTTGTAAATGAGCGCATTGATCATTCGGCTCAGTCTTTTCTTGATGATCAAGTGCAAGCGACTCTCATCCCAGCACAAGAGGAATACATTGCTGGAGTCGTCAAATTGGTTGAATTGATGAGGTCATCACCGCTAGAAAAAGCAGTGTTGGCTCGGGCAATTGATCTTAAAACCCAACACAAAATTAATATTATTGATTTATTTTACCAGTTGTTGGCCTCTAATCCTGATGGCTACACATTTGCATTGGCCCAAAACCCAAAACAATCTGGTTGGTTTATGGGGGCAAGTCCAGAACTTCTCGTTGCGAAGCAAAATGAATATTTGTTTAGCCATCCAGTTGCAGGAACATTAGCACGTCATTCAGATCCAACACTGGATCAACAACAAGCTGAAAAATTGCTTGCTTCGCAAAAAGATCAGCATGAACACGCCGTGGTCATCGAAGCCATTGCAGATCAACTCTCTCCCTTGTGCAAAACGCTCAATATCCCAAAATCACCTTCACTGATTAAAACAGAGGCGGTTTGGCACTTGGCGACCAAAATTCAGGGAACGTTGAAAGATCCAGAGCAACATATCTTTGATGTGGTCTCAATTTTACATCCAACGCCAGCAGTCTGTGGACAACCAGCCCCTATGGCTCGCCAGTTGATTTCGGAACTAGAGCCTTTTAACCGTAACCTATTCGCAGGAACTATGGGGTGGTGTGATGCCCGAGGGAATGGTGCTTGGGCAGTGAATGTACGTTGTGGGCGTATCTTTGACCATTATGCGCGTCTTTATGCGGGTGCAGGAATTGTTGAAGCTTCACAGCCGAACAGTGAACTGTCAGAAACCATCGTGAAATTTAAAACGATGTTAAATGCATTGGGTTTAGATTCTCAGCACTTAAATCATGGGGAATAAAATGAATGCAAATGTAAATGACGAGTCTTTGCTCTGGGATGGCATCGTGCCATACCCAGAAGATTTCGTAGAACGGTACATTCAAAAGGGATATTGGAAAGGTCAAACCATTTCTGAATTTTTTCAAGAATCAGCCCAGAAATTTGCCAATCAGGTGGCATTGATTTGTGGTGATCGCCAGTATTCTTATCAAGAGCTGAATCAAAATATTGAACAATTTGCAGTCTTCTTGACTAAACAAGGCTATGGGCTGGCAGATGCTGTTGTGATTCAAATGCCAAATATAGCAGAGTTTTTTATTGCTTATTTTGCAGCTTTGCGGATAGGGATGCGACCAGTGATGAGTTTACCAGCACACCGTCATGCCGAAGTAAGTCATTTTATTCAGCAAACAGATGCCAAATTGTATATCTGTGCAGATAAGCATCTAGGCTTTGATTACAGATCCTTAGCGCAAGAGTGCCAGCGCAGATGTCCGACTTTACAGCAAGTGATTGTCGTTGGTGATGCAGGCGATTTTGATCCTTGGCCGAATCTTGCATCGTTTAAAAATCATATGGTTTCAAAGCCCAAATTAACGGCTCGCCATGTGGCTTTTTTTCAACTTTCAGGGGGCAGTACTGGCACACCGAAACTTATACCACGAACACATGATGACTATTTGTATAGTGTTCGTGCCAGTGCAGATATTTGTGAACTTGATACAGAAAGCCGTATGCTTATGGTGCTTCCTGTAGCACATAATTTCAGTATGAGTTCGGCTGGTTCATTGGGGCTATTTTATGCAGGTGGAACACTTATTTTAGCGAAAGATCCTTCTCCCCAAACTGTATTTCCACTCATTGAATCGCACAATATCACGCATGTTGCTCTTGTCCCTGCATTAGCAGCAACATGGGCTGAAGCTGTTCAAAATGGCGGAACAAATATTTTTAAAAAATTAACGGCCTTACAGGTCGGTGGAGCAAGGTTGCCAGATGCTTTAGCTGAAAAGTTGATTGATCAATACCAATGCCGATTACAACAAGTATTTGGTATGGCAGAAGGCTTGGTGAATTACACGCGTTACGATGATCCGAAAGAAGTCATTATAGGTACCCAAGGTTCCCGTATAAGTCCAGATGATGAAATAAAAATCGTCGATGAGGAGGATCACGAGCTGCCATTGGGTGAGGTGGGGCATCTTTTAACTCGCGGCCCTTATACCATTAGAGGTTATTATCGGGCTTCAGAACATAATCGAAGTGCTTTTACCTTAGATGGATTTTATCGCACTGGTGATTTAGTACGATTAACGCCAGAAGGCAATATTATTGTTGAAGGACGAAGTAAGGAACAAATTAATCGTGGCGGTGAAAAAATCGCGACGGAAGAAGTCGAACAGGTTTTAAATCAACACCAACAAATCATCTTGTCCGCCTTGGTTGCACAACCAGATCCAAAGTTAGGAGAAAAAAGTTGTGCATTTATTCAATGGCGACCTAACGATCAAGATGCATCAGAAACAAGGCTGAAACTGCAAATTAGACAATTCGTTCAAGCATACGGTCTGGCGACCTATAAGATCCCAGATCGCATCGAATTTATTGAAGAAATGCCTTATACGGCATTGGGCAAAATCGACAAGAAACAACTCAGAAAACGCCTCACCGAAGACACGATTTAACTAAGGAAATAAAATATGTCAATCCCACGTATTGCAAGTTATCCCATGCCATCTGCTCAAGATTTTCCAGTTAACAAAGTTGATTGGACTTTAGATGCGTCACGGTCGGTTTTATTGGTACATGATGTTCAGCAATATTTTTTAGATTTTTACGATCAGACCCAAGCGCCCATTCCCACATTAATCCGAAATTGTAAAGCCCTTATTGATCAGGCACATGCACTAGGAATTCCAGTCTATTACACCGCACAACCTGGAGATCAGACGCAAGAACATCGTCAACTATTAACGGATTTTTGGGGTAAAGGTTTGTCAGCTGATCCAGCATTGACCAAAATTATTGATCCGCTTCAACCAAAAAATGAAGACACCGTGCTGACAAAATGGCGCTATAGCGCATTTAAAAAAAGTGATTTTGAGCAGCAAATCAAACAAGCCAATCGCGATCAATTAGTGATTTGTGGAGTATATGCCCATATTGGTTGCTTATTAACAGCTGCCGAAGCATTTATGTTGGATATTCAAGCATTTATGGTGGGTGATGCCTTGGCGGATTTTAGCCGAGAAGAACATGATCTTGCACTAAAGTATGCGACTGGGCGCTGTGCAAAAGTCATAGATACTCAGACTGTGATTAACGCCTTAGGTCAGGGGCAATGATCATGAATGAATTAAGCATGCTTGAGTTAAAAAATATGGTCGCTCATCAATTGAATTTACCTGTAGATGAAATTCAGCAGGAGGATAATTTATTTATGTTAGGACTTGATTCAGTAAGTCTTATGACGCTGGTTGGATTGCTACGTGAAAAAGGCTTTCAAATTGAATTTCAAGATCTGGTGGAGGAGCCAACGTTGAATGAATGGAGTGATCGTCTTAAATTGGATAGAGATTAATGTAAGACTAATGTGCATACCTTGAAAATCAACACATGCACAATCAACGGCCCTAGCCAAAACACTTATAGCCAAAGGTCATTTTCGTTAAATTATTCGCTAACGTGAGTGGATCTTACATGCAATTAGAAAAATACTATTCTGATCAACAATGGAAAAAAATCCAAAATTTTGCCGAAACAAAGCAAAGCCCTTTTTTAGTTGTTGATTTAGATCAAGTGCAAACTCAATTTATTGAGTTGCAAAATAGCTTTCCAAAAGCCCATATTTATTATGCAGTGAAAGCAAATCCAGGTCGTGAAATTATTCATAAACTTGATCAACTTGGCTCATGTTTTGATGTTGCATCAATTTATGAGTTAGACAAAGCGCTTGAATGTGGAATTCATCCAGATCGTATTTCATACGGTAATACTATTAAAAAAGCTTCAGACGTTGAATACGCTTACCAAAAAGGAATCCGTTTATTTGTCACTGATGCTGAAGCAGATCTCGCCCAAATAGCCGAATTCGCACCGAACTCTAAAGTCTTTGTCAGGGCAATGGTAGAGTCAGGAGGTACAGCAGATTGGCCACTATCACGTAAATTTGGATGCCATCCAGATATGGCGGTTGATTTAATGGTGAAAGCTAGACAATTGGGTTTAATACCCTTTGGCGTGTCATTCCATGTCGGTAGTCAGCAACGTGATGTCACTGTATGGCGTTCAGCTTTAACGATAGTGAAGCAAATATTTAATACTTTGAAAGACCAATACGGTATCAGTTTACAATTAATCAATTTGGGTGGTGGTTTCCCAGCACATTACTTAGCTGATGTTGACAGTATCCAAAGTTATGCGCACGAGATTCAACGCTATCTTGATGAACACTTTGATGATCAGGTGATATTATTTTTGGAGCCAGGCAGATCGTTGGTGGGTAATGCTGGTGTGATTGTTTCAGAGATTGTTCTTATCGCCAATAAATCAGCACATGATGATAAACGATGGGTCTACACGGATGTGGGCGTCTTTAATGGACTAATTGAAACTTTAGGTGAGATGATCAAATATCCTATATACACACCTAAAATGCATTCAGCACCTGAGCATTCAAGTGTTGTGCTTGCAGGCCCGACCTGTGATTCAACTGATATCATGTATGAAAAAGTGCCTTATCAGTTACCTAAAAACTTGAGCATTGGAGATCGACTCTATTGGTTAAGTACTGGAGCTTATACAACCTCTTATGCTTCGGTCGAATTTAATGGTTATCCACCTTTAAAAACGTTCTATTTAGATTGATTTAAGGAATGGTGCTATGTGGTTGGTAGTCAGTCGCTCAAGCTGCGAGCCACATAGCCTAACCCTCCCAGAAGCGTTATCATAATGCTAAAATCTTGATGGGTAGGCTCATGAAAATCGTTGCAGATGAAAATCTCGCATTCACAGATTATTTCTTTTCAGAATTTGGCGATATTGATAATAAAGCTGGTCGTACCTTAAAGCATGAAGATGTGGTCGATGCTGAAGCCTTATTAGTACGTTCTGTGACGAAAGTGAATTCTGCGCTCATTCAAAATACTGCATTAACCTTTGTGGGTAGTGCAACGATCGGCACAGATCATTTGGACATTCCAGCAATTGAACAACAAAATATTCATTGGTCAAATGCTGCAGGATGTAATGCCCAAGCTGTTTCTGAATATGTTATTACTGCGTTATTAGCTCTAAATCCTCATCTTCTAGATGCTGAACAAGATTTCACTTTAGCCATTATTGGGCTGGGTAATGTCGGTTCACGACTCGCACATATGGCGAAACTATTGGGATGGAGCGTCATCGGGGTTGATCCTTTTGTACAAAGAGAAAATATTCAGCAAGTCACTTTAGATGAAGTTTTTTCAAAAGCAGATGCAATTTCTATCCATGTGCCATTAACCACTTCAGGGATGCATGAAACCCGACATATGTTTAATGCTGAGACCTTAAAAAAGCTTAAACCATCTACAATTTTAATTAATTCTGCCCGTGGGCCAGTCATTGAAGAACAAGCTTTGATTGCAGATATTCGAGCAACAGGTCGTAAAGTTGTACTAGATGTCTTTGAGCATGAACCAGTCATTACGGAAGAGTTACTGGATCTTGTGCAATTGGTGACACCTCATATTGCGGGGTATAGTCTTGAGGGTAAAGCGCGTGGTACCCAGATGATTTATGATGCTTTCTGTCAGCATTTCGGTCATCAACCTTCAAAACAGTTCGAAACCCAATTGCCTACATGTGAACAATATTTTAACAATAGTGATCTCAAGCACACGCTGAAAACTCAATTAAACCATATCTACGATATCTTTAGAGATGATCAGAACTTAAGAGCATGCCTCAAAGATGGGAAAGTAGATCAAGCCTCATTTGATCAATTACGCAAAACATATCCATTACGTCGTGAATGGGCTGCTCATGGAGGGCCTCAGGCATGACTGACTCTCTGAGCTATCTACCAACTTGCGATTTTGCTGCCATGAAAGCCAGAGCGAGGATGTATCAACAGATTCGCCAATTTTTTTTAGAACGTGATGTTTTGGAAGTGGAAACTCCAATTTTGTCTCATGCTGGAGTAACCGATGTCCACTTGGCGTCAGTTGAGGCAAGTCGTCATGTGCATGGTCATTTGAAAAAGCACTATCTTCAAACTTCACCAGAATTTGCCATGAAACGCCTGTTGGCAGCAGGAGTAGGGCCAATTTATCAAATCTGTAAAGTTTTTCGTGATGATGAACATGGCCGTAAACATAACAGTGAATTTACCATGCTTGAGTGGTATAGACCTGATTTTAGTCTCAAAGACTTAATGTTTGAAGTTACAGATTTACTCAATGTCACTTTGGCACATCGTTTTGGCGAAGTGCGACCTACGATTTTAAGTTATAAACATGCATTTATAGATCGCTTAGATCTCAACCCACTTAAATCCACATTAAAGGAATTAAAGGATTGTTGTAATCGTGTTGGGTTAAATCTAGATCTGGGTGATGATCGTCTAGGTTATATCGACTTGTTATTTTCGCATATGGTGGAACCGAGCTTAGGTTTTGATACGCCTGTATTTTTAACAGATTTTCCACCAGAACTTGCATCTCTTGCAAAAACTCGAGTTGATGAAGATGGGGAATTGGTTGCAGCACGTTTTGAGCTTTACATTGAGGGCTTAGAGTTAGCAAATGCTTATGATGAGTTGATTGATGCAGATGTATTGCGTTCCCGTTTTGAAGCTGATAATGCTGAACGCGAAAAATTAGGCTTAGATGTTATGCCAATAGATGAAAATCTCTTAGCCGCATTGCCTAAAATGCCAGAATGCTCAGGTATCGCATTAGGAATCGATCGTTTACTGATGGTGGCAACAGAGAAAATGAAATTAGAGCAAGTGATTACATTTCCTGCTGATCGCTCATAAGTTTTTTTTATCCTCAGAATAAAGGACGATCTTGAGGAGCTAATATTTTGACAAATGTCGTGCTATACGCTTTAAAACCGTGATTTAAATAAAACTGATGTGCAGGTAATCGTTCAGCACGATTACCACTACTGACCACAATTTTTTGAATACCTTGTTGACTGGCTATATGTTCAACGTGAGCCAACATTTTTTGACCAATCCCTTTATCGCGATGCGCCTGATCTACAATGAGTACTAGAATGCGAAAATACGGATCAGTACATTCCCATGATATTTCTTCAACAAAACCAATATATGCGACAACTTGTCCATGATCGATAAATACTAGGGTTGTATAACGCTCCTGAGCTTGCAACCTCATTAAACGTTCTTTCATAACTTCTGTTCGAGTTGGATAGCCAAGTTGGGTAGTCAATTCAGCGATCGCTGCAACATCATGGTTTAAATTTACAGGTTTAATCAGCATTGTCGTGGCTCTTGAAACATGGTTTATAAGTATGAATTGAAGTATGTTTAAATAATTTAATCTTTCATGTATTTTGTTTAGATAAATTTAATATTTTATCTTTTAATATTGGATTTAATTCATCTTTCCGATTTGAAGATTTAAAACAATAATCATAGGCGACTATATGTCTTTTTCTATATTTTTATCTTTTGTAATTTATACAATTGTGACATCCATAACACCGGGACCTAACAATTTGATGGTCGCAACCTCAGGAGTGAATTTTGGACTCCGTGCGACTTATGGACACATTTTAGGTGTAGCGATCGGTTTTGGGGTCATGGTGATTTTGGTTGGTTTAGGGATAGGTACATTACTGAGTCAAAATCAATTGGTTTACGAAATTCTAAAGTTGATCGGTATTGCTTATTTAATCTACTTAGCCATTAAGATTGCTCAATCAGGCTCAGTTGAATTAGATAAAACTCAAGCAAAACCCATTACTTTTTTGCAAGCTGCATTATTTCAATGGGTCAATCCAAAAGCTTGGATTATGGCAATGGGCGCGGTGACGACTTATTTAGCTGCAGGCAGTGAATTTTATTGGTATATCATTTTGGGTGTTGTGTTTGGGTTAGTCTGTATTCCATGTACGGGAGCTTGGGGAATACTCGGAGAAAAATTACAAACTTTGGTGCGTACACCACAGCATCTAAAAATTTTCAATTACAGTATGGCGCTACTATTAGTGGCTTCAATCATTAAACCAATGGTTGATTCTTTTAAATATTTTCAACAATCATTCTTTTAAAATACGATTACCTCCTGAGTCTCAGGAGGTAAATATTATGCGTTTACCAAGGATTGATGTTTTTCTCGGTGCGTTGCCAAAGCCTCGATTCTTTTTTGTATCAGCATTTCACCAATATCAGGGCCTTTGATCTCAGGCGGTAAATCAGATGCTTTAATTGAACGAACAATCTGTACCGCATCTAATACATATTTTGCTTGAGGATATTCACGGTCTTCGAGACCTAAGCGACCTTTGGCATCACATTCACATGCTTGTACAAAAGCCTCAACACGTTCAGGACGGCGTAATACATCTAAACGTTGTAATAGACGCCAAAGTGTTCCTGGTTTTAATGTAAACGCCTGATGGCATTTAAGATGTTCTTTGCACACCGCAATTGCCAATTGTTTGGTTTGGGTCGGAACTTTAAGACGTTCACATAAATCAGTCGCGGGCTGAACACCACGTTCCTCATGCATGATATGGCGAGGTAACTCATCTTTAGGCGTGAGTGCTTTACCCAGATCATGCACTAATACTGCGAAGCGTACATCCATCGAGTAGTCTGCTTTACAAGCTTGTTGTAATGACATCAAGGTATGAATACCACAGTCAATTTCAGGATGGTATTCAGGACGTTGTGGTACACCAAATAATGCTTCGATTTCTGGAAAGAGGATTTTGAGAGCATCACACTGACGAAGGACTTCGAAATAAATATCAGCATCACGTTCCATTAAAGCACGAGAAGTTTCTTTCCAAACACGTTCAGGTGTAAGTGCTTGCAATTCACCAGAATCAGCCAAATTTTTCATTAAGGCTATGGTTTCTTCAGCTACTTTAAAACCATACTGATGATAGCGAGCTGCAAAACGGGCAACACGCAATACTCGTAGTGGATCCTCTGCAAATGCATCAGAAACGTGACGTAAAATGCGTTGATTCAAATCTTGAAAACCATGATAAGGGTCGAACAACTCACCATCTTCATTCATGGCCATTGCATTTATGGTCAAATCACGACGAATTAAATCATCTTCAAGGGTTACCGAGGGATCGGTAAAAAATTCAAAGCCATGATAACCATGCCCAGATTTACGCTCAGTACGAGCGAGGGCGTATTCATCTTTAGTTTCGGGATGTAGAAATACAGGAAAATCTTTACCAACAGGTTGGAAACCTTGGTTTAAAAGTTGTTCTGGTGTTGCACCGACAACGACATAATCTTTTTCATGATAGGGGTGTCCGAGCAACTGATCTCGCACTGCGCCGCCTACTAAATAAACTTGCATAAAAAACCTCTATTCTTAACACCATCATGCATCAGAATAGAGGTTTTCTCAAGTCACAAAACGTGCCCTAAATGAAGGATTAGAGCGCGTTTTTTTCCTCTTCTTGAATTTCTGCAACAGTTAATGCAGTCATATTCACAACACGGCGCGTAGTTGCTGTCGGTGTTAAGATATGAACTGGCTTAGCCGCACCTAATAAGATTGGACCAATTGTTACATTATTTCCTGAAGTTGACTTCAACAGGTTGAATGAAATATTTGCAGCATCTAAATTCGGCATAATCAATAGATTCGCAGAACCTTTGAAGCGCGAGTTCGGGAATGCAAAGCTACGGATATTTTCATCAAGTGCTGCATCTGCATGCATTTCACCTTCAACTTCAAGTTCAGGTGCGATTTCAGAAAGGATTTCATACACTTTACGCATTTTTTGAGCGCTAGGATCAGTCTGATCAGAACCAAAACTTGAGTGCGACAACAATGCTACACGTGGAGTAATACCGAAACGACGGACTTCATCTGCTGCTAATATAGTCATTTCAGCAAGCTGTTCAGCCGTAGGGTTACGATTGATGTATGTATCTGCAATGAACAAGTTACGATCTTCGAGCATCAACGCATTTAAGGTAAAGAAAGTGTTATGACCTTCTTTTAAACCAATGACATTGCTCACGAAATCTAAATGAATATCGTAGCTAGAATACGTACCACATAGCATACCATCTGCTAAGCCGTGACGTACTAACATCGCTGCGATCAGGGTCGAACGACGACGTGATTCACGTTGTGCATACTCAGGTGTTACCCCTTTACGCATCATCAGATTATAGTAATCATCAGCAAACTTTTCGTAATCAGGATTTGTTTCTTGATCAACGATAGTGATATTCACACCATTTTCTAAACGTAAACCTAATTTCTTAATATTCGCTTCGATGACAGCAGTACGACCCACCAAGATCGGTTTTGCCAAGCCTTCGTCTACTGCAATTTGAACAGCACGAAGAACACGAAGATCTTCACCTTCCGCATAAGCAATACGTTTAGGATCAGTTTTCGCTTGAGCAAAAATTGGTTTCATCATAAATGCTGAGTTGTAAACGAACTCAGAAAGACGCTGATGATACACGGAGAAATCTTGGATTGGACGAGTCGCTACACCAGAATCCATCGCAGCTTTTGCAACAGCAGGCGCAATTTCAAGAATCAAGCGTTGATCTAGTGGGCGTGGAATTAGGTAATCACGTCCAAATGATGCAGATTTTTCACCATAAGATGCAGCATCAGCTTCTACATGTGCCATACGAGCAATTGCGTGTACGCATGCAATCTTCATTTCTTCGTTAATGGTTGTTGCACCTACATCAAGTGCACCACGGAAGATATATGGGAAGCAAAGCGCATTATTGACTTGGTTCGGATAGTCTGAACGACCCGTCGCCATGATGACATCATCACGAACTTCATGTGCATGTTCAGGCAGAATTTCAGGATCTGGGTTAGCAAGCGCGAAGATAATTGGATCCTTCGCCATGACTTTGACCATTTCTTTAGTCAAAATACCCGCAGCTGATAGACCAAGGAACATATCTGCACCAGCAATTACGTCGCCAAGCTGAGAACCTTCGATATCTTGAACATAGCGTTTTTTAGACTCGTCTAAACCTTCACGTTTTTTTGTTAAGAGTCCACGAGAGTCAGCAACAATGATATTTTCTTTTTTAGCACCAAGCGCACAAAGAAGATCTAGACATGATAGTGCTGCAGCACCTGCTCCAGAAGCGACGATCTTGATATCTTCAATTTTTTTGCCGTTCAATTGCAAAGCATTTAAAAGCGCTGAACCTACAATAATTGATGTTCCATGCTGATCATCATGAAAAACTGGGATATTCATACGCTCGCGAAGTTTCTGTTCAATATAGAAACATTCTGGAGCTTTAATGTCCTCGAGGTTAATACCGCCGAAAGTCGGTTCAAGAGCAGCAACAATATCTACGATTTTATCTGGATCGTTTTCTGCAATTTCGATATCGAAAACATCAACGCCTGCAAACTTTTTAAACAGGACGCCTTTACCTTCCATCACTGGTTTAGAGGCGAGGGGACCAATATTACCCAAACCGAGTACTGCAGTACCATTACTGACGACTGCGACTAAGTTACCACGTGCAGTATAAAGCGCTGCTTTAGAAGGGTCTTTTTCAATTTCCAAACATGGCACTGCAACACCTGGGGAATATGCTAATGCTAGATCATGTTGGTTGACGAGTTGCTTACTCGGAGTAACGCTGATTTTTCCTGGCGTTGGAAATTCGTGGTAATAGAGTGCTTGCTGTTTTAAAGATTGATCGTCCATCTGAATCCCAGTTATTACAATGTTCCAGCCTTGCTGGTTTTTTGGTTATATCGGTTCGAATATACCACTAGTTGCACATTGATCACAGTTAAAAGTCGAAATTTCATACATATTTAGGACTTTGGTCTAGCCTTTATTTAATTTTTGAGAATTGATATTCATTTTGCAGAAATTGAGTGCTATCAGCGCTATTTAATGGTCTCGAAAAATAATAACCTTGGAAATAATCACAACCTTGTTTTTTTAAATATTCAATTTGCTCGATATCCTCAACACCTTCAGCAACTAATTTCATCCCCATCGTTTTCCCCATTGAAATAATTGCATCGACAATAGCATTATTTTTACGAGTGCCAATCTTTGAAATAAAGGCGCGATCAATCTTGAGTGTATCAATAGGATAGTCGGCAAGATATGCAAGTGAAGAATAGCCTGTTCCAAAGTCATCTAAGGCAATTGAGAAATTTTTATCCTTAATTTGGTCTAACAAATCAAAAACATGAGATGATTTATCTAACAATGATGACTCGGTAAGTTCAAACTCTATAAACTCCGGTTTGAGTGAGTATTTAAGCACGGCTTGATCAATAAAATTGAGAAATTCCCCACGATGGATCTGTTGCGCCACGACATTAATAGAAATTTGTAACTTATCAAAACCTAATTCATGCCATATTTTAAGTTGCTTACATGTCTGGAAAATAACAAATTTTCCGATATCTGAGATCAGACTAGTCATTTCAGCAATCGGTATAAAACGATCTGGCATGATGATGCCGTACTTTGGATGATTCCAGCGGATTAACGCTTCAAAGCCGCTCACTTGCATCGTTTTACTTTCTATCTTAGGTTGATAGTAAATTTCTAAGTCCTGATTTTTTATAGCAAGTCGTAAATCTCTTTCGAGCTCAATATCACTGCCAAAAATGGATTCAGGCTTGTTGTCATAATAATAGGCTGTGCTGCCCCCTAGTTTTTTTGCTTCTGTTAAAGCGCTTTCCGCGTGACTATTTAAGCTACCAATTTGTCTACCATGATTGGGGTAAATTGCGATACCCAGTGAGACATGAATCATGTGTTCTTGCCCATCGATGATAAAGGGTATTTCAAAGGCCTCAAGGATCTGATCGACGACTTGTTGGATCGTGTAATGACTATGATTTAAGTTGTAAATCATAGCAAAGTCATCATTATTTAAATATGAAATCAGAACAGCTTTAGAACAGGTATATTTCAGTCTTCGGGAAACTTCTTTGAGAACTTCATCTCCAGTTTGATGATTAATAAACTCATTAAAATGTCTAAATCGATCAATGTTAAGACGAATAATAGAAAAATGGCTCAGAATTTTAGATTTACTAATTAGATACTGGTGTAACTGTAAATTAAAATAAACACGGTTAGGTAAATCTGTAAGTAGATCGTAATTCTCTAAGTAGGCCATTCTTTCAAGATTTTGTTTCCGTTCAGTCAAATCTGAAATGATGCCTACATAATTTAAAATTCTATTTTTATCATCACGAACTGCATTGATATGCAGCCACAAGGTTAATATCTTTCCTGAAATAAATTCTTCTGTGACCTCAGCATCATATTGTCCGGTGAGTAACACCGTTTGAGTTATATCGGCGTGATGTTGGCTGAGTTGGGATGTGGAAGATTTGGTAATATCAAAGATGTGTTTTGAGATAATATCCTGCGGTGGGATGTTGACCAATTCACTAAAATAAGGATTAACTTCTAAAAAACACAAGTTATTGTCTAAAACGAAAACTCCTTGGGCCACTTGATTAAATACATTCGAAGCTAATTTCAATTTTTCTTGTGCTTTTTTTTCACTTTCAATGTCTTGGAAAATACCCACCATTTTAAGAGGTTTATTATTTTCAGGATCACGTGTAATAACTCGACCAATATCTTTAATCCAAAACCACTGATCTTTTACTTTAGTTCTATAATGTGCTTCAAAACGTTCAGTATTTCCTCTTAAATGTTTACGGAGCTCTTTACGATAATTTTCTTGATCTTCTGGGTGAATAAACTCGTTAATTTGATCAGTTGCACTTTGGTAATGTAAAACCTGATTACCATATTTAATGCCTGAAATTTCAATGGTTCTTTTCTCAATATTCCATAGCCAAGATGAAATTCCAGCAGTTTCATGCGCAAAATCAAGGTTAGCTTGATGGTGCTGCAGTCGATCGTTGATCTTATTAATATCGTAGGTTCGTTCAATTACTTTTTGTTCGAGTAATTGATTATGCATTTGTAATTGGCTTTCAATTTCTTTGGATTTTTCAATCTCATTTTTTAGCTTTTCTTGGAGAAGTGATGACTCCATAAGATGTTTTCTAGATTCAGATAAATAGAATTTATTGTGACTATTTAATATTCCAAGACGGCGGTACATCTTATGGGTAAGGAGAGCGCAAATAAGTAATACACCAAACCAAATATTAAAGATTAAACTAAAAACATCAGGAGTATTATCTAAAAAAAGGAAATTGGAGAGGACTATGGCCGAAGCTGAAGGCAAAAAAACATAAAGGAAGTATCTTAACCGCTGTGATAAAAATACAATAGCAAAAGTATAAACAATAGATAACATTAACCCAGCTAAAGTCAACATATGTATATCTTTGACTTCTGGATTATGTTCGGGGATAAGCTGTAATACGGTATAAATACCAATAGCTAGACCAGCTCCAGTAATTAAGCAAACCAATTGTGCCCACATGTCTAAATTAAAAATACTAATTTGATTAGATTTTTTAAAAAAGAGGGTAAAGCAAAAACAGATTAAAAGAATGGCGGTAAATATAATGAGCCAAATGGTATAAGGTATTGAAAAGCTTTTGAAATAAAAGAAGTAAATAAGTTGATTATAGATGCAGGCAAAGAGCACCCACGCTAAAAAAAAATGCAAATTAGAAGTCGCACTTTTGATCTGGCTATCGAGTACAGAGTTGGAAACATGCTCTCCCTGAACTTCACTCATAACTGGCAATACCTTAATTTTCTTTCTACTTTATTTGTATTATTTTTGAGTACGAACTTAAAAAAATATAAATTTAGCGCGACAACTCTTTTCTCCTTAAAGTACTGTCTAATTGGAAGAAAATCAATTCTATTGTGAGTTAAATCACGGAATTTTGAGAAAATATTTATTAAAATTTGTAATTTAAGATCGATAAAGCAACCACTGGTGCAGTTTCTGTACGTAAAACACGTTCACCAATACACCAATTGATAAATCCATGCTGATTTGCAGATTGGATTTCAGCTTCACTTAATCCACCTTCTGGACCAATGAGTAGCGTTATATTTGAGGAGGCATCATTTAACACATCGACCTCATCTTTATTGGGGGCTAAGACTAATTTCGTTTCAGGGAGTGTGCTATTTAACCATTGTGCCAAAGGGAGTGGAGCTAATATTTTTGGAACAATATTCATTCCACACTGCTCGCAAGCTGCAATTGCTACACCTTGCCAATGATCAAGTTTTTTCTGATCACGGTCGTACTTTAAACGCATTTCGCAACGTTCAGAGGTGAGAAGTTGAATTTCAGATACGCCTAACTCAACCGCTTTTTGAATAGCATAATCCATGCGGTCACCTTTACTCATTACTTGACCAAGTAAGGCATTAAAGTTTGGTGTGCGATTGGCTGGGTTAAATTCTTGAACTAGAACCGAGGCTGTTTTTTTATTGGCTTCAGTTAATTCAACTTGATATTCGCCACCTTGACCATTAAACAAGGTCGCTTTTTCACCGACTTGTGCACGTAAAACTTTGACCCAATGATGAAATACAGTTTCAGTCAGTTCAACTGTTGTATTTACATTAAGTTCTGCTTCAATAAAAAAACGAGGCATGTGCATTACTCTAAAATCGGTAAAATAAAAACTTCTTTTATCTTCAGTCCTTACATCAAATAAATTGAACCTAAGCTGTCGATAAAAGAAGTCAGGAGACTTATGCTAGACCGAGGTCTTTTACAAGTTGACGAGTTGGATCAGTGGTGTTCATCGTATAAAAATGCAGACTTGGTGCACCACCAGCAATGAGGCGTTCACATAGCTTTACAATCACTTCATGACCAAAGGCTTTGATTGATGCAGTATCATCACCATAGGCTGCCAGTTGCTTACGAATCCAACGAGGGATTTCAGCACCTGTACCATCTGCAAAGCGAATTAAGTTGCTTGCATTGGTAATTGGCATAATGCCAGGTGCCACAGGAATATTCACACCTTCTTTTTGAATGCGCTCTACAAAGTAAAAATACGCATCTGGATTAAAGAAGAATTGAGTTAAGGCTGCATTTGCACCTGCATTGGCTTTCTCACAAAAGCGTTTAATGTCTAAATCAAAGCTATCTGCTTGTGGGTGCATTTCAGGGTAAGCTGCAACTTCAATCTGGAAGTGGTCACCCGAATGTTCACGGATAAAGCGTACTAAATCCTGAGCATACGGTAATTCACCTAAGCCAACTTGACCGGAAGGTAAGTCACCGCGTAGTGCAACAATACGGTCAATCCCTTGAGATTTATATAAATCTAAAAGTTCAGCGATACGTTCTTTACTATCACCAATACAAGAGAGGTGAGGAGCAACAGGCGTGCCTTTGCCATTAAAATCAGCTAAAGTCGAAAGTGTACGTTCACGTGTAGAACCACCTGCACCATAAGTCACAGAGAAAAACTCTGGATTCAGCAACTGCAGTTCTTGGTGAACAACTTTAAGTTTTTCCGCACCTGCATCAGTTTTGGTTGGGAAAAACTCAAAAGAAATTGGAATCTGTTTAGACATGTTCAAATCCTTTGTACTTATTTCAGCAAAATAGAATTCAAAGAAAAGCAGGCTGTTCAGCCTGCTTGTTCAAAGATTAGTATTTATAAGCGTCAGATTTGAATGGACCTTCAACAGCAACCCCAAGGTAGTCCGCTTGTTCTTGAGTTAATTGAGTCAGAACACCACCGAAACCTGCAACCATTGCTGCAGCAACTTCTTCATCTAATTTCTTAGGAAGAAGTTCAACACGAATCGCTGCTTGTTTTTGATCTTCAGGAAGATCAGCAAATTTCTCTGCGAACAAGTGCATTTGACCTAAAACTTGGTTCGCAAAAGAACCATCCATCACGCGTGATGGGTGACCAGTTGCATTGCCAAGATTTACTAAGCGACCTTCAGAAAGAAGAATGAGGTAATCATTTTCATTTTCTGAACGATATACTTGGTGAACTTGTGGTTTAACTTCAACCCATTTATAACCACGTAAGTAGTTGGTATCGATTTCAGTGTCAAAGTGACCGATATTACAAACTACTGCACCTGCTTTTAATGTATCAAGCATTGCAGCGTCACAAACGTGGTAGTTACCAGTCGTTGTTACGATTAAGTCAGTATTTTGAAGAAGGTCAGCGTTAACGTCTTCTTTTTTACCTGTTTGTACGCCATTCTTGTATGGAGAAACTACTTCGTAACCGTCCATGCAGGCTTGCATTGCACAGATTGGATCGATTTCAGAAACACGTACGATCATGCCTTCTTGACGAAGCGATTGCGCAGAACCTTTACCTACATCACCGTAACCAATTACAAGTGCACGACGACCAGATAACAGCATGTCAGTTGCACGTTTGATGGCATCGTTTAGAGAGTGACGGCAACCGTATTTGTTGTCGTTTTTAGATTTAGTGACTGAATCGTTAACGTTGATCGCAGGCACTTTCAATGAACCGTCTTTCCACATTTCGAGAAGACGTTGAACACCTGTCGTGGTTTCTTCAGTAATACCGTGAATTTTTGCGAGTACTTCTGGGTATTTTTCATGAACAAGCGCAGTTAAGTCACCACCGTCGTCCAGAATCATGTTGGCATCCCAAGGCGTACCATTTACATTAATTTGTTGTTCAAGACACCACATGTATTCTTCTTCAGTTTCGCCTTTCCAAGCAAATACTGGAACACCAGAAGCTGCAATAGCTGCCGCAGCGTGGTCTTGAGTTGAGAAAATGTTGCAAGATGTCCAACGAACTTCAGCACCAAGCTCTACCAAAGTTTCGATAAGAACAGCTGTTTGGATTGTCATGTGGATACAACCCAAAATTTTAGCACCAGCAAGTGGTTTAGCCGCAGAGTAACGCTTACGCAGACCCATAAGGGCTGGCATTTCAGCTTCTGCAAGTTTGATTTCTTTACGGCCGTAGTCAGCAAGTGAAATATCGGCAACTTTATAATCTGTAAATGAAGCATTAACCGCGTTCATCACGATCTCCTTATAAAAAACAAAAATTGATCATTATGTTCGCGGATGCCGTTGTTGGTCCATCTGAGCAGATTGACCGATCGTCGAGCCTGGCGCTTTTACATTTTGTACTTGTAAAACGTCGCAGCATCCCTCGACTAGGGCAGTATTGTACTTATAAACTTGCGAATTTCCAATGTTAAGTTGGTTATTGGTGATTCAAAGTATTTCAATTAAATCGCGTCAACTTCAGATTCCGATGATATTAGAGATTTTATTTTCTGTGCTTTTTCAAAGTGGTCAAGTTTATGTTTCATGATCCACCAATGAGCTACTTCCATGAGTGCATCGGGGTCATTATTTTTATTTGAAAAGAAAGCATAAAATGACAAACCTACAGACTCTCCCTTCCGATCGATTTTTTCATCACAAATTCGAATAATTTTGTCTTTGATTGATTTATTTTGGCAACGTATTAGAAATTTAATTTAAAATTTTTATCATTCAATCTATCAAGCTTTCATTAGTGTAATGTTGAGAAAATGTAGGATTGAATAATTTGGGCTATAAATAAACCGATTCCGAAGTTTAAATGTGCCACTAAGCTATTTTTTATGCTGATCCATTGATTGGGCGTTTTACTCGCAAAGAAACCAAATCCAAGAATAGGTTGCATCACCAAAAATGGGATAATAGCAGTTGAAAGTCCAAATAAAATAGAAGATATAAAAGCTTCCAAAGTAGTATGTGAATTATCGATATAAGTATAAATTAAAGCGAAAAAAATACCGGTTATATAATGAAATACCCAACCCGTAATGTATTCAAATTTGTGTACAGGGGCTTCGGTAATATTTCTGTATACGTATTTTTTATTTTTAACTAAAAAGAAAAACCTACCCAAATAAGCATAGTTAAATGAGGGGATTTTAAAAATCATCGCTCTTGCCCAACCTAAAAAATCCATAATTAAAGTAGCGCTTAGGCCTAAAGCTAAAATGTAAATTAAAATATTCATGAAAGGATGACTCTCTAATTTAAGTCATGCTAGTGTGCAACTTAAAGCTAACTTGAAGTCAAGGTGCATTAATGGAAATAGATATAGGTGATCTAGCTGATCGGACAAATACTTCAACTGCCACGATTAGGTTTTATGAATCAAAAGGACTTATTCGATCTATTGGAAGGAAAGGGCTTAGAAGACAGTATTCATCCCGAGCAATACAGAATATCTCATTAATCAAGATCTTCCAAAATGGTGGTATGACGCTGAGCCAAATTAAAAATATGGCAATTGATCATGAAAAAATTAAAATTAAAAGAGATCAAGTTAGGGAAGCAAAAAACGAAATCAAAGATAAAATTGAGACTTTAAATAACTTACTCTTAATTTTGACACACGTTGAAAAATGTCCATACGATGACCATTTACAATGTCCAGACTTTTTGAAACTTTTAGATGAGTGAGCTTGAATTTTGTATTTAATTTCTTAAATTTTGAAGAAGATTATTTGTTATAATTGATAGCTCAATAAATAATATATATTTTTGATGGAAATTCCCGAAGAACTCGCTAACCTCGAAGCTAATGCTGGCATTTACGCCGTATGGATGCTCTTTCAACATCTTGGGTTAGACCCAGATATTGAACAACTAAAAGAAGTCTGTGGTTATGTAGAAGGTGATGGAACGACCACGATCGGTCTAGCGGTGGGACTTAAAAAATTTGGCTTAGATGTGGAATTTACCACAGATGAAGACAATGCACTTCAAGAGCAAGAAAAGCAAAGCTATTTAGAAGCTGAAAAACTTGCGCTAAAAATATCCCCCGCAATCAGCTATCAAGATATTCAAATCGCATTTGAAGCCAATAAATTCGTGATCGTGTATTACGATACTTTAGAAGGCATTGGTAATCATTCATTGGTATATGACATTAATGAAGAAGAAATTTGCTTTTTTGATAGTTTTGAAGCAATGCCGAAAAAAGTATTTGAACAGCAAAGGGCAGTAGACGGGATCTGTAGACAAGCCATCATCGCTGAAGTTAATTAATATCTAAAAGTAAGTTTCTATCTTATAGTGGGTTGCTATCTTAAGGTGTGTTATAGTTTCAAAAAGATCTAAAGTAGTTCAATAAAAAGCCTTCAATCATGAAGGCTTTTGAGGCAAAAAACGAGATTTATCTCAAGTGCATGATTGAGCCTTTTCCTGCCAATAATCAGCTTTTTCCTCGTTGACATCCACACCTAAACCATGTGCATAGATGGCAGATAAATCACGCATTGCTTGAGTATCACCAAGTTCAGCGGCTTGAGTCACCAATTCAACAGATTTTTGTACATCTTTTTCGACCACATTACCACGACGGTAATAACCTGCGAGCTCTAAAATTGCAGCAGCATGTTGATGTTTACTAGCTTGCGTGAGCCAGTTAAAACCGTACTCAAAGTTTAGTTTTGCATCTTCAGGATCTTCTTCTAAAACTTCTTTTGCATAATGGGTATAACCTTCCCCTAACCAGTACATCGCTTCGACATGACCCAATTGACCAGCACGTAAAGCCCATTCTTCTGCAAGCGCAATGTCTTCATCGTGTTCACTCGTCATATAAAGTTCAGCAAGTTCAAATTGAGCAGCGGCATTACCTGCATGAGCACGATTTTCGAGAGCAATCGGGACGGTAACACGTTTCGTCATAGTGGGATTCCATGGCTTCAAAGCGAAGCAAAAAATATTAAAGTTGTTCCCTGATTATACTGTAAAACTGATTCAAAGCTTGAATAGTATGGTTCGAGCCTATTTACTAAGATATTTTGTAGATGAATTACAAATTCAACTATAGGTAAAAGCTATAGTTGAGCGACATAAATTAAGGTTTTTTGATGGAATTGAAGTAAAAGTGACAATTTCTTAAATTTCATAAGACCTTAGCATAACTTTTTCCTATGCTGAAAATCCTCTCTAATGCGAATATTAGAGGAGATTGACCATGTCACAGACCAACACTTATTCAGCAGATGTGATCGTACTTGGTGCAGGCCCAGTCGGTTTAACGATGGCGAACGGCCTTGGCCTTGCGGGCTTAAAAGTAAAAGTGATTGAACAGCTCGATCAATTGATTGATTATCCTCGTGCAATTGGTATTGATGATGAATCTCTAAGAACAATGCAATCGATTGGTTTGATCAACAAAGTATTGCCGCATACCACTCCCGATCATGCGATGCGTTTTCTTACGCCTTCAGGCCGTTGTTTTGCAGATATTCAACCTAAAACACGTGAGTTTGGTTTCCCTCGTCGTAACGCATTCGTACAACCTTATGTTGATGCAGAATTATTGGAAGGTTTAGAACGTTTTGATGATGTGGAAGTACTTTTTTCTCGTCAACTTCAAAGTTTTAAGCAGACTGAAGATCAAGTTGAAGTTCAAATCCAAAATAAAGATAAAACAATTGAATATATAACTGCAAAGTATCTTGTGGCATGTGATGGTGGTAATAGCTACGTTCGCCGTATGTTGAATATTCCTTTTGAAGGTAAAACTGCACCAAACCAATGGATTGTTGTCGATATTGCAAACGATCCATTGGCGACACCACATATTTACTTATGTTGTGATCCAGTACGTCCATATGTGTCAGCGGCTTTACCACATGGTATCCGTCGTTTTGAATTTATGGTGATGCCAGGGGAGACGCAAGAGCAACTTAGTCAACCTGAAAACATGGCTAAACTTTTATCCAAAGTATTACCAAACACTGAAAATATCGATGTGATCCGAAATCGTGTTTATACCCATAATGCACGTATTGCCAGTAGATTTAAAGAAGGGCGTATCTTACTTGCGGGAGATGCAGCGCACATTATGCCAGTATGGCAGGGACAGGGTTATAACAGTGGAATGCGTGATGCGTTCAATTTATCTTGGAAACTGGCTATGGTCGTACAAGGTAAAGTAGATGCTAAAGTTCTAGATTCTTATCAAGAAGAGCGTCATGATCATGCCAAAGCGATGATTGATTTATCTGTTACAGCAGGCCATGTGCTAGCTCCGCCTAAAAAATGGCAAGGTACTGCGCGTGATGCTATTTCATATGTTCTAAATTACATTAAACCAGTTAAACAATATTTGTTGGAAATGCGCTTTAAGCCAATGCCACAATATAAATCTGGTATTTTGGTTGGACAGGTCAATAAGACATCACCAATCGGTAAAATGTTTATTCAACCTAAAATGCAAGATAGCACAGGTCAGGTGAAATTACTGGATGATTTTATTGGTCAAGGCTTTGCTATTATTGCTTGGGGAGTAGATCCGACTTGGGGACTCACACCAACAAGTATTCAAAAATGGAAAGCCTTGGGTGTGAAATTTATTAAAGTCGTTCCACCTGAACAATTGAAAACTGATGCTCATGATGATGAAATATTGACACTTGGGGATACAGAGCATGCGATTCGTGCGTGGTTTGGTCGCACTCAATACTCGATGGCATTTTTAAGACCAGATAAATTTGTGGCGGGCTTAAGTATTCCTCAGACGAGCGAAGAGCTCAGCCAAAAACTATTTGATAAACTTGGCGTTTAATCAAAAAGTTTAAGACTAATCTAAAAAAAACCTGCAAATTTGCAGGTTTTTTATTTTTAAAATAGCGTTCAAATTTTTAAAAAATATGACAATGAAAGTGTTGGCTAAGAATATTTTTGACAGTTTGCAAATGCTTACTTTGATCTTGTTTTCTGAAACTCAAATATAAGCTGATATTCGGTAAATCGATTTCAGTTGATTTAATTAAGACATTTTCACTGAGCAAGCTTTCAACATATTTTGGAACAATGGTCCAACCGACTTGCATCGCTACAAGATTAATATTCATTAAAATGTTACTCGAGTATTGAGCAACTTGAATAGATGTATTTAGAGCTTCAAAAATGTTTTGAATTTTTTGGAATAAGATCGGTGAGGCAGTTTCCTCGCTCATGATAAATTTTTGGGCAATTAAATCCTGTTTTGAAATACAGTCTAAATGCGCATGGGCTGAATGACGAGGAATCAGCAAGATCAGAGGCTCACTGAACAATTCGATAGAGGTAATATGCTCATCATCGATACATTGGCGAGTGAATGCGACATCAATTTTTTGATCACGAAGTGCTTGGATTTGATGTACACAGCTCAAACTATGAAATTGAATATCTAAATCAGGCTGTTGTGCACGAATAATAGGCATGACATAGGGAAAAATTTTCATTTCTGCCACAGGTAAAAAGCCAATATTTAATTTATTTTTCTTGGTATTCGCCATAATTTGAATCTTGTGTTTGGCGTCTTGAGCAAGTTTCAATATATGTCGAGCATCTTTTAAAAAAGTTTCTCCTTCCTCTGTGAGCGATAAGCTTCTGCTTTTACGAATCAGCAGGGATGTACCTAATTCCGCTTCAAGATCTTTAATTTGCTGACTTAAAGAGGGCTGCGCTATAAAGAGTTTTTCTGCAGCACGCGTAAAATTAAGTTCTTCGGCAACTGAGACGAAATATTTCAAATGTCGAAGTTCCATGCGTACCGATCCTTAATCGCCATAATAAATGAGGTTGATTATACGTTTGAATTGCTAGAACTTCAGCGTGATTCACGTTTAAAGCTAATTTAAGAAGAAAAAAACCGACCCATATTGAAATGAAATATGGGTCGGTTTTTATCAAGTAAAGTATTAAATGATTGAGAAGATCAAGCTAATGAATCCAATAAAAGATACGCCCAAAATGATTTTTTTTATTTGTGACTCAAAATAGGTCAGACAAAGTGCAACAAAAAGCGCAGCGAATGTCAGTACACCAACCCAATAACTCATCATATTACTGACTTGTCCTTTGCTCATGCAGAGGATAAGCCCTAACGACAGGAATCCCCATCCAACCATTGAGGCTATTTTCTGGTGTTTAATACTCAATGTTTGACCAAAAATTTGTTTTTGATGCTTTTGTATTGCACTGGCTAAACCTATAAAACCTAAAGTACAAACTGCCCAAATGAGGAGAAAAAAGCTCATGGTGATTACCCCTCTACCTTAGGTAAAACTTGACTCTTTTTTAATGGAGTTCCTTGATGATTTTGAACTTTGTAAAGTGCAAAATAAAAAACTACTGCTAAAACTATCATCGCCAGGTCGAACGAAGCGATAACCCATTGTCCGTGAGCTATAGAACGCCATAAAGGTTGACCACCTGTGATAAAGTTTAAAAGCGGAAGTAAAGCAAAAAGCAGGGTAGCGAGACTCAGTAATTCAAGCCAAGCTTGGCGATGGGTGCGAAAAACAGCATAAACCAGTGTGAAGAGCCACACTATAAAGAATGTACGGATTTCCCAGTTTATACGCATTTCCATATCAACAGGGATAAAACGGTTTGCATAAAAATAAGCTGCACAAGCAATTGGTAAGCCGATAATCGCAGCGATGTTGGTAATCTCGACCGTACGATACCCAAAGGATTTATAACCTTGTTTCGCTTGTTGAGGTGCACGTTTGACGCACCATAAAATTAATCCTGTTGCGACCATTAGCGTGCCAACGATACCAGAAAAAAAGAGTATCCAACGTAAGGCTAAATCAACTCCTCGTGCTTCATGTAGAACAGTGACAACATTGTAAATGCCATTGGGAATAGAAGGATTTTTGAGTTGAGCGGAATCATCTGTAATGTTTTGACCTGTCACACCATTGAAGTCTAAAGTTTCATATACGCCACGATGAGCGATACTTGCGCCGTGTAAAGCACGTAACTCAATGGTCGCCTTCGATGTATTTGGTGCTTTAATTGTGATCGAACCAATCGGATTGTTTTTCCACTTCGCTTCAGCTTGAGTGAGGATCGGAGCAATATCTGTAAGTGGTGCAGGTTCAGCTTTTCGATCTTGGTTGCGCGTACGTCGACTTTCACCTCGATTCTTTCTCTCACCATCCATGTTGTTAGTATGTTCATTTGATGCTGACTGCGTACCACGAGCCTCAATTTCTGTACGAGCATTCATCATTGAGCGCTGATTTCCTTGCGGTTGATCAGTACGAGTCTGCCCTTGTGGTTCTGCTGGATTTTGAATTAAGGATTTTCGTTGGTCTTGTAGAAAGGCGCCACGATTGTCATAAATTTGCTGTACCCCCCATGGCATGATGGTAAACAATAATAAAAGTAAACCACTAAAAGTGATCATGATATGAAAGGGAAGTGCGAATACAGCTGTTGCATTATGTGCGTCTAACCAAGAACGCTGTCCTTTACCTGTTCTAAAGGTAAAGAAATCTTTAAAGATTTTCTTATGGGTGATGATGCCACTAATAATTGCAACAAGCATAAACATGGTTGCTATGCCCACAATCCAACGTGACCATATACGTGGCATTCCGTATAATTCAAAATGGAAACGATACAGAAAACTACCACCACGGGTTTCACGGGCTTCTAATACTTCACCTGTGGCACTGTCAATCGTCACACGTTTACCACCGCGACGAGCATTGGGATCTTCTCCGACATTCCGGATATTCAGTGTGGTGTAATTTTGACGAGCATTGGGCAATTGAATTCCCCAGCTCCCTGCATCATCATGATTATTCTGCAAATATTGCAGAGCCACTTGCGTCTGCTCGAGTTGAGATTGGCTTGGAATCGATTGGTGATACTCGGGCTTCATCCATGTACTGATTTCTGCTTGGAAAAAACTCAAAGTACCAGTTACAAAGATCGCATACAGCAACCATCCTAGTATCAAACTAGCCCAAGTATGTAACCATGACATAGACTGGCGTGGGCCTTCAGCTTTGGCATCACTTCTCATGAATTAGTTCCCCATGATTTTATAGATGAGAAATAAAGCAAGGCTAGGTAAGACGATGCCCAATGTAGCTTTTCTGGTTTTGTGAACCATAAAAACCCAAATAAACGCTGCACACTGTAAACAGAAAGCAATGAGCGTTGCTGACATCGCTGCGCTAGATTGATATGTGCTAAATGTTTGTGCAATCACGATAGCAGAGAGGGATGCAAGCAAATAACCTCCAATACCCGCCAATAAAAAACGATAGAGCACCATCAGGCGATAACTGATAGAAACTGATTTAGTAGTCTTACGAATTTTTTTTACTTGATTCCCAAGTGTTAACTCGCCTGGTAGTTCGAATTCTGTACTGTTCATAAAAGTAAGAAAGTGTGAGTGTATGTAATTATTGTAAATGATAACAATTATTGTTTATCTTTAGAATTATAAATTTAGCATTTTAGAAATAAATTTTTAATTGAATTAGCTTGGGCATGTTAATTGCAGAGTTGTAGTTATTTTTTATCGATAGGTAAAATTTATGACGTATCAAGTTTTTTACTGCAAAGCTAATCCTAATGCTCAATTTGTGTTGTTATCTTCAGGGTTAGGAGGGCATGGACATTTTTGGCATCCTCAATTAGATATATTGACTCGATTTTTTCATGTCATTACATATGATCAACAAGGATGTCATGCAGATGCTGCATTACTAGCACCAACTTATTCAATGACCGATATGGCAATACAAGTGATACAGATTTTAGAGGATCTAAAGATCGATGAATTCCATTTTATCGGTCATGCTTTAGGTGGGCATATTGGAGCGGAGTTAGCCGTTTTAATTCAAAATACAAAATTGGAAATGTTGAGTTTGACCAATATTAATGCGTGGGACTCACTAGATCCACATACGCTCAAATGTTTTGAAGCTCGAGAATCGTTATTAGAAAATGCTGGTGCAGAGGCATATGTTAGAGCTCAAGCATTATTTCTTTATCCACCTGTATGGATCTCTGTTAATATCGATCAAATACAACAAGCAGAAAATAATCAACTCCGAAACTTTCCACCAAAAGAGAATGTATTGAGACGTCTGAAGGCTTTAAAGGAATTTAAAATAACGAATGAACATATCACCGCACTTCAACGAACTCCAATTCACTTGATTGCAAATCGTGATGATTTCTTGGTTCCAGTACATAAGACTCTTGATCTTCAGAAAAATTTTGTACATGCACAATGCTCAATTTTTGATGTAGGTGCACATGCTTCTACTGTGACTGAGCCAGATATCACTAATCAGGCAATTATTCAATTTCTTCGATCACTCTAGCATTTGAAACTTTTCAATTGCATATAAAAAACCACGATTGAGATCGTGGTTTTTTTAATTATTTTACCAAATGGTATTTTTTGGAACATCTTGTGCACTTTTTTATGACGTTATTTAGGAGTAATGGGTATTGGGATTATATGATTAATTTATCATAAGGTAAAATATAAAATTATTAAGTTGTTGTAATATATAATAAAATAATAATTGGCACATCATTTGCTAAATATCTAATACAAGCTCTAAGGCTTAATCCTACTAAATAAAATTTAACTGATCGTTAAATTAGGAGTGTTAGATATGAAAATTGGTGTCTTTTGTCCGATCGGAAATAATGGCTGGTTACTCTCAGAAAATGCTCCTCAATACAAACCAAGTTTTGAGTTAAATAAAAAAATTGTCCAACGCGCAGAGCATTACGGTTTTGACTTTGCATTGTCTATGATCAAGCTGCGTGGTTTCGGGGGTAAAACTGAGTTTTGGGATCACAACTTAGAAACTTTTACGCTTATGGCGGGTCTTGCTGCAGTCACCAGCAAAATAAAAATTTATGCAACAGCTGCGACGCTAGTGATGCCGCCTGCCATAGTTGCACGCATGGCATCTACGATTGATTCAATTTCGAATGGTCGTTTCGGCCTAAATGTCGTCACAGGTTGGCAAGCGCCAGAATATACCCAAATGGGCATGTGGCCCGGTGATGAATATTTCGGAAAGCGTTACGAATACTTATCTGAATACGTACAAATTCTGCGTGAATTATGGGCAACAGGTAAATCTGATTTTAAAGGTGACCATTTCCAAATGGATGATTGCCGAGTTAGCCCACGCCCGCAAGCAGAGATGAAAATTATCTGCGCTGGTCAATCGGATACAGGTTTGGAATTTTCTGCTCAACACGCTGATTACAATTTTGTTTTTGGTAAAGGGCTTAATACACCAACAGCATATGCAGAAATCAACGATCGTTTAAAAGCAAAAACAGATATTACGGGGCGTGATGTTCAAACCTACGTTTTGTTCATGATTATCGCTGCTGAAACAGACGAAGAAGCGATGGCGAAGTGGCAACATTATAACGATGGCGCTGATATTGAAGCGATCAACTGGTTAATGAATCAAGGCGGAAAAGATACTAAATCCGGTGCAGATACTAATATTCGTCAAATGGCTTCATCAGTATCACCAGTCAACATCAATATGGGAACGTTGGTGGGTTCTTACGAAACTATCGCAAAAATGCTAGATGAGATTAGTGAGGTGAAAGGAACTGAAGGCATTTTACTGACATTTGATGATTTTGTTGAAGGTGTTGAAAGTTTTGGACAACGGATTCAGCCGCTTATGAAATGTCGTGAACATGTTGTGGTTGAAGGAATGAGTTCAGAACCTGTGTTGGAGAAAATCGCATGAGTCATTTAGAAAATACCGTTGAAGCTGGATTTACTGCACAAGCGGGTACGGGTGTAAAACTCAAAGCCGAACCGGAAAATATTGTGCTTGCACCAGAGCAAACAGCACTAATCGTGATTGATATGCAAAATGCGTATACGTCAAAAGGTGGTTATTTAGATCTTGCTGGGTTTGATGTGTCGACGACAAAACCTGTGGTTGAAAATATTAAAAAGGCAGTTTCTGCAGCACATGATGCTGGTATTCAAGTGATCTATTTCAAAAACGGTTGGGATAATCAATATCGTGAAGCAGGTGGTATTGATTCACCAAACTTTCATAAATCAAATGCACTGAAGACCATGCGTAAGCGTCCTGAGTTACAAGGCAAATTGTTAGCAAAAGGGGATTGGGATTTTGAGTTGATTGATGAGTTGGTGCCAGCTCCGCAAGATATTGTGATTGAAAAGCCTCGTTATAGTGGATTCTTTAACACAGCGCTAGACAGCATGCTCAGAGTGCGTGGAATTCGTAATTTGGTTTTTGTCGGTATCGCGACCAATGTATGCGTTGAATCGACGCTCAGAGATGGCTTCTTTCTAGAATATTTTGGCGTGGCTTTAGACGATGCCTGTCATCAAGCAGGGCCAAAAGAAGCCCATGTCGCAAGTATGTACAACATAAAAACCTTCTTTGGATGGGTGTCGGATACAGAAAGTTTTGTCAGTAGTTTTGCAGGTCAACCAACACTCGCTGAAAGCGCATAGATATTTATAAATTCTAAAATTAGGAAATAAGTCATGTCAAAAGAAGTCATTATTCCAGTGGGTTCAGGTAAGCCACTCGCACCGTATTCGCCAGCAACTAAAGCAGACAACATTGTCTATGTTTCAGGCACTTTGCCTTTTGATGAAAACAACAATGTAGTTCATGTTGGAGACGTAGCAGCACAGACACGCCATGTCCTTGAAACAATAAAGAAGGTCATCGAAACTGCTGGCGGAACAATGTCGGACATTACTTTCAACCATATTTTTCTGACAGATTGGGCAAACTACGCTGCAATGAATGAAGTATATGCCGAATATTTTCCGAATGCAGAACCAGCTCGTTACTGTGTTCAAACAGGATTAGTCAAACCTGATGCACTCATCGAAATTGCTTCAATTGCTCATGTTTAATTTGAAAGCTTTCATCACCCTATTATGAGTCCCTCACTGACTGCTTAGGCGATGAGGGATGGAGAACACTATGAATGCAAATGTGCAATCAATCAATTTACCCGAGGCAGTGAGTGCCACACTCAACATTGACCAACAGGTTTTTAGACAAGGAATGTCGAATTTAGGTGCAGCTGTCAATGTCATTACTACAGCTGGTCTAGCAGGAAAAGCTGGCTTCACAGCTTCAGCTGTATGTAGTGTGACAGATACGCCACCAACATTGCTGGTATGTCTAAATCGATCAGCATCTGTATTTGAAACATTTAAAAGTAATCAGGTTTTGTGTGTCAATACTTTAAGCAGTAGTCAAAAGCATTTATCGAATGTGTTTGGGGGTAAAACTCCAATGGCAGAACGTTTCGAAAAGGGGGACTGGTCAACATTAGTCACAGGTGCACCTATTTTAGAAGGTGCGCTAGTGAGTTTTGATTGTGAAGTCGTACAAAGTTTATCGGTAGGCAGTCATGATGTTTTGTTCTGCCATGTAAAGGGGATGAAACAGCAAGCGGGTGAAAAAGCCCTCATGTATTTTAACCGCGTATATTGCGAGCCAGTTCCAATGGTCTAAAACAGCATGCTTGATCAGGAGAAGGTCGATGAGCACAAAAGAAACATGGTTTCCAAAATTTAAACCTTTCCAAGGAAATCTAGACACGACCGCAGTTCAAGTAGATGAGTACTTGCCGCCAGGTAAAAGTATGGTATTGGGGCTGCAGCATGCATTTGCAATGTTTGGGGCAACAGTACTTGCCCCATTACTGATGGGTTTCGATCCGAATCTTACAATGTTTATTACGGGTATTGGGACAATATTATTTTTCCTAATGACTGGGGGGCGTATGCCGAGCTATTTAGGTTCGAGCTTCGCTTTCATTGGAGCAGTCATTGCAGTCACTGGTTATACCGGTGTTGGCTTAAATCCAAACTTAGGCTTAGCACTTGGCGGTACCATTGCATGCGGTATTTTGTACGCCTTGATCGGTTTGATCGTGATGAAAACTGGCACAGCATGGATTGAAAAGTTGATGCCACCAATTGTGACTGGAGCAATTGTGATGATCATTGGTTTGCATTTAGCGCCAGTGGCGATCAAAAGTGTCTCTGCTAATCAGTTTGATTCATGGATGGCTCTAATCACGATTATTTGTATTAGTGTAATCGCCGTATTTACTAAGGGCATGATCCGTAGATTGTTATTGCTCATTGGCTTAGTGGCTTCTTACTTTATTTATTTTTTACTCACCAATGTTTTGGGTTTTGGTACAGCGATCGATTTTACTGAAGTCAGTGAGGCAGCTTGGTTCGGTTTACCTACTTTTCATGCGCCAGTGTTTGAATTTAATGCCATGCTGCTTATTGCTCCCATAGCGATCATCTTAGTTGCAGAGAATCTAGGACATTTTAAAGCGGTATCTGCAATGACTGGACGTAATCTATCACCATATATGGGAAGAGGTTTCTTTGCAGATGGTGTATGTACGACCTTGTCTGCATCAATCGGTGGAACAGGAATGACAACATATGCTGAGAACATTGGTGTGATGGCGGTAACCAAAATTTACGCAACCACCATATTTTTATTTGCTGGCGTATTTGCAATTTTGCTAGGTCTATCACCAAAATTTGGCGCGGTTATTAGTACGATTCCTGTCGCATTATTAGGGGGAGCTTCGATTGTTGTTTTTGGTCTGATTACAGTGGCCGGTGCTAAAATTTGGGTGGACAACCGCGTAGATTTTACCAAAAACAGTACTCTGTTGATTGCTGCTGTCACCTTAATTATGGGGACAGGCAATTATAGTTTGCAAATTGGCCATTTTGATTTGGGTGGAATAGGGACTGCAACATTAGCGGCTATTTTATTGAATCTTTTCTTAAATCGAGAAGATAAGAATGCGCAAACAGTAGAGCTCGAAAACGAACCGCATTCAGCAGAAGCAACGGCACTCCCTAACACTCAAATTTAAGGTGAAATTAAAAATGAAAATTGCATTTATCGGTTTAGGTGCTATGGGATGGCACATGGCGAGCCATTTACCAAAACTAGGATTTGAAGTTTTAGTTTGGAACCGTAATTTTGAAAAAGCAGAAGCACATGCACAAACATTTGGTACTAAAGCGACTTCTGTCGATCAAGCAGTGAAAGCAGATTTTATTTTCAGTTGCTTACCCACCAGTGCAGATGTCGAACAGCTTATTGCTCAAAATCCTCCGGTCAAGGGGAGCGTATGGATCGACTGTACCAGTGGTGTACCTGTAAGTGCTTTAAAACTTGCAAATCAGTTGAAATTTAATGGTGTTGAATATTTAGATGCCCCCGTTTCTGGGCAAACTATAGGCGCTGAAAAAGGGACATTGACGGTAATGGTTGGGGGGGATGTCGATGCTTATAAGCGTGCAAAACCGATTATTCAGGCATTTGCAGGATTAATTGAATATGTCGGGGAGAGTGGTTCTGGATTTGCTGTTAAAGCAGTGAATAACACGTTGATGGCAACCCATCTATGGGCACTCGCAGAAGGATTGACGGTATTAAAGTCAAAAGGAGTAGATTTGAATAGTGCATTGAATTGTATTAATCATTCTAGTGGTAAAAGTTCAATGTCTGAAAATATTATGGCGCAACGTGTTCTGAGTCGTGCGTTTCCAAAAACCTTTGCCTTAGCTCTTTTACAAAAGGATATAGGAATTGCGACTGATCTAATTCAAGAGCAAGCGTTGAATTTGCCAGCGATGCAACTTATACAAAATCAGTATATGCAAATTGAAAAAGTGAAAGCTCAAGATTCTGATTTTTCAGCTGTGGTTCAGGTGCTTGAACATCAATCTAAAATTGAATTAAGTTAAATCTAGCGTCCAAATACCTTAAATACCGCTTAATGTAGATTAAGCGGTTCATCTATGAATGCTCAATGAGATTAGCTTTGTTGATATTCATTAATGACTTCTAACGCGGCTCTAAATGCTTCTTGTGTAGCTGGAGCACCACAGTACGGCAAGCTGTGCAAAAGAACCTCTTGGATTTCCTCAACAGTTGCGCCGTTATTTAAAGCACCACGTACATGACCTTTAAGTTCTGTTGGGCTTTTTTGGGCTGTTAAAAATGCAATCGTGATTAACGAACGATACTTGCGTGGTAAAACGCCTTCACGTTGCCAAGTTGAACCCCATGCATGCTCATTAATCCAATCTTGAAGTGGTTGAGTAAATGGAACTGTATTGTCTTGTGCACGTTTGACAAAAGTTTCTCCCATCACTTCTGTACGAACTTTTAAACCATTTTCATAATCTTGTTTTGACATTTTTTTCCTCATAAAAAAAGCGCATCTTGAGATGCGCTATAGCATAAATATTAAGCTGGGATTTCAATCGCAATCGCAGTTGCTTCTCCACCACCAATGCAAAGTGCGGCAACACCTTTTGTTTTACCTAAGCGTTTTAATGCATGGATGAGAGTCAAAATAATTCGTGAACCTGATGACCCCAATGGATGTCCGAGTGCACAAGCTCCACCGTGGATATTCACTTTTTCAGGATCTAAATGAAAAGCATCGATCGCTGCCATGGTCACCATCGCAAACGCTTCATTAATTTCCCACAAATCCACGTCTTCAACAGTCCAGCCCGCTTTGTTTAATACTTTTTCTATTGCACCAACAGGTGCGATGGTAAATTCTGATGGGTGTTGAGAGTGCGTTGCGTAAGCTTTAATCGTTGCTAAAGTTGAAAGTCCCTTTGCTGTTGCGAGTTCAGCAGAAGTCACTAAAAATGCTGATGCACCATCACTAATTGAACTGGCATTGGCTGCAGTAATTGTACCGTCTTTAGCAAATGCTGGGCGTAGCGTAGGAATTTTATCAATTTTTGCTGTAAATGGATTTTCATCTTGGGCAACGATGACATCGCCTTTACGTGAACTTACTGTAACAGGGGTGATTTCATCTTTGAAATAATTATTTTGAATCGCATTCTGAGCACGAGTTAAGGAGCGAATCGCGAAATCGTCTTGTTGTTCACGTGTGTAGTTTTTCTTATCTGCCATTTCTTGAGCAAGAATACCCATTGAATAGCCAGTTTCAGCATCTTCCAAACCTTCTTGGAACATGTGATCAATCACTTTGCCATGTCCCATACGGTAACCTGCGCGTGCTTTGTCCATGAGATAAGGTGCATTCGACATGGATTCCATTCCGCCAGCGACAATAATATTTGCCGAGCCAGCTTTAATGGCATCTGCAGCTTGCATTACGGCTTTCATGCCAGACCCACAGATTTTATTGATCGTTGTTGCACCTACATGATCTGGTACACCTGCAATTCGCATCGCTTGACGAGCAGGACCTTGTTTTAATCCCGCAGGTAAAACACAGCCCATAATCACTTCATCTAGTTGGTCTGCAGCAAGCTTAGATTGGTCAAGTACGGCTTTAATGACTTCAGCACCAAGTTGCGGGGCTGTTAAGCTTGAAAGTCCTCCCTGAAAGCTACCCATAGCGGTACGGCTACCTGCAACTAATACGATTTCTTGACTCATAGCGTTGATCCTTGTCCTGTAGTTTATATGATTCAAATGCGTGTCAATTTCATATGTTCAAAATTTAATGACAGCTATTTTATTAGTTGTAATCACATTATCATAAAAAATGAATAAAGATTCATTTTTTTGTTTTCATTTAATTTCGCTTTTTTTGATGTTGTTTTCTATAACACCATAGTGGAATGAAATATAAAAAGTGGAATGAAAAATAAAAAACGACCCTTTAGGATCGTTTTTTCAGAAGCAATTGAGTGACTAGTATTGTGTAGATTTTGACAACATCTGAGCGTGAGGGTTCTCAAGTTCTAAACTCTGGTTAAGTTCAGTATCGAAAACATCGGTCAACATACTGTCAAAACGTTTAGCGTTATACGTAAGTAACTGATCTGCTTCAGCCTGAGTGATGAACTTGTCATTAAGAGCAGACTCAATGTGCTCTTCAAAAGTCAGACCTGTAAATTGGCCTTTGGATTCAGCCTTTTTAAACTTATTCCATAATTCCTCAATTTGAAGCAACATTTGGAATGTAGACTCCATGCGCCCATTGACATCATCGGGATCAGTACTATAGAAGACATGTTTTTTTAATTCATTGCGGAAAGCATTTTCCTGAAGAATTAGTTCACCTAATTTAAGTTTCAAGGCATCCGATGGTTGAGCAATAGGACGACCAAAAGGGAAACAAATAAGTTTGACTAAACTTGCGGCAATTTTTACAGGGAAGTTATCAAACAGACCATAGAACGCTTCTTGAGATGCATATAATGCTTTCTCAAGTGCGAGTTTAGCATGCAGTTGTTCAGCTTCAGTACGTTGACCATTTTCATAAAATTTAAGAATTGCAGTCGCAATAAATAAGTGTGAATGCATATCTGCTAATCGTCCAGACAGCATTTCTTTGCGTTTGATATCACCTGCAAGGAGGCCTAAGCACATATCTGCGACTAAGGCAAAATTAGCACTCAAACGATTAATGGTTTTGTAGTAGGGGCGACTGAAATCATCCGCTTTTGCTGAGCCTTCTGTTGATCCACCTATAAAACCATAAGCAAATGATTTAGCGGTTCGATTGAATGTATACCCCAAATGCTTATAAAGAATGTCATTAAACTCTTTTAAGGCTGCATCTTTATTTTCTGCTTGTAAAAGTTGTAATTCTTCAAATAAATAGGGATGACAACGCATCGAACCTTGACCAAAAATCATCAGTGAGCGACTCAGAATATTGGCACCCTCAACAGTAATCGAAACAGGGATCGCTTGGTACATGAGCGCCAAGAAGTTACGAGGACCCATTTGGATAGCACGGCCGCCCACAATGTCCATACTATGATTAACAATCTTACGCATGGTCTCAGTTGCGTAGTATTTTGCCATTGCGGTCATAACTGCGGGCTTACCCCCTTGGTTTAAACCACAAGTGACTAAGTAACGGAAAGCTTCAAGCATATAGGTATCGCTAGCGATATCACTTGAAACCTCTTGAACACCTTCGAATTTACCGACTGAAATTTTGAATTGTTGACGGACACGAGCAAAGGCGCCGACATTTAAATAACACATTTCACCTGCAGCTGTTGATAATGCTGGAAGAGAAATACCGCGGCCAACTGCCAGACATTCCATTAGCATACGCCAGCCTTTACCTGCATTTTCTACACCACCAATAATCCAATCTAGCGGAATGAAGACATCTTTACCATCCACGGTACCATTCATAAATGGTGAACCTGGATTATGGCGTGCTCCTACAATCACACCTTCATGATCAGCTGGTAATAGGGCACATGTGATTCCGTATTCAGTTTTGTTTTTATCACCTAGTAAACCTTCAGGGTCATATAATTTGAAAGCTAAACCGACCACCGTAGCAACAGGGGCAAGTGTAATCCAACGTTTGGAAAAATTCATTTTTAGGCCAAGAACTTCTTGTCCTTCAAATTGACCATAACAAACCACACCTGTATCAGGAATTGCACCTGCATCTGAACCTGCTTCAGGGCTTGTTAAACCAAAACATGGAATTTCTTCACCTTTTGCTAAACCTGGTAAATAACGATTCTTCTGATCTTCAGTACCGTAGTGTAAGAGTAATTCTCCTGGACCTAAAGAGTTAGGCACCATACAACTGACAGCAGTGGTAAGTGAGCGTGAGGCAATCTTACTCATGATACGGCTTTGCGCAAATGAGCTAAATTGTTTACCGCCGTATTCTTTAGGGATAATTAACCCCAGAAAACCTTTGGATTTAATAAATGACCAGACTTCTTCAGGGAGGTCTTTACGATGATGGTGAATATCCCATTCATCCAGCATCTGGCAGAGCTGTTCGACTTCATGATCGATAAATGATTGTTCTTCTTCAGACAGTGTGGGGTACGGATACTGATCAAATTTCTTCCAGTCTGGTGCCCCCATAAATAATTCTTTTTCCCACCAACTGGTTCCTGCATCTAATGCTTCACGCTCGGTACTACTCATTGTTGGCATTGCATTGGCTAGAGCTTTATAGGCAGGTTGTGTAATAAATTTCATCCTTAACGTATCAATACTGACAATCAATGAAATTAGGATAAAAGGAATACCGAGTATCAGCGACCAAGGGCTGATCAACGCAACTAAAATAGATACGACTGTGAGTGTGATAGCCCCAGAAGTTCTTGAGAATTCGAAATAAAAAATAGCCCAGAGTGTTATAAATAGAATAATTAAACTGAGTATAAAAAACATTATGAACTGCTCCATTTATGATTTGGTCATGGAGCCAATACCCACAGTAAATTTAATCAAAGCACAAACATCAGATCTACAGCGATATTGGATCATGAAATGTGAAACGAAAGCGTTGAGTTCTAAAACGGACGCATATTAATACTTATATTGGATAAGATTGTTTGAAAAATATTCAAAATTCAAGCAGAAGAGAGATAAGAAATGTGTCAATAAGTAATTGAGAATTATAAAAACCACAAACAAAAAAGCCCTCATACGAGGGCTTTAAAGTAAGAAGAATTATGCTTCGATTGTTTGAACAGTAATTTTCTTTGCAGGATCAGCTTTACGACGAACTGCTGGTACTGGTTCGCCATAGTATTGACGATCAGCAAAATAACTTGAACGTACCATTGGTGCAGCCCAAATATTTTTAAAGCCTAATTTTTGCCCATGTGCTGTATAGCGTTCGAACTCTTCAGGTGTGACGAAGCGATCAATTGGTGCATGTTCTTTCGATGGTTGTAAATATTGACCAATTGTTACGTAGTCAACATCGTGTGCTTTGAGGTCATCAAGAAGTGCGAGAACTTCTTCTTCAGTTTCGCCAATACCTACCATCAAGCCACATTTAGTTGGAATATCTGGGCAGTATTCTTTAAACATTTTAAGAAGATTTAAGGAATGTTGATAGTCTGAACCTGGACGCATTGCTTTGTATAAACGTGGTACGGTTTCAATGTTGTGGTTAAACACATCTGGAGGACATTCCGTCATGATGCGTAATGCAACATCCATACGACCACGGAAATCAGGTACTAAAATTTCCAATAATGTATTAGGACTTAAAGCACGCGCTTCTTTAATACAATCAACAAAGTGTTGCGCTCCACCATCGAGTAGATCATCACGGTCTACAGATGTTATGACAGCGTATTTCAAACCTAAGTTTGCAATTGTCTCAGCCATGTGGCGTGGTTCATCTGGGTCTAATGCATTCGGACGACCATGTGCCACATCACAAAATGGGCAACGACGTGTACAAATGTCACCCATAATCATGAAAGTTGCTGTACCACCACCAAAACATTCAGGAAGATTTGGACATGCAGCTTCTTCACACACTGTATGTAATTTTTGTTCACGTAAAGTTGATTTAATGCGTTGAACCTCTTCTGGTGCAGCCATTTTGACGCGAATCCAGTCTGGTTTACGAGGTGCTTCAACCGTAGGAATCACTTTTACAGGAATACGTGCAACTTTCTCAGCGCCACGAAGTTTTTCACCCTGTACTGGTTTACGGTTTTCTGACATATTCAACGATTCCACTAATGTGTGACGGGAGGAAATATTAAAAATAGGTCTCTTATTATAGCGAATTTATGCATAAATTGGGCAAAAACGATATTCATAAAATAAATGTGGCTATCAAGCAATATATGGTATTGAAATACAGCAAATGTATGCATTTTCAGTCATAATATAAGTTAGATAAATGAAGAGATAATTGTATAGGAGCATTGAATGCCGCGTAAGAAAGAGGTCGTGAGTGGAACCTTTGTCAAATATGATGCAGTCGTTTTAGGTTCAGGCCCTGCTGGTGAAGGTGCGGCAATGAAACTTGCCAAATCAGGCAAGCGCGTTGCAGTAGTTGATATGCGTGAACAACTTGGTGGTAACTGTACGCATGTAGGAACCATTCCAAGTAAAGCTTTACGTCAAACGGTTTCTAGCATTATCCGTTATCAACGTGATCCAATGTTCCAAAAAGTGGGTGATTGGAAACAATTCACCATGAAGCAAGTGCTTCGTAATGCGCATAAAGTGATCCAACAGCAAGTGGATACACACTCGCGTTTTTATGACCGTAACCGCATTGATATTTTCCACGGTCGTGCTTATATCCAAGATCAAAATACGGTGGTGATTTTCACGCCTGAAGGTGTGAAAGAAACGATTATTTTTAAACAGTTGGTGATTGCGACAGGTAGTCGTCCATATCGTCCTTCAATTTTAGATTTTAATCACCCACGTGTGTTTGATTCTGACAAAATCTTAGACCTAGATTTTTCAATTCAAAAAATCATTATTTATGGCGCTGGTGTCATTGGCTGTGAATATGCATCTATCTTTATTGGCTTAGATCACAAAGTTGATTTGATTAATACTCAGCATAAATTATTGAGCTATTTAGATGACGAAATTGCAGATGCATTGTCATATCACTTACGTGAACAAGGTGTATTGATTCGCCACAATGAGCAGATTGATCACTTAGAAACATTTGATGATCATGTGGTGTTGCATCTTGAAAGTGGCAAGAAAATTAAAGCTGATGCAATTCTATGGTGTAATGGTCGATCTGGTAATACAGATGGTCTTGGCTTGGAAAATGTCGGTATCAAACCAAACAGCCGTGGACAACTATCAGTGAACGAGCAGTATCAAACTGAGGTTGAAAATATTTATGCTGCGGGTGACGTAATTGGTTGGCCGTCTCTAGCTTCAGCTGCATATGACCAAGGTCGCTGTGCTGGCGCGATTATGAGTGGTGAACAAGGTATCCAACCCGTGGTTGATATCCCTACTGGTATTTATACCATTCCAGAGATTTCATCAATTGGTAAAACTGAGCAGGAATTAACTGAAGAAAAAATTCCTTATGAAGTTGGTCAGGCGTCTTTCCGTCACCTTGCTCGTGCACAAATCACGGGAGATACAGTGGGTGAGTTAAAGATTTTGTTCCATCGCGAAACCTTAGAAATTTTAGGTGTGCATTGCTTCGGTAATAATGCTTCTGAAATTATTCATATTGGTCAAGCCGTGATGAATAGTCCGAACAACACGATCAAGTATTTTGTTGAGACAACGTTTAACTACCCAACGATGGCTGAAGCTTATCGCGTAGCAACGTTAAACGGGATGAATCGCTTGTTCTAAGGCAACGTGATGACAAAAAACTCGCAAGTTCAGGCTTGCGAGTTTTTTATTTTTGCATTTAAGTTTGATCTTTAAATCACAAAATACAATAAAGCTCCATAGCTAACAAAGCTCGCTAATAAAGAGATGATGACAGGGATTTTTGATCTCAGTAAAAGAATGACAATGCCGATAAAAATAAAATCATAAATTGAGTGTAGATGTTTTTCAGCCATTTGAGCAATTAAACAGAGTAATAATCCGATGACCGCTGCATTAATAGCAGCGACGGCTGCTGCAATCTTTTTGTTTTTGACCCATTTTGACCAATAAGGGAGCGTGCCGAAAATAAGCAGAAATGAGGGCAGGAAAATTATACTGGTTGCAATCGCAGCGTTCAGTAAAGGCGATGCGCTAAATCCTAAATATGTGCCAACGTATCCTGCAAAGCTAAATAAAGGGCCTGGAATAAGTTGAGCAAATGCATAGCCTAAGTCAAATTGTTCCGCAGTGATGTGTTGAGTAAGCACAAAATCTTCATACATGAGTGGCAGGATGATATGACCGCCCCCAAAAACCATTGAAGCAGTGTGATAAAAGCTTTCTATATTTCTAAGCAAGCTTGATGAATAGATAAATTGCAGCGCAGGAAAAAAAATAAATAAAGCGACAAACAGGATGAGCCAGAGATAATGATATTTTGAAGATGTCTGAGTGGTTTTTAAGCGAGGTGATGGCTGAGATTTTCCTTTTTTTGTAAAAGCTAAGCCAATGAATCCAGACACTAAAATTAAGAAAATTTGACTATAGCTCCACTGTGTAAAATAAATAAAAAAAGCAGAACTCAGCATCAGGACATACTGCCAAATTTCAGTACAGAAGCTTTTGAACATTTGTAAAAAAGCCCAAATGACGACGGCTATTACAATCAAATGGATGACGTGAAAGAGTTCAAGAGGTACATCGGAAAAAAAATATTGACCAAAAATAGCAAATGAAGTCATTAGAATGAAGGCAGGTAATGTAAATCCTAACCAAGCAATAAAGCCCCCCCAATATCCTTTGGATAAATATCCTATCGATAGCCCCACTTGACTACTGGTCGGACCTGGCAACAATTGCGCTAATGCGACCAATTGTCCATATTCATGAGAGCTTAACCATTTGAGTTGATCAACAAAAGTGCGATGAAATAACACTAAATGCGCTGCAGGACCGCCAAATGAAATACATCCTAATTTAAGAAAAATAAAAAATAGTGCTGATAAGCTAACTTTAGGAAAATTATCTGATTTCATTTAGTAATCGTACGATGTTTTTGAACTAAGTCTAATAGGCGATTATGACAAGTATTTGAAATTAATGAAGGAGTGATGAGGGGTAAGCCTTATCTTGAAAATGATAAGGCTTGTGGATGTTAAATTAAGCAAAATTTCCATTTCTGAAATCATCAAATGCTTGCACGATTTCTTCCTGAGTATTCATGACGAAAGGACCGTGGGCAACAATGGGTTCATTCAATGGTTCACCACTTAAGCAAAGAATTTTCGCCGTACGATGAGCAAATATTTCGACTTGTGTTGATTTTGGGTCAAGATAAAGCGTTTGCATGGCTGTATAGATCTGACCATCAATCTCAACTTCTCCATCAAGGATGAAAATCAGATGATTCCAGTTTGGCATAAGATTTAATGGAAGGCGTGCTCCATGATTAAGTCTAATGTCATAAACATTCATGTTGCTAAATGTTTGAGCTGGTCCTTGATAAACAGTTGAGCCGATTTGATATTGACCAGCAATAACACGAATCTTGGTTTGCTCATCGTGAGATAAAACTTCAGGAATATTTTGCTCAGTCAATTCCTGATATCTCGGCTCAGTCATCTTGGCATGCTCTGGTAGATTTACCCAAAGTTGAACCATATCCAAAACTCCGCCAGTTTTTGCAAAAGCTTCCGAATGGTGTTCTTCATGCAGAATACCTTTACCTGCGGTCATCCATTGCACTTCGTTTGGACCAATTTTTCCATGATTGCCTTTTGAGTCACGATGCTCTAATTCGCCGTTATAGACAATCGTCACCGTTTCAAAGCCACGGTGGGGGTGTAAACCAACACCGCGTTGGTGGTGACTTGGAGAAAATCGATATTGACCTGTATAACCCATTACCAAGAATGGGCTGGTATGATTTCCTATTTCATGCATGGGTAACATAGAGTTTGTTGGAAAACCATCACCCACCCATGTGCTTCGATCGCTGGTATAGACTTTCTGAACTTGTGTCATTTGTATTCCTCTATATATCGTTCTAATCATGATATTGAGGTATATTGATGAGATTACAGGGCGATTCTCTCAACAGATAATTCCAAAAATGAAACAATTATGCAAAATTTAAATGATTACTACTATTTTGTGCAAGTCGTGAAATATCAAGGTTTTACTAAGGCAAGTGAAGCTTTAGGTATTACAAAATCTAAGTTGTCTCGTCATATTTCAGATTTGGAAAACCGTTTACACGTAAGATTATTGCAACGAAATACACGAAAGTTTGCCGTAACCGCAGTTGGTCAAGAATTTTTTGAATATTGTATTAAGATTTTGGATCAAGTGGAGGCGGCAGAAAATTTTGTAGAGCAAAGTTTGTCGAGCGAGCCTTCAGGTTTAATTCGAATCTCGTGTCCAATTGGTTTGGTCGAGTTTCCATTGGGGAATATGATTGCTAAATTCATGCAACATTACCCACGTGTTCAAGTTCATCTGGTCGCAACAAATCGTAAAATTGATCTCATAGAAGAGGGGATTGATCTGGCTGTTAGGGTGAGAAATTTACCACTTGAAGATAGCGACTTGATTGTAAGAGAGCTTGATGCTTGGCAACATGTTTTAGTGGCAACGCCTAAATTAATTAAACAGATTCATGAGCCTATCCATTTGGATAACCTTGCACAACTTCCGAGTATAGGTTTTCATGTCCCGAAATCGATTTGGAGATTTCAATCTAAAGTTGACACAGTTAGTCAATTTCAAGAAATAGAATTCTTTCCAAGACTCAAAACTGATAATTTTGCTGCCATGAAATCTGCAGTATTGAACAGTGTTGGAATAGCATCATTACCTAGAGTGTTTGTTTATGAAGAGCTTAATCAAGGCACTCTTGTAGAATTAGTCCCTGAATGGGAGTTGCCACGTGGCGTTATTCATGTTGCCTATACATCACGACAAGGCATGATGCCTGCCGTGAGATGTTTATTAGATTATTTAATTGAGGAGTTTAAAAAACTGAGTTGTCAAAACTATGAAGTTATATAAATTAATGTGCGCAAAAAGCTTGGTTAAAATATGTAAATAAATCAGGAGTGTTCATCCATAAAGCAATTGATAGACCAAGCAGAAGGATGACTCCGATGAATATGCTGATGTTGAGCAGATTGAAGCGATTAGTCATTGACGACATTCTCCTCATTAACAAATAAATGAATGAATACACCGAAGATACTGAGCGCAATACACATCATCCAAATAATATTGTAATTGCCTGTCATATCATGATTTAAGCCACCCAACCATCCTCCAAAAAATGAACCGACTTGGTGAGTAAAAAATACAATTCCACTTAGCATGGTGAGATACTTAACTCCAAACATATTCGCAACAATACCATTGGTAAGGGGAACGGTTGATAACCATAACAACCCCATAATGATGGCAAAACTATAAATCGTAAAGATCGAGAGTGGCAATGCGAGGAATAAAATGATGGCAATGCCACGTAGTCCATATAACCACATGAGCAATTTAGGTTTGGAATATTTATCACCCAGCCAACCAGCTGTGTAAGTTCCAACAATATTAAATAGCCCAACCAAGGCTAAAAACATAGTACCAGTGGTGGTGCTGAAACCATGGTCAGTTAAATAACCCGGCAAATGAATGCCCAAAAACACGACTTGAAATCCACAAACTAAAAATCCTAATGCTAACCAGATAAAAGGTTTGTGGTTTTTAGCAACAATGAGTATTTGTTTAAAACTTAAAGAAGGTTTAGAAATCGCATCAACTGCTTGAGGCGCTTGATACATTGGAGCTTTTAGCATCCAAGCCAAGGGTACAATTAATGCAATTAAAATCGCTGTGATGAGTAGCGCCGATGACCAACCAAAATTTTGTAAGAGTAAAAGTGTGGTTGGCAACATAATAAATTGCCCAAAAGAGCCTGCTGCGCTGGCAATACCCATAGCCATACTACGTCGACTTGGGTGCGCTGCACGTCCGACAGCAGAGAGCAAAACAGAAAATGAAGTAGCTGATAAAGCCAAACCAATGATTAGACCTAGACTAAGATTGATGAGAAGCCCTGTTGAGCTAAATGCCATCATCACAAGTCCAATCGCATATAAAGCGCCGCCTACGGCAACGACTTTTTTACTCCCATATTTATCTGCTAGCGCTCCCGTAAAGGGTTGAACAGCACCCCATAATAAATTTTGAAAGGCAATTGCTAAACTGAAAACTTGATGATTCCAATTAAACTCATGACTCATTGGAACTAAATACAAGCCAAATCCATGTCTGACACCTAAGGAGAGTGCCAAAATAAAAGCACTCCCAATGAGCATAAAGATGAGGGGTTTTGAAAATTTGGTTTCTGACATGGTCAATCCGCTTAGCATTTTTTGTAATTTTAAAAGATCAGTAGCATCATGACGACAGAATAAAAATTTATCAATCAATAAAATTTAGTTATTAGAATGAATAAAGCGGCACTTGGCCGCTTTATGAAGACTGATGGAAATTAGAATCGATAACCAATACCGGCATATCCCAGAATCGGATTAATTTCGATATCTGATTTTGCATTGATTAATTCACCAAGTTCAGCATCGTTTACGGTAATTGTTGTTTCACCTTTAAGATGCGCATAGGAAATTGATCCGACTGCAAACCAACGATCATTGAAATCATAAGTAAAACCAGCAGTAGCTACAGGGGCGAAAGCATCTTTAGCTTCGAGTTTAACTTTAGGATTCGCAGTACTTTCAATTCCATCAAGTGCTTTCCCAGCTTCACCTAATTTGATGTTCGCAATTTTATGACCTGCAGCGACTAGATCAGCTTCAAGGTTGGAGTTCATTTCCAATTCATTGAAGTATGCATACATCAAACCAAGCCCTACATAAGGTCTAAATTTATTTACGCCTGTTTTGCCAAAATGATATTGGAATTCGAATGCTGGCGTCCATGCACGAGCTTCTGCAACTTTACCGTGGGCTGATAAATCAGTGATTGGTAGATTTTTTTCTAAGTACATTTCTCCAAGTTCAATACCACCAGGGATTGACTCAATAAGATCTAATTCTGGTTTTGCTGTAGCTTTAAAAGGTGCATAAATTTGACCTTTACCTTGGATATCGACTTTAGGTGGAATACCAGCTTTGATTTCAAATGAAATATTATCGGTGAAAAAATAGTTGGTCATGATACCGAGTGTTGTGACATCATCAGCTTCTAAACCAGTACCTTCAGCTTTCCACTGTGACAAATTATAGATATCAGCAGTACCGCTTAGCTGGCTAGGTAATTGATTAAGTCCTGAGTTGTCAAGAAATTTAACTAAATCAGCTAAACCTGTATTTTCTTCAGTTAAATTATCAATAACTGAATTCATAGAGATATCACCTACGCGAGTGTTTTCACCCTCGGCTACAGCAGTGTTAATATTAATCGGTTGAGCTTTGCCCTGAGGCATTACATGTAATGCACCCACTGAAACCGAAAAACGTTTAAAGCCATCGCCATCTTTTAAACTAAAATAAGGTGAATCTGCATAACTGAAGACTGGAAAACTTAACGCACTGATGGATGCAACTAAGTAAGCTAGTTTTTTTTTCATTATGGAACTCCATGTCCAAAACTGTAAATAAAGAGTGATTATTTTTGTATTTTTATTATCAAATTTATTTTTAGACACATTGTAGTAATAATTTGCCAATTATGTTTGGTTTTTGTTTGATTACAAAAAAAAGAGGCAATTGCCTCTTTTCTTACTCTATGCGTTAGAAACGCATGCCAACCCCAGCATAGCCTAATATCGGGTTAATCTCGATATCAGCTTTTGAGTTGATTAACTCTTGTCCAGTATTTTCATTGACGACTGTGATCTTCGTTTCATTCTGCAAGTGAGCGTAACTAATAGATGCTACTGCATACCATGTATCATTAAAGTCGTAGGTGAATCCAACTGTAGCTATAGGTGCAAAAACATCAGTTGCTTCTAAATTAACTTTCATTTTTCCATTGGTATCTTTCTTATCGAGTGCTGCACCAGCATTTTGATTAATAATATTTTGGATCATATGCCCAGCGGCGACTAAATCTTTTTCAATACCTGGATCCATTTTTAGCTCATTAAAATAAGCGTACATTAATCCAACGCCAACGTAAGGGCGGAATTTATTAATCCCGGTCTCACCAAAACGATATTGTAATTCAAAAGCAGGGGTCCATGCTCTAGCTTCAGCAGCTTTTGAAGATTGTTCTAGATTAGTAATATGAATATTATTTTTGAGGTCTAAGTTCCCCGCAATTCCACCTAACGGTGCTGCAGTAGCTGAGAAGGGGGCTTTAATATTTCCAATACCTTTGATATCCACTTTAGGTGGAATTCCACCTTTTATTTCCACAGACAAATTATCTGTAAAGTGATAACTACTCATGATGCCAACTGTTGTAACTTTATCAGCCTCCAAGCCAGTATTCGGATTATCCCATTCAGCTAATCCATTAATATAGGATTTTCCACTAATAGCCCCTGAGACATTGCCTTGAAAAGCAGAAATTAATTTAACAATACCTTCTACTAAATAATTTGGTTTACGATCTGGGTCAAGGTTATCGATTACCGTTGAAGCATTAATATCCCCAACTTTTGATTCATAATTGTCATTTATGACTGTTTTGACATTAAAAGGTTGGGCCTTACCTTGCGGCATTACATGTAATGCACCCACTGAAATTGAAAAACGCTTAAACCCCTCATCAGAAAGGCTGAAATATCCTGACTCCGCATAACTCAGAGTAGATAAGAATGAACTTGCGAATAATGTAGGAACTAAAAACTTCTTCATTGTTTGAAGGACTCCATGTCCAATTTTTAGTTCATTTTATATTCATTAAATCATCTAAATGCAAAGCAGTTTGTTCACTTGAAATCAAATTTATTATCCTAATTTACAATTGTTAAATTATTGAAAAATATGATATAAGTTAGATTTTAAAATGTATACTAATTGTCTTATTTTTCCTTTGTTAGTGATGGATTGGGCATATTGGGGTGTGGTTTCAATATGCCTCAAGTGTTTTAGAAGCGATAGCCTACACCAGCATAACCAATAATCGGGTTTACTTCTAAATCAACTTCCGATGAAAATAATGTTCCAAGTTTATCATCGTTGACTTCAATCGTGGTTTTACCTGTTAGGTGTGCATAACTAATAGAGGCTACTGCAAACCAGTTTTGATTGAAGTCGTAAGTAAATCCAAGCGTGGCTATTGGCGCAAAACTCAATTCGGACTCAAGTTTAACCTTGGGATTTGCTGTACTTTTTTTACCTTTAATTAATGCATCGCCACCGCGTCCATTTTTCATATTGGCAATCATGTGACCTGAATCAATTAGGTCTTTTTCAAGACTTGGATTCAATTCTAATTCATTGAAGTATGCGACCATAAGTCCAAGCCCAACATAAGGTCTAAATTTATTGATCCCAGTCTGTCCAAAATGGTACTGCAATTCCCACATTGGGGTCCATGCACGAGCTGTCGCAATAGAATTTCCATGACTTTCAAGATCTGTAATTGGCAGATCATTCTTAAGATAGATTGTTGGTAAAGGTATACCTAAAAGTGTTGAATTAGCTTCGGCTGTAAATGGTGCTGTAATCTTACCTTTACCTTGAATATCTACTTTTGGGGGGAATCCAGCTTTACTCTCGAATGAGATCTTATCGTTGAAATGGTAATTGATCATGATGCCAAGTGTTGTGACATCATCTGCAGTCATTCCAGAACCATCCATACTCCAACTTTCAATGCCGCTTACAGTTGAAGTTCCACTTTGACTGGCTGGATAAGTATCACTAAAAGCATCAACGATCTTCAAAAGCGCTTGCATACTTTGATTTTCTTTTTCTTTATCAGGATCTAAGTTATCAAAAACTGTAGAAAGTGTAATATCACCATTTTTTGCAACTTCACCATTTTTTACTGCTGTACGAATTTTAGGTGCCTTGGCTTTACCTTGAGGCATAACATGTAATGGTCCGACTGAAATTGAATATCGTTTAAACCCTTCAGTTTCATCCAGATTAAAAAATGATGATTCTGCATAAATAGTTGTAGATGCAAAAACAATAGGTACGACCATGCACCAGAATGCTTTTTTCGTCATTTTGGACTCCCTGTCCGATTTTGTTGCTAGTTGTTGTTTTACATTCTTTAAGCGTTATATAAACATAAAATGAATCAGTTTGAAAAGCGTTTTTACTCATTTTTGTGATAAAAAATTTTTAAAAATCATGAATTTAAATTTTAAAAATCCAACATTTGTTAGGTTTGTTTGTTAATTTATTTCTTATTGAGTGACTTAGCAAAATAAAAAGTCAGATCAATTTAAATTGATCTGACTTTTTTAACTTTATTAATTAACTAAAATTATTGAAATCGGGATAAATCCTCTTCAGGGCGAGCAGTTAATACCTCGACACCTGTTTTAGTGACTAAAACAGTATGTTCATATTGCGCAGATAATTTATGATCTTTCGTTACAACTGTCCATTTATCACCAAGAAGTTTAGTTTGCCATACACCAGCATTGACCATTGGTTCAATTGTAAATGTCATACCTTCTTCTAAAACCATGCCTGAATTTGGTTGACCGTAATGAAGCACTTGAGGTTCATCATGGAAAACAGTGCCAATACCATGACCACAATATTCACGAACGACACTGAAACGCTCTGACTCAACATATTTTTGAATCGCATGACCAATATCACCGATCGTCGAACCAGGTTTTACCGTAGCAATACCACGATACATTGCTTCTTGTGCAACTTTGCATAAGCGATCTGCAAGAATAGAAGTCTCGCCACCCACGATGTACATCATGTTGGTATCACCATGAAATCCATCTTTAATCACTGTGACATCAATATTCAAGATGTCACCTTTCTTTAAGATTTTGTTTTCAGAGGGAATACCGTGGCAAACCACATGGTTTACTGATGTGCAAATCGTATGCTGGAATGCAGGACGGCCAGGCGCAGCACCATAGCCTAGGCAAGCAGGAATGGCATCTTGTTTATTCACAATATAATCATGACAAATCGTATCCAATTCTAGTGTACTCACACCAGGCTTGATATGCGGTTTGATCATATCCAAAACTTCTGCCGCTAGTCGTCCCGCCACACGCATCTTTTCGATATCTTCAGCAGATTTAATTAAACGACGTGGTGCTTCATAAGTACTGTTCATGATCTTTAAAAACTTTTGGAAATTTGTGTGTGACTATGGTATAAATAGCCGCCCAATTTATCAAATGCTTTTCGTGAATAGATTCACTTAATCGGATGATATGTTGGTTAATAAAATCCGCACATATGTCGACACATTACTCTGGGTGCCCGTAAGGGTGGAGAATGCGGACATATGGAGGCCTAACCCAAACTTTTAAGGTAAAGAAAATGGCAGATTACAACGTAAGCATGCGCGACCTTCTTCAAGCTGGTGCGCACTTCGGTCACCAAACTCGCTTCTGGAACCCAAAAATGCGTCAATACATTTTTGGTGCGCGTAACAAAATTCACATCATCAACCTTGAGCACACTGTTCCTGCGTTAAATGATGCATTGAACTTTGTTAACAACCTAGCAAGCAAAAAGAACAAAGTATTGTTCGTTGGTACTAAACGTGCTGCTTCTAACATCATCCGTGAACAAGCTCAACGTGCTGGTCAACCATATGTAGATCACCGTTGGTTAGGTGGTATGTTGACGAACTGGAAAACTCTTCGTCAATCAATCAACCGTCTTAAAGATCTTCAAACTCAGTCTACTGACGGTACTTTCGCTAAGCTTACTAAACGTGAAGCTTTAGAGCGTACTCGTGAAATGGAAAAACTTGAACGTGCTCTTGGCGGTGTTAAGAACATGGGTGGTTTACCTGACGCATTGTTCATCATCGACGTTGACCACGAAGCGATTGCAATCAAAGAAGCTAAGAACCTTGGTATTCCAGTAATCGGTATCGTTGATACTAACTCTAACCCAGATAACGTTGATTTCGTTATTCCTGGTAACGATGATGCGATCCGCGCTGTAACTCTTTACGCTACTGCGATGGCTGATGCGATTATTGCTGGTAAAGAATACGCTCAAACTCAAGCTAATGCGCAAGCTAAAGGCGAAGAAGCTGCTAAAGAAGCTCCTGAGGCTTAATGCGATTTGATGCGGATTTGTCATTTTTGCGACACGTAATCGTGGCATCTTAAGCATCAATCAAGCAAAACGGCCCAGATGATTAATTTGGGCCGTTTTTGTTAACAGATACATATCTCGACCGAATTTAGGAGAATAACATGACTGCTATTACTGCAAGCATGGTTAAAGAGTTGCGTGATCGTACTGGTCTAGCAATGATGGAATGTAAAAAAGCGTTGACAGAAGCTGGTGGCGATATCGAGTTAGCGATCGACAACCTTCGTAAATCTGGTCAAGCAAAAGCTGCTAAAAAAGCAGGTAACATTGCTGCTGATGGCGCGATTACAATTGCTCAAGAAGGCAATAAAGCAATTCTTTTAGAAGTAAACTGTCAGACTGACTTCGTTGCTAAAGACGAAAACTTTGCTGGTTTCTCTGCGAAAGTTGCTGCTGCTGCGCTTGCTGCGAATGTAACTGATGCTGCTCAAATTGCTGAATTGAAACTTGAAGATGGTGCAACTGTAGAAGAAGCTCGTATTGCGCTTGTTCAAAAAATCGGTGAAAACATTCAAGTTCGTCGTGCTCAAATCGTTGAAGGTGAAAACCTTGCAGTTTACAAACACGGTTTAAAAATCGGTGTTGTAGTTTCATTTGCTGGTGATGCTGCTACTGGTAAAGGTATCGCAATGCACGTTGCTGCGTTCAACCCAGTTGCTGTAAATGCTGAAGGTGTTTCTGCTGAGTTAATCGCTAAAGAGAAAGAAATTGCTGAAGCAAAAGCAATTGAATCTGGTAAACCAGCGAATATCGTTGAAAAAATGGTAACTGGTTCAGTTGAAAAATACTTAAATGAAGTTGTTCTTGAGCGTCAAATGTACGTTATCGACAACGACAAGAAAGTTGCTGATGTTCTTAAGTCTACAGGTACAACTGTTGCTCAATTCGTACGTTTCGAAGTGGGTGAAGGTATTGAGAAAAAAGCTGAACTTTCTTTCGCTGAAGAAGTTGCTGCTGCTCAAGCTGCTGCAAAATAATTGAATCAATTATTTTGAAAAAGAAAAAGCCCTTTAAGGGCTTTTTCTTTTTTTTGATGAGTCTAAATGATATAAACTTTAGGGTGAAATAAAAATATAACTTAGAGATCAATATGTCTCAGAAATCAAAAATGAGTATTGTTGCGTTAATTGCAGTGTTGGTCGCAGCATATTTCGGTGTCGATTTAAAACAGGATTTAAAACAGAGTAATGAGCACGCACTAAATCCTACAGATGCAAGTACTCAATATAATGATGCTAACCAACGAGAACTATCCTCTGCGGATAATGATGATGCCGCAAAAATAGCGACACTTTTTCAAAAAAAGATGAGTGATGTGCAAGTTAGGGCTTCTGGAGAAGTTGTTGCAATATTAAATGATGATAATGAAGGATCTAGACATCAGAAATTTATTTTAAAACTTAATCATGGTCAGACAGTTTTGGTAGCTCATAATATAGACTTGGCACCACGTGTTGAGAATATTCAAAAAGGGGATATCGTCGAGTTCTATGGTGAATATGAATATACCGACAAGGGTGGTGTAATTCATTGGACTCACCATGATCCTAAAAAACTGCATATTGATGGTTGGTTAAAGCATCAGGGTCGAAGTTATCAATAATTTTTATAAAAATAAATATATGAGATGAGCAATTTCATTCTAGATTTAAAATGCAGGCGTGATAGTTTTTATGCAATTTTATAGGCGTAATATCCAGAAAAAAGATGCAAGAGTCTGCTAATTATCTTCATTTCAAAGAATTGGGCGGATTGGAATTATTAAAAGCTCAATTTCAACGTAAGCAATTTTCAAAACATGCTCATGAGGGCTATTGTATTGGTGTCATTGAAGATGGGGCACAAAGTTTTTACCGCTCTGGAAAGCTTCATATCGCACCTAAAGGCGATATTATTCTGGTGAATGCTGATGAAATACATACTGGTTCATCCGCTGTGGAAACTGGTTGGAAATATCGAGCAATTTACCCAACACCTGAAATGATATTAGATCTGAGTCGAGATTTTTTTACAACCAAGAATGCAGTCCCATGGTTCTCGGATGCAGTGATTCATGATTTGGGTTTGGCGAGGCAACTAGTATTTTTATTCGATTTATTTGAGCAGGGCGAGGATACTTTGCTTAAAGAAAGCCTCTATTTGACGACATTGGCCAGATTGATCTATTGCTATGGGCGGGCGAAATTGAGTCCAATCAACATACCAGAAATGAGAAAAAAAGTTGAACTAATAAAAGAACTTATGAGTAGTTTTCCTGAACATGACTATTCTCTACACGAGTTGTCTGCATATGTAGATACAAGCCCATGGCATTTATTACGTGAATTTAAAAAACATACGGGATTGCCTCCACATAGTTGGCTTGTTCAAAGAAGAATTCAAAAAGCTAAACAATTGCTTAAGCAGGGGGTGCGAATAACTGAGGTTGCACAACTCACTGGATTTTCTGATCAGAGTCATTTAAATCGACATTTTAAAAGTGCAATAGGTGTAACGCCTAGACAATATCTTTTGAACTATTAATTTTCCTTAAATTTGCGCCGCAATATTATTCAAGATCAATCATTACTCATCAGATGATAATAATCGATAAGTGAATCAGATTAAGATGTATTGATGAAAAAGATGAGTGATACAAAAAAGAATTTTATACATGGTGTGCTGGGTATTATGCCGTTGGCAATTGCAGTCATGCCATGGGGGGTATTGGCTGGCTCTTTGGCGATACAGACTGGATTGAATGCGATACAAGCTTTTGCAATGTCATTGTTTATGTTTGCTGGTGCTGCACAATTAGTGAGCTTAGGATTGGTTTCGGGGCAGGCTTCGCTGATGACAATCTATCTGACGATATTTTTTCTGACGAGTCAGCATTTAATTTACGCGCTTAATTTTAGAAATGATGTTAGTAAATTTCCACTATTTAAACGTATTGTATTTGGCTTTCTGCTGACGGATGAATTATTTGCGGTTGGAGTAAAAAATAAATCACAACGATCATTCGCATATTTATTTGGAGCAGGACTTTGTTTTTATATTTTTTGGCTGATATTTAGTTTATTTGGGATTGTGCTTGCTCACTTCATTCCTAATTTATCAAATTTGCATCTTGATTTCTCAGTCGTTGCACTGCTTATATTAATTATAGTGCCAATGATAAAAAATCTTACAATACTTGTTGGTGTTGTGATTACCATAATTTTTTCTTTAATTTTAGAGGCTTACCAAGTAAATGCAGCGTTAATTATTTCTGGTCTATGTGGAATGTTTGCCAGTGTGATAGTTGAAAAATGGCAAACAACAGAAGGGGATTAAAAATGAGCTGGATGCTTTTGCTGGGGTTGTCGATCATGATCTTTATTAATCGATATTTATTCTTGGAGCCAAGGGTAAATGTGCCACTTCCTAGAATTTTGAAACAGATGTTGAAATATTCTGCGCCATGTTTGTTGACTGCAATATGTGTACCGATTGTATTTTATGAAGCAGCAGAATTAAGGGTTATGTCGAGTAATCACTATTTATGGGCAGCAATATTTTGTGTACTGCTTGCGCTAATAAGTCAAAAAGTTATCAGTAATTTAGTTTTTACTTTACTGTTTTTCTATCTCATAAATTACTTAATTAGAGCATGAACATCGGGCTAAATTAAATTCTAATTTAACCCATGCTGTATTTGCTAATTTAAGCGCTGATTTGGCGTGATTTCCAATTGGGTAGTATCTTATCTAGGTAGGCATCCATACACCATAGAGGGCCAATCAGAAGGAATTGGAGGTCTTTAAAGAAAGATGGCTTTTTCCCTTCAATTTTGTGCCCGTAAAATTGACCTATCCAAGCCAAAACGAATAGAGCAATATAGAATCCTTTCCCGAATGGAAGAAAAATAATAAGCCAAGACATGACCAATAATAACGCTGCCATTGCAACCGCGAGTACAAGATCTAATCTTGCATAAAAGATGAGTGTTAACACCAGTAAAAGGGTAGTCAGTAATGCGCTGAAATGAGCGAGTATGCCAATGATCGAGAATAGAATCGTGGGTACGCAAATCCAGTGTAATGTTTTATTGGTTGGGTTTTGATGGCTATCACTATATTCATCTAACCATTCTGTAATTGTCTTCATCCTATTTCCTTCACTGATTATTTGAATTTTATTTATTCTATAAACGACAGTATGACATAAGATGATAAATCAAGATTCTTTTTTGTATATTGGTCACATCAAAAAAAATTAAAAATAATAAAGCCACTCAATGAGTGGCTTGCCGTTAAATGCTTCGCTGAATCATGAGAACCTAAGAATTTGGACCATCCACACGTTCGATGCTGACACGCGCAGTACCAGCATTGGTAATACCAAGAGATTTCGCAGCACCGTAAGATAAATCTACAACACGATTACCATGAAATGGGCCGCGATCATTTACTTTAACAACGACGCTTTTACCATTAGATTTATTCGTTACACGAATATAGCAATTAAGCGGTAGGCTACGATGCGCTGCAGTAAGTGCATTCATATCAAATGTCTCGCCACTTGCAGTTTTACGACCGTGAAATTGACGACCGTACCAAGAAGCAACTCCTGTTTGACTAAAACGACGAACAGTGTTTGAAGCAACATTATTAAGTTTATCAATCACTGAAGGCTCTTCAACAGGTACTTGAATTTTCGCTGCGATTGTTTCGCGACGAATTTTATCACCTGAACTTTCAGTAATTGCTAAACTGTTTAAATTCGAGAAGTGCGAATTGAAACTTGTAGAGTCTTTGCTAATCACGCGTGAAGCAAGACTTGATTGGTCAACATCATTATTTAGATAAGAGGATTGAACCAACTCGGCATGAGTTTGAGTCAAAGCCAAACTAATACCTAATATTGATAACATTTTCAGCGAAGCATGCATCGTTTAACTCCTTGGAACCCTAAGTTAATTATCTAAGTTGCTGATAATTAACCTAAATGGTCTGTAAATTTACTTGTGCAACTGCATTTAACGGTAGTGGATGATATTCATCCTGATACAAAAGTGTCTAGCTTTATTTTCACTTTAGTTACAAAAACGACAAATTATCACAAAATATGGTTAAAAATTAATCAATAGTGTAACAAAATATGTAAAATGTGCAAATAGTGAACTTAATCACAAAAATATTTATTGACTTTTGTGAAAACAAGTAGATTTATAATTATCTGCTCGCGATTTCAGTCCCTAAAAGCCACAGTGCAGTTGCATACATTCGACTACGGTTATAGGTCGTAATGACTTGAAAATTAGGATATGTAAGGTAATAAGCTGGTCCATAATTTTCTTGTAGTTGAATCACATTGACCATGTCTAAGTCATCTATTTTAACAATAGGATTGAGTGGGCTAATGCCTTGAACTTTTAATGCACCATATGGAGTAGGTTGTGTTAAGTCTTTGGCTATGATGGCATCAGCATTATTTCCTTGGTAGCGTGCGGCAAAAGCAATCGGTTGATCTCGTTGCCAACCATGTTGAGCAAGATAATTTGCAATAGAACCAATTGCATCTACAGCAGAGTTTCTGAGATCGATATGACCATTACCGTCATAATCCACACCAAATTTCGGAATATTGCTTGGCATAAATTGAGGATAGCCCACAGCACCAGCATAAGAGCCAACGACTGAATTAGCTGGAATGCCGTCCTTATAAGACCATGCAATCAAAGCGCTTAATTCGTCTTGAAAGTATTGTGCACGTCGTTCATATCCAAACCCTAAAGTGGCTAGTGCATCACGTGTGATGAATGAACCTTTATTTGCTCCAAAACCTGTCTCTACGCCGAGAATACCGAGAATGATGGACTGGGGAACACCGAACTGCTGTTCTGCTCGATTTAAAGTGTCTGCATATTGATTTTTAAAACGCACACCACGTTGAATTGTACTTTCTGCTAAAAAATTCTTTTTATATTCGTACCAAGGCTTGCTTTCTCCTGGGCGATTCATAATGTTGATAATATTTGGTAGGTTTTTTGATCCATTCATGGCCCAGTCAACTTGCTCAGCACTCAAACCATAGGTCTGCATCGTTTTTAGTTTAAAATTTTGATATTGAGGATGTTGAGCGAAGTCATTGGCTTGAACAAAACTTGTGATCATAAACGCACTGAGTGCTAAACCAATACGTTGTAATTTAACATTAAAATTTTCAAATAACATAACAGCAGCAGATCCAATTATTATCGGTGGTAGACGCAAAGGTATAAGTGTTGATAAGGATTAAAAGTTCAACATCATTTGATTAATCGCAATGTTTATTAAGATAACATTAGGTCGTGATGGATTCACAAAAACCTACATAAAAAGTGTAAAAATGGATGAATTATGCCTTTTATTTATTCAATATTGATGAACTATTTTTAAAACATAAAAAAACCTAGCAGAAGCTAGGTTTTTGATTAGTCTGATTTATTCTTGAATAAATAGCGTGTCATGATATTCAGCTGTAGCTAACAATTCTTCTTTAGTAAAGTTAGGAATGAGCTTATCAATAGCAATATGAACTGCTTTGATGACCGCTGAAGAAGCGATATCAGACGCCTTACGTTTAATCATACCCAAATCTAAAGTCTTGTTAAAATCATTCATAAAGTGACGGACTGCAGCTTCACCGAATTGCTTGTATTGTTCAGACAGAACTGCACGATTGACATCATTGCCTGCACGTACTTCTGCAAAGCTATTTTTTAAGTTTGTCACTAGATCAGCAGGTAATGGAGCACCGACACGATAATTACCCTCTGGATCTTTGAATAAACTCTTTTCAGAGAATTCAATCGATTGTCTCACGACGTCATTTGGTGCTTTACCCAATAACTGTTTAAGTAGTACCGATACTGTTGATTTAATATAACCAGCAAGTTTTTCAGCTGTTTCTCGTTTGTCACTTGCAGGGAAACGACGTACAAGTTCAACTAAAATTGCATCGATAATTTCATCATTAATAGCGAGTGCAGTTTGATCACGCAAAGGGTAAAGTGGTTCGTTTGAATTTTTTTTCTCAATTCCAGTTTGAATATTCTTTAACAAAGATTCAGATGGAATAAAACCAAAATATGACATCGTATAACCTCAACTATTCTTCAATTTATTGTCGCGCCAATCGAATTGGGCTTGGCATCCATGCAAAGTCCGATACACGACAAGGGTTAATGTCTAAACCACCACGGCGTGTATAAGTCGCATATACCATCAACTTTTCAGGATTAAAGTTTTCCCAAATATCTGCGTAGATTTGTTCAACGCATTGTTCGTGAAAGCCATTATGCTGACGATAGGAGATAATATAAGCTAAAACTGAACGATAACAAGGTTTTTTGCCACGATATCTTAAAAAAACTGTGCCCCAATCAGGCTGACCTGTGACTGGGCAGTTACTTCTTAATAAATGCGAATATAATTGAATTTCAACGATTTCTTCGGAAGACGCTGCATCGAGTTTAAGTAAGCTCGCATCAGGGTGGTTTTCAAGACGTTCAGGCTCATAATGGTCGATGCATATTCCTTCAGGCTGGGCAATATTCAACTGATCAACATCGAATAATTCAAGTCTGACTTCTGCATTGGCTGCTTTAGAAAGATCACGCTCGACTGTCTCAATAAACTGATTTTGAGATTCAAATTTAGCAAAATTCAGACTATTGAAATATAGTTTAAGAGATTTGGACTCGATGAGATAAGGTGATGAAGCAGGAAGATGCATTCGACCAATTGCAACTTGAGGAATCCCTAACAGATTCAACCAAGAAATTTCAAAAATATGCCACCAATCAATTCCTTGTTGAATACCGTCTACATGTGCGTACTTCGCTCGTGCTTCTGCGCGAGCAATTGGAAATAGCACCTCAGGTTGATATTCAGTTGGATAGTTGGTGTCTTTGCCTAAAAGAGATTGTTCAACGCTCATTATTCACGCATTCCTGAACCACGGGAGAGTAAGTGATAAGCGACCGCATATAGCACGGCGCAACACGCTGTGATTACTAATAAAGAAATAGATACATTTACATCGCTATGACCAAGGATCCCATAACGGAATGCATTGACCATATATACGACAGGGTTAATTAAAGATAAATTTTGCCAAAATGGGCTTAATGCAGAAATTGCATAGAACACCCCACCTAAATAGGTCAACGGTGTTAAAACAAAAGTGGGAATAATCGAAATATCATCAAATGACTTTGCATAGACAGCATTAATAAATCCACCTAATGCAAACAGTAATGATGTAATCAGGACGGTATAAATTGTGACGAACCAGTTGGTAATATATAAGTCAGTAAAAAATGAACTCATTGCAGTCACAATGATAGCAACCAATAAGCCTCGAGCAACACCACCAAGCACATAACCCCAAAGTACGGCATGTAAAGGCACTGGACTCATGATCAGTTCTTCAATACTTTTTTGAAATTTAGAACTAAAAAAGCTTGATGAAACGTTGGCATAACTATTAGTAATGACAGCCATCATAATTAGACCAGGTACAATGAACTGCATGTAGGTAAAGCCACCCATTTCCCCAATTCTTGAACCGACTAGATTTCCAAAAATCACAAAATACAGTGACATGGTAATTGCTGGTGGTAACAATGTTTGTGGCCAAATGCGCATAAATCTACGAATTTCCTTATGGATAATCGTATATAAAGCTACAGCGAGTTGGTTAAAATTCATTGCGCAGCTCCATCAAGATTCTTTTCGACCATTTTGACGAATAACTCTTCTAAACGATTTGATTTATTACGCATACTTCGAACTTGAATGTTCTGTGATTCTAGAAGTTGAAAAAGATCATTCATGCTATGTGCTTTATCCAGCGTAATTTCTAAGGTCACAGGATCAACCAAATTAAATTTCACACCAATAATGTCAAGTTGTATCGGTTCTATAGGTTCAGCCAAATCAAAAATGAAAGATTCTTCATTTAATTGATTTAAGAAGTTCTTCATGGTGGTGTCTTCTTTAATGACGCCACGATCAATAATTGCAATTTTGCGACACAGTACTTCTGCTTCTTCTAAATAATGTGTTGTGAGAATGATAGATGTACCTTTCTGATTCATTTCTGTTAAGAAGTCCCACATCGAGCGACGTAGTTCAATATCAACACCAGCAGTCGGTTCATCGAGAATTAACAGTTTCGGATCATGCATCATTGCTCGGGCAATCATAAGGCGGCGTTTCATTCCCCCAGATAGCATACGTGCTTGAGTAGAACGTTTTTCCCATAAACCTAATTTGGTCAGATACTCCTCTGCACGAGTTTCAGCAACTTTTTTTGGAATGCCGTAATAACCTGCTTGTGTGACTAAAATATCGAAAGTCTTTTCAAATTGCGCAAAGTTAAACTCTTGAGGGACTACACCCAAGCATTGTTTAGCTTGAGAAGGATGTGTATCGAGGTTATGACCAAAAATCTGGACAGTTCCTGCAGTTTTTTTTGTAAGAGAGCTGATGATGCCAATAGTGGTTGATTTACCTGCACCATTAGGGCCTAGAAGTGCATAAAATTCACCTTCTGGAACATCTAAATTAATTCCTTTTAGTGCTTGAAAACCATTTCGATAGGTCTTCGACAAATCCCTTAAGGTCAATGCATCAGTCATGAATATCTCGAATGGTGAAAAGTTGAGATATTGTGAGTGATCTTGAAAAATAAACCAAGCTTTGTAATCAGAATTCTCTGTTTTGATGTTGAAACGCTGTATAAAGCATGAGCACTAAAAATAGGAAAGATATATAGTTGCTTTACCTTAGAGTTTTTTTTGTTATGATGTGCGCACTTCCTAAAATGCGCTCATAGCTCAACTGGATAGAGTACAGGTCTCCGAAGCCTGTGGCGTGGGTTCGAGTCCCGCTGAGCGCACCATTTCACTGTTTTACCTCATCCGAATAAATACGAAAATCATTAAAAATAAACAACTTATGTCTTTATCTTTTCCGATATAGTCCGAGCATGTTTTAGGTTATTTAAGTTTTTTGCGGTAATTTTTGCGGTAATTTCAAAATTATTGCAAAGGCTTACCGTAAAAATGCCAAAAATAATTGTAAATCTGACAGATACACAGATTCGTTCAGCTGTAAATGCACATAAAAAGTTATCAACCAATATTCAAATCAAACTAGCCGATGGTAAAGGATTGTTTTTTATCATTGATAAGAATGGTAACTCATATTGGAGGTGGGACTATGCTCGCCCTATCACTAAAAAACGTAATAGCATTTCTTTTGGAACATACCCAGAGGTATCGTTGCTAAAGGCACGAGCAAAAAGAACTGAATGTCGAGAATTACTCGCCCAAAATATAGATCCAGCGGATGTGAAGAAAAATGAAGAAAAAGCTAAATTAGGCCAAAATACTTTCGCTTTAATCGCAGATGAATATAGAGAGACAGAGGAGTTAGAGCCTAGTACTCAACGACGGAATCAATTTGTTTGGGGTAAGTTGTATTCTGCAATTGGGGATTATCCAATAGATAGTATTACTCCATCACAAATTTTAGAAGTTTGTCGTATTTACGAAAAGCAGGGTAAGACAGATTCAGCAAAGCGCATGAGAAGCAAAGCATCCCAAGTCTTCCGTTATGCGATTGCTTTAGGCTTGTGTCAATTTAACGTGGCAGATCAAATTAGTGGGATCTTAAAAGTTGGTAAAACCAAGCATAGATCAGCGATCACAGATGAGCAAAAGCTAGGACAGTTATTGAGGAATATTAATAATAGTGTTGGCCGTGGTGATATCGCGATAGATTATGCCGTGAAAATATTACCTCATGTTTTTGTGCGTCCAGGAGAATTAAGAGGAGCGAAGTGGGCAGACATTGATTTTGAAAATCGAGTTTGGAAATACACCCCTCCAAAGACAAAGAATCAAACGGCATTACAGCATATTGTTCCTTTGTCAGATCAAGTTATGACCTTGTTCAAAGAATTGCACCAGATAACAGGTTATACGGAGTATTGCTTTGTATCGATGCGAGATCAGTCTAAAACAATTAGCGAGTCAACTATTAACAAACGATTAAAGCAATATAGTTTTGAAAATGGTGAAACGACCGGTCATGGCTTTAGAGCGACTGCCAGAACTCTATTAGATGAAGTATTAAAGTTTCCTATCGAACGGATTGAACAGCAACTTGCTCATCAGGTTCGTGATATGCATGGAAGAGCATACAACCGTACAAAATACTTAGAAGAACGTACGGTTATGATGCAAGCATGGTCTGATTATTTAGATAAGTTAATGTATAAGACTGTGGACTGATCAGTAAGCTTAAATGTAGCAAGCGAATTCAGTTTCCGTCATCTCCGCCAAATATTTAAATAAGCCCCTGTTTTTACAGTGGCTTATTTTTTGTCTATGTGCTTACCCCTCAATATGCCCCACATCAAAATGTAGATGCATTAATCTTTATTAATACTTTATTAGACAGATATAGAAATGAGTATGTCTTTCATAGAGTGATCTTAAACTCTTAGCCTGTGTCAAACTTTCTTCTAAACACACTTTTCTTAATTAGGTTGCTTGGCGCGCTTAAAGCTAGTTGGGGATAAAACATGTCATCGATCTAAATTCTTTTGGGGCTTAAGCCATTTTAAGAAGTCGCTGTATTGAATCATACACACATTTTTAACTTACTCTGAATGATCACTCGCATCATCCACAAAAGGGTATTGTTGCATATCATGATGTAGAAGGTCGGGGGGTGCAACTAGTCTGTCATTACAAATCTATTACTATAAAACTATAATTTATTAGTTGGAATTTAAATGGCCATAAATTGGATTTGATGAATTATTATATTGGAATTTTAATCTTTATAATAAGGTGATATAAGTTTATACCTCTTCAAATACCACGATTTTAGTATTATATTGGCTTTTCATATCTATTTATTAGACTTGGTGTATTTTATTTTTAACATAATTAATCAATTGTATTGAATGAAGAGGTGTCTGAAGTGCATACGAACAGGCTAAAAAATGATGATAATAAAGTTGTGAGTCGCGATTCAGATGTGGATTTGATTAGTAATGAAGATCTTTTTCGTTTCCTAAAAAAAAGATACAACCACAAATGGATAAACTATAAAAAATATGGCAAAGAGATTTCAGAGGGCATTTTTTACGAAACAATATGTCTTTTAGAAAATCTAGAACGTCAACTTGGCTTAGTCTATGAGCGAGCTTATCCAACAAGGGATGAATTTTTATCTGCTCAAGAACAAGGTGATCAGCAAAGACTAAATCAGATTATAACGTTTTATGAGGATTTACGTGTTGAGCGTGATTTAATCAAATATGCACAGCCAACGCACAATTTTAGTAAGAATGTAGCATCCTATATCGCGTACCTTGAGAGGTATCCTGATACTCTTTTTTGGAAAAGGGGACAAAGATGGCAAGTTGAAACATTTCCCTATGAAACTATTTTTGATTTCTTCGAAAAGTATTTGAGTGTTTTACATGTAGGGCAGACTGAGCCAAAAGAACTTGCTGAATCAGAAAATATTGATTCCGAGGTAGCCACCTGTCTTACCGAAGAACTAACTTTGGGTGTTTATAAGCAATTTGATGAGGGGGTAAGACAATTTAACGAGTTTCTAGCAATCCATAAGTCTTCAAGGGTGATGTGTTTTGAGATCACCTTGACGCCACAGGAACATACAATTGGTAGAAAGTGGCAGGCTTTAAGTAGAAAGCGAATCGAATTACGAGGTTGTTTTCGTCTACTGGTTGAAAGGTATGGGTTGCTTGCTGAATATTCTCGTATTGAGATAGGGATAAATTCAAGTCTTGTGTTGCAGTGGATATTATTATTTAAAAATCAAAAGCTGGATTCAAGAAAGATACGAGCCGTTATACAGAAAGATTTAGAATTACAGATGGATGCAGATGAGCATTTGGGTAATAAGCCGTTTAAAGTTGATATACAAGATTTAGGCCGTTTAATTCAATCATTGGATCCTAGATATAAAGAGGTTATTAAGGCACGTTCTAGGTTTGAAAGAAAGGCATTTGAATATTGGGTGCTTGGCTACTTCTATCGTGTCGATTCTTTCCTTAAACCTGATTTGGTGCGGGTAGCGGATAGTATTTACGTAGATAAATATCTAGAACATCCAGTTTCACTCATGGCAATTAAAAGATCTTCAAGTAATGACCACAATGTCAATCTTCTGCAGGATCGGGAGCAGATCGAAGCGTGTGTTGAAAAAATTGATGATTTTATTGATTTGGACTTCAGTGTAGAAGCTAAGCAGATTTGGAAAAATAATAACTTACCGAAACAAGCCAAAGATGATTTAAAGCTGTTAGCATTAGTTTATTCACAATACAAAAACATGTTGCCTTTTGGGTGGAGAGAGCAAGAGAATTGTGTACAGTTATTTGTGTCTATTGAGCACTTCATGCGGTTGGTTCAGTACAACCCAGTTCAGATATTGATTGAAGAATACTTGCCACAAAGTCAGATTGAAAAAGCTCCATTGAAATGTTTATCTCAATTGGCAAAGCAGTATTTGCATATTGGGCAGCAGTTAAAGCAACTGGGTCTTAACTTAATAGAAAAATTAGAAAAATTAGATTTTATTGGATGGCGGGTAAGAATATTTCTGCGACTATTCATTAGGAATCGATGGAATTTTAAAATCAATAGGGATGGCATAGCAGACTTGAAGTTTTGCCTAGATAGTTTTAAAAATCTAGACAATTATATTGCAGGCGATTTAAAAGGAGGGCCTTCTTTTTTTGATATTGAAAAACAAGAGATCGTGAGTGTTAAACGAAATAAAGCTAAAGCAAAAGACTATTTAAATCAAACAATCAGGCAAGATGTATTCGCTTTTCGATTGAAATTTTCTTACCAACCGAATAACGTTTTTACTACAGAGGACAACACTACTGCATTCAATGCGTTGCTTACAGACTTCTTAAAAAATCTGAAGCGAACTAGAAAAATAAGTGGTGAGAGTCTAGTTGCTTATGTTGGTACACGTATGTTTATAGACAGAGTACTGAATACTGATATTACATTGATTTTTAATGCTCAGACATTGTCCGATTATGATGAACAGAAAAATGAAGAATGCATTAAGCAATCCAGAAGAAAAGTAATTGAGTACTGGGGCAAGTACATCTCTATAAAAAAGGAGAAGATTTCTAAAAGTAAAAAAGGATCATTAGACACTAGCCCCAATTACTTAAAACTTTTCAGAAATGAAGATCTCAAAATTAGCCAAAGCGCTATGATTACATCCTTACCGCGATCACTAGATTTTTTACATATCAAGCATTATGACGGTAAAAAATTACAAACTTTCAAATCTGAGCTTGCTGATTGTTATGCAGCACATGGACTGTTGTGTAGATGGGAATTTAACTTACTAGAAAATCTGGATTCGACTGATAAAGGTCATAGGATTAGAAGCTTGGATCAGTTTTTGAAAGGGCATGTAGTTGCAGAAAAGCCCAAACAATCAAAAACTAAACAGGGGGATATTTTGACTTAGTCGAAGATGAAAGAAAATGTGGGGCTTGATGAAGAATATGTTGATCATGAGGAGCAAGTGGTCTCTATGGAAGAATTGAGCTCTAAATTCATTCAACGGGCTATAGATGCATTTGATAGCATTAAAAAATGACACCTAGTTAACAATGCATTAGAAAAATATTATTGAGTCGGAAAATGGAATCTTATTATTAGTTCACAGAACTCCCTGATTATTTGAGCGAAATCAGCTCAGTCTAATCATTGAGGAGCATTCATAATGAATACATTTGTTGGTGAAACCTTTACCATGCATCAGATTATCAACCTAAAGCAAGTTGTGTTCTTTACTAGTATTAGTCGTGCCACAATTTACAAGCTTATAAACGTTAAGATGGAGTGTTATGATCCAACATTTCCAAAGCCTGTACATTTAACAACTGGTCGAGTTGGTTGGTCAGCATTAGAAGGACATCAGTGGATTGAAAGCAAGTTGAATAGCCGTTGAGTACGAGTATATGGGAGCTTTGGCTCCCTTCATTCTATTTATAAGTTTCTGGCAGGAGATAACTTCCGCTTCCATATTGTTAAGGGAATAGTTTCAAAACAGGATTTATAGCACCTACTGCGCTGTTCCTATGGGAGTATATTTCAATGGACGAGATGAAATGCAGGCTAAGTGCCTATTCTTATATTTGGTCCATGTGCGTTTGCTTAGTAGGTTATTAATATTATTGTATTTAATTGTATTTATAATACATGTACTTAATTAAGTTAATAGTACTTATAGTTGTATTTATAACATATACAAAATTAATAAAGTTTATATAAGTAGGATTTATTAAGTTTATTGTTTGAACAGTGCTATGGCTGTTCTTGTGGAGATTAGTAAATCTTCTGCATTCATTAGCAATGGCTAGTATTTAGTAAAAAGCGTATAAACAATTTTAAGAAACATAATTATCTAGAAATACTAATAGCGGTAAACATTATAGGACTCTCTGTAATATAAAACATATTTCACTTCTCTTATGTAGCGTCATATCACATAGGAGATTTTACCATGGCAAACTTTTCAACTTGTAATCATTCAAAGCTATTCATTGACATAGAAGATTTTGTTGAGAAAACCATTTATCACTCTGGCAACATAGGCTGGGAAGGTTTTAAGCAAGAACTCGAATTTCTTATAAACGAAATAGATTTTGAATATGATGATAACCTTTGGTATTCCGCCTATATCCAAGCCATTCTTCAGCTAAAGAAGCAAAACACCATTAATGGAAAAGTTGACTATGAACAACTTTATCAGATGAAGTTTGAAGATGTTCAGGCATTTTTTACTACATTCGTGAGACAGCGTGAGGTTGAGAGAAAAAACTTCTATCAGGCTGAAGAACGTAATCGTGAACAGTTACTTAAGCATATTGATAATTTAACTCAACATTATAGCAAGCTCTTGTTTGTTAGGGTTGATTTAGCCTATATAAAAGAAAAACATGCTGACATTGATATTCGCCTATTTAGGGATGATGTACAAAAGTTAATAGGATATATTCAGGATGGGGATAGGTGTTTTAGTGATCTAGAGGGTTATGCTTGGGCATTAGAGCAAGGGGAGGAAAAGGGCTACCATTGCCATCTCTTGATGATTTATAACGGTGCAGTGAAAAAGCAAGATTATTACTATGCAAATGAAGTCATTGAGCGCTGGAAGCAGATAACGAAACAGGATGGCTATGGCTTTAATTGCAATAGTACGGAGCATAAAGAGCAGTTCAGAAAATCGGGGAAGCTAGGCATTGGGATGATTTACCGAAATGACCTAAGATCGGTTGAGAATGCTAAGCATGTATGTTCCTACTTGGTAAATCCTGAAAAGGACAAGCAGTATTTACGGGTTAAACCCTTGAGAATGCGTACCTTTGGTATGAGTAAATATCATCGTAGTGATCGTCGATATCGAGAACGTACATCGTTTAGAAATAACTTTAAATATATATCATCTAGATGAGAAACATCTTCTCTTTCAAGGGTTTATCTAGTGATAAGCCTTTTTCTTTTATAGAGGTATATTTTATGCAAATTAACTGTCCATACTGCCATTCGGAGCATGTTGTCCGTATCATGCCACAACCGTCAAATCATCCTTCTCAGAATATTTTCTCATCCTCTGCATCATTTGCCACAATCGGAGCGACCCTCTCCAAAAGCTTACCGATCTCACCATTAGTTGGAGGTATTGCAGGCATTGTTGTAGGTGGGCTGTTAGATAATGTATTTGGGAGTCAATCTACAGCAGTGACACATTCTTATTTTCAATGCCAACATTGTGGACAAAAGTTTTACTAAATTAAAAAAAACATGGGAGTGGTATTGCTCCCATGTTGTTAAAGTGACTTTGGTTTTCTTAAGGCTTGAAGATCCAGTCACCTTGATCTGTTGAAATCGTCACTTCAATAATTTTATTTTTATTGCAATTGGCATCCACTAAAATCCAGTTGCCAAAAGTGACTTTGCGAGGACTATTCATTTTTGCGTAAAGCGGACAGTTTCCACGGTTTAAATGAACGTCTTGTACCGTTACTTCATCCACCACAGATTGAATTTTGAGAATCGACATAAAGTTATGAGCAGGATTAGGCTCAAGGCTAATTTTAATAGGTGATTCTTTGGGAATAGTTTGTGATGAATGATCTCCTGAATATTCAGTCTGATCATCTACAGCATTAAAGCAACTACCTTGAAGTCCGATACCAATGTCATTGGTGTCAATATTCCACGATATTTCAGACTGATCACAACCCAGAATTTGCCCTGAACTATTTTCTTTAAATCTTAAACTGCTTGAGTAGAGATAAAGACCTTGATCATTTCGACGAAGATATTGCACATTGAGAAGAGGTAAAGCGGTATAGGTATTGGGAAATTCAGAATCAAGCAATGTTTGTAGCTCAGCTTGAGCATAGCTTTCGATTGCCATTATTCCTAATTTAGAATGTTTGATTCCCGATGGTGGTGTAGGCTCACTATTTTGTTGTGCCTGTGTGTCTACTTGATCATTCGTTGTATCTTTTTGTTGGCAACCGAATAATGCCAAACAGACGATCAAACTAGGGAATAGAATTCTTTTTTTCATGCTTAAATCCTTGAATTAGTAATATAAAGAATCGTGTTTTAGTTTTTAGGTGATTCACCATATTGATTTGAATCTGTAGTGCCTTCTTGAGTCGCCCAAAACAAAAGCCACAAGATGCCAATGATGGGAATAAAGACCAAGAGCATCCACCAGCCTGAACGACCGATGTCATGCAAACGTCTTACACTGACAGCAAGGTTTGGAATGAAAGTAATGAGCATTGCCAAAGTGGCTAAGCTATCGCTAAACAGACTAAGCAAAAGACTGAGCAATACACAAAAGAGTTCGAAATACCAAAACTCACGACGACGTGCACGTCCTTTGAAATCAGCAAACTTCTTAAAGCAGGTGATAATGGCTTGTCGATAATGATGTTCAGCCTGTTCAAATTTAGACAACAACGAAGGATTTAGTTGACTAGAGCTATCTTGTTGAAGCGTATTGTTTGAGTCGGAACCAAGGGGGTGAGATGCATGGCTCGGTTGTTGCTGATGGAGATCCAGATAAATGGCGGTTGCTTGTTGTTCTGAGTTGACGTCGAAATCTACCGATAGTCCACGTGCTGGAGCAAGAGAATCCTTCCATTCATGAATATCGAATGTATAGCGTTGTTGATTGTCGCCAAGAATTAGACCTGTTTGATCTTGTACTGAAAAATCTAAAATTTTACCTTTCATTATTGTGTCCTAATTATTTATAAATATTGATGTAAAAGCGTGTTAAAAATTAAAAGTAAATTCACCCTGATTGGTCTTAACGGTGACTTCTCTGACTTGCTCAATGTTGCAATCGATCACACTTTGATAGCTCTGCCCAAATTTCAGTGTGGACATGCGTTTTCTCCATGAAGATAAAGGACATTGCCCACGATTAATGACAATGTTTTCTATAGTGACTTGATCTTTAGTCGCTTGAATAATCACGGAATTGAAATAAGCAGGGGTATAGGGATTGTTAGGGATATGGAATTGATTCGCCATGAGGTCAAGACGTACAGATACAGGTGAAGATGAATCTGAATGACAAGCACTTATCCCAAAAATGATGAGCATCAAAAAGCAAAATTTTTTCATGACAAAACACTCATACCTACTTTAAAAGAAGGCTAAGTTAAAAAGTAATCACCAAAAAAATGTGGGTGAATGTAATTATTATGATTTGCGTGAATACACACCCATACAAAAGCGTTGGGTATTTATTCGCTGCAATGAAGGCGAGGGATATAAATAAGAAAAACTGGTCATGGTTGACTCCTTGGAATTAAGAAGTTCTACCGAATCACTGTCAATTGATTATGGTGGCAGAACGAAAGAGGGTTGACAGACTGGGATCCAAGGAACCAGCACACCCGTAGGTGTCCCCCTTCCGTCCTACCATTAAGAAAAAAGGGAGACGAGAGGATTCCCAAAAAATAACAAGGGTTATTTCTTGCCTGGATCTACGGTCTGTCAAAACCGACTGGCAATGTAGGCCAGCGCTAGAATCATAATCGTTGAAAGGGTTTAGGTCAATTTGACCGAGCTAAACTTTAAGCTGAATTTTAAACAAATGTATCCATCAATTATAAAAAAATAGAGATATATAACATCTAAATGAATCCTTTGTAGATTTCACAGTGATTGAATATCTACATGTCCAAGTTTGGTCTGCTTCCCCAGCAGGCCTTTTTTTATGCAGCTGCAGATTGCACAAATATAGAGGTTACAATCATGGCACATCAATTAGAACAAATGGCCTATGTGGGCGAAACCCCATGGCATGGCTTAGGTAATCAACTCAGTCCAAATCAGCCACTCGAGGTTTGGGCACAACAAGCAGGCATGGATTGGCGCATCGAATCATCTAATGTCAGTTACATGGCTCAGAATGAACGTGGTCAAAGCATCATCATGCCCTTTGAAGAACAACGTGTGTTATATCGTTCAGATACACATGCACCGTTATCTGTGGTCAGTCAGCGTTATCAGGAAGTACAACCGAAAGAGATTTTGGAGTTCTACCGTGATCTGACAGAACAATCAGGCTTTGAGTTAGAAACAGCAGGCGTGCTGAAAGGTGGTAAGAAGTTCTGGGCTTTAGCACGTACAGGTCAAAGCACAGCGTTGAAAGGAAAGGATGTTAGTAATGGCTATGTGCTCCTTGCCTCTGCATGTGATGGTACGCTAGCAACTACAGCACAATTCACCAGTATACGAGTCGTGTGTAATAACACTTTGGCAATTGCCCTTAAAGGAGCATCAGACAGTGCTGGTGTGATTAAAGTCCCGCACAGTACTAAGTTTGATGCTGAGAAGGTCAAACAGCAATTGGGTATTTCAGTGCGTGCATGGGATGAGCACATGTATGAAATGAAACAACTCACACAACGTAAGGTTAGTCAGCAAGAAGCGAAGGCTTATTTTGATGCTGTGTTCAACAATAGCACTATGTCAATTGCTGATCCTGAAGAGAACATCATTCAGTTCTATCGTCAGGTGGCAAGCAACCCACCACAGCAAAACAAAACTGAACCCAATGGCAGAGCCATGACTAAAGCTCTCGACATGTTTAATGGTCAAGGTCGAGGTGCGGAGTTATCGTCGGCTAAAGATTCAGCTTATGGTTTACTGTGTTCAATCACGGAATTCGTTGATCATGAACGTCGTGCCATGAGTACAGATCATCGTTTGAATTCTGCATGGTTTGGTGCAGGCGCAGGTCTTAAACAACGTGGACTGGAACAAGCTCTATCCATGATAGCCTAAGCTCATGTAATAAATCTAACCTTAACCCCGCAAGTCTCAACAATCGCTGAGTACAGCACACACGTAACTCTCTCTACTTACAACTCACAATCAACAATCTGAATCAGCATGCATATCGCCATACCCGACCTCGTGTCGGGTATGGCTTTTTTATGCGTTTCTTTTTTACAAAAACTGAAATTTATAAGGATAGAACTATGAATCAAATCGCACCAATTTCTAATCAATCTGTACAGGCAGGTGTTCAAACAGCATTAAACCCATTAACCACAACCAAGCGAGCTAACTCTGCAAAACGCTTAGTCAGTACCAAAGATATGGCGTATCAAGATTGGCTTGAAGTCCGTAAGCAAGGGATTGGCAGCAGTGATGCAGCGACAGCCTGTGGTTTAAATCCCTACATGTCGATGCTAGAGCTCTGGCTGATCAAAACAGGTCGTCAAACTCAGTCCATTGAAGATGAAAGCTCAGGTGTTGCACCACTGTATTGGGGCAAACAGCTTGAACCTTTGGTCGCTGAGTATTACAGCATGCATACCAACAATAAGGTACGTCGAGTCAATGCTGTATTACAGCACCCTGATCCTGATAAGCATTTTATGTTGGCAAACTTGGACTACGCTGTTGTAGGGAGTGATGAAGTCCAAATTCTTGAATGCAAAACAGCAGGGGAACATGGCGCGAAGCTGTGGCGTGATGGTGTACCACTCTATGTACTTTGTCAGGTACAGCACCAATTAGCAGTGACAGGAAAACAGGCAGCCCATGTGTGTGTATTGCTTTGTGGGCATGAAACTAAAATCTTTAAAGTGACTCGTTCTGAATCTGTAATTGAACACATTATTAATGCGGAACGTTACTTCTGGGAATGTGTGGAAAAGGATACACCCCCTTCAGTAGATGCAAGTGAATCGGCCGCCAAAGCCATTCAGCAGTTGTATCCAGTCCATGTTCCACTGACAGTTGAAGATCTATCACAGAATGAAACAGCCAATCTCATGTTCGATAAGCTGATCAAATTGAAAGAAGAGATTCAGCATAAACAAGAACGTTTTGATGAGCTAAAGCATCAAATCCAAATGATGATGAAGGATGCAGAGCGTGCCACGTTTAGTCGTGGTTCGGTGGTTTGGAAGAAAGCCAATGACAGTGTCAGTTTAGGTACCAAAGCATTGCTCAAGCATCAGCCTGATCTTATTGAACAATATCCACTAAAAAGACAGGGCAGTCGTCGCTTCAATATCTATACCGACTAAGCCCACATCATTAACCTCATCAAAAATGCACAAAAATCGCTCCCCGCTCTCTACAACATTTGTAGAGAGTAAATCGGTCGCGATTTTTGCAGTCAACACTCGCTTTTTAGTAATTATGTCTACTTTATAGCAGTCGTTGAAACTTACATATAAGAACCCTACGCCTTAAAGATTTAATTGGAGTATTAAAATGATTAAAGGTCTAGCGATCACACCGCCTACACTTGGGCGTATCAGTATTGGTCGAGTCGTGGAAAAGAATGGTAAACGTCTACCTGAGAAAGATGACCAATTTACTATTACCTCACAAATCCAAAATAAAGAAGGATGGGTCAAGCACCCATTAGATGAACAGCTTCGAGCCAATGCACCCAATCAGAAGCTCCGTTCAATTCCTGTACGCATGATCTTTAATGATCCTGATCTGAACCTACGAGCAGAATACACCTTATTTGATCGTCAGACTGGACGACCTGTCTGTGTCGGTGATGGTCAGACCTGTCAGCGTTTAACCAATCAAGGCGTTGAACAGCATCCGTGTCCTTCACCTGATTTATGTCCATTGGCTCAAGGTGGGTACTGTAAGCCCTATGGGCGTTTGCATGTGAACTTAGATGAGTCGGATGAGTTTGGTACATTTATTTTTAGAACGACAGGCTTTAATAGCATACGCACATTGGCAGCTCGACTGAGCTACTACCATGCAGCATCGAACGGCTTGCTTTCATGCTTGCCACTGCAACTGACGTTACGAGGAAAGAGTACAACACAAAGTTATCGTCAGCCTGTGTATTACGTGGATTTAACATTAAGAGAGGGTGTTGATTTACAGTCTGCGATTCACACAGCACGTGAGATTGATCAGCAAACTAAGCAGTCGGGATTTAATCAAGAGGCACTCGATCAGATGGCACGACAGGGCTTTGCTAATGCGAAGTTTGAAATGGATATAGAGGAAGGATTGGATGTAGTAGAGGAGTTTCATCAGGGAGAAGAGCAACAGCAGTCCGTTGTTCAAAATGAGTCTTTTGATATTCAACAGGGTTTAAAAGGTTCCGTGACTGCGTTGAATTGAATCGGACAGGGTAAATCCTTACGGGATTGCCGTATCTCATGAGCGAGTTGCTCGACATCATGAGATCGGAGTAAACACCATGAGTACATTTGTAGGACAAACATTCCAAATGAACCAACTGATTAGTATCAAGCAGGTCGTAGAGCTAGTTGGCGTTGGACGTTCCACCATCTATGAAATGATGGATGAGAATTCACCATACTACGATCCGACTTTTCCAAAGAAAGTCAAAATTACCCAAAACCGTATCGGCTGGTCAGCTTATGAGATCCATCAATGGATCGAAAGTAAGTTGGCGAGTCGAGAATAAGGGATGCTCTTAGCTCCCTTATTTTTTTGTTTTCTTGTAGACTGAAAATGTCTTTTAGCCTAAGTGTCCGTAATGAAAACAATAGACTACTACAATAAACATACAGAAGAATTTACAGCTTCAACTTTTGTAGTTGATATGGAAAGCCTATACAAGCCATTTTTGGCTGAGCTGCAGGAAGGTGCCAAGATTCTTGACGTTGGCTGTGGCTCAGGACGAGATACTCTGGCTTTTAAAAATAAAGGCTATCAGGTCGATGCAATAGACTATTCCGAAGAACTCGTTAAAAAAGCATCTCTACTTACAGGTATTCCTATTAAGTGGAAGAGCTTTTATGAGGTTGATGACTATGAAACTTATGATGGAATTTGGGCGTGCGCATCGTTGTTGCATTGTGAGCGTACTCGTTTAAAAGAGGTGATTGGAAAACTGCTGAGTACGCTCAAGCCAAATGGTGTGCTTTATATGTCTTTCAAATATGGGGATAGTGATCGAGAAAAGGATGGTCGGCAATTTACAGATTTGAATGAAGAACAAGCGGAGGCTTTACTTGAGCAGTTTGATAATGTTCAACAGATCCAGCAATGGATTACAGTAGATAAGCGACCTGATCGACAGGAAAAGTGGTTGAACTTACTTTTAAGAAAGTTGAGCTAGAACGATATGTCAAAAACTTCTTTGGGAATCCAAGAGGTACTCTTGATACCTTTTGCAAAATCAAAGCGCTTTGTCAAAAAATCTAAACGTTGATCAGGTTTTTTTCCAGTTCTTAAGATGATGTTTTCTTTAAGAGGGTGATTACTTTCAATAAGGTATTCATTTCTTTGATGCAATCTAAGAAGAAATTGGAGATGAGGGATATTACCTGCTTTTCCACCATGATCCCATCGATTACATTCTCTACATGCTAGGACCAGATTCCAAACTTCATTGAGTTGTAAGTCATATGTTGAACCATACTGAATGGACATTGGAATAACATGGTCTACATCGCAAGTAGTGTCTTGGCCTGATTGAATTGATATCGATTTGAGACAGTAAAAGCATTTACTTTTTTGATAACCATTTAGTGGTTTTCTGACACCTGTGAGGTTGGTGCGTAAATGTGAATGCAGGAAAGAATTATTAGAAACGGGCTTCAGATAGTAAAGATCTTCGGTAGCTGTATCGTACTGAACATGGATTAGCGACTCTTCACTCCAAGCTGACTCTACTAAATTCCAGCGACCTTCAATTTCATTATGAAAGTTTTCTGAATCTTCTGTTGCTAAAAGGTGAAATAGATTATCGGTAAGCGTGATGCCTTGTTTTTTATCCTGAATTGTTTTTTCAAAAAATTTAGAAGCTTGTTGTTTTTTAGGTAAATTGTGGAAAGCATCAAGTACACATTTAAAGCCCTCAGTTCTTGTAACGTTGAGCATCAATTCTTCTGAAATTTGCTCTTGGGTGTAGAGGTACAGTACATTTAAAAGTTTCGCAGTCCCTTTTCCTTGAATTTGACGTTTTCCAGTTTGAATATGTTCAATGAGATGTTTGGCGAAAATAGAGGATAGGTCATCTAAGCTCACAAAAGTTTGATTATTTAATTCAAGCAATGATTTTGCTAGAGCAAACTTATATGTTGCAGTATTGGCACCGATCAAAAAAATAGATCTGAAGTTATTCGTTAGGCTGGTATCGGATGTATAAGTTTTCATTATGAATTAAATTTAATGTTATATGACTAGTCAAGTCCAGTAATACTTAAGTGTTAAAGAGGTAATTATTGAACCGTATAAATATATATAATCACTTAAATTTTATAAAATTAGTAGCAAAAAATGTCTTTCGAAGAAATTCACCAGAAATTAGATAAATCTGCTTTAACATATTGGTTTGTAGGGGCAACGTTTGGACGTAATGCAGATCAGTTTGATCGCTTTATTGAACAGGGAATTTGGGAAAATGGCTATGAAAATGAGTTAACAGATAAAGTTAATTTGATGAAGGTTGGTGATAAAATTGCCATCAAATCATCATATGTTCGCAAAAAAGATTTGCCATTCGATAGTAAAGGTAATTTCGTTTCTGTTATGGCCATAAAAGCCATAGGAACCGTAACAGCAAATCGATATGATGGTCACTTTGTTGATGTCGACTGGTCTGTACTGAAAGAGCCAAAAGAATGGTATTTCTATACAAGTAGGACTACATTATGGCAAGTCAAATATGAGTCTAATTACGCTAGACAGCTAATAGATTTTACTTTTGATAACCAAAAGCAAAATTTTGATTTCTTTCGAAATGAACCTTATTGGAAGAGTCGTTTTGGAGATACTCTTAAAAAAGAAATTACTTGGGCACCATTCTTGGTTGATTTATCAAATCAGTTGTTAGAATTTAAGCATGATAGAAAAATTCTAGTTGAAAAAGTTAAGACCATTGCAGCAAAAAATAACTTATCCTATTTATTGAACAAAGAGCTTAATGATATTTGTCCATTTACTGTCATTGGCATGATGAATAGACAAATGAAGGATTCAAATAGGCAAGCAATTGCTTCAGATTTGGCACAGGCCTTATCTGTAGAATCAACACTACCTAGTGATTTTGATGGTATTCCACTCTTAAATAACATGAAGTCTTGGTTCTTCTCTTTTGAAGAATTTCAGCAACCAAATGACATACAAAATTTATGGGATTTCTTTGAATCGTCAATTGCGTTTGCTGATGGTGAAGACACAGTTCAAGCAAACCGAGTTTTTATAGATTCTTATAACAACCTTCTAAAACAAAAAGGAATTGGATGGAACATTACGATGGCGTTGTTTTGGATACGCCCATGGGATTATCTAAGTTTAGACGGTAGTTCGCGTAAGTTCATTGAAGAAGAATTAAAGCTCCAAATTCCATACAGTGGTTTTAAGAAAACGATAGATGGCAAAAATTATTTAGAATTGATCGCTAAACTTAAAACAATCTTTGAAAAAGATAATTCTTCGGTCAAAAGTTTTCCCGAACTCAGCATTAAAGCATATGACCCTAATTTTCTAGATGAAGAAGAGAATATGACAGAGTCTCCAATCATTGATGAACCAAAGATATCACTCAAAGATATTCTTGATAATCGATGTTTTATGTCTGAAGAAAAGCTTGAACAAATTGTTCGTAGAATTGAATCAAAAAAGAATGTTATTTTTCAAGGTGCAACAGGCACTGGAAAGACTTGGCTAGCACAGCAATTATCAGAGTATCTTGTTGGGCAGTACAAAGAAAACTTCATTCATATCCAGTTCCACCCGACAACGTCATATGAGGATTTCATTAGGGGATGGAGACCTAACTCTAAAGGAGAACTAAACCTTGTTGATGGTCCCTTCCTAGAATTGATCCATCGTGCACGCCATAACCCTGCGCAAAAATTTGTTATTTTGATTGAAGAAATTAACAGGGGTAATCCTTCTCAAATTTTTGGTGAAATGCTAACGCTCATTGAAAACTCAAAAAGAGCTCATCAGCATTCACTAGAGTTGATTTATAAGAAAGATAAAAATGAAAAAATTTATGTGCCAGAAAATGTTTATGTATTGGGAACGATGAATATCGCAGATCGTTCATTGGCTAAGCTGGATTTAGCTTTTCGTAGACGTTTTGCCTTTGAAGAATTAGAACCAACTTTTAATGATGTCTGGATGAAAGTTGTTAAAGAAAATGTTGAACAAGTAACTGAAGGTCAACTCCAAAAACTGCGCCTTAATATTGAGCAGTTAAATGGAGTAATTCAGGAAGATCCTCGTTTAGGTAAACCATTCTGCGTTGGCCATAGTTTCTTTACACCAGCTCAAGTATTTGATGATCTACAAGAATGGCTTGAAGATGTTGTTGAATCAGAAGTTAAGCCATTGTTATTAGATTATTGGCCTGACAATACACCTCAAGTTTCAAATTTATGTAATGCATTAAAGGACATCTAAGTAACATGTTAGATATCCATTACCATTACATCACTAAGTATGGAATCCCTATAAAAAATGTTTGGTTGTTAATTCTTTATGCTTCGGAAGTCTATAAGACTTCTGAAGATAAATTTTTGAATGTTGAAGAGAACCCTGATGACTTATACACCATTATCTTAGAGTTATTGTGCGATCAGTTTGATAGGAATATAGCTAAGGGGCTGTCGAGTAATTATGTCACTAGGAGTGAAAATTTAACTCGTGTACGAGGCAGTATTAATTTTTTAACAACTGAAAGTAAGATGTTGATGCAGAGGGGACAAGTCAATTGTTCTTATGACGAGCTTACTCTAGATATCCCAAGATATCAGTATGTACTCAGGACTTTGAAAAATGCACTTTTTTTAAAGGGCATAGATGGATTGAAAGGAAGGATTGTTCAGAATATTAATATTCTTGAAGGGCTGGGAGTTACTTGTCCATTCATTCAAAACTATGATCTAAAATCAGATCGGTTTGGTCATTTTGATTATTCTGAACAGGCACTTCTTCAAACGTGTCAGCTGTTAAATGAATTGAAAATACCAACAATGCAAAAAGGAAATCAATTACTTCCAAATTTAGAAGAAATGAGTGAGGAATGGTTAAGAAAATTGTTTGAAAAAGCGGTTTATGGTTTTTACTCTAAGAACTTATCAGCTAAGGTGTGGACAGTTAGTCATAATAAAAAATTGCAATGGAAGTTTGATACTGATGCATTGATTACAGATATGCTACCTCAGATGGAGGCTGATATTATTTTAAGAAATACACAGACAGGACAGGCGACCATGATTGATACTAAATTTAATAACGTTTTAGTATCTAATCGATTTGGTAAAGAAAAATTTAGGAATGGGTATATCTATCAAATTTACACATACCTAAGGTCCCAAGAAGAAAATGGATATCCAGTATTTCAAAGAGGGATATTACTTCATCCGAGCGTTGGAGTAGATATATCGGAAAAAGTAAAAATTCAGGGCTATGGGTTGGAGTTCCAAACTATTGATTTAACAGCGTCTGCAATAGCGGTTAAAGCTAGGCTAATAGAATTAGCCTAGCTTTTGATTTGTTTTTAATCTTTTAAACTAATAGCAACTGATTTGAAAGATTCTAGAGCAGCTTCTAGGTGCTCAATGATTTCTTGCTGTAATACATCTGGAGCAGGTAACTCATCTAGGTTATCTAAGCTATTGTCCTTTAGCCAGAAGATATCCAAGCTAGTTTTATCGCGAGCAATAATTTCATCGTAGCTGAAATACTTGAAGCGTTCCGTTTCTTGGCGTTCAAAACGATTTTCAGGATTATAGCATTTGACGAAATCATCTAAATCAGCTTTACGAAGTTGACGAGTTTTAAGCGTAAAGCGTTTATTGGTTCTAAGATCATAGAACCAAATACCTTTAGTCTGAACTTGTTCTGATTTAGGTTTGTTATCAAAGAAAATCACATTTGCTTTTACGCCATTCGCATAGAAGATACCAGTAGGTAAACGCAAGATCGTATGAACATCACATCCAGTTAATAACTTCTTACGTACACGTTCACCTACACCAGCTTCAAACAGTACGTTGTCAGGTAAAACGACAGCAGCTTTACCGTCTGCTTTTAGCATACTGACAATATGTTGTAAGAAGTTTAATTGTTTATTTGATGTGGTTACCCAAAAGTCGGGACGCTCGTAAGTAAGGGACTCTTTATCTTCTTCGCCTTCCTCATTGGTCAAAGTCATACTACTTTTTTTGCCAAAAGGAGGATTGGCTAAAACGTAATCTACTTTTACTGAAGGCTCACTGATTAAGGCATCGGCACGAGCAATATGTGGTTCATCTGTAAGATGACCAACGTTATGCAGATACAAATTCATTAAACATAAACGGCGTGTACTAGCTACGATCTCATTACCAAAGAAGGTTTTTTCTTTTAAGAATTCAGCTTGTTTGTTATCTAGCTTTTGGGATAGTAAATATTTATGCGCACCAAGGAAAAAACCGCCTGTACCACATGCTGGATCTGCAATTGTTTTCATTGGTTTTGGTCGTACACATTCAACAATTGCATCGATAACAGGACGAGGGGTGAAATACTGACCAGCACCACTTTTGGTATCTTCTGCATTTTTCTGTAAAAGGCCTTCGTACATATCACCTTTTACATCAGCACCAATACCACTCCAAGTATCTTCGTTGATCAGTGATACTAAGCGATGCAGTTTTGCAGGATCTTGAATTTTATTTTGTGCTTTAAAGAAAATAGCACCTAACATGCCTGACATTGTGCCAAGCTTACTAAGTACTTTAAGATAGTGATCTTCTAGCTCAGCCCCTTTTAAATTAATGAGGCTGTCCCAGTCAAAACCATTAGGAATGCCAATATCAACTGATTCAAATGGATGCAATGTTTTTTGCTCGTGAGCCATTTTTAAGAAAAGTAAGAATGTCAGTTGTTCTAGATAATCACCATAGCCCACACCATCATCACGTAAGGTATGGCAGAAATTCCAAATTTTGGAAATTAAAGTAGTTGCATTCATTACAAAATAATCAAGTCTAAGAAGCTCGGTCAAGAATACAACAATACTAGTACAAGACCTATAACCCCATTGATGTTAGTTGGTTTTCTAGCCATGGTATATCCTCACGAAATTCTAAAATAATGCTTTTGCTAAATGAATAATATTCTGAACAAGGACAAAGTCTTTTCAGAATTTCATTTTGTACTTTTATCGGTAGATCAAATTTACCAACTTGTGGTTCAAGAATACATTCTAATGTATTTTGAATTTCTAATTTTTTTTCCTTAACACGGTAAGCATTAAGCCCTAAGAAACTAATTGTAAATTGAGCTCTATGATGATCTATACAGTTAGTATCAGAGTACGTTGGAAAAACACTCCCTCCTCGCGGATGTAAAAGCAGATATGTATCTGATTGGTTACAAGGGTCTAAAAGGTAAGGTTGTTCATCATTTAATTTAAATGTTTCATCCCAACATCTTTGATTTTCATCTATTAAAGGAAATTCATTGCCTTTGCCGTGGACTGTACTTGTTATAGAGTCTGTATCGAGTCTATTACATCTTTGACATGATAATCTGTAATTGGTCCAATCGTAACTAAGCCACCAATATCCATCAAAAATTTCACCTGATCGACTGTGAGAAACCGGAAATTTTAAAAATTTTTTATTAACTTTAACTTGATTTTTAGGCCTAAAATGTTCAACGTCATATGTTGCACGATTTTCTTTTGCTTCACAAAACCAGCATTTTCCATCGCTTTTAAGAGCTAGCCAAGTTTTTAGATTTCTCCAGTGTCCAGCTTCTATCAATTTAGTTCTTGGTGATACTTTATCGCCTGAATTAATAATGTTAGAAGCTTTTAAGATTTGATAAGTATAAGTTGTTTCCTCATCATTAGGATTATAGAAATTAACATGTGTAGGGGGAGTAGAATGATCAATAAAATTCATAATTAATTATTAAGTAGATTATCTAATAAAATTTCTAAAGCTTTTTGCTTATTTTCATCAGTAACAATAGGTTGATCTGTATATTCAATACCGTGTGTTAGATCAAAACGAGCGCGCATAAATTCTCGCTTAATTCGATCTTTAAAATCAAAATTAAAATCTAATTTTTCAAGGTGTTCTTTTAAATCCCTTTGTCGTTGTTTATCTTTTGGGGTTTTATCTGCTCTTGATTTAATCACTAACTTTTGATATTCGATTAATAGTTGATTAGTTTGTTTGTCTAGAGAACTACCTAATCCGAACATATCACTCGTGATAATTCCAGCGTAACCCATACCTTTAGGATCTTGATCAGGTTGATCAGCATAGATTTTCTGATCATCTTTACGATGTAAAATTTGTATTTGTTGCTTTTCAAGCTCAGCGATAGCAATTGGATTATGTGTTGTTAAAATAATATGGCTGGTTTGATCTTCATCAGACTGATTATTACTGATGAACATCTTCAAGTACTTAATATAGTCTACCGACCATTTGGGATTTAGGTGAGTATCAGGTTCATCTAGTAAAAATAAGCTTTCTTCACCTGCTGTGAATTTTAAGAGGCCTAAGACAGTTAATAATTGTTGTTCACCTTCACTTAATTCTTGAAAAACAACATTATTTGAATTGTTTTTGAGTTTAACTCTGACTCTAATTTCTTTAATCAAGAGTGAAATAAAAACACTTTCAATTGCATTAAAGAGGGCTCGAGGGGTATTGTATCCAAGTTGCTTGATATCATTAGGATCTTTTAGATATAAATACTTATATTCAAAACTCTTTTTTTTATTTGACCAAATATATTGATGCTCATATTGTTTTAATGTAATAGGGGCTAGGCTTATATCATAGAGTTTTGAAAGGAAAGTTTGTGCATCGCCGACAGCTCGCCATACTCGCTTATCTCCAGTTGGTTGACCATTCCAAGGTGGTTGTCTAAGAATAAATAATACTGAATGAAGCGCATTTTCAGGATCAATTCCAAAATGTTCTTCTAAAAACTTTAATCCTATTGACGAATCATCTAACTGGGAAAGAAAAGATAGAAGTACAAATTGACTATGTTCTGGTAATGCATAAAACTTTTGACGAATAAAGTTCTCGTCTGAGAGTTCAAAATTCATTAACTTGTTATAATGATCTTTCAATGCAGGTTCAAAAATTTTAAACATACGTTCTGAATGACCAGAATAATAACTAAAAATGTATTTAGGAAGGTAGTCACTATCTTCTACTAAGAATTCATTTAATTTAAGGTCAGAATAGTTTTCTGATGATGCTAAATCTGAAGATTCTTCAAATAATTCAGTTTGTATTGACTTAGATGAAATAATATTTTGAGTTTTTATATAAATTTTTAGCTGTTCTTTAGGAGGCAAATCTGGATCAGCCACAACTCTAATGTTTTTTTGATTTGAGGACTTACCTATTTTGTATATGATCTCATAAGCAAATTTAGGGCTTTTTTTGAGGTCCAGGAAGTCTCCAAAAATGACAGCTAGAGCTTCAAGAACATTGGATTTACCAGTTCCATTCCAGCCAATAACAACAGTAATCCATTCTTTTTCGTTAAATTTTATACAGACATCTTTTAAATTTTTAAATTGATGGGTAGGGCTATCTTTAGCGCTACCGATCTTTAAGTAATCAAGACGCATCCGTATTCTCCCTAATTTTGATCAGATCCTGTTCTTTATTTTTCTGTTGATCTGGTTTTACCATTATTTTTTCATCTAAGTTGAGAGCACGAAGCTGCTCATAAAATTGCTCAATATCGTCAATATTGCTATTTCCATTAAGTCCGAAAGCATCTGCCAACTTTTGTCCTGAAATCCAATCTGACTGATTTTTTAGAATATCTAGGATATTCTTAGACATAGCAACCTCCTTTTTTACTTTTTGAGTTGAACGCTTTTGGGGGGGAGCTTTTTTCACTAGAGCTCCTGCTTCACGTTGCTGTTGAATACGCCCTAGCAGGACTTGAGCTGGTTCATCATTTGGATCTTGAGGGATCAATTTCCCAGTAAAAGCATCTGACAAGATATTTTTCTTTTGAAGTTTATTTAAATTTTGCAATTCTTTTAAATTCATCAATTGTTGTTTTTGCTGTTCTAATTTAGATGCTAAGTCAATTGTGATAAAAGATTGCTCATTTAAAGGCGGAAGGGGAACGGGAATTTGAGCAATTTTTCCAACACTTAGCGAATATAATCCACTAGTAGTAACGGCAAGTTTTGCCATGTAATTAATACCATCTGACGAGTTTAACCATGTTTCTAAATACTGGCTTAAAACTTGAATTGGTCTAGCTCTAATTAAATGGTTTTGATGGACAGCATTTGGAATAGATCCATCCCATATAGCACACCTTCCAATTTCAGTAAGACTTCCATTTCCTTCTACAATTAACAAATCACCTTTTTCAAGTTTATAGCGTTCTATTTCACCTTCAAATAATTCAATTTCATGAATATCATCAAGGTTTAATTGAGCTCTATAAACATTTGCTACACGAAGAAAAGGAAATTTATTATTAACAGGTGCTCTTGATGGTTTCTTTTGTATACCACCTTTGATGAGCATAACTTGATCTAAACTAGCCCACACCCAACTTTCAGGCAATTGAGGTAGATTTTCGGTATCAGGTTGAACAGGTTCAGGGTATTTGTCCTGCCAATTTTTTGGTGGATTTTTCCCTTTTTCTGCAAATTCTTTAAGCTTTTCTTGCTCCCAACGTTCACGGCGTTCTTTTAAAATACGTGCTAATAACTGTTCACCAGTTTCAGAAATCTCAGTTTGAGTTTCACGCCATACTTTACTGAGTTCGCCTTCAACCGCTGATTTTAATAATGACTGACGATAAAGTTCTAATTTCTTCTGAGCTGTTTCAAGCTCTTCAATGCCATTATCCAGTTCGCTAAATAATTCATCAATTTTATCAGCAATACGACTTTGTTCATTTAGAGGAGGTAAAGGAATTTGATGTGCTAGAAAGGGTCCTCTATTAATATGCTTCATAGTACTTCCATGAAGATGTTCTGTATTTAATAACTCCTCAATAGATTTTTTTAAAGAATATCGCAAGAAAGTTTTATCTACTAAGGATTCATTTGGAACGACTTTAAAGATATGCTGATTTAATAAGGCATTTGGACCATGCCATAAGAACACATCTAAAGTTGCAGACCAACTGACTAAAATATCATTTTGGGAAACTTTGTAATCGTCAGGAAGCTCTAATTCTGTATAGTTAAAGGGCTTACTTGGGTCGGTAAGGTTTTGAATACGAATGATAGGTCGTCCAGAGTCCGAGCGATGAGAAGGTTTGAATGCAAAACCATTAATATATGATCCTGTATCGTTAATTGTTGCCCAACACCAACCTTTAGGTAAAGTTTTACTCATGCCACTAACTCTTCATTCAATTCTTTCATTAATGGCATAAGTTTCTCTCGACCAAAAACTTCTGCCGCTTTAAATGCCCCGCCATGCCTCGCCAACGAACCAAACTTAAAATCGTTCGGTGTTAGCTGACAACTATTCGCAATATGATCTTTCATTAAACGGAGCCAAGTCATCTGCTCTTCAGTAAATGCCGTTGCATTCTGAGCATTATGTCTAAACACCCACTTTTGGAAACGCTTATCGACTTCCTCACTAAAAGGAGAAAGCTCTTGATCTAAGCCAGAAGCAAAGCGAACTAAGGATAATAAATCAGTTAATTTACGCTGAGTATTTACACTTTTGACTTGACTGCCTTTTACTCTTTCATAAGCAGACCAAAGACGTTCAGTGGTCAGTAATAACGGAGGACGGCTGAGTTTATCATGAAGCACTTGAATCATGCTTAAAGTCAGTTCACGGCGTTGATAGGGTTGATCATAAAAGAAACTTAAGGCTTCAATGTCTTCACGATGCTCTTTTAAATAGGCTTCGAACTTTTCGATGTCTTCCTGAGCTTTATGTTCTACATTTGCAGAAAAACCACGGTGAACGATTTGATCAATGTTGACAGTATCAATAATTTGTTCAGCATCTTTCTTTTCGATTAGTAACTTTCTAAGTTCAGGATCATCAAATACACGGTAAGCCTGCTCAAGGAGTTCACTCATTTTGTCCAAATACTGCTGTTCAGAAATAGAATCTTCCTCAATAACCAGACCTTGAGACGTAGCATCTGTGATAATGGCTTGATTAATCGTATCAGGATCAACCGCATTCAAAATCGATTCAGTAATCTGTTTTAGACTTTTGCCATCGGTAAGCTGGCTGATTTTAGCTTGCGTTTCTGCATCTAAATTTTTATTGAGTCGAATCAGTCGGTTTGCCAAACTTAAAGCAGTATCTTCATCTACATCACCAATAATGATGCCATCTATGAGCTGCTTTAAGGTTGTGGTTGGTTTACGCTCTAATTGGCGACTCTCAGTTTTTTGGGATTTTTCTACACCCACAGCATCAATGATCACAAATCGAGTTTTGGCACCACTCGCACTTTGTGAAACTTTCTTTAATCCATCTTCATCTAAACTACGAACACCACGACCTTTCATTTGTTCGTAATAGCCTTTAGAACGAACATCTCGCATAAACAGTAAAACTTCTAATGGTTTTACATCTGTACCTGTGGCAATCATATCGACAGTCACTGCAATACGAGGATTATATTCGTTACGGAAATCGCTGAGTACGCCATCAGGATCTTTGGCGCTATGAGTTACTTTTTCACAAAACTCATTTCCCTTGCCATATTCTTCACGCACGATATTAATAATGTCATCTGCATGGCTATCCGATTTAGCAAAGATTAAAGTCTTTGGAACTTCTTGACGGTCTGGGAAAATTTCTTGGCTTACAGCTCGCTTCATTTCTCGAATGATGTTGCGAATTTGACTTGGATTGACCACATCTTTATCTAAGTCTTTATGGGTGTAGACAATATCTTGATCAGCCTCAACTAAACGTTTAGCTCGGGTTTGGCGACTACGGCGATCAATGAATTGCTTTGCACGAATAGTCTGACCTTTTTTCGTGATTTCAGTTTCAATTTCATAGATGTCATAGCCAACATTGACACCATCAATCACAGATTGCTCATAACTATATTGAGCAACAATATTTTCATTAAAGAAGCCATAGGTGCGTTTATCTGGTGTTGCACTTAAACCAATCAAAAATGAATCAAAGTAGTCAAGAACTTGTTTCCATAAATTGTAAATACTGCGATGACACTCATCAATGATAATGAAATCAAATGACTCGATAGGCACATTAGGGTTGTACTGAATATGCTTTTTAGACAAGCTTGTATTTTCTTCTAATGTATTCAATTCATTTAAGTTAATATCTTCATCTTGCTCATCCAGTTTTTCACCAGACAAAATCGAATACATGCGTTGGATTGTAGAAATGCATACATCCGCTTTGCTATCTAAGGTAGAAGACATGAGGCGTTGAACATTATAAAGTTCAGTGAACTTACGTTTATCGTCAGGTGGCGTAAATGCCATAAATTCTTGGTGAGCTTGCTTTCCTAAGTTTCGCGTATCAACTAAGAATAAAATACGTTTGGCTTTTGCAAATTTGAGCAGACGATAGACCGAGGAAATCGCAGTAAATGTTTTACCAGCACCAGTTGCCATGTGAATAAGTGAACGAGGCTGTTGTACCGCTAATGACTTTTCTAGTCCTGTAATAGCATCAATTTGACAGTCCCGCAGGTTGTCAATATTCAAAGCCGGCATTTCCTGAAGCCGTTGACGTAAAGTCTTCTCTTTTTTAAATAGCTCGTTTAAAAATTCAGGTCTATAAAACCAAAAAATCTCACGTGAGCGCGGCTCAGGATCTCGTCTATCTGTAAAGCGTGTAATTTGTGATGTTGCTTGGAAAAGGAAGGGGAGGTTATCGTATGGTTTTTTTGATTTCAAACCTGATGTTGCATACCTTTTTGTTTGGCGTTCATGTATGGTGATATTTTCACCTTCTTCATCTCTCATTGCTTCAATGACACCAACAGGGGTACGATTTACAAAAAGAATGTAATCTGCTGGACCCGTTTTAGTTTGGAACTCTCGAACAGCAATACCTGGAGCTACGCCGGGATTGAAATCTTTTTTATCGACAACAAGCCACCCAGAAGATTCTAGTTTTTGATCAATGATAACTCGAGCTTTATCTTCTGGAGACATGTTTACCCTTTATAAGTATCTATATTAAAAAAAGTATACTTATAAAGTTATGGAAGTTGAACTCACACTTTAGACTTATTCTTTGGGTTGAATCAAAATAGCCTCTTGCTCGAGTAAATAGAGTTCATTAATTAATAAAAACTCTCGATACTGATGAATTATGTTTTCATCTTTTTCTCGATGGGCACGAGCATTCCTGAATGCCATGTATGCACCCGTAAATAAATTTACTCGGCCTTTGATTTCTGCATTATCAGGTACGTCCCAAGTGAGGATGGCATTTTCACCTTGAAAGATTTGTGCAAATAGCTTGGTGCTATGCTCACGGATACCTGTACGTGTACGAACAATATCTTCAAGACGTTTATACGCTTTTGTTAAAGCAGAGTCGGGATCTTGCTTAAACAGTAACGCTAAGTCAAAAATTCTGTCATCAATAATCGAGTAGGGTAGTTCTAAAGGGTAGTAACGCTTTGAATTAACAGTGTGGGCTGCTTCATTTTCGAAAGGATATATATAATCATGCAGACGAATAGGACGAATGATTTTTTGCTGAAAAATAAATTCGATGTCCTGATCACTCAATGATGAGCTATTCAATTTATTAAGGAGTTTTGTGGATACTAGAATTTCTTCAGTTTCAATATGATGCCTCTTTAAAAGAGACAGAGCTACTGCTAGACCTTTAGGTCCTTCTCCGAAATAACCCGATGTAAAGCCAGAGCGAATGACATAATAATTTTCGGTTAGATCTTTCAGGATAAAGGCATGAGATTGTTCACTTGTCAGCAATAGAGCGTAACTTAGATCTGCATGAGTTTGGATCAAATTGTGCAGGCTTAATAGACATGTTTCTGTAATGCCTTCTTCACCTAAATAATCGACACGATAGTAATTTTCTGTTTTAAACATTTTTATAAATAGAGAATTTTTGTTCGAAAAGATGATGGGGTAAATTGGGGTAAAAATCTAGTACTTCAAATTTTTTAATTGCAAGATTTCATTAAAGATTTCGGGTGAGTTCAATTGCCACCACCTCTAAGCTAACTACATTGTAAAATAATAAAATTCCGATTAAAAAATTAATTGAAGCTGTAAATTTTAAAATCTAAATTAAAAAATATCAAAAACAATAAATTATATATTTGATATAGCTGTTCTAATAACTCCCCATATAAGTACTGAAGAATTACACTATGCATCTAACAGATTCGCAGCAGTCGATGTGCGTTGTTCAAGTAACAGAGACTTAGGGTGAGGAATTAATTGTAATTGAATTTTCGATAAGTGTCATACTCTCTAAAAATGGTGCAACGAAGCTAAATTAACAAAAAAGTAAAAAAAGTAAAGATTTGTGGTATTGAGGATTATGGATAAATAAAGTAGATTTCGTCACAATGTTTAATTTTATAATAATAATCGTTAAAAATGAAAATTTTTTTTTATCTAAGTTTGAGTTGTTTTTTTACTTTAAATACTGTGTGTGCTGCTAGTCAAAATGTGAGTACTTCTAGTGTAAAGCCTTTATTTCCTGAAGAGATTTTTTTACCCGAATTGATTAGGCAAGACCAGCGGTTAAAAGATTTAAAACAGCAGCTAGATACACAAACTAATATTAAACCTAAAACTGATAATTTAGCTAAACAGAAATCACTAATTATTGATGAAATCCCTTGTTTTGATATCCAAAGAATAGTTTTAGACGTAGATGATTTGAAACCAAAGACGACAGATGCTTTTGTTTTTTTGACTAAATTACTCAATAAAAAAAATGGTCAAATTATAGGGCAGTGTATAGGTACTAAGAGTTTACAGAATGTGGTGAGATTCGCTCAGAATGAATTGATCAAGAAAGGTTTTGTCACGACTCAAATTGTGGTGCCTGAACAGGATATGACTCAAGGGATATTAAGATTTGAATTGGTGCCAGGACGTATAGCTAAGATCAGTCATAATGGGCCTGATATTTCAGTTCTGCAGTTAAAGACAGCCCTTCCTTTTACAGAAGGCGATATTCTTAATATTCGTTTATTAGACCAAGCATTAGAAAATTTAAAAAAAGTATCTGGATTAGAGGTTGATATTCAAATAGAGCCCGCTACAGAAGCAACAGCAGTAGGGCACAGTAATATTCTGATTAGCACGCAACCTTATAAAAAACTTAATGTTAGCATGTCTGTAGATGATTCGGGTAATAAAAGCACTGGCCAATATATTGGTAACATTGGACTGACCCTGAATAATCCTGCCCGAATGAATGACAGGCTGTATCTTAATTTCAGCCATTCACTTGATGATTTTGATCAAGACCGTAATAAAAGTTACTTTGCTAGCTATCAATTACCGTTCCAGACTTTTGACTTGAGTGCAACTTACAACTGGTATGAATACGATCAGTATGTTGCGGGTTATGAGAGTCCGATTTTATACAGTGGTGAAAGTCAGCAGGCTAATATCACCTTGTCTAAAATGTTGTTACGCGGAACCCAATATAAAACTTCCGTATATGGCAAATTTTATCAAAAACAAAACCGCAACTATATTGAAGATATTGAAATCAGTGTTCAGCATCGACGTACAGCCGGCTGGCATGCGGGTATTCAGCATAAGCACTATATCGGCAATACCTTAGTCGATGTCGGGTTAGATTATCGAAGAGGGGTGGGCGCTTTTAATTCACTGGCTGCGCCAGAAGAAGAAATTACCGACATTTTTGGAAATCCACTTCCGGTCGAAGGTTACTCACGTGCACCACTCTGGAGCGCTGACTTACGAATAAATTATCCTTTTAATTTATTCAATCAGGCAGCTCAATACCGCATCAATTGGAAAGGGCAGTATGCCCCCAAGGTCTTGGTGCCCCAAGACCGCTTCTATATTGGTGGCCGCTATAGTGTTCGCGGCTTCGATGGGGAAATTATGTTATCTGGAGATAATGGTCATTTCCTGCAGCAAGAAATAAATATCAACACTCCCTTTAACAGCCAAGTCTATCTAGGGGTGGATCAGGGTTGGGTTACTGGAGAGCACAGTATTGCAGGGCAGCGTTATTTAGCTGGGGGAGTTATGGGAGTACGTAGCTACTATCAGCAGCTATATCTGGATGCTTTTGTTGGACACGGACTGGTTGCACCACAGCGTATGAAAAAAGAGTTTATTACAGGCTTTAGCCTGAATTATTCCTTTTAAACCTTTGAATTTAAAAACTTGATTTAAAAATAGAAGTACTTTCAATGAATAAAAATCTTTATCGCATCATTTTCAGCAAAGCCCGCAATATGTTCATCGCTGTAGGGGAAAATAGTAAAAGCCAAACCAAAACTGCTGGGGAGAGTGCAAAAATAGCGATATCTCCAGGAACTCATGATAGTACAGCTTTACACCAGCATTGGGTGGTGAAAAGCTTGGTGGCCAGCATGAGTATATGGATGTCTGTAGCGCCTGTATATGCACAGATTCAGGCAGATCCGGCGGCTAATACAGCGAACCGTCCAGTCGTAGGCGTGGGGAAGAATAGCCAAGGTCAAAATGTACCTGTAGTCAACATTCAAACCCCAGTAAATGGTGTCTCCCACAACATCTATAAACAAATGGATGTGCTGAGTAATGGTGTAGTCTTGAATAACAGCCGTACAGGTGCAGGTTCCGCCACTGTTGGGAATGTAGGAGCAAACCCATTTTTAGCTAAAGGTGAAGCACGGCTTATTTTAAATGAAATCAATTCAACTGCAGCAACCCGTTTTGAAGGAAATCTTGAGGTTGCAGGTCAACGTGCAGATGTCGTTATTGCTAACCCAGCTGGTATTAATATTAAAGGTGGCGGTTTTATTAATGCCAATAAGGCCATTTTTACCACAGGCAAGGCACAGCTAAATGCGGATGGAAGCCTAAAGCAATTTGTTGTAGACCAAGGTAAGGTGACGGTTACAGCCAACACAGGTTCAACTTTAGGTTTAGGTGGGAACAACAATAATGCCGATTATGTAGATATTTATGCACGTGCGTTAGACTTGAATGCACAACTGCATGCCAATCAAGACATTAATGTCATCACAGGTGCAAATACCATCTCAGCCGACCTTGAGAGTATTGAGAGTAAAACCTCAACAGTCGCAGCACCTGCATTGGCAGTAGATATTAAAAGTTTGGGCGGGATGTATGCCAATAACATCTTCCTGATGGGGAATGAAAAGGGCTTAGGTGTCACGAATGCCGGTACCCTGCAAGCTGTAAATAATATAGTGGTGACCAACGCTGGTAAAATTGTTCATAGCGGAACAATCTCAACCACAGATAGAAAGAATGGTTTGGTCAGTGTTGCCAGTATCGGAACAGGAGCTGCTGCGGATATTGCTATAAGTGGATCAGTAAATAGTTATGGTTTAATTAATATTGATTCAGGTAATAATTTAAATCTGAATGCAAAAGATATTACGCTAAATTATGATGCCACAACTCTGAACTCAGCAGCATTGATTATTGGAGCTCAAGGTAATCTAAACTTAGCCACTGGGACCAAAATCAATAACCTCAGTACAAATGGGGACTTATATGTCGATGCTAAAGGGATCAGTCTGGCAGCAAATTCAGAGCTACGTAGTAACCGTGGTTCTGCCAATATTAATGCCAATGAAAGTTTGGTGAGTAACAGCACAGCAAGACTGATCGCTGCGAAAGATTTAAATTTAAATGCCAACAAAGATCTGAAACTAATAGGAAATACCCTACAGGCCACGAGTGGTTCAATCAATGTCCAGTCAGCTGAAGAGGCACATTTGCTCCAAGTAGATGGTGGAACACTCTATGCCGGTAAAGACTTAAATATCTATGGCTCAGGTGATATCAGTCTTAAAAACTTAAGCTTTAACTTGGTCAATAATGCTACACGTTTAAAAGATATCAATGTCTACAGTGGCAAAAATCTGACTTGGGATAATAAAGCGAAACCCTTAGCTAAGATTTCAGGAAAACTACAACTTGAAGCCAAGCAAGGACTAGAGCTTGCGGGTACAGCGCTCCATGCAGCCAATGGTATTGTCACCCAGTCTGATACTCTAAACTTGAACACAACAGTAAAGTCAGATCAGGGCATTGACTTAACGACTTATAATGCCATGTCTTTAGCACAAGGCACATCGTTAACTGCAGTCAAAGATGTCAATTTAGCCTCATTACAGGGCAGTATTCAGGCACAAAGTCTGAAAGTTAACTCCACTACAGGCCATGCATCGATCATCGCCCATGAAAATGTAAACTTGAATTCGGTCCAAACCACTGTGCCCGCGCCCCAGGCCGATCGTGATGAACAGATTACAGATAAGACCGTGATTAACGCAGCTCAAGGGATTGTAATTGCTAGTGCGGAAAAAGGTACAGTCAGTGTTAACTCAGCAGATTTAACTTCAGTTAAAGGTGATTTAAAGATCCTTGGACAAAATGGTGTAAATCTGGATTCCAATATTGATGTGGTTGTTGGTGGTGGAGATAATGGATATGACACTACTCTTAGCAATCAGCTCAAAGGTCAATCTGTATCAATCGGAACTAAAAAGGGTAATATTGATATTAAGAATACTGTATTGACCTCAACTGTGGATCAACTGCATTTAAATAGTGAAGCAGGTATGCTCAGTGTTGCAGACAGTAAGCTGCAGTCTAAGGGGAATACTGAAATTTACGCCAAAGATATTTTGAATCTTAAAAATATCACAGCGAACTCAGATCAACATTTAGCGGTTAATTCAAAACGAACCCTGTATCTGAATGCGGATTATACGCCGACAGCTACAGTGTGGCATCCATCAGCTAAAACTAATTTAACAGCAAAGGGTATCTTGTCACTTACTGCTACAGGCAACCAGGTAATGCAGAATGCTCAATTGACAGGTGGTGCTATTTTATTAGAAACCACAAATTTATTTATGAAGCCAGGTCTGGTCTTCAATGCCACTGGAAGTGACTTATTAAAAAATGATACGAAGCTGAACAGTCTGAATGGCGACTTAAGTATTCAGGCCACGGGAACAAACGGTTTAACCATTGATCCAAAGATCATAAAGCTCTCGGCAGTAGGGGATATTGAATTAGTTGCAAAGAACGGCGTATTAAAATTAGCAGGTTATGGTGGTACACAAGGCAATGGTTCGGAACAAGTTGTTAAGCTCAATACTGCTGGAGGGGGGATTAAATTAGAAGGCTCAAATATAGAGTTACAAGGTGCTCAGTTAAACTCAAAAAGTGATATCAATATTATTTCTGGTTCTGGTGATATATTAATTGATGGAGTAAAAAATGTTTTTAACCAAAAAATAAATAATAGTTATTTAAAAAAATTAGAAGATCAGATTCAAATTGTTTATGCTGCTAAAGCAGAGATAGAAAATACAGAAAGATATAAAATTTTAGTAGAAAATAAGAAAAAAGCACAAGCTATGATTGAACAAGGATTCGCACGTGTACAGCTAGGAGAGACTAATAATGGGTACGCAATGGTATCCTATGGACAGCAATTATTAGAACAAGCTTATACTAAATATGAAGATATTATAATATTAATGTCTCAACTTCAGAAAGAAGTAGAAGAATTTGAAAGTGATAAGAAATTTTTTATAGATAAGAAAAATGGCTACGAGCATGCTGCTACATTACTAACATCCAATATGGGTAACATCAGCATAACATCAGCTAAAGGGTTATCTATCAGTGGAAGTGAGCTAACAGCAAAAGCTGGACAAATTAATTTAGAGGCACATGGAGTATTACCAGAAAAATACACATTAACAGCGACGCCTAGCACCTCGACTATAGCTAAACATACTACAGTTAGCATGATTTTAGATGGTCATACAAACTTTTACGATCAAGGAAATGAAGGTGATGCTAATTATAGTATGAGAACTTTAGTAAGCCCAACTATAATTAATGGGAATAAAGGCATAAATATCAGAACTGTTGGTTTAACAGCTGATGATAATTTAGTGATGCAAGCGACAGGAATGATATCTCAAGGTAATATTAATATTGAATCAAATAGAAGTATTTTATTTGATGCAGCAATTGAACAAAGCTATGACCGGCATACTAAAACTGAGAAGAAAAAATCTTGGGGTGGCTTAAAGAAAAAGTATATCACCACAGTTACAGAAAATAATACAGCAAATGCTGCTTCTGTAGATATTTACGGAAAAAATATAAAAATCGAGAGTAAGGATCAAAATAAAGATACCAGTATTGACATTTACTCAGGGAAATTCACAGCTAATGGTGGCTCTCTCTCTATAAAAGCTGGAGGAAATCTTAATTTTTATACGGTAGAAGAGTCTACAAGCAGTAATATTGATATCACGAAAAAGTCTTCATTTGCAGGAATTAAATATAATTCATCAAAGACAAATGCAACTCGTACACAAGTGACAGAACTTCCTGCATCATTAAAAGCTGATTATATTGGTACTAAATCAGGCTTTGATACACGTCTAGTTGGAACAGAGTTTGAGTATTTAAAGAGTGCAACTATTGAGGCAGGCGGAAAGCTTGAATTAATTGCCGCAAAAACTAATATCACCGAATTACTTAAAAAAGAAAAAAATTCAGTTGTCTGGCAGTCTATGCAGGATAAAGGTTCAATTACTGAAACAGCAAAACTTCCACAATTTAATGGGCCAGTCTTACCAACATTTAAAGCAGCTGGGGGCTTAAGTATTCAAATCCCAATTTCTGAAAAAGATCAAAATAAAGTTGTTATCCGTGATGAGATTTTAAAACTGGCTAATCAGCCAGGGAATGCGTATTTAAAAGAATTCGTAAATAGAAAAGACGTTAACTGGAATACTGTTATTTTAGCTCAGAAAGATTGGGATTATAAGTCACAAGGCTTAACTGGAGCTGGAGCTGCACTTTTGGTCATAGTAGTAACAATTGCAACGATGGGAGCGGGAACTGCTGGAGCTGGAGCTGCCATATTTGGAACTACTACAACAACTACAACAGCTATGGCAAATGCTTTTGTAACCTCACTTGCTTCTCAAGCTAGTGTAAGTTTGGTAAATAATGGTGGTGATCTTGGAGCAACATTAAAGGATTTAGGTAGTAAAGATGCTGTAAAGAACCTAGTTGCTAGTGTTGTGACTGCTGGGTTATTAAGTCAAGTCAGTACAGCATTAAACTTAAAACCTGATAGTACTCTTATATCAGATAGACTAATGAATAATTTTACATCTTCAGTAGGATCTACTTTAGTACAAACTGCTATCAAAGGGGGAAATCTTGAGGATAATTTACAGATCGCTTTATTAGCCGGTTTGGCCGGAGCATTACAGGGAGAACTGGCGAGTCAAATCGGTACAAGTCTAGATAAAGTTGATCCGAATGCTCTTGAATACATAGTTCACAAAATTGCCCATGCTGCTGTTGGTTGTGCGGCAGCAGCCGCAACAAAAGCAAGTTGTGAAGCGGCAGCAATTGGAGCCGGTGTGGGAGAAATTGTAGCTCAGTTAATGATTCCACAAGAGAAAACTGCATTAGATTTAACTGATGATGAGAGAGTTCGCATAAAAGATACAAGTAAACTTATCGCTGGAACGACTGCTGCCTTTGCAGGATATGATGTAAATACAGCAGCTAATAGTGCAGATATCGCTGTAGAAAATAATTCATTGCCAAAATTAGGAACATCTGGAGCTAAAATTGCTAAGAAAGTTTTGGATCAAATAAAAGTTTGGCCTTCAAATAAGCCTCTGCAATCAAGTGATATAACAAAAATGTTTCGAGATGCAGGTGCACAAGAAATAATAGATATCACTGATAATATTAGTACTTTAATCAGTCCTACAGCTACTTGGTTTGATAAGGTTTCTGCTGCTGTTGATTTGGCAGTAGGTGTTGATATCAAAGCTGGAAAAAATGTTGCACAAGCAATGAAAGATAAGGAAATCATTCAGCTTAAGGGGGGAGGGCCGGTACATCATATTTGTACAAATAAAAACTGCGAAAGTACTGTTAGAGGTGGACCGTGGACACCTAAGTTTCAAAAGTATTTTGAAGGTTCGGGCTTAGATATTAATAAGTCAGTAGAGAACTTAGTTGCAGTCCCTGGCCATAAAGGACCGCATCCACAAGAGTATCATGCATATGTTGAAAAAAACTTAGCTACTGCAGTTAGAGGGTTAAAACCAAATACAATTGAATATCGTAATGCAGTAATAGGAACATTAGGTAGAATAAAGATGGAAGCTATTACACCCGGCACAACAGTTAATCTTTGGTTACTTAAGAAATAGGACAGATAATGGACTACTATGAAATTAAGGCAGATTTTTATAATTTTCCCAATCAGTATTTTATTACTGAGATTAGTAATTTTAATAATCCAAAAGCTCAGTTGAATTGGGATGATTTCTTAAAAAATTATTCTACTGATAGGCATGAAAAATATATAGCAACTATTGAAAGTGGTAATGAAGAAGTAGATTTTTCTACGACATTATATGGATTTTGTATAGTTAGTGAAAAATTTGCTCAATTATTAGAAAGAATTCAAATTGATGACTTTTTAATCGTGCCATTATCTTTCGAAAAACAATTAACACAAAGATTTTATCTTTTAGTAGATTTTTTAACATATGACTGTGTAGATGAAGTTAATTCTGAATTTCAAAAATTTATTGAGAATGATCCTGTAAGACCTGATCTAGCTGGGCAATATAGAGCTTTTTTTAAATTAACTATTGATGCCTCAAAAGTTGATAATGCCGATTTATTTAGATTAGAAAAAGAGAAAACGACTATCATAGTGAGTCAAAGAATAAAAAATATATATGAAGAGAATAATTTAAAGGGAGCATGTTTTACCAAAGTAACTTTATGATAAGAATTGTTTTTATACTTTATTGTAATTTGAATCTTGCTTAACCCAATAACTCTGTTAGTTGGAGGGTTGGCTTATTTTAATCGAATACATAATGAGTAGACCTCTTTCATAATTCATTTTTTACTCAGTTCCATATTGTATATTCCAGCAATTAAATTGAATCTTGAACCCAGTCTTTTTCCTCGATTACGATATCGCTCGGCAAGGATTTTGAAGGTCTTCAAAGTTCCAAATACATGCTCAATCCCAATTCTTCTTTTATTGATTTCTTGGTTATAAAGTTTTAGCTCAGGATGTAGTTTACAGCGCTTTTTTGCTTTTAATGGCAATAGACTATTTGGATACACTGCATAGATCCCTTGATAGCCTTTATCTGCAAGAATAAAGGTATTTGCAGGAATTTGATTTAAGTTCTGTTTGAAGAGCTCGAAATCATGTACCGTTCCACGACTTGTACATAAACTCAGAATTTGCTGAGTTCTATAATGAATAATGGCCTGTACTTTAAAGGTATGCGCTTTCTTTTTGCCACTATAGCTTTTCTTCTGTTTTTTTAGGTCTTTGTATTGGTATTTCTGTGGCATCAACAATCACCACATTCCAGTCGATGCCTTCACCTTCAGGCAAATTCTTCGGTAAATTAAATAGATTGGACTTGATCAGGCAGTCTTCTACATGACGTACGACTCTTGAAGCAGTGGGCTCTGACACACCAAAACTTGTTGCAACATGGAATAAGGTTCTGTATTCGCGCCAATAACTTAAACACAGAAGGATTTGATCTTCTGTGCTCAATTTAGTTGGTCTACCTTTAGTAGGGACATACATTTTTAGTTGTTCAACCATTGAATCAAAGGTTGACCATGAGATGCCTGTGTATCGCTTAAACTGTGTTTCAGAAAGCTTCTTTGAATCAATGTATTTCATCCGCAGATTATGCATGAAGATTTAAAATTCTTCGGTACAAATAATCAACTAAAGATAGATCAGTTTTTGATTTATGAAAGAGGTCTAGAGTTTATCTAATCAACATATAAGCTCTTTGAATTCTCAATCTGAATTAATTTCAACATTATTGATCGATTTTCAAACAAAGATATCTAATAAACAAGATGCTGTTATACTGTAACTCATTGAACAAATTAAGTCTTCATCAGATCTGTCATTAAATAAACAGCAAAACAATATCAATCAGCTGCAAGAGTTTCAACAAAATCGTTTAGATCAGCAAGCTTCAGAATTAAAAGCATTTGATGAAAACATTAAAGACCAATTGGCAAAATATAAAAAATGCAGACGATGACTTTAGGAATAAGTATTATTAATCTATTATTAATTGCTCTTATTATTTATCTAGGTTTCTCTATGTAACCTAGGTAATCCTTCCTAAAAATAATAGGTTCTAAAATTAGAAATTATATTTCTAGCCTACGGAAGGAGCGTGTAAATAATTTTGTGTAATTGCTTTTCATAAATTAAAGGTGATTGCTTAAGCTGTACTAGCTCAAACCTGATCTGACAGTTACCCATTTTTTATTGTGCCTGTAAGGTTAAATTTGAGCTAAATTTTTCTCAGCCCAAATCCGTTTTCCATCAAGTAAAGTTTCAAGTGGTGTAGGACCACAGCACATTTTCCTTGATGAGTTCGTTCAGTATTATAGAATTTCAGCCAATCGTCTAGATCAACTTGTAATTCTTCCAATGAGCTATAAAGCTTCTTCCTAAATGTAATTTGATAGAACTCCTGCAAAATCGTCTTATGGAAACGCTCACATATACCATTTGTTTGCGGGGAAGCTGCTTTTGTCTTCGTGTGATCAATATCATTAACTGCCAGATACAACTCATAGTCATGTTGTTCTACCTTACCGCAATACTCAGTACCTCTGTCTGTGAGGATGCGAAGCATTGGTAAGTCCTGAGATTGATAAAATGGCAACACACGATCATTGAGTAAATCAGCCGCTGTAATCGGTGTTTTTGTTGTATAGAGCTTGCAATGAACGACCTTGCTATAAGTGTCGATGAATGTTGGTTGGTAGATTCGTCCAACACCTTTGAGATTCCCGACATAAAAGGTGTCTTGCGCGCCTAAATAGCCTGGATGAGCTGTTTCGATTTCACCACAAGCAACGTCCTCCTCATGCTTACTTCATGTGCCGCAATCTGCTGATCATTTAATTCAATACCATCCTGTGCCACTTTAGCCTCAAGTGCTTTTAAACGCTTCTTAAAGTTTTCTAAATCATGACGAAGCCATATAGAGCGAACCCCACTCCCTGAAACGAATACACCCTTCTTGCGTAATTCATTACTAGTACGGTGCTGACCATATGCGGGATATTGAATTGCGAAATCAATAACAGCCTGTTCAGTAGCATCATCTACACGGTTTTTAAAATTTGGTACTCGACGGGATTTATTGATCAGTGCGTCAATATCACCAGACTTCACTAACTCTTGATAGCGATAAAATGTATCTCTTGAAACACCCATCACTTTGCATGCTCTGGATACATTCTGAAGCTCTTCAGCTAAATTGAGCAGACCTACTTTGTGTTTAATGATTTGATTGTTAGTATGCAACATAAGAAAGTTACCTTTGTTTGATTAAGATTTCGACACCTTTATCAAAACGGGTAACTTTCTCTTTTTCAAGAAGAATGTACGATCAAGTCTGAACTAATACACTTAAGCGGTCACCGAATTCAATAATAAAGCGACTCATAGCTAAACGCCATGAGCAGCACTGCTGCGCAAGATAGGCATATTCCACTTTTTAGCCGCTGCATCAATTGCCAGGTAAATCACTTTACGTACAGAATCATCCGTTGGAAAGACTTTACGCTTTTTGATCGCCTGACGTATTACGCTGTTTGTAAGCGTTCGCTGAACCCCATACCTATTTTTAATTCGGTTCAGGTTTCCAGCAGTGTGGCAGTAATTCTTCTATTTGAGTCACTTTATGTGTCGGCAGCCTTTTCAGTACATCACTTAAATAGGCATACGGATCCAGCCCATTCAGTTTTGCTGATTGAATCAGGGTCATGAAGTTCGCCGCTCGCTGACCACTGCGCAGCGAACCTGCAAATAACTAGTTCTTACGCCCCAAAGCCCAGGGATGCATTTGGTTCTCTACCCAATTATTGCAAATAGGTAGATTGCCATCATCCAGATAATGGCTTAAGACGTTCCCAACGTTTTAGGCTGTAATTGATGGCTTTGGCAGTGGCTGAACTCGATGGAACCGTCGGATGATGTTGAGTGAGTTTAGTCAACAATTGGGTGAATTGATTGAGATCTTCTTCTGTTTTGATTCCTTTAGCAAATTCTGCAGCAAGGTCTTTTAGTTTTTGTTCGTTCATCATGTTGCCTGACTCCGTTGTGAATATGAACATAGCAAATTCAGGCAATTACACAATTTAATTTACAGTCTCATTTTTGTCCGAGCTACCGTACAAGCTTTGCTAAATACCTAATACCACTTGATATGGTTTAAATCCTTCTAGCACTGTATCGGAGACTAAATTGATAAAGGCTTCGGTTTTTCCGTAAGCCATCCACTGATCAAGAGCCTCATAGTAAGCCAAACGATTTTCTACTGTAATAACACAAGGTGGATAACCAGCTTTAAGTAATTCTAGATTCATCAATAGGCGTGATGTACGCCCATTACCATCAATGAATGGATGAATTCCAACAAAATCAGCATGTACTTTAGCTGCACGTTCAATGGGGTGTAACTTATGTGCTTCGGAGTTGTACCAATCGACAAGTTGAGCCATCTTATCATTCAATAATGTATAGTCGGGTGGGGTAGTCGTAGCACCTGAAATTAATACGTTTTGTTGGCGATAACGTCCAGCATTGTCATCATCAATGTTTTTTAGAATAAGTTGATGGATATTACGAATCTGCCATTCAGAAAAAGGCTCTTCTTTGCGAATAATGTCTTCAACATAGTAGATAGCATTTCTATGGTTGATTGCCTCGAAATGTTCTCGTAAAGCTTTTCCACCAATAGTTATGCCTTCCAAAACGACTTTGGTCTCTAGCAATGTAAGTGTATTGCCTTCTATTGCATTTGAGTGATATGTCCAACGAACAATAAGGTCTTCTTGTAGATTTTTTACAATTGCAGAGGAAAGAGGACGATGCTGATCTAATCTCATTTTTAAAGCATCAATATTTTCAAACATAACCTTAACCCTGAAGTTGTACCATTAAATGATACATGAAAAAAATAAATATAAAATGTGATGTTATATTGTTTCATCTTATATTGAGAATTTACGTGTTAAACTCAGTATACAATTTCAAATTCTCAAGAAAAATTTGAACAAAAGTCCGTGGCTTATGCCTTGATCTAAATTCATGTCATCTTAGGGAATCTAACTTCTCTAGAATAAGTTAAGAGATTTTTTTACGGTATTTTTTACGGTAAAGCTCAATGGTATTTAATTTTTATTAATATAAAACAATATGATAGTTCCTGAGTTTGGTGCGCGCTGAGCGCACCAATATTATTTTAAAAATATAGTAAAAAAATGAATGTCGTATGTTGCTGATATTGCATCTCATATACTCTAATCGTACAAATTTTACTTATTGAAAAGGGATATTTCATTTTAAAGAGTAGAAAGTCTAGTTTAATTGTATGAAAACTAGCATCAAGTGATGTAGATAGAGTTAATGGTTAAATTAGGTTAATAACATTAAGTAGCTTTAAGCACTGATCTGACTGAGCAAGAGCTAATCTAAGAATATAAATAGCTTAGGGAAAACCTAAATTAAAAAAATCTTTGTGCTATGAGCTGGTAACACTTAAAGCATTCAATTTAAAAGGGTTAATAAAGACGACATCAGTTGTCGTTAAGTTTGAAATTAACGTATTCAGTCCATTTAATTTTTTGTAAATTAAAGTTAATCAAAACAACGAAAGAACAAGAAAAAATGGAACAACTAAACCCTGCAGATTTAAAGGCAATTTTACATTCAAAGCGTGCGAATCTGTACTATCTTGAACATTGCCGTGTAATACAGAAAGATGGGCGTGTTCTTTACCTGACCGAAGCAAAAAACGAAAATCAATATTGGAATATCCCAATCGCCAATACCACAGTCATTATGCTTGGAACGGGTACTTCTATCACCCAAGCCGCTATGCGTATGCTGGCGAGTGCAGGTGTACTGGTTGGATTTTGTGGTGGCGGTGGTACGCCTTTATTTATGGGCTGTGAAATTGAATGGATGACACCACAAAGCGAGTATCGACCTACTGAATATATGCAGGGATGGATGCAGTTTTGGTTTGATGATGCCAAACGTTTAGAAGTTGCAAAACAGTTTCAACTCTAACGTATTGAATTTATTCAAAAAATTTGGGCTAAAGATCGTGATTTAAAAGATTATAGCTTTCATATTGATGATTTAGACATTAGCCAAGCACTTGAAGGTTTTGCACAGAAAATTCCACAACAAAATAAAGTAGGTGATTTGCTACTTGCTGAAGCAGCAATGACTAAACAACTTTATAAAATTGCTGTAATACGGACGGGTTTAAAAGATTTTAGTCGTAATCCTGAACAAGGTGATTTAGCTAATGATTTCTTAAATCATGGAAATTATCTTGCTTATGGGCTGGCTGCAACTACGCTTTGGGTACTTGGAATTCCGCACGGTTTTGCAGTGATGCACGGGAAAACCCGCCGTGGGGCTTTGGTGTTTGATGTGGCGGATTTAATTAAGGATGCAGTGGTTTTACCGTATGCCTTTATTTGTGCCAAAGAAAAAATGACTGAACAAGAATTCCGTCAACAGATTTTACAGAAATTTACCGAGCATAAATGTTTAGATTTCATGTTTGATCAAGTCAAAGCACTAGCTGGTAAAGATCATGATGTGAATGGGGAAGCATTATGATTGTTACCTTTATTAGTCAATGTGAAAAGAAAGCCATTCCTCGAACACGCCGTGTTTTAGATGCCTTTGCAAACCGGATTGGTGATAACACGTGGCAAACTGTGATTACAGAAGATGGTCTCATTGCGGTTAAAAGGTTACTACGTAAAACTGTGACTAAAAGTACTGCGGTGAGCTGTCATTGGATACGGGGTAGACGCAGAAGTGAATTGCTATGGATTGTAGGGAATCGGAATAGGTTTAATAACATTGGAGTCGTGCCAGTAAATAGCACGCAAAAAGATGTATTTATGGATGTAGTTACAATGAAAGCAAAACAAGATGAATTTTATGCCAATACCCATTTACAGCGTTTAGCCGAGCATAGCTTTGCAATTGGTTATTTGGCACAGCAACTATTTAAAAAAGTAGTAGATAACGATGAATATAACAATTTATCTAAAGTTGCATTTTTAGCAGGTTGTTTGCATGATTTAGGGAAAATTGATATCAATTTTCAAGATTGGTTAAGAAATCCTAAAAATAAAGATTATGAAGCTGAAGATGGGCAGCATATTGATACTGTGAAAAATAAAAAGCATCACTTAGAAGATAACCCATCACATAATGAGCTTTCTTTATTGATTTTTCATTTTTTTGATTCGATTTCACACAAAAAAATGAATACTACAAATAAGAATTTACTCAAACATACTATCTATTGGCATCATGCTAAATTTTATAGAAAAGATGATAAATTCACAGATGTTAAGAGCATTTATAGTATCTATAAATCGTCTTTAGATGATGAAAGATTTAATCAATTCTTTCAAAGTGCTTTAACTGTATTAAAAAGAATAAATCAGATTTCTCAAAATTATGATAAGGATAATATTAATATATTTGATTTACTACCATGGTCTGTAGATGATCAAGAACTACATTCAGATTTTTTAGCTAAACAGCATAATTTACCAAAATTTAAAGCATACGATATAAATGAAGCAAAACCTGAAGAAATTCGTTCAGCCATAACTATTTCAGCTGAAATGAACATTCTAAGAGCTTGTGTAATCAGTGCTGATAGAATTATATCTAATAAAGAAAAAGTATCTGCTCAAAATTTATTAGAATATATTGCTGAAAAACGTTTAGATGAATTGTTACAAGAACAAGAAATATTATCGAATCTTACTGAGCATCTAGCACAAGTAAAAAGCAAGTTTCCAAGTAGTGAGCGATCTATTCAACAAGACCAAGTTGCACAGAAATTGGCAGATGTGCGTGATATTGCAGTTCTAGTAGGTCCAGCAGGTTGTGGTAAAACCAAAATTGCATTGGAGTGGGCAAAACTGAAGAATGCAAAAAAAATATTTTGGATTTGCCCACGGGTACAAGTGTGTCAAGGGATTTTCCAAGAACTGACAGAAAGCTATTTGCCTGACGCAAAAGTAGAAATCTTTACCGGCGAATTTAAGTTTACCAATGCTTGGGACAAAGTTACACCTGAAGATGAATATTTAGAAGGCGATGTGGTCGTCACAACGATTGATCAAATATTGGGATCAATTGTGACACACAGCAAAGTTGATAATTTGATTCCATTTATGAATGCACATGTAGTGTTTGATGAATACCATGAGTATATAAGTATGGAGATATTTAATCTTTTATTTGCAGAATTAGTGGCAAATAAGAGAATGAATAGCAAAGATAAGAGAAATGCTTTATTAATTTCAGCAACACCACATTATTATTATTTACAAAATGTATTAGGTTTTAAAATAGAAACAGAGTTTGATGATAATCAATTAATTGAAATGGATTCATTTAATGATCGTGACTATAAAATTGAATTTATCGACTATGATGAATCCATCATTGCAGGAAATCCATTTTACCAAGTCCATGATGCACAAACTTTTATTATTTCCAATACAGCCTTAACGGCACAATTGGGCTTTATTTATCAAAAGAACCAAGAAAAAAGCGTGCTTTTTCATTCAAAATTTAAACGTCTTGATAAAAAAGACTTATTTAATGAAGTATATGAGTCATTTAAAAAAGAGGGCACACACAAATTTGAGGTATTGCGGAGTGGTCCAATTGTCCAAGCGTCATTAAACATTACAGCTAAAAACATGCTGACTGAAATGACATCGCCTGAAAATATGCTGCAACGCTTAGGACGTTTAGATCGTTTTGGTGAAAGTGAAAGTCTGAATATTTTAAAAGTTGCGATTACTGAACATGTAAAAAATGGCAGTTGCAAAGGTTCGTTGGCATATTTCTTAAATCAACTCAATTGCTTGCAAACAACAAAGGCTTGGTACGACTTTTTACAAGATCAACTTACAGGACAAAGCTTCAAATTATCCAAGCTTTATCAACTTTATAAACAGTTTAATGAATCACAAGATCAAGAAAATTCAGCTGTATCTCAAGATATGCAAAAAGCTTTAAAGAAAAGTATTGATCGAATCAATAACAAAGTTACAGAGCCGACTAAGGTATCAAAACCAAAAACGGCTGAACGTAAGTCAAAGATCAGTAAAAACTCGTTGCGTGGCGATAGTCGTTTTGTTCAATTAGCGAAATTGAACCTGAATGATTATGCCAAGCCTGTATTTGAAAATGAATATGCTTATCAGCCACCATTAGATGATACGACGGAATATGACAATTTGACGGAGTCCTTAAATATTATTCAAGGAATTACTCCAAATGGGCAAAGAAAAAGTGATGAAGATTTATTGGCATATATGTATCAAAAACATCACCAAATGTTTGGAGGAAAGAAAGAATATAGTGACAATAAATTATTAAATCTTGCATGTGATCCCGAGTATCCAATTTATTTAAGTTATATACCTGAGCACCTCGATATTATTGGTGGTGGGAAAGCACAACATAAATGTGCAATTTATTATGCAGTATGCGATCAGCAACCGATTGGTTCAATCACATTAGACAAACTCAATATTTTAACAACAACGCCAGAGGGAAATTAACATGGCTAAAGTAACAGGTGTAAAAAGCGTAGATTTTAAAATTACAGCGTATGGTTATGGGGTAGTGAATTGGAATGGTAATGTTGCTATTCGTCATGAAGGAATGAGAGAAGATTCTAAAAATCATAGTGTTCCTAAATTACGTGGATATACAAATTTAACAGGAGAAAAGTCAGAGAAAGGTCATTTATTTAAAAAAGATCCGAGAGAAGTAGATTTTGAAAAAAATCGTTTATACATAAGCCAAAATTGTATTCGACATCATCTTTTTAAAGATCAAACATATGATGTAAGTAATGCAAAAGATAAGCCTATGGTTGATTTACTCGCTTCTATTACTGGGTTAGTACGAGGTTACGTTATTCCTCAAGGTGAGCAGTTTAAACGTACAAGTGCTTTATTAATTACTGATTTTGTAGATCAATTAGGGAATGGAAATTACGAACAGATGGGTCGTGCAGGTTCTAAAGAAAAAGAATTGAATAAAAAAGGTGAAGAATCTAGTAACAGTATATTTTCAAAAATTACTTTCGGTGATACTGAATACGAAGCTTATGGTTCAATAAGTATTGAGCAGTTGCAATTTATTTCTCTTGATAAGAATTTCGATCGTGCTGCAATGATTGTTGATAATAAAGATAATACAGGTGAAAAGATTGCTCAGCGTATTCAAGATTTTATTAAAAGTTTAGATCCATCTAGAGAGCCTAAAGCAGTTTTTAATGAAAAGTATGCAAGAAAAGGGTCAATATATAAGGAATATGAAGCAGGTATTTTACTCGACAATACTGCGATTGATATTTTAGTCAAAGAAACACTGACGATGATTGAACAGTTAGTGATTAAACAAGCAAAAGGCTATATGTGTGTAGATACCGTTGAAGTGGATTATAACGATAGTTATAAAATGATGCGAATTAAGCAGCCAAAACTACAGAGTCAAGTAAATACAGCACCTCAGACAGATTATGCTATCTATTATGAAGTTGTCTAATGAGGAACTCATATGCAGATCATTATTAAATATGAATCTTCTTGGAGAAACTCTTTTTTGTCAGATGAGAAAGAGGAAGGGGATTTAAAACGCAACTTTATTGCAACTTCAAAGCAGTTACCAAAAAACTTTAAAGAAGTTGGAATTACTCATAATACGGTTATGGGGATTTTGAATCGCCTAATTGGTGAGCAGAAAAAACTATTTAAGGCTCGTCAAAGAGAGGATTATTTTTTTAAAGAAATAGAGTCCAAAGTTACATTTTTTGATAAATCAGAAGAAAGTTCAGAAATCGTTTATTTGAGAAACATCAGCAAAGATAGTGAAGACCCAAAAGCCTTCACAGGGATTGTAAAAGCAGCAGATTTATCTTTTACATCTGATTACTCTTTGTATTTGTGGGGAGTGCTTTTTCTAGATTTAGATGAAATCATTACATTTGTACTAAACAATGAGAAAATTGATTTTGCCAAGTTTAAGCAAAAAATTCATCCCATAGACATCAAAAATCGCTTATCTAGTTTTAATGGATCTGTAAATATAGAGGGAGAAATTCCAAGTCTACTTGAAATATTTGCAAAAGATCTAATTGATTTTGAAATGCATAAATTAGAAGAGAAGATCAATATATCTACAATATATGCTTTGCTTCTTTATTGGCAGCTCAATCAGCTTAGAAAAGAATATGATGTTAGATCTGTGTTATCGCCACAAGGAAAATTAACAGGTATTTCTTTATCGGGTATTTTTACTGAAAAAGATTTCATGGCGCGATATTCAACGGGAGGTAAGAAGAAATCTTGGGGTTCACCATTTGTGCTTCCCTCAAAGAAAATTTCAGAGCCTACAAAAATGCTTACAAAAGCTAATAATGGTCAATTAGAAATCCATTTAGATATCACTAAAGAACAAGCAAGAGATTTAGAAGAGAAGATTGAAAATGCGGGTGTTTCATCTTTTTACTTAGGTAAAAAAGGCTTGGCTTATGTCACGGATATTAGACCTTAAGGAAGGGATATGAACTATTACATTGAAGTGACACTAATGGAAAATGAAAAGTTTTCCCCTTATGAATTATGGTCACAACTTTATCCTCAATTGCATCTTGCTTTGGTTGAAGTTAAAAATGCTGACAATAAAGTAAATATTGGATTTTCATTTCCTCAATATCGCTTTCATCAAGATAAAGGGATAGGATTTATTGGTACAAAGTTACGTTTGTTTGCTGAGTCTGAAGCCAATTTCAAAAAATTGGATATTCGAAAATGGATGCAGTATAAAGACTTAGACTTAAATGATTATGTACATATCACCTCTATTCGTGAAGTACCTAGCGATATTAAGGGCTATGCCATTTACAAGCGTAAACAAGTGAAAACCAATGCACAGCGTTTGGCACGGCATCGTGTAAAACGTGGGGATATTGGTTTTGATGAAGCATTAGCAAGATATAGTAATGTGGTGACCACAACGAATTTACCTTATGTCGAAATGAAAAGTCTAAGCACTTCAGATCAGCAAAGTGAAAAACGATTTAAATTGTTTATTGAAAAGCGATCTGCTGAAAAATCTGAAACTCAGGTTTTTAGCACTTATGGATTAAGTTCGGTGTCATCTGTACCCGAATTTTAACCCAATATTTTTTAACTCTTTAACAGCTTAATAAAATCAATAGGTTATGATAGTGGTTTAAATCTTGGGTCTTTTAAAAGATTTAAGGGCTAAATCACTGTTATAGCTTTATTTTTTGCTTTAAAATTATTGTTCACTGCCGAGTAGGCAGCTTAGAAAATACAATCAACTTTCTTGGCTTTATAGTTAATGTTCACTGCCGAGTAGGCAGCTTAGAAATTTAAAATCAAAATTTAAGTAAAAATATTAATGTTCACTGCCGAGTAGGCAGCTTAGAAATCCATTTTTAGCAACTTCTAGCAAATAAATGTGTTCACTGCCGAGTAGGCAGCTTAGAAATTTAAAAGCTATTTCAGTAATTTAACGTGAAAGTTCACTGCCGAGTAGGCAGCTTAGAAATTGCTTCAGCGCCTACTTTTGCTAAGCAAATAGTTCACTGCCGAGTAGGCAGCTTAGAAATTTAAAAGATTTGGGGCTCAAATCGAAAGATGGTTCACTGCCGAGTAGGCAGCTTAGAAATAACCCTGCTTTACAAGATACTGCTGCTAAACGTTCACTGCCGAGTAGGCAGCTTAGAAATTTGAAAGACTTATAGAGTTCTAAAAGGTGTATGTTCACTGCCGAGTAGGCAGCTTAGAAAAATCACAACGATATGACCGTGGATTGGAACAGGTTCACTGCCGAGTAGGCAGCTTAGAAATTTTGCCCACGCTTGCAATTCAGGATCAGACAGTTCACTGCCGAGTAGGCAGCTTAGAAATTATTACTGCTCGGAGAATGTAAAAATGATGCGTTCACTGCCGAGTAGGCAGCTTAGAAATGATGGATCTGTTTCATCAAGTTCTGTTACTAGTTCACTGCCATATAGGCAGCTTAGAAAAACGTTTTTGAATATCCACCATAGAAGGTTTCTTAGATAGATTAATACTAAGATTGGTAATTTTATAGCTGAACAGGTTTCACGTCTAAACGCTTACGACAGGTTTTTGATTTTGACTAAAAATAAGCAAATTACAATTCAAAACCAATAAATAGTTTTATATTTAAGTATAATAATTAGTGTTAAAAATAAGGTTGGTTTTATACTAAAATATAATTATGAGTAAATATTGTACTTTACAGATATTTCAGAATAATCAATGGATTGATTGTGCTTTAATAGAATCACTCGACCATGAAAATAATGGCTGGAACACTTCGACAAGGACTTCGTATTTATTCGAATATGCGATTCAACATATGGATTATAATGATGGTAGAGCAATTTCTTTTCGATATCCTGTAAACGTAAAAAATAATATAGAAAAGACATGGCCTTCATTTCTTATGGATCTTTTACCTCAAGGATTTGGTCGTAAAGAATTACTTCGGCAGCTGGAATATTCAGAAAATGCTCAAGAAGAAGTAGATTGGCTACTTCTTAATACGGGATCAGGAAATCCAATCGGAAATCTTAGAATTAAAGAAGCATACGAATGGTTGTTACAAAATTCTTCAGATCGTATTGTTCAAGGATTTAGCCTAAACGAAGTTACTAATAGAGATGAAAAATTCATTGAGGCACTCGCTTCTTATGGACAATTTGTTGCTGGCTCATCAGGCGTCCAAGGAGAGTGGCCAAAATTATTATTAACCCAAGGAATAGATGATCTTTTTTACTTGGATCATACTATTTCTGACGTGGACGCTAAAAAACATTGGTTAGTTAAATTCAGTAGAGGTGGAAATACGCAACTTGATAAAATTTTAAGTCAAGAGGCGCTCTATATGAACATAGCGCGATTCTTAGGATTGAGGGTTCATGATGATATTCACCTTTATGGTAGAACATTATTTATTCCAAGGTTTGATCGAATTATAACTAATGGAAAAGTTGAAAGAGTTGCCCAAGAAAGCATTGCTTCATTGAGTGGTAAAGTAGGTTTTGGAGTTAAGTTAAGTCATAATCATATCTGTTCATTACTAATTGAATGCTGTACGCATCCAGAGCTTGAAGTTATAGAGTATTTAAAACGAGATTTAGCAAATGTCGCATTGGGCAACAAAGATAATCATACCCGCAATACTGCTATACAACGTTTTAATAATGGACACATACAATTAAGTCCTTTATACGATTTCGCTCCAATGTGGCTCCATCCAGATGGTATTGCAAGATCAACAAGATGGTATAAAGATGATGAGGGTGGAGCACCATTATGGCAATCAGTGATAGATCAAATTAGTGAAGTCACCAGTATAAAAAGAGAAATATTAACAAATGCCCTAATAGCAGAACTTCCAAAATATCAAAATTTATTATCTTATATGGTCTCTATTGGGATCGATCAACAAGTCCTTGAAAACAGTACACATCGGATAAATTCAATTTGTGAGCAATTAGAGAAACTAAGAAATGGATAAAAGATTGAAACCATTAACACCAATTGAACAAATGCAAAATCGTGAAAAAGTGTTGAATGAAATAAGAGCTAATCCAGATTGGCCTCTTCATCAGGTTGCTAAATATTTACGAACAGAGCTAAATTTAACTTTAGAAGAAATGTCTAAAATAACTAAGATTGCACCTATTACTTTACATAAAATGGAGCAATCTAATGCTAATCCAACCTTAGGTACTATACTTAAATTATTAAATACATTTGGATTGAAAATTTGTGTTAAGTAATTGATTTATATTTTAAATATGTGAATATTTTGTAATTGCAGTAATACTTGTATTCTATGCTGTGGTTTAATGCTAATCTAAGATATATTGTTTGTGCGTGGTTTAAAAAGTAGAAATTATTCTACTTGTTTTATATAAGTTGCATTGTTTAGAAAGAATACTATTTGAAAGTTATTACAGGGAGAGAATAAAATAATATGCTTAGATTTATTAGTTTATAAATGATGAGCATACTATTGGATTGTTATCTATTTGAAAGATAAAGATATATAAAATAAATTATAATTCTTATCACCAAAATCTTATCTCAATTCTATATACTGATACAAGAGTGATTAAATTGGTTTAATGTATAAAAATGTTTGCAACTATTTTATTATTTTTGATCGAGTTGTATATTTTTAATATAAAGTAGGTTATTCGACGTAGCGCTACTGACGAGTTGGACGGATCAATGACAGTTAGTTGAGTTCAGTTGAACAATAAATCTAACACTAGCCTTCCAACATAAAGCCCGCGTAAAGCGGGCTTTTTCATATCGGAATTATGCTTTAAACATGACTTCAACATCATATTTTCGAAATTCACTGAGCAGGTCTTGAATGATCGATCCACCCGTTTGTTCTGAAGCATTGAGCAGGACTTCTTTATTTTCAAGGCTATCAAAACATTCTATGTGATTGATTTGCCATTGATGTTCTTGATCAGCTTGCTCAATGATAATACGTCGAGGCTGCAATGAGCCATCTGCTTGACGCGGAATAACATTGGTAATGGCGAGCTGGATTTTCTCCACCTGGTCATGGGCATGCAAGAAGGTGAGAACCCAATTTCCGACTTTTTTAAGATACATAGGATTATCTAAAGGATCAAATTCTAGAATTTGGCTGAGTTTAGACATAAGGCACCTATTTATACCGTTGTTGTATGATCGTATTAATATATTTATGAGAAAGATGTTCTACTTCGCCTTAGTCTAATAGCGGATGAGGTGGGCAGTGTTGAATGAATAAAAATAATAAAAAATATTTAATTATCATGTGATTATATTATTTTAATTATTGGTGTAAATTTTAGTTTAATCGTTTAAAAGTATTAAAAAAAATAGTTAATTTCTCACTTTGAGGTTTAGGTTCAAAGTGAGAGTCATGAAATATTGCTTAAAGCGTATCAATTAAAGTTTTTTCTAAGGCTTTTTTCAAATAGGGATCCAAGTCTTCTTGTCTTAGTAACCATGAAACATAATCTTTTGGAAGATCTACAATGGCTGTCCCACGATGTTTACCGAAGTTAATTGTACGAGGGATACGTGCATCTTCAGATACTTCATAGAGTTCTTCAATGTTTTGAATACCCAAATGATGAATAATGTGCATTAAAATATTTGCAGTCAAAATAATATCTGCGTCAGCTCGATGGGCACCTTTTAACATCTCTCTAGCTTTGCTACTGCCTTTACTAATCATATAAATTAAAGCAGAAATGTTGTGTGCTTCTGCATGAGGCCAAACTAGTCGAGAAAGAGCGAGTGTACAGATGGCTTTAATATGACTTGTTTCAACGCCGCATTGCTGAATAGCTCGAATATCATAATCAATATTATGACCAATAATATACGTCGTTTCTTGAGGTAACTCGAAGGTTCTGAAGTTGGGTTGATCTACTAAATCGCTTTCAAGAATATGATGAACCGCCATTGCAGCATAGGAAATTTTTTCGTCACCAATGCTATATAGTTGGTCAAAAATTTTTTCGCGATCAAGACTTAATTTGCCTTGTTCAATCTGAATAGGAGCATATGCAATTTCTATGGGCAAACCGTTTAATGTATGGGTTTCAGTATCCAAGATAATGGCTTGCATGCAAATGTCCAAGTTAATGATAAAGATGTAATTAATTTAACATTTTCAAATCTGAGCTCACAGTAATAAAGTCAATGAATTGTATAAATTATGCTGAATTGAACAAATTATGGGAATTATTTAGATAAGGTGCTCATTTAAAGAAATTTCGTTTTCTATGATATTGACGCTGCAAGTTTAGACTGTAGGTTGTTAAAGGCAATTTTCAAAAATGAATGAATTTAAAAAAGAATAGTCATAATTCAGATATTTGTTTTTAATAGTAATTGAGTAAACACACAGGAATTAATCAAATTTAATTGCAAACTGTTTAAACTTCATTCTCGAAATTTAACAAGTTCATGTTACAATACGCGCCAATCTTAGCACGGCTTAAAAGCCCTACATTAATAGGACCTCGCTAATGTTTGCCAATATCTCTATTGCTGACTTTGATCCAGAATTAGCTCAAGCTATTACGAGTGAAGATGCTCGTCAGGAAGCTCATATTGAGTTAATCGCTTCAGAAAACTATTGCTCTCCAGCAGTAATGGAAGCTCAAGGTTCAAAACTCACTAACAAATATGCAGAAGGCTACCCAGGCAAACGCTACTATGGCGGTTGTGAATATGTAGACGTGATTGAACAATTGGCAATTGACCGTGCTAAAGAACTCTTTGGTGCTGATTACGCGAACGTTCAGCCTCATGCTGGTTCTCAAGCAAACTCTGCAGTTTATCTAGCGCTTCTTAACCCAGGCGATACTGTTTTAGGTATGAGCTTAGCTCACGGTGGTCATTTGACTCACGGTGCTAAAGTTAGCTTCTCTGGTAAAACATATAATGCGATCCAATACGGTTTAGATCCAGAAACGGGTGAAATCGATTACGAAGAAGTTGAACGTTTAGCTATAGAACACAAGCCACGTATGATTGTCGCTGGTTTCTCTGCTTATAGCCAAATCGTTGATTGGCAGCGTTTCCGTGAAATCGCAGACAAAGTAGGCGCTTATCTATTCGTTGATATGGCTCACGTTGCTGGTCTTGTTGCTGCTGGTGTTTATCCAAGCCCAGTTCAAATTGCTGACGTAACTACAACGACGACTCACAAAACACTTCGTGGTCCACGTTCAGGTTTAATCCTTGCAAAAGCAAATGAAGAAATTGAGAAAAAACTTCAATCTGCTGTATTCCCAGGTAACCAAGGTGGCCCTTTAGTTCATGCTGTAGCGGCTAAAGCAATCTGCTTCAAAGAAGCAATGGCTCCTGAATACAAAGCATATCAACAACAAGTTGTGAAAAACGCGCAAGCAATGGCTGAAGTGTTAATCGAACGCGGTTATGATGTTGTTTCAGGTGGTACGAAAAACCACTTGTTCTTGTTGTCTCTCATCAAACAAGACATTACAGGTAAAGATGCTGATGCTTGGTTAGGTGCGGCTCACATCACTGTGAACAAAAACTCTGTGCCAAACGATCCACGTTCTCCATTCGTAACTTCTGGTATCCGTATCGGTACTCCAGCTGTAACAACTCGTGGTTTCGGTGAAGCAGAAGTACGTGAACTTGCAGGTTGGATCGCGGATATCTTAGATTCTAAAGGTGATGAAACTGTCATCAACGCTGTGAAAGCTAAAGTTGAGACTGTATGCGCTAAATTCCCAGTTTACGCAAAATAATCTTCGACTTGAGAAAAGCCCCCTCAAGGGGGCTTTTTTATTGAATGTTGGAATGTCAAATCTGTCATTTTTAGATAGTTCTGATATAACTGATGTATCTATTAATTATTCAATTGTCGTTATACATTTGAATTGGAGCAGAAAATGAGCCATCCAAATATTATTATTTCTGAACAGGATTTAAATCGTTTAGAAACCATGTTGGAACATCAGAAGCAGGTAACTCCAACGATGGAGCATTTAGAAAATGAGTTGGCTCGTGCTGAAGTCGTACAGCCTAAAGATATCCCTGCCAATGTAGTAACGATGAATGCTAGAGTGCTGATAACGGTTGCACCGTCCACTGAATCTACAGAGATTGTGCTGGTATATCCCCATGACTTTAAAGGTGAAAAGGGGCAGGTTAATGTGATTGCACCTATTGGTGCAGCAATCCTAGGTTTGGCGGAAGGACAAGAAATTGAATGGCCTCAGCCTGATGGGCAAACAATGAAAGTGAAAATTGATAAAGTGCTCTATCAGCCTGAACGTGAGGGTATATATCTTTAACAAAAAAATAAAGCCTCTTGTGGAGGCTTTAAAGTTTATTATTTCATCGTGGTTTGTTGCATATATTTATTTATATAAGTTTCGCGTATTTCCCTGCGCTGCTCGGCAGTCGTCGCGTTCATCATTTTTTTACGCAAATCATTTCGTTCACTTGAGCTCATCTGTTGCCAAGTTTCGCGCATTTGTATTTTTTCTTGTTCAGGCAGTTTAGTAAACCAATCCATTCTTTGTTGTAGAACAACACTTTGCTCTTCAGGAATTTCTTTCAAATTTTGATAGCGTTTAATCAGTGCTTTTTGTTCTTCTTCAGAAAGCGATTCCCAAGATTCATTAAGTTCAGAATTATTGTCTTTCGAGAAGATCCAAAAACGTTCATAGCCTGCAAAACTGGTTTGTAAAAAACCTAATGTGCAGAGTGCAATCGCTAAGCCTTTAGCTGCCATGAGCTGATTTATCCTCACCAAAAACAGATAACATTTCTAGATCTTCCATCATTTGCGGAGAAAGTTTAGGGGTGACAATCACTTGTTGTGGGCTTGGAGCTTCTTCCAAATCAAATGCATTTGGAAGTACCACAAATCCTGTGATCGCGGCTGCTAATGCAAAACCAGTAACTTTCCAAGTCATCAACTGAGAAAATAACGGTTTGTCTTTAATCTCATCGAGTACATGCTCCATCACGACCGCTTTATTGCGATGTTTTGATGCCAGTACATTCAATTTTTCAGTCACTTGTTTCGTAAATTCATCATGATTCATCCGATGATCCCCCGTCATTTGGGTTTAAGTGAGACAAAGCAGATCTTAAGCCCTGTATAGCTCGATGGTAATGGGTCTTCACACTGCCTTCTGAACAATTCATGATTTCGGCTGTGGTTTGTGTGTCAAACCCTTCCCATGCTCGCAACATAAATGCTTGTTGTTGGCGAACAGGTAACTTAGAAATTGCATTTTGAATCTCCTCAACAGCCATCTCTTGTGCAAGAAATTGCAGCGGATTAGGTGTTGATTCATCCACAATATTGATGGTTTCGTCATCATCTTCATCGTGGTTATTTTTTTTAAATAACGAGAATGGAAAAGCCCGTCGAGATTCTTTACGACGCCAATCCTGAAGTTTGTTATTTAAAATGGTATAGAAAAGGGGATACCACTCTGCAGTGGATTTATCAGCATATGATTTATGCAAAGATATAAAAGCTTCTTGGACTAAATCCATGGCAATGCCATTGTGTCCTTGAGTTGCGCTTTCCATCATCACCAATGCACGCCCAGTGACGTCTTGCATAAAATATTTAAGACGTTGTTCTGCCGTATTCAAAAGAACACTCGAATCTTCAGGCTTGACTTTTTTTGGTGCTAAATCCATAGAGATGGAAAATCCCGTCATTGGGTACCCACCATTATTTTCTAATCGTTACTTATATAACGTCAAAACATAATGGTAGGTTGACAATCTAAGCAACTATTTTTTAGCAGTTTAATAGATTTTTTTATTTTCAGTGACTTCGTTAATATATTTTAACGAATCATATCCGTTGGCGTACCATTTCAAAGAAACAAATCGATCCGGCAACTGCAACGTTTAATGATTCTTGACCACCCGGTTGGGGAATGGTAATTGCTGAAGCATGCGCTAGGGCATATTCCGAAACGCCTTGACCTTCATTGCCCAGTACCCATACGCAAGCTTGAGTTAAGTCTTTTGCATATAAACTTTCTGATTCATGTGAGCTCGTGACATACACGGGAATTTTGAATTGAGACAGCACATCTTCAAGCGCAACGTTTTCATAGGTTTTTAATGAAAAGTGCGCACCCATTCCTGCTCGTAATACGCGAGGAGACCACAAAGATGCTGAACCTTTGGTGCAAACAACTTGTTCAATACCTGCAGCCGCAGCTGAACGAAGTAATGTACCCACATTGCCTGGATCTTGAACATTTTCAAGAATTAAAGTGTCTTGAGTGTAATCTAGAGCATCACGTTGAGTTGGTAAATCTACAATCGCTAAACATGCTAAGGTGGTTCCTAGCGTGCTAATGTCTTTATAGAGTGATTCACTAATAACAAACACTGAACCTGTATAGTGTTGTGCGATTTCGTCAAAATCGGCGTGTTCCATTGCTTTTTCAGTGGTAAAAATCGAATTCAGCTTACGATTTTTTTCTAACCAAGCTAAGCACAAATGTGTGCCTTCAAGAACAGTTTGGCCTTGCTTTTTACGGTAACTATTTTGATCAATTAAACCACGTAAATGTTTAATTTTCGGGTTGTCTTTAGATTCTAAAAAGATAATGGCCATTCAGTTTGACTTCCATGAGAGCCTAAATCAATAGGCTCTCAATTGTAAAATTATTGATGATAAGCAGTAACAAGCTCAACTTCATTTTTTGAACCAATGACGACTGGTACACGTTGGTGAAGTTCAGTCGGTTGGATTTCCATAATACGCACGCGACCTGTTGTCGAAGCACCGCCTGCTTGTTCCATGAGCATACTCATTGGATTTGCTTCATACATAAGACGTAAACGACCAGCTTTTTTAGGATCTTTGGTATCGTAAGGATATAAGAAGATCCCACTACGGCAAAGAATACGGTGGATATCACCGACCATGCAGGCAACCCAACGCATGTTAAAATCTTTTTCACGTACAGATGTTTTACCCGCTTGTAGCTCACCAATATAGCGTTGAACAGGTTCTTCCCAATGACGTTGATTTGAAGCATTAATGGCGTATTCTTTTGTATCGGCATCCACTTGGATATTTTCAGTCGTCAACAGGAATGTTTTTGACTCTGGATCAAATGTAAAGAAAACAGTACCTGCACCAACGGTTAATGCCATCATAGTTGATGGGCCATATAACACATAACCAGCTGCGACTTGTTCAGTACCTGCTTGAAGGAAATCTTCTGCTTGTGTCACTGAATTTTTGGCAGGTAGGATAGAGAAGATGGTGCCAACACACATATTGATATCGATATTACTTGAGCCATCTAGTGGATCGAATAAAACTAAATACTTACCGTTCTCTTGTGCTGGGGTAAACTCATCGAGTTCTTCAGAAGCTAAACCGCCAACATTTTCGTTGTTTTTTAGCGCATCAATTAAATAGTCATTTGAAATAACATCTAATTTTTTTTGCGCTTCACCTTGTACGTTTTCATTACCAGCACTACCTAACACACCCGCTAAGGCACCCTTTTGCAATGCTGAATCGATGGTTTTACACGTTTCAGCAATTGTTTCAATCACATTAGAGAGTTCAGGCGTTAGATTTCCTTGTTGTTGTGCAAGATATTGTGACAAGGTGAGGTATGACATTACAAGGACGCTCCTAAAAGCTTTAAAAGAATAAAATTTGGATCTTGGGTTATTTTAGATGAGTTCAGTGCAAAATAGAAATTATCCTGCGTTATTTGTGGTGATTTTGCACTTGCCAGAGTTTTAGAACATGGTATGTTGATAGGAGGATGATTTTAAAAGGAGCTTTAAAATGAGCATTCAAAAGTTTGAAGCAACTCCAACGCCAGGTGAGGCAATCGACTTAAACGAAATTAGTTCAGAGAGTTCCAAGGAAGCATGGAAACAGTACGAGGCTAAACCTGAATATAAAGAGTTTAATAAGCATGACATGATTGAGTCTATGCAAGTGCCCATGCCAGACTCGCAAAGGTCTTAAACCTGATATAAAAAAAGCGCTCGAATTGAGCGCTTTTTTTGCATTCATTAGCGAAGAAGTGGTGGCACTGCTTCATAATTGAGTTCTACACGACGGTTTTCTTTCCACGCAGCTTCATTGTTACCTGTATTAATTGGCATTTCTTTACCATAACTCACAGCTTCGAGTTGGTTTGGATTTACACCATTTGTAACCAAATAACTTTCAACTGCTTTGGCACGTCGCTCACCCAAAGCCATATTGTATTCACGCGTTCCACGTTCATCGGTATGACCAGTTAATGCGATTTTAGAGTTTGCATTTGCCAATAAAAATTGTGCATGTGCTTGGAGGGTTTGATAGTCCTCAGTAGATAGCTCACTGCTGTCATAATCAAAGTGAACAACACGTTTAGCCAAGAAAGCTTTATTGGCTTCAGTTACCCCTTTAGCAGAAGCACCCGTTAAGTTTTGAGCATTTAATGCTGCATCTTCACTGAGACCAGTCGTATTTACAGAGGTGGACGTTGATGGTGGTGTCATCGTAGTGGTATCTGTAGTTGCTGGTTTACGGCTTGCGCAACCCGTCATTACTAAACTTACAGCAATGAGTGGAAGAGCAAACGTTTTAATCGCGTACATGTTCATCTCCTTGAAAGATTAAATTCGATTATTTAGGTGCCCAAGCAGGTTCACGAACTTCACCTTGCTCGCTAGGTAAATTCATGCGGAAGCGGCCGTCTGTAGACATAATCGATAACAATCCACGGCTGCCTTCACGTGTCGCATATACGACCATTTGACCATTTGGTGAAAAGCTTGGTGATTCATCTAAACTGGTTGGCGTTAATATGTTCGTGATCCCAGTGGAGATTTCCTGAATTGCTACCTTATAGTTGCTACCTGAAGGGCGATGTACTAAAGCAACATATTTACCATCGGCACTTAAACTGCCACGTGCGTTGAATGCTCCGCGGAAAGTCAAACGTTTTGTTGAACCATCAGCAAACGTGTAATGATAGATCTGTGCTGAACCACCACGGTCTGAGGTAAAGATAAAACCTTTACCATCTGGGGTATAGCGAGCTTCTGTATCAATTGCTGTATTATTTGTCATACGCTTCACTTGGCGCGTATTTAAATCCATTTGATAAATTTCAGGGTTGTCATGCATTGAAGCAGTGAACAACATGCTTTTACCATCAGGGGAAAAACTTGGCGCACCGTTTAAGCCACGGAAGCCAGCTAATTTTTCACGTTGTCCAGTCGCTAAATCTTGAACATAGATCGCTGGACGTTTGGTTTCGAATGAAACATAAGCGATTTTTTTGCCATCAGGCGTCCAAGCAGGGGATAAAATTGGATCGCGCGAACTCAATACAGTACGTGGTTGTTCGCCGTCCGTATCTGCGATTTGTAAAGTGTAGCGATTATCAGGAGTCGCAGGATTTCGCAAAACATAAGCGATGCGACCACTAAAGTCACCAGGAATACCTGTTAATGCTTGGTAAATCGCATCACTGATCATATGTGCTGCAGATCGAATGCGCGATGGTGGTACAGTTAATAGTTCATTGAGCAAATATTGTTGTTTTTGGACATCATAGAGTTGGTAATGAACAGCCAATGAACCATCAGGATTGGTTTTAACTTCACCATTCACAACATAAGGTACGCCTGCAGATTGCCAAGCAGCACCATTGGCTTGATTGATGGTTGCTGTTGCAGGTAAATTTTTAGATGAACTGGTAAAGCGACCTGAACGGTTTAAATCTTGCTCTACAACAGGGTATAAGCGTTGATCACCTACGAATGGCACGATAGCAATTTTTGGTGCTTCTTCAGGTGCTTTAGCAATTTCAAGATGAAGCTGTGCATAAGAGGTCGTAATGAGAGCAGGGCTAAATGCTGCCAAAATTGCTAAACCGAGAAGATGTTTTGAGATCATTTTCATGAGAGGTCACGTACTCAAGATACTAATTTTTCGAATATTCTAGCTTTTTAGCATATAGCTCCGTACCGAATCTATATAAAGCGTGTAATTATCCGCAATTCATGAAAAAACCTTTCGACGAATCGAAAGGTTTTTTATTATTTCACGGTGAATGAAGAAGTGAAACTACGAGCTTCACGCCTTGCATCAGGATCGGATGGCATCGGATATGGTGCTGCTGCACGAACAGCCTGTTCGACACTGGCTTTGACATCTGGATCTGATGCATTGACGATGACTGAAGTCACAGAACCACTGTCAGATAATGTCACGCGTGCTGTCGCTTTTTGACCTGAAGAGCCTATTGGCATTCTCCAAGCACCTTTAATTTTTTGCTCAAAGTCTCTTTTTGCTGAAGAAGCGATGCGTTTAGATTCAGCTTTTTTGTTGGCTGCTTCTTGTCTAGCTTTTTCAGCGGCAGATTCTCGAGCTTCAGCTTCGGCACGTTCTTTGGCTTCAGCATCTGCTTTTCTTTGTGCTTCCTGACGAGCTTTCGCATCAGCCTCTTGTTTAGCTTTTGCATCTGCTTCCGCTTTAGCTTTACGATCAGCATCCTGTTTGGCTTTTGCATCTGCTTCCGCTTTAGCTTTACGATCAGCATCTTGTTTTGCTTTGACTTCAGCAGCAGCTTTGGCTTTCCGGTCGGCTTCTTGTTTGGCTTTAGCATCGGCCTCCGCCTTAGCTTTCCGATCAGCATCTTGCTTAGCTTTGGCTTGAGTTGCCTCAGCTTTAGCTTTTCGATCAGCTTCTTGTTTCGCTTTTAAAGCCGCATCAGCTTTCGCCTTTTGTTGTTGTTCCTGTTTTGCGCTTTGCTCAGCTGCTTTGGCTTTTTGAGCGGTCTCTTGTTTAGCTTTAGCATCGGCCTCAGCTTTAGCTTTCCGATTCGCTTCTTGAGTCGCTTTACGTTGTGCTTCAGCCGCAGCTTTACGTTCGGCTTCTTGTTGAGCTTTAACCGCTGCCACTTGCTCAGCTTTACGGTCGGATTTTGGCTCTTCGGCTTTTGGTTGAGTTGGAGGAGATACAGGAGGCGCAACAGGAATCACAGGAGCATTTTTAATCGGCTCATTGGTCTGTTGAACATTTTCTTGAACGTTCTGGTGCGCTGTATCTGAGTGATCAGATTCAACCAATGGTGTGGGTTCAGGTGGTACCAGATCTTCAGGTTTAACTAAAACTGTTTTAACAGTTTTAGTTGGCTCAGGAGGTTGAGTCAACCCAAGGAACAATAAGCCTGTGATTGCAATCACATGGACCGCAACAGTGAATCCGATTGCAATTTTCTTTTCTTTTGAAAAGCGGGAGTTAGATTCTTTCATAGCTTATTGAATCGGTTTGGTCAGCAAGCCAACTTGATTGATCCCTGCATCTTGTAAGTTAGACATGAGCGTCATCACCTCACCATAAGGTCGAGTATTATGACCATTGATGACGACACTAAATTGTTTATTCTCACGTTCAGCAATTTGTTGTGCATCACGAAGTGTCTGTTGTAATTCTTGCAAGCTCAGTGGATTTGGTTGGCTACCCTTGTATTCTAAAAAGTATTGTCCTTGTTGATCTAAAGTCACCATAGCTGGTGCATCCTTAGATTCAATCGGTACACTATTTGCTTCAGGTAAATCAACTTTTATGCCACTTGTGATCATTGGTGCGGTCACCATAAAAATCACCAAAAGTACTAACATGACGTCAATATAAGGAACTACATTCATGTCACTTTTAAGTGGTTTTTTGATGCGTTGGAAACGCCCTGAACGACGAACGACCATTTATTCAGCTTCCTGTGTAGAACCCACAGAACGACGTTGTAAAAGCGCCACCATTTCTTCAGCAAACAAGGAACGATCTGAGTAAATTTCTTCACTTTTGGCCGTATAGTGGTTGAATGCAAGTACTGCAGGAATCGCAGCAAATAAACCAATAGCAGTCGCAATGAGGGCTTCCGCGATACCTGGTGCGACAGTTGCTAGCGTCACTTGATCGACTTGGGCTAAGCCGATAAAAGCATTCATAATGCCCCAAACTGTACCAAATAAACCAACATAGGGCGCAACTGAACCAATACTGGCAAGTGCACTGACGCCTTGCTCCATACGGCTCTGATCTCGGCTTAAACCCACCCCAAGAATACGCTCTGTGCCATCAATGACTTGTGCTGTTTCAGCTTTGGTTTTTTTGAGTTTGAGAAACTCTGCAAAACCAAGATAAAAAACATCTTCCAAGCCTTCACGCTTAGAGTTGACTTGTGCATTGTTATATAAAGTGTTGAGTTCTGCACCAGACCAAAAAATCTTTTGAAAATGATCATCACCTTGGCGAGCTTTTTTAAACGTCATATGTAACTTGGCAATAAGGTACCAGCTAAAGAGTGAAGCTAGTACCAACACCAGCATGACCAGTTGTACGACTGGACTCGCTTGAAGAATTAAATCTGTGACGTGAAGTGAAGATTCGAGTTGTGTTGCCATAGTTACATGTGCCAATCATATTTTTATGCGTGGGCTAATTCTTTTTCGATTAGATCACGGATTTCATTTGGAATTCTCAGCGGTTTCATTTCGGCGCTAATACACGCCAATTCTACTTCCCCTGAAGCTAGCATGATTTCACCACGATAAATATTTTGTTGCAATACAAAAGACGTTGCTTTACACGAAACTACACTTGCTGTAACAGTAATTAAGTCATCCATTAATATTGGGCGTGAATATTTAAGCGCTAATTTATGCACGACAAAGTTGTAATCTTTTTGATGCCAGTAATGTGAAATCCCTGAAGCGCGTAACCATTCTGTACGTGCGCGTTCCATAAAGCGAATATGATTGGCATGATAAACAATGCCTCCTGCATCTGTATCTTCAATATACACTCGGATTTGAAATTCAAATTTGTTCGCCATACAGGTGTTCCATTACTTTAAATAGTCCAGTGTTTTGCAACATTCTTGACAAAGAATGCGAAACGCTGATTTATACAATGTTTGAAAGGCTTGAAGTTTAGCACTCCATTTTTACAGACCAATGGCACAAGATTTCAAAAATAGCTGTAGATTGGGCGAAATATTTTAAGATGAAAATGCAGATTTAATTGAATTTTAATCATGTTTGGCATAGGGATTGCTTAAATAAATTCACATGAAATTTATAGTTGGATTTGAGTGCATGTTAAAAAAGTTAGCTTTATCGATTTCGATTGCTACATCAATATTAAGTTTTTCGACTTTTAGTTCGGCTGAAGATTTTAAAATTTTAAAACAGATTGAAAGCAAGCCAACTTTACTAAAAAAAGGGGAATATGCTGGACACTATTATATTCCAAGCACACTCAATACTATTCAATGGGGTTATCTACCGAATAAAGATGCTAAGCCAGTTTTAACGGTTCCATCGGGGGAGTCATGTGACTTTTGATACAGTGTCACATGAAGGTTTATTAGAGGATCAAGGGCGTGATGCTGAAAAATACTTTACATCTAAAGGTGTTAAAAAAGAGCACATTTTAGATGAAGCGAAATTGATCACCCGCTCTAATTTAAAGCATGATTTCCATAAAGATGGTCCACACATTATTACTGGTCCGATCTACGTTGAAGGTGCAATGCCGGGAGACGTGCTTAAAGTTGAAATATTGAAAATAGAACCACGTGTTCCTTATGGTGTTATTTCGAACCGCCATGGTAAAGGTACATTGCCTGAATTCCCTAAACGACAAAAACATGATCATGCTTCGCCAGAAAATCCAGATGCTTATGGCAATGTTTCAGTATTTACACCCATTGCGCAAAATAAAGAGGGTGTATGGGAGGGGGTGATTCAAACAGAATCTGGTAAAGCGATTCGTTTTCCATTAAATCCGTTTATGGGAACAATGGGTGTTGCACCAAATACCAGCGAACCTGTTCACTCAGTTCCACCCTCATTTTATGGTGGAAATATTGATATTAATGATTTAACTGCTGGGGCAACCGCTTATTATCCTGTTCAAGTTCCAGGTGCATTATTCTACACAGGTGATAGTCATTTTGTTCAAGGTGATGGTGAGGTTGCATTAACTGCTTTAGAAGGTTCAGCGCGTGCAACGTTTAAAATTAGTGTGTTAAAAGCGGGTAAAGATTATATTCCAGGTAAGCAACTTTCTCAGCCATTAGGTGAAAATGATCAATTTTGGATTACACCTGGCTTAGATGAAGATTTGGATGAAGCAATGCGCAAATCTACGCGTGAAGCAATCAATTTCTTAGTAAATGAATATGGCATAAGTGAAGAAATTGCATATGCTTATCTCAGCGCTGCGACTGATTTTGAAGCTTCTCAAGTTGTAGATAAAACCAAAGGCATCCATGCGATGATTCGTAAAGCAGATTTTAAAGAGTTCGTCGAGCAGAAATAAATTATTGAAATAAAAAAATCCTCCATCAAGGAGGATTTTTTTTATGATGCTTAAGATTTGTTATTCCAATCTTGTTGAACTTGTTGTGCAATAGTCGGATAGTCCATCACAAAACGAATGTGGCTTTCAACGCCAGTTTTTAATGTCGCATCATCTACAATAAATTGAGGGTTATGATTGGGTGCAGCCTTACTCATCTCTTGATCTTGAGGTGTTGCACCAATGAAAATGAACAATGAAGGCATAAGTTGACCATAATAGGCAAAGTCTTCACTGGCACTCGCATTGTTCTCAAGCACATGTAATTTATTTTCGCCATGAACTTTCGCAAGTGAGGGCGCGATGAGTTGAGTTAGTGTTTTATCGTTCGTAGTGACGGGGGCATAAGCGGCAATTTCTACTTTGGCTTTTACGTCATTTGCATGAGCATTATGTTCGATCAACTTCGGTAAATCCTTGAGAATATTCTGGCGGACTTCTTCACTATTTGATCGAATCGTGCCAACCATATTGACTTGCTCTGGTATCACATTTCCTACCGTTCCACCTTGGATACTACCAATACTGATTGCCCCCATACCTTTGGTTAAATCTGCACGACGGCTGATCAAACTCTGCATATTACTAATCATTTGAGATGAAGCGTAAATGGGATCGCGTCCAAGCCATGGCATAGAACCATGAACTTGTTTTCCACTGACCTGAATGCGCAAGTGATCTGCACTGTTTAAAATGGTGCCATCTTTATAAAAAATATGACCACTTGGCATACCCGCCATAACATGCATACCGAAGATCACTTCAGGCTTAGGATTTTTTAAAGCCCCATCTGCAATCATCTTACGTGAACCAATTTGATCGCCATGGCTAAAGTTATCAATATCTGCTCCACCTTCTTCAGCTGGTTGGAAGACAAACACAACAGTACCTGCAATTTTATCTTTATTTTCCGAAAGCACTTTTGCAGCGCCGAGTAACATTGCTGTGTGAGCATCATGTCCACAGGCATGCATCACTGGCGTTTCTTTACCTTGATAGATTGCCTTTGCCTTACTCGCAAAAGAAAGTCCTGTTTTTTCCTCAATCGGTAATGCATCCATATCTGCACGTAATGCCATCACTGGGCCAGGTTTTGCACCTTTAAGAATTCCGATTACACCTGTTTTGGCATAGCCTGTGCGGACTTCAATTCCATATTTTTTTAATTCTTTTTGAACCAGAGCCGAGGTTTTAAATTCCATATTGCCGAGTTCGGGATGTTGGTGAATGTGCTGTCTTAATTTGATGGTATGTTGTTCAACAGCGTTTACACCGTCATCAACCCAATCTGCAAAACTCAAGGTTGAACAAAGGGGCAAGATGGTACAAGCAGAAAATAGCCTAAGTGAAATCATGAACACAATGTCCTAAAAATCCAAAAGTTTTAGGAGCTTCTCATTCACTTCCGATAGTTGCAAAACTTAACAGGTATATCGAAATACATGAAAAGTATAGTGAACATGAAGCATTGATTTTTAATGCTTTATCCATAGATTTAAAGTTGTTATTATTTGTAAATTATTCATTTTAAATAATTATTTTAATAGTTGTGGGGGAGCTAATGGGCGTTGAAGAAGAACTTAAGCATAATCAAGATGTCATGATTCAACTTCCGTGGACCGTGCCACAACCGCCTTTATATACGACGAGTATTCAAGTTGATCCTGAAACGCAGAAAATTCCTTTGGATTTGAATGTAAGCTCAACTGATACGACTGCAATTTGGTCTTTTATGATTGCAATGGCGATAGCTTTTATTCTAGGAATTTCAGCAACAATCATTGCAATTTGGTATGGTGTCAGAAGTTTTAAATTAACTGAAATGTCTTTTAATACAGTAGTACTAGAAATAAAAAGTTCACAACAAATTGCTTTTGATCTAAATCAAAAATTATTTGAGCAACAGATAGCGTTACAAAAAAATGAGTTGCAGTCTAAAGAGCGTATAGTATGGAATGATTTAGTTTACGAAATATGTGCCGATTGTAATATATTAATCAATAACTATATTTTTAAAGCACAGGAAATAATCAAGTTTTACCTGAGAACTAATAGTAGAGATAAATCAAATCCCTCAAGTATATTTGGGGAAAAGATAGGTGAGTTGGAAGAAATTAGTCATCAATTAATTCTTAAAAATTCGAAACTTGATCTATATTTGGAAGACAATAATGATATGCATGAATATTTTATTAAATTATTAGATCATTTCACTATTTTATCACAGGAATTAATAGATGAGTTTTATAACAAACATTCTATTGAGTTATTCGAAGTTTTTGAAGATTTATCTCATATTGATTATGGAGATAACAAGATATTAAGGCTAGCAAGTTGGAAAAATGGAAATAAATTAAATAGATTAGAAATACTCTCTTTATTAATGCGTGAAATTAATAAAAATTTAAAAAATAATTTAAGAAAAAAAGCAGCCTAAGCTGCTTTTCATCACTTTTCTTTAGGTTCAGGTGGTGTCATCCCAAACTGTAAATATGCCTGATTCGTCGCAATACGACCACGAGCAGTACGCATTGCATAACCTTGCTGAATTAAATAAGGTTCGATCACGTCTTCAAGCGTGCCTGAATCTTCTGCCATTGCCGCTGCTAGAGCTTCAACACCTGCAGGACCACCATCAAAACGTTCTAATAACATGGATAAATAACGGCGGTCGAGTGTATCTAAACCATCCTTGTCTACATTCAACATATCAAGCGCACGTTGCGCCATTTCTTGTGTGACCTCACCTGTACCTTTCACTTGAGCATAGTCACGTACACGACGCAGTAAACGGTTTGCGATACGAGGCGTACCACGAGAACGACGAGCCACTTCCTTCGAACCAGCTTCTGTGATTGGAACATCCATCAGGTTTGCAGAACGAGTCACGATATGGGTCAAATCTTCAACCGAATAAAACTCTAATCGTTGGACAATACCAAAACGATCTCGAAGCGGAGAGGTCAGTAAACCGGCACGAGTAGTCGCAGCGACTAAAGTGAATGGCGGTAAATCCAACTTAATTGAACGCGCAGCAGGGCCTTCACCAATCATAATATCCAGTTGGTAATCTTCCATCGCGGGATAAAGGATTTCCTCGATCACTGGAGAGAGACGGTGAATCTCATCAATAAATAAAACGTCACCTTCTTCTAAGTTGGTGAGCATTGCTGCCAAATCACCAGCGCGCTCTAACACAGGACCTGAGGTGGATTTGAGATTGCCACCCATTTCACGCGCGATAATATTGGCAAGTGTGGTTTTACCTAAACCCGGAGGACCAAAAATCAAGGTATGGTCTAAAGCTTCACCACGTCCACGAGCTGCACCAATGAAAATTTCCATCTGCTCACGCACAACAGGTTGACCAATATAATCATCTAATGATGTTGGTCGAATGGCACGATCAAAATGATCTTCTGGTTTTTCAGAACCACTGATAATACGGTCTTGCATAATATGAGATCTTATTTATTCATCGATTTTAAAGCAGCACGGATAATATCGGATGCCTCAGTGAAGTCACCTTTAACGGTATTGACTAACTTTTGTGCTTCTAGTGGCTTGTAACCTAATGACTGTAAAGCAGCTTCAGCCTCAGCGACAGCAGAGTTACCCGTAAACTGAATTTGCGCTGTTGTAGAGTTTGATGTGGATGGCTGAGCTGCAAGCGCTTTAAAGCGATCTCGAAGTTCAATCATCAAACGCTCTGCAGTCTTTTTACCAACACCTGGAACTTTGACTAAAGTGTTTACATCTTCATGTTCAACGGTATGAATGAGCATGTCTACGCTGAGTGTTGAGAGAATACCCAATGCCATTTTGGGACCAACGCCGTTCACTTTAAGTAAAGTGCGGAAAATACTTTTTTCTTGTGCGTTGGAAAAACCATACAGTAATTGAGCATCTTCACGTACAGCCAAGTGCGTCCACAATGTGACTTTTTGTCCTTTCTGCAATTGGCAAAATGTTGAGAGAGGTGTATCTACCTCATAGCCAACACCATTTACATTCAATAAAACTGTTGGTGCTTCTAAAGCAAGCACTTCACCAATAAGACATCCAATCATTCAATTATTTCACTTATTTGTCGATGTTAAATTCACTATGTCAGCATAGTAGTGTTCATTGCTTCAGAACGCAAAATCAAAAAACACTTTATGCTCTTTTCCTGAACACTAATTTAAGGTTTATAAAAATCCAACTTTATTCCCTTGAAGTTCCTGTGCCAAATGATAAGCCTGATGATCCGAAAATTTTGAGATCACATCTAAGACTTGCATGATATTGTCATAGTGATCATCACTAAAACGTACACCTAAGCCTGAGATAATAGACAGTAAACGTCCTTCCTTAAAATTATGAATTTTATTGGGGGTCGTAAGCGGAATAAAGGCACCTAGTATGTGCTGTAAGCTTTGATGTGCAATGATTTCTAAACCAGATTTTTGAGGATGCTCAAAGATTTTTTCCCGCGCTAAATTCTTTGCACAATCAATTCCTGCTTCGATATCGGGCGAGCAATATTGGAGCAAACTACCTTTAAGCTGTCCTGACAAAATTTCAAAATGATGTTTAGCAAAAGCGGAAGTGACTTCATCAACCAAGCGTTTCATCACACGACCACGCAATGCTGCAATCTTTTGTTGCCACGTGGTGTATGGCATTGCAAGTTCAGCAGGCGTGCCATAGTCACCGAGCAGATTTAAAAAAATAGGTTCGACTTGCTCATAGCTGAGCATGTTAAGAATAATGCCATCTTCTAAATCGATCAGGGCATAACAAATATCATCCGCAGCTTCGAGTAAATAGGTGAGTGGGTGGCGACAGAAATGATATTCACCATATTGTATAAGACCTAATTGGTGACCAATTTGTTGCAAAATTTCTTTTTCAGATTGATAACAACCAAACTTAGCTCGTTTACTGGCAGGCGTATTTCCCTGAGAGTCAATGGTTTTAGAAAGCCATGGGTACTTTAAGTAAGCTCCTAAGGTTGCGTAAGTGAGGCGCATTCCACCGTCATTAGGGTGATAGTCAATTTTCGTGAGTAAACGAAGACCTTGAGCATTGCCTTCAAACTGGCGAACATCGGCCTGCTGTTCAGGGGTTAAACTCGATAAAAAATTGCCATGTGATGCATCATCAAACCATTCTCGAATCGCATATTCACCTGCATGACCAAAAGGGGGATTACCAATATCGTGTGCAAGACAAGCTGCTTGAATAATTGCACCGACATCTGCAGGAGAGATCCACATAGGTAACTCATCACGAATTTTTTCAGCTGCTAGCATTCCCAAAGAGCGTCCTATACAAGAAACCTCAAGGGAATGTGTTAGACGCGTATGAATGCCATCATGTTGAGTCAGGGGATGAACTTGAGTTTTACGGTTAAGTTGCCTAAAACTCTGAGAAAAAATAATACGATCGTAATCTTTATGGAAGGGGCTACGTGCTTGTTCTGTATTTTGTTTTGAACTACCAAATCGAACTGTTGATAACAGTTCCAGCCAACGCATTTGAGTCATTTATCATTATTCATCATCACTGTATGGAACCATCATGCCAAAAAAATCGTGAAAAATATATGCTGACACGACATAATTTGGCGCATTGAAAATGCATTTCAGAAAAGTTTAAGAAGTAAAATAATGAGTATTAAGATATTGATTTTAAGAATTATTCTTCAAATATAATTCAATTTATTCACTCTCAAATCATATAAGAGTCTCTAATTGATTATAAAGATAGATATCAATCATTAGATGATGCGTGGATGCGAGCCGGTTCGATAATTTTTTATCGAGATAGTATGCATAATGTATCTACTTTTTATGCTGATTGTTGATAAAATTGATCCTATGATTGGCAGAACATTTCAATAAAGCTATTGAAATTTGTCTATTTTGACCTCATGTTATCCTCATAAAGATGAATTATAGAGATGTGAATTTATATGTTATTTCATTTGCCGAAACTTCCTGCCGAAATTCGAGTCACTCACTTAAATGCGCGTATTAATGAACAACGAAAAAAAATTGCGCAAAGTACTGCATCTAAACTTGAACTTCTGCAGTTGTCTCAGCAGTTTTCAAAAGAAGCACGCACGCGTAAAAAGAATAATCAGAAAGTATATGTAATTGATTTTAAAGGTGACATGGCAGCTTCAGCTGTAGAAAATCTTCGTGAAGAAATCACCTTGATTTTGGCGACTGCTAAAGCAGGGCGTGATCGTGTCGTAGTTCGTTTGGAAAGTCCAGGTGGGATGGTACATGGTTATGGACTTGCGGCTGCTCAATTGGTGCGTCTGCGCGATGCTGGTTTTCATTTAACCATTTGTGTTGATAAAGTCGCAGCAAGTGGTGGATACATGATGGCATGTATCGGTAACGAAATTATTTCTGCTCCATTTGCAGTGATTGGTTCAATTGGTGTTGTTGCTCAAGTGCCTAATTTTAATCGTTTACTTAAAGAACATAATGTTGATTTTGAGCTTTATACTGCGGGTCAATATAAACGTACCGTGACCATGTTTGGTGAAAATACGGAAGAAGGTAAAGCAAAGTTTGAAGAAGAGTTGCAACAAACGCATGCATTGTTCAAGCATTTTGTTGAAAAATATCGTCCACAGTTAAATGTTGAAAAAGTAGCAACAGGTGAACATTGGTACGGTCAAGATTCATTAGATTTGAATTTGGTTGATAAGCTTCAAACCTCGGATGAGTATTTATTAAGTTTATTGACAGTGCATGATGTTTACTTGATTCAAACTCGCCGTAAACCTACCTTAGGTGAGAAATTAGGACTGCAAGCGGCACAAATGGCGGACAGTTTGATTCCTGCTGTGATGAATAAAGTTATGGACACTTTAGTCAAAACTAATGCGAACTTAGTGCAACTACGTGATCCTAAACTTTAAATTCGATGAAATAAAAAAAGCCAATCTAATGATTGGTTTTTTTATGATTTATCATTTGTATGGTCGAGAGTCTAATTTTCGATATAACATCACTATTCCTGTGATCATGGACCCAAGTGTTGCGAACAGCATATCTTTATGGGCATCCCAAATATCACCTTGTTGACCATTATAATTTTCTGCTGCCTCAGGGGAAAGATTAATCGCAATCGACCATTCAATCCATTCGTAAATGAGACTGGTGGCCATGACAAACTGAACCACAATAAGAAAAAGTACTCGTTCAGATAATTGTGGTAAATAGAATTGAATGATCCTCAGGAAAAAAGGATAGAGAAGTAGACCATAGGCAAAATGGACCAAGCGATCATACATATTTCGCTCCCAACCCATCTGTGCATTTAAATGTATGTTGAAGTAGTGCATCAACCATTCATTATAGGGAACATACGAATATAAATAGTGCGCCCCAAGAATATGAATGATCAGAAATCCAATATAGAGAGAAAATGCGATAAAACTCAAACCAACTTTCTTTTGTATATAGATCAAAAACACCAGCATTAAAGCTGTGCCAAGTTGATGTAAGCCATAAGAAGCATATTCAAGAGGCTTTATACTTGCCAAGATCAGCACCATTATGAAAATGAAGAATACGAGGTGGTGTTTAGGAGTAAATTTTTTGTAGTGCATTTTGTTATATGTTGATTTGATTAATTTCTTCATATGATTGTAATGGATCAATCCTGAGAATAAGCTGCAGATCGCATTATTTTTATAAATAGTTGTTTATATCAATAGCTCATTGCAATCAGAATGATCAGTTAGAATATGATTTATTTTGAGTTTTTATTATGACGGTTTCAGCTGCTTTTCTTGCACAGCAAAATGCATATTTTCATTATGAGTTTGAAGAGCTTACTCTGGATGACTTTCCTGAAGAGATCTCAGTATCACTTCGAGGAATGATGTTTAGGCATGACATTCAATATGCTCAAGTGACTCATTATATTTACTATAGCGATGTTTTAACTGGTGATGAATTAGAAAAGCTCAGAACTGACTTTATACGTTACTGTCCTGATGAAGCATGATTTTTATTGAAACATTTGATGAGTCTCATACAAAAAAAAGCGAAGCCTAAGCTTCGCTTTTTTTCTCAATTCATATTTAGATTTTAGCAATCAAATCTTTAATTTGTTTCGCTTGCTCAGCAGCATTACCTGTATAAGATGCAGGTGTCATTTCAGCAAGACGCGCACGATCTGCTGCAGGAACAGCTTCTAATTCGTTACTATTTACAAAATTCACCATCATTTCGCGAGTCATTGCTTGACCACGAGTAAGGGCTTTCAGTTTTTCGTATGGTTTTTCAACGTTATAACGACGCATTACTGTTTGAATTGGTTCAGCAAGAACTTCTTGAGCGTTGTCTAAGTCTTCAAGAATACGGTCGGCATTCAATTCAAGTTTGCCCACACCTTTCAAGCAAGCTTCAAATGCGATCAAGCTTTGTGCAAAACCAACGCCCATGTTCCGAAGAACAGTAGAGTCAGTTAAGTCACGCTGCCAGCGAGAAATTGGGAGCTTTTCACCAAGGTGAGCAAGGACTGCATTAGCAATACCCAAGTTACCTTCAGAGTTTTCAAAGTCGATTGGGTTCACTTTGTGTGGCATTGTTGAAGAACCAACTTCACCTTCTTTTAATTTTTGTTTGAAGAAACCAAGAGAGATATAACCCCAAACATCACGGTTGAAATCGATGAGGATTGTGTTGAAACGACGAAGCGCATCAAACAATTCAGCCATGTAGTCGTGCGGCTCAATTTGAGTTGTATACGGGTTAAACGTGAGACCTAAAGATTCAACAAATGCTTGCGAGTGAGCAGGCCAGTTAATTTCAGGGTAAGCAGAAAGGTGAGCATTATAGTTACCTACCGCACCATTGATTTTACCTAGAAGCTCAACATTGTTGAATTGTTTGATTTGGCGTGCAAGACGGTATGCCACGTTCGCCATTTCTTTACCCAATGTTGTTGGGCTTGCAGTTTGACCATGTGTACGAGACAACATTGGTTGGTCAGCGTGTTTTTCTGCAAGTGCAACAATTGAGTCCACGATTTGTTGCATAGACGTAGCTAGTACTTCACGACCGCTTTTTAGCATGAGTGCATGAGACAAGTTGTTGATGTCTTCAGATGTACAAGCAAAGTGAATGAATTCACCCGCATTTTTAAGTTCATCAATGTTTGCAATTTTCTCTTTTAAGAAATATTCAACCGCTTTTACATCGTGGTTGGTTGTGCGTTCGATTTCTTTGATACGGTTAGCATCGTCTTCAGAGAAATTTGCAACGATTGCATCTAAAGCTGCATTTGTTTCGTTAGAAAAAGCTGGCACTTCAGTAATTTCTGGGCGATTTGCAAGTGCTTGTAACCAGCGCACTTCAACAGTCACACGAGCATGGATTAAACCAAACTCAGAGAGGAAAGGGCGCAAAGCATCACATTTGCTTGCATAGCGACCATCTAATGGAGAAAGTGCGGTTAAAGCGTTCATAGCAATTCCTTAAACTTTGGAATGAAACGTAAAACAGAACTCGATATACATCAGGTTAAACCACCTGAAACTGTAAACGAGCGAGATCTTGAATATCTTTCAGTAACTTGCGTTTGGTGAAGATCATGCTCCATGAACTTCCACCTGACTGACGCCATAAATGCGCCATCTGTAAACCTGTAAACAATGAAGCACGAATACGATTGGTGTGCGAAGAATCCTTAAAAGCTTCTGCATTGCCTTTCACCATAATGCGAGGATTAATCTGTCCTGCAGTTTCGACATAGGTTTGAGCAAGGTTTGCAAGAATACTTGGATGTAGATAATTATGATCAAAAAAGGAGAGTTGTTTTAGTATTTTTTCTTGTGATTTTTCAATAATTTCAACGAATTTTGGGTTGCTATATACTTTCTTTTCTAAATGTAATAATGCCATTGCATAGGACATTGGAAGTTTTGCATTGGCAAATTTAGGTATTCTTGATTTTGGTGCAGTATTGAATGGTTGGGTGATGCTACTTTCTAATGTTTTTAATCCCAGAGAAATATCTGCAAGCTGGTTAAAAAAATCTAAGGTTTGACAATTCTTATTGGAAGTAGGGCGAATATTTAAACTCGCCTTAATTAATTGTTCTAAATAGAAGTTACCGTTTTCACCAATATTTTGTCGACCTGCAATGGCTGTCATATGTGTCAGCTGAGTCGATTGAAATACTGCTGCCAAAGCCAAAGCTCTGTTTTGACGATCATTCAGAGTCTGAAGCTGCTGGAACGGTAACTCTGTCATGCCTGAAAATTCCTTTAAATAAAATCAGGTTTAGGCGCATTAGTATGATGAATCACACCGCCACCTAAACAAACTTCATCCGCGTAAAACACAACGCTTTGTCCTGGCGTAACAGCACGTTGAGGTTCATCAAATTCTACACGTACACCTTGCGGTGCATTTGGGTCATTAAATAAGACACATGCTTGATCAGGTTGTCGATAGCGAGTTTTCGCTGTGCAACGGAAACCATTTTCTGGAATCTCTTGCTCACCTGCAACCCAATCAATCGCTTCAGACCATAACATGGTACTTTGCATGAGGGGATGCTCATGACCTTGGCCAACAACTAAACGATTGCCTTCGATATCTTTGTGTAATACGAACCAAGCACCTTCTTCAGCGCCTTTCATTCCACCGATACCAATACCACCACGTTGACCGAGCGTATAGTACATTAAGCCGTGATGATCACCAACCTCTTTACCATCTTCAAGTACAATTTTACCCGGTTGAGCAGGTAAATATTGCTTCAAGAAGTCATTAAATCGGCGTTCACCAATAAAACAGATACCTGTAGAGTCTTTTTTCTGCGCTGTTACAAGACCTAAATCTTCAGCAATTTTACGAACTTGAGGCTTTTCAATTTCACCGACAGGGAACAAGGTCTTGTTAATTTCACGACCATGAACGGCATGTAGGAAATAGGTTTGGTCTTTGTTGTTATCCACGCCACGGAGTAAAGGCGCATATTGCTCACCTTTAGAGTTGGTCATGGTTTCACCGCGACGAGCATAGTGTCCTGTCGCGATGAAGTCAGCACCTAATTTCATGGCATGATCGAGGAATGCACGGAACTTAATTTCTTTATTACATAAAATATCTGGGTTTGGGGTGCGCCCCGCAGCATATTCAGCCAAGAAGTGCTCAAATACACGATCCCAATATTCCATTGCGAAGTTGGCTGTATGTAATTTGATACCGATACGATCACATACGGCTTGCGCATCTGCAAGATCATCCATAGCCGTGCAGTATTCTGTGCCGTCATCTTCTTCCCAGTTTTTCATGAAAAGACCTTCAACTTGATATCCTTGTTGAAGTAATAAAGCCGCAGAGACAGATGAGTCTACACCACCTGACATACCGACGATGACACGTTGTTGCATAGGATTAGGCATCCAAATTTGAAATTAAGGGAGAGTTTTGGTGCTCATAAACGAGCGATAAAGGAAATTTTTGTCCTGATTGGGCATCTTTAATGGCTTTGATGACCAATGGGCTACGCGCGCGTGCCGTTTCTAACAGCTCATCTAGGCTCATCCAAACTGCACCTACGATACCTGTATCTAGTGTTGCATCTGCAAAATACTGTGTTGATTTTGCTAAAAAACAGAAGCGGTAATAGGTACGATCTGGAAACATAGGTGGGGTATAGGTGTATATACCCAATAAATCTGTGACTTCAACTTGGTGACCTGTTTCTTCCATGGTTTCACGAACCGCAGCTTGAATAAGGGTTTCACCAGCTTCAACATGACCTGCAGGTTGATTAAAAACGGTGTGCATGACACCTTCTGTTTGTTCTTCTACAAACAGATATTTACCATCTTTTTCAACCACTGTTGCAACAGTGACGTGAGCAGTCCAAGCGGTCATAAAAAAGCACCAGATGAAGGGAAGGCATATTGTATAAAATTTTGAGGTGTGTGGCTATGATGGGAGGGGATTTCTTTGAAGGCATTCTATCTTAAGTTTAACTAAGAAGTTCTTTGGATCAATAATTTAATAAAGGGCGTGGAACATGAAGAATCAACAAAAAAGCCCAATTTAAGTAAATTGGGCTTTTGAATGTAATTTAAGATTATGATTTATATGAAATAAAAAAGATAATTTCGCATAAGGTGTATTATGTTAATTTTAGGGGAATTTAAAAATTGAAAGAATAAAGAAGCGAAGTGCCTACATGGATCTGTTTTAATAAAAATAACAATTTATTACCCTATGATTTCAAATCTAAAGTTTTGATTCTACAAATAATTTTAGAGATTGATTCATGTATTCAAAATCTTTCCTTATAGATTTCAAATTATTACGCATCATAGGTACAAGTAGACCACTAAATGTCTCAGAATGTATGAGACAAGTGCTGCCATCTTCTTGGGAGCAAAGTTTAAAATGATGCTCACCATCTAAAAGACCAGGGATTAGAAAGTGACCTAGCCAGCTTAAAGACTGAGCATTTTTAACTTCCAATAGTGTAGGCTTAAATTCCATTGCTTTTTGCTTAGTTGGGTGAATCCTAATCTTTAGTTTTTCACCTATGTTTAACTTTCCTTAAACTTTACGGATAAAGGGATTCCAACTGTCATACGATTTAAAATCAGTCAGTACCTGCCAAACTTGCTCCGGTGTCGCATGAATATCAATATGTGTAGTTATCTTTAAAGAAAGCATAATTTACCTCGGGTATCTAGAATGGCGATTCTCTGCTTATAAGCATAATTTAGTAGGGTTATTTTTTGCTGACAGTAATCCTCTTTATGGCAGACACATTTTCAAATGTCTCATCAGGTGACAATTTCTTTAAAAGTCTTTCTGTGCTGTAACCCCATGAAACTGCACCGAAAGCAATTCCTACCGATCTAGCTGCCTCATAATCGGTAATCTGATCACCTATATAGATAGTTTCTGAGGGTTTATAGCCTGCTTTTTTTAAAAGCTGCTTTAACCTAGATGCTTTTCCAAAAAAAGATGCACCGCATTCAAAGTAATTAAAGTATCGACAGCTTGAACCAAGAATACGGGTCACATTTTCGTATCCATTTGAAGAAACCAGGCCCACTGTAATTCCATGTTCATTAAGGTGGGAAAGCATTTCATCGGTATGGTCGAATAGAGGAATCTTTGAAGGATTTACCTTCATGAGTTTTATAAAATTCTGAGTAATCGCAGGTAGTTTCCATACTGGTATTCCAAGAGTTTTCATTAGCTCTCGGGAAGGTATTTCTCTAAAAGATTCCACTTCATCTAAATGAATCTTCTTGAAAGAGTGCATGTCAGCCAGATGATTTATAGTTGAAACAAAGAAAGGAAATGAATCTGCTAAGGTTCCATCAAAATCGAAAATAACCAACTTATATAGTGTAGTTGGATAAGTTTGTGATAATACCATTTACTCTACTTTCTCTATATAAAATATTTTGAAATCATAAGCTTAATGACTACCCCGTATTATGGGATAGCCACACTACTTTGATTATTTGAATAGAGGTAAGCATGTACTAAGCACAACGCATCAAAGCTGCTACTGCTTTTTCTAAAAATTGCAAAGTGGTAGGTTTGAGCCAGGTTCCCTCGGCAAGACTTGGTTCATTTTGCATGGCATTGCGAATCTTCGCATGTGTCGCTGGATTTTTGCCTGCGTAACCCTGTAACATGGAGAGCCATTGCTGTGCTAAACATTTTGCTTGTTCACTGTCAGGTTCAATCCCAGCACGAATGGCCTTCTCCAATCCAATCAATAACTGGGGCCAATTTTTCATCTCACGTACATAATGTTGCTTCATAAAAGCAAATTCCTGCTCGGATAAATAACGTGCAAAAACGTTCAGCTTACTCTCGGCAAATGCTTCAAGTAGAAACTCAACCACTTCCGGACGCACACCCAATTTTTCCTGAAATGCCGATTCAGCTGAATGCATGCTATTCAATTTAGCCAACCATTCAGGATTAGCAGCCGTATTCTGTTCGAGGGTCAGCATCCAGCGTGAAGCCAGGTTTTGGGCAGTTTCACTACTAGAAGATTCTCCGGCCTTAAAGAGTGCATTGGCTTCGATGACAAGCGCTTCCCATTCTTTTTGTTGTCTACTATCTGCCTGTAAAAAAGTCAGTTCTGCAAGTTCCTCTTTTGTAAAATATTGTTCGTACATAGACATAAGCTCCAATGTTTTTAGCCAATTGTCCAGTTCCAGCTCTTCACCATTCATCAGTTGATTTTTGAGACTGCTCAAACGATAGCGCAGTTGAGTCTGCTTAATGATCATCTGATCGATTGCCTGAATCTGCCGATCAATTAAAGGGGCGAGTGCAAGGTTTGGACTATTAAGAACCGCGCCAATTTCTGCCAATGTCATTCCAAGCCCTCGCAATGCCTGAATTTGGTATAAGCGAGTAATATCTTGACGACTGTAAAGTCTATAACCGGCGTCGGAGCGGGCCGAAGGCTGAAGTAAACCGATATCATCATAGTGATGAAGGGTACGAATAGTTAACCCTGTTCGCTTCGCCAATTCACCGACTTGTAATAACATCTTTTGACTCCTTTATCCCTTAGGCATGTTTTATGCTAGAGGCTAACGTTACGTGAGGGTCAAGTATCTAAGCTATAAAAAATATTTATGGTAAATAATTTACATTTTTGATGTTTTATTTATTTAGGTAGTAAAATTTTTTATATTCCATACATTTCCATCTTCCATTTAACATAATGGCTGTTATGCGAATTCAAAATTATTTATAATTTCCCGAAACCTTTACATAATTCTGCGCTGAATACGGCAGAAACGCTTTTTCTTTATCAGTCAGTGGACGCACTTTTTTAACTGGGCTACCCACATACAAATAACCACTTTCTAAAACTTTGTTGGGTGGAACAAGCGAACCCGCACCTATCATCACATCATCTTCAACAACAACATCATCCAAAATAATCGTTCCAATACCGACTAAAACACGATTACCAATAGTACAACCATGTAATTTCACATGATGACCCACAGTAACGTCCTCACCAATAATGAGCGGTGAACCTTCAGGTTTATCAGCTTTCTTATGACTGACATGCAACATGGAATGATCTTGGATATTGGAATTTTTACCAATCCGAATAAAATTAACATCACCGCGGATCACAGCATAAGGCCAGACTGAAACATTCTCAGCCAAGAAAACATCACCAATCACTAACGCAGTTGGATCAATATAATTTGTTGTATCAAATTTTGGGTAAGTCTCTAAGTATTTGCGGATATTTTCAGTCATAAAAAATTGCCTGTTTTTACTCATTATAAACAAAAAAGCACCCAAAAGAATTTGAGTGCCTTTATATCTTTAGTCAAGCTGCGACTTAAAACAAATTACTAAAGAACTGTTTGATATGATCGATCATACGCGAGAAGAAACCAGCTTCTTCAACAGCTTGCAAAGCAACAAGCGGCTTCTCAGCAATAACTTTGCCGTCAAGTGTCGCTGTTAATTTACCTACAACTTGCCCTTGTTGAAGAGGGGCATTTAAGTTCGGTTGAACCGCGATTTGAGTTTGAATGGCATTTGCTTGACCTTTTGGCATAGTCACGTTGAAGTTTTCAGCAAGACCCACACTCACTTGATTAGATTGACCAAACCAAACTTTAGAAGTGGTCAACTCTTTGTGAGCGGGTTGAACACTGACAGTTTCAAAGTTTGCATAACCCCAAGATAACAAATCACGTGTTTGCGTTGCACGTGCTTGCATTGATGGAGCACCAAAAATCACTGAAATTAAACGCATCGGGCCACGTTTAGCTGAAGTCGTTAAACAATAACCAGCTTCAGAAGTATGACCTGTTTTAAGACCATCTACACTCGGATCTGTATATAGCAACGCGTTACGGTTACCTTGCTTGATCCCGTTAAAAGTAAACTCTTTTTCAGAGTAGATAGGATAATACTTTGAACTGTCATGAATGATGTGCTTCGCAAGAGTAGCCATATCTTTCGCAGTAGAATAATGACCTTCAGCAGGCATACCTGTTGAGTTCATAAAGTTCGTGTTGGTCATGCCAATACGCTTAGCTTCTTGGTTCATGCTGTGTACAAATGTACCTTCATTACCAGAAATATGCTCAGCCATCGCCTTAGATGCGTCATTACCAGATTGAATGATAATCCCGCGTAACATTTCCAATACGGTTGCTGTGCCGTTGAGAGGTACATACATACAAGATTCTGTACTACTACCACGACACCAAGCAGACTCGTTCATACGAACTTTTTCATCTTCAGTGAGTTCACCGTTCAACAACTTTTGTTCAATAATGAAACTGGTCATCATTTTGGTCATTGAAGCAGGCGCAAGTTTTTCATTTTCATTTTTACTTGCGAGAATTTGACCTGTTTCATAATCCATCAAAACGTAAGACTTGTTATTGAGTTCTGGTGGTGAAGATAAAACAGTTGCTGCATAAGTAAATGAAGGTAATAGTAATAATGCAGCAATGGCGCTTTTTCGGGTCATTCTATGTAGTTCCAATCTTGTATGAACGCAAAAATCAGCTTTGCATTCTAGGACAAAGCAAAGCCGACTTCTAGCAGTGGTGTCGGCTTATTTCAATCGAATTGTAACTATTTCGTGCTCTATTTAACTGAAGACTGATATTTTTTTATATCCTCGCACACTTGTTGATTTGCTTTATCTCCAGCGTTTTTCGCATCTTGTCTCGCTTGAGCTAATGCTTGCTGATAATCCTGTTGTTTAATTAGATTGTTCAGCGTGGTTTGAGGTGAATTTTCGTTAGGTAAATAGTCTTTTAATAGCTTTTGATATCCTGCTTTAAACGCCGCATCTTCTTCCACTAAACTTGGGCATGATTCTGAAAAGACATAGATTGCAGCGAGTTCATCTTTAGTCACTTTTTGTTGAGTAACTTCGATATTTTCTTTTAAGTCTTGAGCATTGGCGAAAGTGAAACTTGAAAATAACATTGAGCTGCTGATAAATGCGGTTGAAATCAATTGTAAAAAACGGTTTTGCATAAATGACTCAAAAATTAGTAAGTTAGTTATAAGAATAGAATAATCTTTTTTCGTGTTTAAAAAATAGAGAAAGTGTATTAATGCTGTTGGAACTCAGAAAGTAAAGAAGAAAAGTTCAGGTATGAACAGGGGGATGACTACATGCCGAGTTTTCAAGATTAAAGGGTAAGCAGATTTTCAAGATTAAAGGCGTTTAAAACCTCAACATCTATGCGTGTACTCATTGTTGTGTTGGGGGATTTTGATTAGGCTATCGAACAGATGGGATTACATGAATTGAGTGAATTGTTTTGAATATTTTGATTGCCAACGATGACGGTGTGTTCGCACCAGGAATACAAGCATTAGCACAAGCATTAAAACCTTTGGGTCGAGTAGTCGTGGTTGCTCCAGAAAGTGAGCGGAGTGGTTTTTCAAGTGCATTAACGCTTGATCGTCCATTGCGACCCGTGCAAATTTCAGAGGATGTATGGGCAATTAATGGCACGCCAGCGGACTGTGTTTATCTGTCCATGAATGGTCTATTTGATTTTGAATTTGATCTAGTTGTAAGCGGGATCAACAGTGGAGCGAATTTAGGTGATGATGTGTTGTATTCAGGTACAGTTGGGGCCGCGTTTGAAGGCCGACTCATGAAACAACCTGCAATCGCAGTTTCATTGGCTGGTCCAAATGTTCGTTCGTATCAAGATGCTCAAGATTATGCACAAGCTGCAAATTGGGTATATGAGTTTATTAAAAATGGTTTGCCTGAGTTACCACCGCGTCATATTTTCAATATTAATATTCCGGATACGGCTGAAATAAAAGGGACATTAGTGACTTATCAAGGAAGAAGAAAACAAACGAAACCGATTACCACACAAGTTGACCCGAGAGGCCGTCAAGTTGTTTGGATTGGTTTGGCTGGAGAGGCCGTAACAGATCCCGAAAAAAGCCAACTGGGTTATCAGTCAGACTTTTATGCCATTGCAAATGGATATGTCAGTGTGACACCGATCCAAATGGATGCTACCAACTATCAGGTGTTGGCTTCACTTGAATCTCAGTTAGAGCTTTAATTGAATGACCACAGGTAGGATGTGTTATAACTTTGTGAAAAATATATTTGAAACGGTGAATTTAGCATTAATTTTGCTACTCTTAAGCCGAATTCAGTCTTTTTAATCTTTTGTCAGAGAGGGAAATCATGCTTTTGGCCAGACCCAAAACAGTTTTGAAGTTGTCTAAACCATCTATTCACTCAGCATTGATCGCGGTTGCTGTCGCTTCTTTTCTTGGTTTGTCGGGCTGTGCATCGAAACCCCAAATCCACAATTCTGCTCGTTATGCGGTTGCTCCTGACTTCTATACAGTTCGTTCTGGCGACACTTTAAGTAAAATTGCGGCACGTTATGGATTGAGCTATTTGAGCATTGCGGAGATGAATGATATTGCACCGCCTTATCGCATCTATGTAAATCAATCTTTAAGATTAAAACCCTCTGGCAATCGACAAGTGACACGTTCGACCACGCGTCCTTTGACAGCGACTGAAACTCAGATTCAACGTCAAACCATTCAGTTACCAACAAAACCAGCTGTGGGTACGCCACCACCACAAACCACACCAGTACCAGCGGTAACTGCTGCAGTACCGACGACTTCGACTAAAGCAACTTCATTACGCTGGGTGAAACCATCGAATGGTCCAGTCATTGAAAACTTTAATGTGGCAAGTAATGTCAAGGGATTACGTTTTGGTGGCAATGTTGGTGATCCAATTTTTGCAGCAGCTGATGGTCAAGTGGTTTACGCAGCTGATGGTTTAAAAGAATATGGTAATTTGGTGCTCATTAAACATATTGATGGTTATATCACTGCGTATGCGCACAATAACCGGATGTTAGTGAAGAGTGGGCAAAACGTAAGTGCAGGGCAACAAATTGCAGAAATGGGCTCGAGTGGTGCAACCCGTACGATGCTTGAGTTTCAAGTTCGTTTAGATGGTAAGCCAATCAATCCAGCAAATATTTTGCCAATCAACTGAAGATATTTAGTGCAATTTAACAATTTCTTCGTATAATACAATGAGTTGCTTTTGTTAATTTTTGTTAATTAGAGAAGCATCTCATAATTTCAGAGGGAAATTTATGTTAGATCAACTTCGCTCGATGGGCGTATTTGCATGTGTTGTTGAAAAAAGCTCTTTCAGTGGTGCTGCTCGAGATTTAGGCATTACGACGAGTGCAGTTAGTCAGCAAATTCGTTCACTAGAACAAGAAATGGAAGTAACACTTCTGCACCGTTCCACAAGAAAACTAAGTTTAACGGAAGCAGGGCAGGCCTTTTTTCATAGCTGTCAAGAAATGCTCGCTGCAGCAGAGCGCGGTAAAATTCGAATTAATGAGTTACGAGACGATTTAGTTGGTGATTTACGTATTGCAACAACGCCAGAACTCGGTGCAACCCATGTAGTTCCTGCGCTGTCGCATTGGATTTCGGCACATCGTGGTTTAACCGTTCACTTTGAAGTTGAAAATCAGTTTGTCGATTTGATTCAAGAAAGAATCGATATTGCAGTGAGAATGTGTTCTCGCGTGGATGAATCTAATCACTTATCTTGTCTGCCGCTTGCACGTGTGGATCAAGTCTTGGTGGCTTCACCAAGTTATTTGAATCAAAATGCAGTTATTTCAAGACCTGAAGATTTAGCACAGCATGATTTGATTCCAGTAAATATTGTAAAAAATCAGCAAATGATGACATTTGAACACAGTACATCGCGTGAATTGGTGAATGTGTCCATGGAAAATCGTTTACAGACAAACAATGTTTATGTCGCTAAATCATTGTGCCAAAATGGTCACGGCATTGCGCGATTATTATATCTAGATGTGCAAAAAGAATTAATGAATGGCACATTGGTTGAAGTTTTACCTGAATGGAAGTTACCTGCATACACTTTGAATGCAATGACATTAAAACGTGAACAACAACCAATGAAAATTCATCGCTGCCTAGATGCTTTAAAACAATATTTCAGCCAGTTGCCTGGTGGTCGAGTATTCCAAGAGGCATCTTAAGTGTTCTTCTTAATAAAAAAGCCGCAATATGCGGCTTTTTTATTGATCTTGGCTTAAGCCAAGAAGTTTTTAATCGCTGGAACTAAGCGTTTTAATAAATCATCAGCTTGTTCTTGATTCATATTCAACGCTGGCAACAAACGAACGACATTACCTGCGGTGACATTAATAATTAGATTGTGCTCTATGCGTGCAATATCCACCAACTCTGCGCATGGTTTTGGTAATTCAATACCAATCATCATACCAAAGCCGCGAACAATAACGTTTTGATCTGCAAGTTGTGTACGGAATTGATCGACTAAGTATTGGCCAATTGTTGCTGCATTTTCAACAATATTTTCTTTTTGCATCAAATCGATAATCGTGTAGACAATGCGCGAACCTAATGCAGTACCACTATAAGTTGATCCGTGGTTACCTGCAGTAAGAATACCTACACCTTTACCTTGAGTCATCACTGCACCAATTGGGAAACCATTACCCAAGCCTTTAGCTGTCGTCATGACATCAGGAATAATATTGGTATGTTGATACGCGAAATATTTTCCTGTACGACCGTTACCTGTTTGAACTTCATCTAGCATCATCAACCAATTATGTTGATTACAGATTTGACGAATTTCTTCAAGATAACTAAAACCTTGAGGGGCAGTATTTACACCACCTTCACCTTGGATCGGTTCAACGAGAATCGCGACGATATCTGGATGGTTGATTGCTGCTTCTTCAATTGCCTCAATGTCGCCAAAAGGTACTCGGATAAAACCTTCAACGAGCGGGCCAAAACCTTCTTGTACTTTTTTATTGCCTGTCGCAGAAAGTGTTGCCATTGTACGACCATGGAAAGAATGATCAGCTACAATGATTTTCGGAAGAGCAATACCTTGCATATGACCATATTTACGCGCAATTTTAATTGCACCTTCATTTGATTCAGCACCACTATTCGAGAAGAAAATTTCTTCCATACCAGATACTTTAGCTAACTTTTGCGCAGCTGCAGTCTGCCAAGGTACTTCATAAATATTACTGGTGTGAATAAGCGTCGCCGCTTGTTCTGCAATTGCTTCTGCCAAAACTGGATGTGCATGACCTAGACCACATACTGCAATGCCAGTCAGCGCATCTAAATATTCTGTACCTTCAGCTGTATAAAGATACGAACCTCGGCCACGCACAAAGCTGATCGGTTGACGGCTGAATACAGGCATCAAATGAGATGGTTGATCAGTTTGAACTGGAGCGAGGGTGATATTGTTCATGTCTAACTCGTATTTGTTAGGTGGAAAATAAAAGTTTATCTAAGCAAAATCTGCTTAAGATTAAAAGCCTAATTGCAAATTAAACTGGAAAAATTTACCAATCCATACTCTTTACGGCGGTTTTAGGTATAATGCAGGCAGAATAGTTGAGGATTTAATCAATGACTGAACAAGTGCGTGATACAGAAGCGTTAATTCGTGATCAAATTGCAAAACATGCAGTTCTTCTTTATATGAAAGGCACACCACAGTTCCCACAATGTGGTTTCTCTGCACGTGCAGTTGAAGCATTGAGCCAAATTGGTCGCCCATTTGCTTATGTAAATATTCTTGAAAACCAAGACATTCGTGCGACTTTGCCACAAATTGCAAACTGGCCAACATTCCCACAATTATGGATCAATGGTGAGTTGATCGGTGGTAGTGATATTATGCTAGAAATGTTCCAAACAGGCGAATTAAAAACGCTCGTGGAGCAATATAGCCCAGCGCCTGAAGCTTAATTTGAGCGCAATAAAAAAAGCACCGATGGGTGCTTTTTTTATTTTGAAAACTTCAAACTAGTTTGAAGTTTCATCAGCGAGTTGAGAATGTTGTTCTTCAACATTGATCGCTTTATCTTTTTTAGCTTTGTCTTTTTTCTTCTTTTTTTTCTTTTTCTTTGGCTCTTCTTCAATTTCAGCGCCATCTTCAATGGCTTGCCAATATTCTAGCTGCTCCATGACAGCAGCGTAAATTGATCCTTTGGTATAGCGACCTTTTTTATTTAATTCTCCGACAGGACGCGCCATGAGAATCTCAAGTGCTTGATCAATTGTGTTGATGGCATGAATATGGAATTGACTGGCCTCGACAGCATCAATCACATCTTGACGTAACATTAGATGCTGCATGTTTTGACGTGGAATAATGACACCTTGTTTGCCTGTTAAACCTTGAAGTTTACATGCATCAAAGAAACCTTCGATTTTGGCATTGACGCCACCAATCGGTTGTACTTGACCCAGTTGATTCATTGAACCCGTAATCGCCCATGACTGATCAATCGGCAGTTGGCTGATCGCAGAAATTAAAGCGGAGAGTTCTGCAACGGTTGCACTATCACCATCGACTTGACCATAACTTTGTTCAAAAGCCAAAGCGGCAGAGAAGTGCAAGGTTTGTTCACGTCCGAAATGTGCTTTCAAGAAAGATGACATTAACAGTACACCTTTAGCATGAAGTGAACCTCCTAACTCCACGCTACGTTCGATATCTAAAATATCGCCGCCACCCTGATACACTGAAGCAGTCAATCGTGATGGTAAGCCAAACTCGACATCTGCGTAGTGAATCACAGACAAAGCATTAATCTGACCGAGTCGATGACCACGCGTTTCGATAAGCTGTGTACCACGAGATAAATCTTGCCAGTACAACTCTCGTAAATAACCTAGACGATATTGGCGGTGTTTGAGCGCAGTGCCGATATGTTCTGCTGTCACCATAGTTGCATTAGATTTGGATGCATGGTGATGAGATTCATGAATCAGATCACCTAAAGTTAAGGCATGTAGTGACAACGAACTCTGATCCTCTGCTTGACGACTTGAGTCGGTCAGTAAAGCAGCCAAGGCAGAACGATCAAATGGAAGGAGTTTAGAGGATTGAACATAGTCTGCAATCAAATGCATATAAGCTTGTTCATTTTCGTCATTACGTTGTAATGTGTCAGTAAAATCAGCTCTGATTTTAAAGATACTTCCTAACTCAGGCTCCACCTCCAGAATCTCATAATAGATTTCTGGTTCAGCCATTAAAATGACTTTCAATTGTAATGGAATCGATGCTGGCTCAATTGAAATGCTGCCCGTCAGCGTTAGCATGTGCTCTAGAGATGAGAGTTTAATTTGACCAGACTTAATCGCTCGTTTGAGTCCTTGCCATGCATAAGGTTGTTCTAAAAGCTGCTCAGCCTCAAGCATTAAAAAACCACCATTGGCACGATGCAGTGCACCAGGTCGTATTAAAGTGAAATCAGTGCTGATAGTGCCATTTTGCGTTAATTGTTCAACATGGCCAAGTAAGTTGTAATGTGTGGGGAAATCTTCAAAGATGACTGGTGCCCCAGAATTTGGCTTGTTGCTAATGACTAAATTTGCTTGATAACGCGCAGGGACACGGTTAAATAATGCAGGTGAAAAATCACTTTCTTCCTGTTCTAGTACGGTTTCCACATTGTCGATAATATCTTGAGCATATAATTTTAAGTATTGTTCAAGATGTTTGATATCTGGAAATTTATTTAAAATATGTTCCATGCGAGGAATAATGACTTGTTTGGCAATGTCACGATTCAACTCAGACACCATATCACGTGCTTCATCTTCAAGATCACCAATTTGTAAACCTAAACGCTCAAGCTTTTTATCCATATAACGGATATTGGACGCAATTTCAGAACGTTCTTTGCTACTCAGTGCATTGATGTCATCTTGAGACATCTCTTGAATTTTATTGTCTTTAATATGAACAGGAATAAAGCAGTGTTCTTCATTACGACTGATCAACTTTAAATCAAGCTCTTCACCTTCTTTGGTGAGCTCAATCAAAGCTTGTTGTTGTTCATGACCTGTCGTTAAACGAATTTTTTCTATCCGATTGTGATACGTTTCAGCACTAAAACGACGTTCGAGCTGTTTGAAAATGGTTTGCCATGTTTGATGTAGCGTACTTTGAAACTTTGCGCCTTGTCCTGCAGGAAAGTTAAGCGCAATTGGGTTGCGTGCATTTTTGAAGTTGTATACATAAACCCAATCATCCGGTGTAGGCATATCTTTGGCATGTTGTTGGAGTAAGCGCTTGATCATGGTGCGTTTACCCAACCCTGCCGTACCCACAGCAAAGATGTTATAACCTGAGTATGGAAGGGCAATGCCTGCTTCTACAGATGCTTTAGCACGATCTTGTCCTAAAAAATTATTAAGAGGCTTGATACGTTTTGTAGACGCAGGAATATTGTCATAATTTGGAATATGCGTCAGTTGTTCTGGTTTGAGTGCTGTTGCATTCAAGGTGTTTTGCGTGGCTTCAAGTTCAAATACGGATAGGAGCTTGTTTTGCGAGTTTTGTTCTAAGTTTGTGGATGTCGTGGTTAAAGCTACTGCGGTGGAACTAATTTGATCGTGTCTCTGGGTCACAGGTGAAATCCAAAACTATAATTTACATTTGATAGTTTAAGGTATACAGGTTTAGCCAAAAATATCAAGTTGAGATAGATCAAATTGATGAAATACTCGGTGAAGTTTGCGTAAATTATATTGAAACCAAGCGCATTACAGAGTTGAATAGCGAGAGTACTTTTCACTGAAAATAACAACGCAATGACATCACAATCTTCGTCACCAGAATCAGCTGGATGGACTTCGGCATTTAAAGCCTTTCTTGATCGACGCGCGATCATTATGCTTTTTTTGGGTTTCTCATCAGGTATCCCAATTTTTCTGATTTTTTCAACTCTATCTTTCTGGTTGAGTGAAGCCGGTATTCAGCGTAGTACCATTACCATGTTTTCATGGGCAGCCTTAGCTTATGCCTTCAAGTTCATTTGGGCACCTTTGATTGACCGATTACCATTGCCTTATTTAACAAGGAAATTGGGTAAACGACGAGGGTGGTTATTGGTTTCTCAGATTTTGGTCGCAATTGCTATTTGTTCAATGGCATTTACTGATCCGAGTATTCATGGAGGAAGTGTAGGGCCATTTTCAAGTTTAACGTTCATGGCGATATCCGCAATCTTTCTAGGATTCTCATCAGCGACACAAGATATTATCGTGGATGCTTATCGTATTGAGTTGACACAAGATACGAGTGTTCAGACGGTTATGGCTTCGACCTATAACGCAGGTTATCGAATTGCGACCATTGTAACTCAGCTCGGTGCATTACTCTTCGCTGCATCACTTGGTACAGCCATGGGTAACTATATTTATGAGGCGTGGCAGTCCACCTATTTACTTATGGCTGGATTGATGATGATTGGGATTGTGACGACTTTAGTGATTCATGAACCGGTAGTAAATCAAGAACCTCATCAATATCAAGCAAAGGATTATTTTCAGTTATTTATCGTCTTTGTGATTTCAACAGTAGTTTTCGTTTGTGGGTTTCTCCAATTTGGTGCTTGGATTTCACAGTTAAATATTGATGGTAATTTTTTGTCATTTATCGGGCAAGTTTTACGTTTCTTCGCGAGTGTGGCGTTGGCTGTGCTAGTCGTATTTGGATTAATCCGAGCAAAACTCATTGATGAAAAAATAGTCGTCGAGACATGGCTATCACCGATTTTAGATTTCTTCAAACGTTATGGTTTGAAAGTTGCGTTAGCTATTTTATTACTCATTGGTTTTTATCGAATTTCAGATATTGTCGCTGGAGTGGTTGCCAATCTTTTTTATCTTGATTTGAATTTTGATAAAGAAGAAATCGCTTGGTTTAACAAGTTTTTCGCCATTTTTTTTGTAATTTTAGGTGGCTTCCTTGGAGGCTTATTAGCTCAGCGTTATAACATTATGAAAATGATGTTGGTGGGCGCTATTGTTGCCAGCACGACCAATCTCATCTTTGTGGGGCTCGTAAAATCTGGACCAACGATGAATCAAGTCTTGGTACAAATGGGGGGGCAACAGCATCAAGTGACTCCTGATGAAGTGGGGAACTGGTCTTTAAAGCTCCCTGCATCTAATTTTGCTGAACATAATAGTATTCAAGTGTTATCCACCCCTGATGGTTATGATAAAGCCCTGAATGTTGAAATCCCGCTTCAACGCTATTCGAGTCAAGATGATTCTCAGATTTTCATCCAAGCCATTGGAGGGGATAATGTTCTCTACCAAGATGAGTTAAGCAAGGATGTCATTATTCGCGGTCAACTCTCGAACTTAAAAGCTGACAGCACACTACAAACACTGAATATTCGTATTTCAAATCAGCAAGTGATACCTGCGAAGTTGGATCAAAATAATTGGAGCGTGGTCGTCCCCGGAGACAGTCTAAAAGACCACACTAAATTTACGGTGCAAGCGGTTGTGCAGCATGCAGGTCAGGCGCATGAATTAACCCAAGATCATATTTATAAAACAGTTTCAACGATCCAACCGAAGTCACGTATGGCTTTATCTGATCTTCCAGCTGTTCAAGTTGATAGTGATCAAATAGTCGAACTCAAAGGTAAAGTGGTTGTCCCTTATAGCAAGGTGTGGCTGGTGATGGGGATTGTATTTGACAATCTCGCATCAGGACTTGCTGGTGCAGTATTTATTGCGTTCCTATCAAGTTTGACTAGCGTTTCATTTACAGCAATGCAATATGCAATTTTTAGTTCATTGATGTTATTACTTCCAAAGATGATTGGTGGCTATTCAGGTACAATAGTGACAAACTTCGGTTATTCATCATTCTTCTTTATGACTTTTTTAATGGGTTTACCTATTTTGTTACTTGTTATTTGGGTGGCGAAATTGTTAAATCAGTTGAAAAGTACATCTTTCAATCAATAGGTAAATTTTATGCGAATGTTACATACCATGTTACGTGTAGGCAATTTAGAGCGTTCATTGGCGTTCTATACTGAAGTACTCGGTATGACTTTGCTTCGTAAACGCGATTATGAAGAAGGTCGATTCACTTTAGCCTTTGTAGGTTATGGTGATGAAGAAAACAATACTGTTCTTGAGCTAACGCATAACTGGGATACAGACAGCTATGAGCTGGGTAATGCGTATGGTCATATTGCGATCGCAGTGGATGATGCTTATAAAGCGTGTGAAGAAATCAAAGCACGTGGTGGTAATGTTGTCCGTGAAGCTGGACCAATGAAAGGCGGTGTAACCGTAATCGCTTTTGTGGAAGATCCAGATGGTTACAAGATTGAACTTATTCAACAAGACAGTAATGCGAGAAATAATTAAGTTTCACTCGCTGATTGGTGAGTAAAATTTTAAAGATAAGCCCAATCGATGAGTATTGGGCTTATTTTCAATTTAGAGAATAAAAAGAGGGATATGGGGTGCTAAAGCTCTTAGCGTTAGATCGTTTCACGATATTGCTGTTTGTTATGGTGATTTTAGCGTCACTGATGCCAATTTCAGGTGTTGCTGCTCACTATTTTTCTTATTTCACCACGATTGCAATTGCAATCCTATTTTTTTTACATGGTGCAAAGTTATCACGTGAGGCGGTGATTCAAGGCATTAAACATTGGCAATTACACAGTTTGGTCTTTGCACTGACGTTTGCAGTTTTCCCAATTCTAGGGTTAATGGCTAAACCTGTATTGCTACCGCTACTTGGACAAGAACTGTATTGGGGCTTCTTGTTTATGTGCTTCTTACCCTCAACAGTTCAGTCTTCTATTGCATTTACTTCAGTAGCAGGTGGTAATGTCGCAAGTGCTGTGTGTAGTGCTTCATTCTCTAATATTATTGGTATGTTTATCACACCTATATTAGTGACCTTATTTATTTTAGGCCAGTCTGATCATGGGTTTGATCCAACCAGTGCGATCGTCAAAATTATTCTGCTGTTATTGGTTCCATTTATTCTGGGACAATTATTGCGTCCTATCGTTTTTCCTCTGATTCAAAAAGCCCCGAGTATTGTCAAAACTTTTGATCAAGGCTCAATTCTTTTGGTGGTGTATGGCGCATTCAGTAGTGCAGTCGTAGCAGATCTATGGAATGAAGTCAGTGGGGTGACCTTAATGTGGTTAATTATTGCATGCTCTGTGCTTCTGACTTTGATTATGCTTTTAGCCTATCACGCCCCAAAGTGGTTTGGATTTAATCGTGCCGATCAAATCGCTGTATTTTTTTGTGGTTCTAAGAAAACACTCGCAAGTGGAGTGCCTATGGCGCAAATTCTTTTCATTGGACAACCTATGGGGATGATCATATTGCCAATTATGATTTTCCATCAAATCCAATTAATGGTGTGCGGAATTATTGCAAATCATTGGTCCAAGCAAATTGAAAAGTCTTAAAGGAAAAATTCGCTATCTGAAATAAAGTGGCGTATAATGTCGTCCACTTGTTGTGCTTAGCTCTGACGGAAGCCGTCTCGGTGGGCCAAAAGAATGGTCTGTTGTGGTGTTGATCTGCTGTATTTCAGCCTTTCCTCTGCGTCTGTTGTAATGGATGAAGAGAGTGATCAATTGCGATGACAGCTAAAGCCTTCTTAACTCTATGGAGAATCGACCATGCGCGCCGATATTCACCCAAAATACGAAAAATTAGTTGCTACTTGCTCTTGCGGTAACGTAATCGAAACTCGTTCAGCTGTTGGTAAAGAAACACTTTACCTAGACGTATGCTCAGCTTGCCACCCATTCTACACTGGTAAGCAAAAGAACGTTGACACTGGCGGTCGTATCGACAAGTTCAAACAACGTTTTGCTGGTATGTCACGTTCTATCAAACGTTAATACCCAAAATAAAAAACAGGCGTTCAGCCTGTTTTTTTATGTCCAAAATTCGGATTTAACTTTGATCTTGAACATTCATGAGCTGATCCAATTTACGCTGGTAATAATCACCTTGTAAAAATCTCACGTCGACATTCCACGCGTTGGCAAAGCTATTCATATCATTGAGATTTTTGAGTAATAAATTGACTGATCGATGACTATTGAAGTATTCAATCGCTTGTTTAAAACGTTCAATACCTTCTTCAGTATTTAAATCATCTGTGAATTCTTCATGCAGCGTGAAATTCTGAATATTGGCAACTTTGAGAATGAGATCGCTACATTTACTTAATCCAAACTCACAAACGGCAATATCTGCACCTTGCGCTCTCAATACCTCAATCGCAGGCAGAATTTCATTTAAATGTTGAGCAATGTATTTTTCTTTAAACTGTAAAATCAGTGGTTGAGGTGCTTTTGCGCCTACAATCATGAGCAGTTTTGAAATTAATTCTGCCAATTGATGATGCTTTAAAAGAACATGGTGTCGTAAATTAATAATCAGTTTAGCTTCAGGATATTGTGTTAAAAAATTGTGCAGTTGCTTTGCTGCTTCAACCAAAATCCATCGGTCAATTTTAATAGACAACTCAGGGTCATCCACCAATTCTTCAATATCATCCAATTGAATCCATTGGTTTTCAAAAATAAACCCACTGCTTACTTCATAGGTATTAAGACTAGTGTCTTCTTTATCATAGATTTGTTGGAACTTTAGCGTAATTTGATCGCGTTCAAGAACTTTACGAAGATGTACTAGGATATCGCCGTGAACTTCGTCTGACTGTACAGGTTCTTCAATTGCTTGAAATACAAATTCTGTTGAATGATCAGGCTCTACTTCAGAAGAAGGTGTATTCAACTGAATAGAGGTCGGCTCATCTGCTTGAGTAACTTCAAAATGAATCTCTTCAATTTCTTCAAGCGTTGTCTCTAAAGCAGCATCATTGCTCAATAAATTGGGTAGGGGTGTGTTATAAGCATTTGCAATGAGCTGTTCAAAATTAACTACATTTAAATCTGACAGTTTGAAGAGACTATAACCAATTTTGACATGCTGTTGATAGGTTTGATCTCCCAGATTGACGAGCCTAGGTTTTTCAAGCGCATGTAGCGCAGAGAGTCTTGATTTTAGAACTTTAATCGTTTCAGCTTGAATGATAGTGGCATACAGGGCTGTTTCAATTTTAAATACAGCGCCATTGGTCTGTTCGAGAATAAAGTCTGAAAGTTTGCCGAAATAGCCTTTAAAAGTATCCCAATCAGAACTCAAGATATAGTCTGGACAACTGGCTAGGCTGAAGATGACTAAAGCATTTTCTTGAGCAGGGTGTTCTTCAAGATGTTGTAAAATTTTTGCCAATGTTGTGTGTGGTGCAATTCTACTGTCTTGGTGAGGTGCAGTCTCAAGTTGAGGACTAAATGGTTGATCATCCTGTTGAAAATGCGTTGAAATCGTAATTTCAATGATTTGATTTTGATCTGTAGGATTACATTCAATTTGGACTGGATTTTGATGTGTTAACTGTGGATTAAGAGAAATCAGTTCAAAAGGTCCATACTCAAATTTACCGAAAGCTAATTTTTTAAATCGTGCTTTAAAAGATTGAATATCCTCAGGTTGTATTAAATCAATGAGCGGGGATCCAATAACGTCATCACACGTTTTGAAGCCAAATAAATGCGTAAACTCATGGTTGCATTCAACGACAATCCCTTCTTCTATGATTGCAACTGCTTTTTTATGCTCTTCGATCCAATTTTGTTTAATTTGAACATTGTGTTTCAGTTCATCCGTTAATTGCATCTGATTTTTTTGTAAGCGACTAAAAGCCAATGCTCGAATAATTTTAAGTAAACATTGTTCAGGTTGATCAATATTTAAAACATCGTAGATGCCCATCGAAATGAGTTTTACTTCAGACATTTCTAGCGCTTCTGGAGCTAGATAAAGTGTTGGGGTAAAAGCTTTATCAGAATCTGCAAGCAGTCGAAGAAAATGAGTTAAGGTCAGTTCATAGGCACGACCAAACAGAATTAAATCCCAATCTAAATGAAGTTGCTTTTCAAGACTCACTTGATCATCGAGTAGCACTGCTTCTACCTTGTACTCGCGTTTTTCGAGTAAAGAGATAATATGGTTATAACGAATCTGGTTATCATCGACAATGAGTAAGCGCATTCCAGATTGTTTTAATTGTGTTGATAGAAGTAGGTTTTTCACTTCAATGCTTCCCATACATCTTGAAAACGATTTGATTCAAGGTTTTGATGTTGTAAAAATTCATCAATCAGATATTGCTGCTCATCATTAAATAATTCAAATTCAAATTGAACAAAACTTTGTGTGATGAGCATGGTCTTTATCAATTCTACTTTGATATCTTGATCAGTTAAGCGTAAATAAATAGATTGTTGTTCTTTGAAAAACTGTAAATTTGGCAAAATAAGAGAATGCTGTGGAGCATCAATCTTCAAGGTATGTACAAATAAACATGGATGATAATTAAAAGAACTTCGATCTGTATAAACTTTTGCGGCGCAAGGGTGGATGTCGGGTCCAATCACTTCAAGCCCAAGTTCATAGCTTTTTTTAACAGATTGTTTGATCCAACGAATTACACCACCTTTCCATTTGCTGTTCACTCCCTCATTGATCAGGATAAATTCACCAGTTCTTAAATTTGGAGGTGCTTCTTCTTCTAACCAACGTACGCGATAACCATTTAAACTGATATCTAAAACTTGAGCCGCATGGATTTGACGTGCCTGTTTATCTAGAACCTTGTTTGATTTGTCTGTATAGGCATCTGGGTAGTCATTTAAATATGTAAATGCAAACTCGTCTTCTGATTTTGATTTAGGCGGTGTTAGTCGTAAGGTTTCGCTAAAAGTTTTGGTTTTAGAGAGATAATAATGAGCGGTAAGTAAACTGAAACAGAGTTGTAACTGAGCGGAATGTTCATAACGTTCATGTCTGCGTTCAATGGTCGAGCCTAAAACATTTTGTACATGAAATTTAAGAGGCGCAGTTAAATATGCTTTCTCTTTCTTAGATAAATATTCATTGTCCTTTTGAATGGTTAAGTTGACATGCTCAAGCAACGATTGTGTCGCCACGAAAATGTTAGGTTTAAAACTCTCATGGTGTTTTCGGTTGTAAACTGGCGGATGATCTTTAGTGGTATCAATGACGTAACGAGATAAAGCGGTTTCGCGTGGTAAAACTTGCACTAATTGTGCCCAATCCGCTGTGCATTGATAGAGCGCGTAGATCTCAGAAGGACGAATTTGGTGAGTATTAAATATTTCTAATAATAAGACTTGGGCATAGCACTGTTGAATATTTTTTAAAGCGTGATGAGTGCCTTGCAATAAATTAATATTGACCGTGTGTTCTTGGTTTTTTAATGCCAAATCATACAGATAATGGGTCATTAACCATTGCTTAGACAAGGCAGAACGATAAAGCATCTGTTGTTGTACTAGCAATAAACCCAATTGTTGAAGAGCGTAATAACTGGAAAGGAGTCGTGCAGTTTTCACATTACGCTTTTGAGCAAACTTCAAAATAGAAAACTTTTGTTGTTTTAGCTGCATTTCACTGCGCTGTGCAATATCTATGTAGATATCAGCAAATAATGTTCTCAAGCGAGTGGTTAATTCTATAATATCTTTGTTACGGTCAGATAGAAAAAGACCTTGATTTAAAAAGTTTTTTTCAAGTCTCTCTAAAATATTTTCGATCAAAGGGTGTAGCGCTTGAATAAGATCAAAGCGCAATGTTTCCGAACATTTGAGTTCAGCGATTTCATATAGGGCTTTTAACACCGCTTCAGAGGTGTCACCTAATTGCATAATTGAAAGTTGAGATGCCCAAAAACCCAAGTCCTGAACATTTGCATTTGCAAAACTCAGTTGATCTCGAGTCAAGGCAGTAGGATAGTGAAAAATTTCTGAAATCTGAGCCTGAAGCATGTGAATGAGTCTCTAAAAAGTGGCAACTCCATAAAGCGGTGTTTTATTCTGTTCTCCCGCAATTTCTCTAACCAGCTTTGGAACCAAGTATCCAGGCAACCTTGCCAAAACCTCTTTATAGATTGAATCAATAGATTCACTTGGTAAATCAAAATGCTGAGCACCTTTCACTTTATCCAACACATGTAAATAATAAGGCATCACACGCGCATCAAATAATCGATGACTTAGATCAACCAAAATATCAGGATGATCATTAATACCTTTTAATAACACAGCTTGATTCAACACCAAAATATTTTGTTGTGAAATTTGCATTAATTTCGAAGCGGTAAAGTCATCAATTTCAGTAGCATGGTTTGAGTGTACCACTAGAATAATACGTAGCCTACTGTTTTTTAACAGAGAAATAAGTTCATCATCAAGCCGATTTGGGATAACGATTGGAACTCTAGAATGAATACGCAAAATTTTAAGATGTGGAATTGAACTTAATCTATCGATCCAAACGGCAAGTTTACGATTTGAAAGTGTTAGGGGATCCCCTCCGCTTAAGATCACTTCATTGATTTCTGGATGAGCGAGTAAGTAGTCTTGTATTTTTTTCCAGTCGTCATTTTTAGGTAAATTTTCTTGATATGGAAAATGACGTCTAAAACAATAACGACAATGAACAGCACATGCACCTGTTAAAGTCAGTAAAAAACGTGACTGATATTTATGTAATACACCTGGAATTAAATTGGCAGCCTCCTCATCAAGGGGGTCTGTCACAAAATCAGGATGTTCATTTAACTCCAGATGATGAGGGAGTACTTGAAGTAACAGTGGATCATCAGGATTAGATTTTTGCATCTTCGCGACGAAGGCGCGAGGGACTCTTAATTTAAATTGGGCTGATGCCAAAATTGCACCATGTATTAAATCTTCAGGTTGCAATTCCAAGAGTTCAATGAGCTCATGTGGGTCAGTGATTAAATCGCTGAGTTGATTTTGCCAATGTTGCTCTTGATACAAATAGTGGGTCATACAGTTTAAATTTAGAGGGAGATGAAAGGCTTCATTTTAAATCAAAACCCATTGAAAAACTCAGTTGTGTCCTGATTAAGCCTTCTTTATTGAATGTTGGGATGAAAATACTCAAGCCTAAAGATGATCAAATTAAGTCTACAACAGTAGTTCTGCATGGAACTTAGACAGCTTAAACGTTGTATTTCGGAATTTATCATTGCGGCAGAGTAGGTTGGTCATTTAGAATACGCAACATAAATGCATGTGCATGTGGCATATCATGCACCTGTCAGCCTTGCTAAATGACAGTGTAGCAGCCCATCGCATTAATAGATTAAAGTTAGTAAGTTTGGAGTGAGCCTCTCATGGCCTATTATTCTACGAACGATTTCAAGTCTGGCCTTAAGGTAATGCTTGATGGTAACCCATGCTCAATCATGGAAAACGAATACGTTAAACCAGGTAAAGGCCAAGCGTTCAACCGTGTTAAATTACGTAACCTTAAATCAGGTAAAGTATTAGAAAAAACATTTAAATCTGGTGATTCTTTAGAAGCAGCAGATATCGTAGAAGTAGAAATGGACTACTTATACAACGACGGCGAACTATGGAACTTCATGGATCCTGTGACTTTCGAGCAAATTGCGGCTGACAAAGTTGCAATGGGTGATGCTGCGAAATGGTTGAAAGACGATTCAAACGAAAAATGCACAATCATGTTATGGAATGGTGTTCCTTTAACAGTGAATGCACCTAACTTCGTGGTATTAAAAATTGTTGAAACTGATCCAGGCGTACGTGGTGATACTTCTGGCGGTGGTGGTAAACCAGCGAAACTTGAAACAGGTGCTGTAGTACGTGTTCCATTATTCGTTCAACAAGAAGAAAGCGTTCGTGTTGATACACGTACTGGTGAATACTTAGAACGTGCATAATGGTGTAAATTTATACTATTATCGAAAGGGATGATGACAATCATCCCTTTTTTAATGCCAAGGTCTAAGGTAAAGAAGAATTATTGAGGAGTATAGTCGCAAGGGAAAACAGCAGTAACACGAATAATAAAATTGAGCTGATTGCAAATACGAAATAATGAGGGTTTGATATGGATCAAATACAACCGAAGTCATCCATGACTTCGAAATTGATTTGGATTATTGTGGCCATAATCGGTGCAGTATCCTTTGGAATATTAGCGGTTAGTCGTGGAGAACATGTCAACGCAGTTTGGCTCGTACTCGCTGCAGTCTGTGTTTACAGTATTGCATATCGTTTTTATAGTTTATTTATTGCTAATAAAGTATTCGAGTTAAATGCTCGGCGTTTAACACCTGCGCACCGTCTAGCGGATGGTCTAGATTATGTGCCTACAAATAAAAGTGTTTTGTTTGGTCATCACTTTGCTGCGATTGCAGGTGCTGGTCCGTTAGTTGGGCCTATTCTTGCTGCGCAAATGGGTTATTTACCAGGAACGATTTGGCTGTTAGTCGGTGTTGTACTGGCTGGTGCAGTCCAAGATTTTCTAGTTTTATTTATTTCTACACGCCGTGACGGACGTTCACTGGGTGAAATGGCAAAACAAGAACTGGGTTCATTTGCAGGAATTATTGTGATGCTTGGTGCATTAGGGGTAATGATCATTATCCTTGCTGTGCTTGCACTCGTAGTGGTTAAAGCATTAACCAATAGTCCATGGGGTGTGTTTAGTATTGCTGCTACCATTCCAATTGCATTATTTATGGGCGTATATATGCGATATATCCGTCCAGGAAAGATTGCCGAAGTTTCAATCATTGGCTTTGTACTGATGATGCTCGGTATCATCTACGGTGAAAATATTGCTCAACATCCTTATTGGGGGCAATTATTCACTTTATCTGGTACAGAGTTAACATGGGCATTGATTATCTACGGTTTCATCGCTTCTGTATTACCAGTATGGTTGTTATTGGCGCCACGTGATTATTTATCGACTTTCTTGAAAATTGGCGTGATTGCAGGTTTAGCATTGGGTATCGTATTTGCGATGCCTGAATTAAAAATGCCTGCAATTACCCACTTCGTAGATGGTACGGGACCTGTATTCTCTGGATCACTTTTCCCATTCTTATTTATTACCATTGCCTGTGGTGCAATTTCAGGTTTCCATGCATTGGTTTCATCAGGAACTACACCTAAGCTCGTAAATAATGAACGCGATATTCGGATGATCGGATACGGCGGTATGTTGATGGAATCATTTGTCGCAATCATGGCGATGATCTGTGCAACGATATTGGATCCAGGCGTTTATTTTGCCATTAACTCACCAGCTGCGGTGATAGGAACAACGGTTGAAAGTGCCGCAGAAGCGGTACGTAATTTAGGATTTGTGGTTACACCTGAAGCTTTAACGCTACTTGCTCAAGAGGTTGGTGAGAGCACAATTCTTTCTCGTACTGGTGGTGCTCCGACGTTTGCGATTGGTATGGCGCACATCATCACTGAAATTTTTAATAGTCGTGAAATGATGGCATTTTGGTATCACTTTGCAATATTGTTTGAAGCGCTATTTATTCTAACTGCTGTTGATGCAGGAACACGTGCTTGCCGTTTTATGGTTCAAGATACTGTGGGTATCGTTGTCCCATCGGTTAAAAACTCTAAATCGTTTGTGGGCAACTTGATTGGTACTGCCGTTGCAGTCGCAGGCTGGGGTTTCTTTGTATATCAAGGCGTAGTTGATCCACTGGGCGGTATCAATAGTTTGTGGCCATTATTTGGTATTGGTAACCAAATTTTAGCTGCGATGGCGCTGATGCTGGGTACCGTAATTCTGTTTAAGATGAAGAAAGAAAAATATGTATGGGTCACCATTGTTCCAACGATTTTCCTATTCATTACAGCGATGACTGCTGGTTGGCAAAAAATCTTCCATGAAAATCCAAAAATCGGATTCTTGGCACAAGCAGATCGTTTCAATGCGGCTATTGAGCGAAACGAAATTTTAGCGCCTGCGAAATCAATTGCGGAAATGCAAACTGTTGCTTTATCTAATCAGATTAATGCTGCGTTGTGTGCATTCTTTATGATTGTTGCCGTGGTGATGTTGTTTGCTGCCATTAAAGTGATTCGTCGTGCTTTGGCAAATCCGCAGACAACGGCTCAGGAAGCTGAAGCAATTTATACAGATCAAATCCCTGCAGGAGAGACCAAATGAGTTTGAAAGAACAAATTCGTCAAAAGCTGGCATTGGGTAAAATCATTAAATTCACGATTTTGGCTCAGCCGAAGAAGTTTTTAATGTTGAATGGAATCAAAACAGTTCAACTGATTTGGCAGCGGCTACAACAAAGTTTTCGTTTAATGGTGGGTGTCCCAGATTACCAAAACTATGTAGAACATATGAAAAAGCATCACCCTGACCTAGAGCCGATGGATGAAAAAACTTTTCATCGTTATTGTGTCGATGCACGCTATCCAAGTGCAGCAGGCGGTATGAAGAAATGTCCATGTTAATTTTTTAGCTTTACATAAAAAACGGCACTGAGGTGTCGTTTTTTATTTGTCTTAATTGTATAAAACCTGACAAATTTATTGTTCTGAAACTCGTATACTCTTGATTAATAACAAAGGATAAAAACATGAAAATTGGAATTTATGGTGCTGGGTCGATTGGGTGTTATATCGGTGGAAGAATGGTCGCAGCAGGCCATCAGGTGACATTTTACTGTAGGGAAAGAAGCTATCAAAAATTAAGCCAAAATGGGTTGGAGCTCAGTGATTTAAACGGCTACCATCATAAGCTCATTCCAGATCAATTAAGACTTACAACAAATCTAGCAGAAGTCCTAGTCACGGACTTAGTCATGATTTGTGTAAAATCAGCAGCGACAGAGCAAGTGGCATCTGAAATACGAAGCTGTGACACTCTCAATAAACCACGTCTCATCGGTTTTCAAAATGGGGTGAGTAATGTTCCACGGTTAAAAAAAATGCTGCCAGAATGGGAGATTATGGAAGGAATGGTTCCATTTAATGTCGCAGAACTCAAACCTTCTCATTTTCATCAAGGTTCTGATGGAATATTAATGATAAAAAAATTTGCAGAAAATAATCAGCTAAAAATAATGTTAGATGCGGCGAAACTACAAGTTGAATTCCGTGATGATATGTTAGAGGTACAGTGGGCTAAAGTCTTATTCAACTTGAACAATTCGATTAACGCTTTATCTGGTCTAACTTTAAGAAATCAACTTACTAATCGAATGTATAGAAAGTGCCTTGCTCAGGCACAGTTAGAGACGCTTCAAATTTTAAAGCAGGCAAATATTAAACCCGCACAATTAACGCCTGTACCAGCGAACATCATTCCTCATATTCTTCGACTGCCTAATTGGTTGTTTAAGTTGATCAGTCGCAAAATGTTAGCCATTGATCCACTAGCTCGTTCATCTATGCAGGATGATCTGAATTTAGGGCGCACGACGGAGGTTGATTGGATTAATGGTGAAGTGGTCAGACTTGCTAATACACTCGGGGGGAATGCACCGATCAACAGCTACTTTATTGAACAGATCAAGCTGGCGGAAAACAATAATTCAAGCCTTCAAATTGGACCTGAAGAGATGCTCACACAGTTGAAGCTTATTCAGCATTAAGTTTGATACTGATTCTTTAATACACTGATTATTAGAAATATTTGAGAAAATAAAAAAAACCTGTATGGTAGAAATATATAGTTTTGGAAATGTAAATGATGATTTGGGGAATGAAGCAGAGTGTTCAATCAAAAGATATTATACAGCCTGAGTTAGAATCTCAGATTCAATCATTTACTCCCAAAATTTCATTATTTCTAGAACAAATCAATCAAATTGTTTTGGATAAAAATACGCAAACTGAATTGGCTTTATGTAGTTTAATTGCAGGTGGTCATATTTTGTTTGAAGACTTACCTGGATTGGGTAAGACCACATTGGCCAGTAGTTTGGCATCATTATCAGGTTTATCATTTCAAAGAATCCAATTTACCAATGATATGCTCGCCAGTGATGTAATTGGCGTGAATGTTTTTAATCAAAAAGAGCATCAGTTTGAATTTAAGTACGGACCTGTCTTTACCCAAGTTCTTTTGGCAGATGAAATTAATCGCTGTAGTCCTAAGACACAGAGTGCATTGCTAGAAGCGATGGAAGAGGGCTACGCCACGATTGATGGACAGCGTTATGCTTTACCTCAGCCTTTTTGGGTGATAGCAACTCAGAATCCACTCTTTCAAAGCGGGACTTATGCACTACCAGAGTCTCAGTTAGACAGATTCCTCATGCGGTTATCTCTTGGCTATCCATCTCGCCATGCAGAAAAAATACTTCTTCAACAAGAATCACGTGCCAAATTAATCGCACAGTTGATCCATGTATTTAATGAGACTGAAATACTAAGATTGCAATCCTTGACTCATCAAGTCCATTTAAGTGATGCAATTCAAGACTATTTATTGGATTTGGCTGCGGTAACACGAAAAAGTGCGCATGGTTTATCGACGCGTGGATTATTGGCTTTAAAACGAGCATCACAAGCGAGAGCGATCGTGCATGCCAGAGCCTTTGTCATTCCTGATGATGTAAAAGCTGTATTTTCAGCAGTATGCGCTCATCGATTAAACTTGAGTGAGGATGAGACGGTCTCCCTAATGAATCAGGTTAAATTGATTTGAGGGTATGCAGGTGACCAGTATCTGGAAGCAATGGTTAAAAAAAAGATTTCGGTTTGAGCAGAGTAAAAAAATTGGTCAACGCGATATTTTGATTTTTATTTATCAGCAAGGTTTCTTATATCTTGTGTTGATTTTGATCACATTTATTGCGGGTATTAACTATGCCAATAATTTGATATTAGGTTTCTGCTTTTTAATTAGTGCAATCTTATGCATTAGTTTTTATATCACCTTTAAACAATTGCATGGTCTTGAGATAGACATCATTACTGATGAAGTCGGACAGGTAGGGCACTCGATTTTATTTAAAATCTACTTGAATCAATCTTATTCATATTCACGTTATTTATCGATCTCCATCGATTCTGAGACACAGCACATTCACATTGACCAAAAACAGTCTGAATGTGTTATACCGATTCATGTTGATCAACGAGGAAAGTATAACTATCCCGATATACGCATTGCTTCTGTGTATCCATTTGGACTAGTTCGAGCTTGGACTTATATCTTTCATGGACGACATGCATGGATTGCGCCTCAAGCCAAAATAAATCCGAATACAAGCTTTTCAAATGCATTTGTATTGGATCAGGAAAAAGATGAGTTTAAAGAATTAAGAAGTTTTCAGGTCGGCGACTCATTACAAAGTGTATCGTGGAAGCAGGCTGCTCGTGGCCAAGGTTTGTATATTAAAGTTTTTGAAGAGCATCAACAGGATCGATGTGTTGATATTCATTATCATCATATGCCGTCAGTCGAGCATGAAGAAAAGCTCAAATATATGATGGGTGTGGTGGAGCAGTGTGAGCAATTACAAATTTCTTTTAAGCTAGTGTTACCTCATGCCGAATTGAATCAAGGATTTGGAGCTGAGCATATCAAGCAGGCTAAAATTCTGCTTGCTCAGGCATAAAGTGTGAAATAGAAAATAGGTTTAGATATATGGTACATCCTAAAGTTTCACAATCCATGCTAGTGAGTTTGGCACTCATTTTATTTATCCAGATTATTTATCTGCCTTATACTTTAATTTTGGTGCTCTGTATTGAGCTCATGTATTTATGGCATATTCAAAAAAGTAAAAAAAATGTCTCCAAAGCAATAAAATTTAGTTTTACAGCAATTGCACTTGGCGCGATTTATCTGCATTACCATACCTTTGTTGGTGTTGAGGCTGGGGTAGCATCGCTGACAACTTTTCTATTTGCAAAAGCATTAGAAACCCAAAAAAAACGTGATTTGATCATCGTTTTTAATTTTGCCTTATTCGTGGCGGCAAGTACGTTTTTATACAGTCAAACGTTGTATGTTGCTTTGGGAGTGGTGCTGTGCTTAGTGAGCTGTTTTGTAGGACTGTATAGAATTCAAACCGCGGAGTTTCTGTCCACTCCTGAAACTAAAAATGGCTTAAAGCACGATGTCATTCATGTCGGTAAATTCATCGGATTGGCAATTCCTTTTTTTATACTACTCTTTATTTTTTTTCCACGATTACCTCCGCTCTGGCATATCCCCATTCAACAAAATAAGGGGATGACAGGAATCAGTGATTCTATGTCCCCAGGTGATATTGCTGAGCTGTCTCAGTCAAATGAATTGGCATTTCGTATTATTGGTGATATCACAAAATTACCGAAGCGTTCAGAAATGTATTGGCGAGCTTTGGTCTTAGATAAATATGATGGTCAAAAATGGACGAGTCATGGATTTAATAGAGGGCTAAATGAGTTAAACTCTTATCAACTTTCTAATTTAAATCAAAAAGTTGATTATCAGTATTTGGCTAAAGATTCTTCTGTAGAATGGATCATGGGATTAGAGCAATCTGTACCTCAACAACGAAATTATTATCTGCGTTATGACGGTGGTATTTCAGCTCAACGACCTATTCAAACGGCTCAACCCATAAACTTAGTTTGGTTAGGGCGTGAGACGAAAATAAATCATGAACTTAGTCAGTTTCAAACTCAGTATTACACCCAGTATCTCCATCAGAGTGATATCAAAAGTCAAAGTTTAGCGTGGGACTTATTTATTAAAAGTGGAGAGCAGCCAGAGCGTTATATCCAGCAAGTTTTAGACTGGTTTAAGCAAAATAGCTTTCAGTATTCTTTATCTCCCGGTGTTTTGAGTGGTGATCGGATAGATGCATTTCTGTTTAATTCACGACATGGATTTTGTGAGCATTTTGCTTCTAGTTTTGTCATGTTGATGCGTTATGTCGGTATTCCTGCCCGAGTCGTGACTGGTTATCAAGGAGGTCAATTTGCGCCAGACCAAAAAAGTTGGGAAGTGAGGCAGTTAGATGCACATGCTTGGACTGAAGTATATTTTGGAGGTCAATGGCAGAGGATTGATCCCACTGCAATGATTGCTCCAGAGCGTATTGACCAGGGAATGCAAAGTTTAATTCAAAATAATCAAACACTTTACTCTGAGAATAAAAATTGGTCAGTTACAAAATATCCTTTTTTGACAAAAATTCGCGTATGGAGTGATTACGCAAGTTATCAATGGCAAAGTAAAGTTGTTGGATATAACGCTGATCAACAGCAGAGTTGGATGACAAAATTTGGAATTCATTCAGTTGCTTCAGTGTTTGTGATTATCCTTGCAGGCTCACTGAGCATATTAGGATGTTATGCACTATGGATGTTGAGGAAAAAAAGAAAACACTATTCACAAATCGATTGGGTACTTCATGTTTTTAATAGAAAATTAGGACTTCACAATCGCCGTTATTCTTACGAAACGGTTCGACAATGGTTAGAAAGAATTTCATCACCTTTAAGTCAAAATGATAGAGCTGTTTTCCTCGAAATTATCATTCTGTACGAGCACTTAAGTTATTCACAATCGAGTATTTCTAAACAAGAGTTCGCAAATTTTAAGTCAATGATTAAAACTTGTTCATATCTTTTGGTTAAATATGAAAAAGGCTTGTCAGCCAAGTGATTTTTGCATAAGATGCGAAGCATTCTAGGTGTATAGCTCAGTTGGTTAGAGCGCTACGTTGACATCGTAGAGGTCTCCAGTTCGAGTCTGGATATACCTACCAAGATTTAAAAAAAGGGCTTAAGTATTTTACTTAAGCCCTTTTTTCGTAAGCAAGATATTACTTCTTTATTTAAAAGTAAAGTATTCGTTATCACTTGCTCTATCAAGAAAAATTGCGTTTCAAAAATCTCTAAATTTGATATTAAATTATATATTTTAAGTATAAATACCCAAAATGCTTTAATCTAAATATTGGGTATTTCCGTAATTTATTAATATGCCTGTACATTAACACTTACAATAACGTCCGAAATGTACGCTTTTGCCATCCTGTTTAAATATGAGACACGTATAATGTTCATATTACAGGGAAGTTGAGATCAACGTTCATTACCAGTTCTTCACTTTTCATTCAGAAGTAATGAAATTCATACAGTATTATCAAACTAAAAATGGATACTATTTTGTATGTTATTTCATCAAAATAGCGTACTAAAAGCTTATTTCATTGACTGAAATGCGACGAAGAACGATACTCTCAACGTTTTAATTTAAGCAAATCGGTTCTAAGAGACTGGACCAAAAGTTCGGTGCTCTGTAACTCAATCCAAAGCAAGGGGCTATATATGGCTGGTGGAAAGTCAACTATCATCTACACACTGACCGACGAGGCGCCATTACTGGCGACTTACTCACTACTGCCGATCATTGAGACCTTTACTAAGCCTGCTGGTGTTGAGATTGTAAAAACTGACATCTCAGTTGCAGCACGCGTGCTCGCTGAATTCTCTGAATACCTTAGCGAAGAGCAGAAAGTATCAGACAATCTTGCAGAATTAGGTCGTCTTACACAAGATCCAGACACAAACATCATCAAACTTCCAAACATCAGTGCATCTGTAGCTCAGTTGACTGCATGTATCAAAGAGCTTCAATCAAAAGGCTATGCAATTCCAGATTATCCTGAGAATCCTACGACTGAAGAAGAAAAAGCACTCAAAGCACGTTTTGGCAAATGCTTAGGTTCAGCAGTAAACCCAGTATTGCGTGAAGGGAACTCTGACCGTCGTGCGCCTGCTGCTGTTAAAAACTATGCGAAAAAACACCCACATTCTATGGGTGAGTGGAAACAGTGGTCACAAACTCACGTTTCTCACATGGATGAAGGTGATTTCTATCACGGCGAAAAGTCTATGACTTTAGATCGTCCTCGCAATGTGAAAATGGAATTGATCACGAATTCTGGTGAAACCATCGTTCTTAAAGACAAAGTTGCACTGCAAGACGGCGAAATCATCGATTCTATGTTCATGAGCAAGAAAGCGCTTTGCGACTTCTATGAAAAAGAATTAGATGATTGTAAAGAAGCGGGCATCTTGTTCTCTTTACACGTTAAAGCAACCATGATGAAAGTTTCACACCCGATCGTATTCGGTCACTGTGTGAAGATTTATTACAAAGAAGCGTTCGAAAAACACGGTAAACTGTTCGACGAACTAGGTATTAACGTAAACAACGGTATGGCTGGTCTTTACGAGAAGATCGAAACTTTACCGACTTCTTTACGTGAAGAGATCATCGAAGATCTACACGCATGTCAAGAACACCGTCCTGCTTTAGCAATGGTGGATTCAGCAAAAGGCATCACTAACTTCCATTCTCCAAACGACGTGATCGTAGATGCTTCTATGCCTGCAATGATCCGTGGTGGTGGTAAAATGTGGGGTGCTGACGGTAAGCCTTACGACTGTAAAGCAGTAATGCCTGAATCTACATTTGCACGTATTTACCAAGAAATGATCAACTTCTGTAAGTGGAATGGTAACTTTGACCCACGTACAATGGGTACTGTACCTAACGTTGGTCTAATGGCTCAAAAAGCTGAAGAATACGGTTCACACGACAAAACTTTCGAAATCGCGCAAGCTGGTGTTGCTAACATCACAGATATCGAAACTGGCGAAGTGTTAATGTCTCAAAACGTGGAAGAAGGTGATATCTGGCGTATGTGTCAGGTGAAAGATGCACCGATCCGCGACTGGGTGAAACTAGCTGTAACACGTGCACGTAACTCTGGTATGCCAGCAATCTTCTGGTTAGACCCATACCGTCCACACGAAAACGAATTGATCAAGAAAGTTCAAAAATACTTAAAAGATCACGATACAGATGGTCTAGACATCCAAATCATGTCTCAAGTACGTGCAATGCGTTACACACTTGAACGTGTTGCTCGTGGTCTAGATACAATCTCTGTAACGGGTAACATTCTACGTGACTACCTCACTGACTTGTTCCCAATTATGGAGCTTGGTACTTCTGCGAAAATGCTGTCTATCGTGCCTTTAATGGCGGGTGGTGGTATGTACGAAACTGGTGCAGGTGGTTCAGCACCTAAACACGTACAACAACTTGTTGAAGAAAACCACTTACGTTGGGATTCTTTAGGTGAGTTCCTTGCACTCGCTGTTTCACTTGAAGAGCTTGGTATTAAAGAAAACAACCCTAAAGCTAAACTTCTTGCGAAAACATTGGATGCTGCAACTGGTAAATTACTTGACAACGGCAAATCTCCATCACGTCGTACAGGTGAGTTAGACAACCGTGGTAGCCATTTCTATTTAGCGAAGTTCTGGGCTGAAGAATTAGCAGCTCAAGACGAAGATGCTGAATTAAAAGCGACATTCTCTACTTTAGCGAAGACTTTAGCTGAAAATGAAGAGAAGATCGTTGCTGAACTTGCAGAAGTTCAAGGTAAATCTGTTGATATCGGTGGTTACTACGCAATCGATCAAGAGAAAGTAAATGCAGTTATGCGTCCAAGTGCAACTTTAAATGCTGCTATTGCAAGCATCTAATAACACTTAATTTGAACTGAATTTCAGTTTGGCGGATTAAAAAAGCTGGTACTTCGGTACCAGCTTTTTTTTATTAAAATTTTTGTAAATAAAACACTGATAACGCCCAATTAGAGAGAGCTTAAGGGGAGGATTTAAAAAACTTTCATTCAATTTGCAAGCATTTCTGATTACAATGCGTTTTAATTTATTTTTAACTTATCTAGCTGTTTGGATAAGTTCTGTAGGTGCCCGCATGGAAATCAAAGTCAATTATCTCGACAATCTTCGACAGGAAGCAAAGTTCGACGATTTCACGGTTATTGCCGATCAACCTATTCGTTATAAAGGTGATGGATCTGCACCAGGCCCATTTGATTATTTTCTTGCGTCTTCAGCATTATGTGCAGCTTATTTTGTAAAGGTGTATTGTGCTGCACGAGATATTCCTACAGAAAATATTCGATTATCCCAAAATAATATTGTTGATCCAGAAAACCGTTATAAACAAATTTTTAAAATTCAAGTCGAATTACCCTCAGATATCTCTGAGAAGGATCGACAAGGTATTTTGCGTTCAATCGACCGTTGCACTGTAAAAAAAGTCATTCAAACAGGTCCTGAATTTGTTATTGAGGAAGTTGAAAGCATTGATGCGGATGCTCAAGCTTTACTTATGCCAAATATTGCCAAGAAAAATGTGACTGTTATTCCGGGCAAAGATTTACCGCTTGAAGAAACGATTGCCAACATGTCTGCAATTTTGGCGGGCTTAGGGATGAAGATTGAAATTGCGTCTTGGCGGAATATAGTGCCAAACGTATGGTCTTTACATATTCGCGATGCACAAGCGCCAATGTGCTTTACCAATGGTAAAGGTTCAACGAAAGAGAGTGCTTTAGCGTCTGCATTAGGCGAGTTTATTGAACGTTTGAATTGTAATTTCTTCTATAACGACCAATTTTGGGGTGAAGAAATCGCAAATGCAGAATTTGTGCATTACCCAGATGAAAAGTGGTTCCAACCAGGTCCAAATGGTGAATTGCCATCAGAAATTTTAGATGAATATACACTTGAAATTTACGATCCTGAAGATGAGTTATTAGGCACACATCTGTACGACACAAATTCTGGCAATACTGAGAGAGGTATTTGTTCGTTACCATTTGTGCGCCAGTCAGACGGTGAGATTGTATATTTCCCTTCAAATTTGATTGAAAATTTGTATCTGTCAAATGGTATGAGCGCAGGAAATACCTTGGCTGAAGCACAAGTACAATGTTTATCTGAAATATTTGAGCGTGCGGTTAAGCGCGAAATTTTAGAGGGTGAAATTACCCTGCCAGATGTACCTGAACATGTTCTAGCAAAGTACCCAAAAATAGTTGAGGGTATTAAGGGGCTTGAGGAGCAAGGTTTTCCAGTGCTGGTCAAAGATGCTTCATTAGGTGGGAAATTCCCAGTCATGTGCGTGACATTAATGAATCCAAGAACGGGTGGCGTTTTTGCATCATTCGGGGCTCATCCAAACTTTGAAGTTGCATTAGAACGCAGCCTAACAGAGCTTTTACAAGGTCGTAGTTTTGAAGGTTTAAATGACTTACCACGTCCTACTTTCAATAGCCATGCACTGACAGAACCAAATAACTTTGTGGAACACTTTATTGATTCATCGGGTGTTGTGTCTTGGAGATTCTTCAGTTCGAAATCTGATTATGATTTCGTAGAGTGGGATTTCACCAGTCAAGGTGAAAATACAAACGCTGAAGAAGCTGAAAAGATGTTCAATATCCTAAAAGAGATGGGTAAAGAAGTTTACATGGCTGTATACCAACATTTAGGTGCAACTGCATGCCGAATTCTGGTGCCAGGATATTCTGAGGTGTATTTGGTTGAAGATCTGGTTTGGGACAATACCAATAAAGCTTTAGCCTTTAGAGAAGATATTCTTAACTTACATCGTTTAGATAATAAACAGCTCGAAGCTTTGCTAGAGAAACTTGAAGAAGTTGAAGTGGATGACTATACCGATATTATTACCTTGATTGGTGTTGAATTTGACGATAATACGGTGTGGGGTCAGTTAACTATTCTTGAATTAAAACTATTAATTAACTTAGCTTTGGAAAATTTCGAAGAAGCGAAAGACCAAGTAGAACAGTTCTTACAATACAACACCAATACTGTAGAACGAGGCTTATTCTATCAATGCATGGATGTTGTATTAGAAGTGTTGTTAGATGAAGAAATGGAAATTGAAGACTATGAACCGAATTTTAGACGTATGTTCGGTGATGAGAGAGTTGATGCTGCAATAGGCTCAATCGAAGGTGATGTGCGTTTTTATGGATTGACGCCAACCAATATGCAACTTGAAGGTCTCGATCGTCATTTAAAACTTATTGAGAGCTATAAGAAGCTTCATGCTGCCAGAGCACGTTTTGTTTCTCAACAAAACTGATCGAATGAAAGGCTACTATGAATAGTGGCCTTTTTATTTTAAAGATCAGCAAATCGATGCATCTAGTTAGGGTGCTCAATTTTTTATAATAAAATGAAGTGGTTATGAAAAGTACTGATAGTATTTATTAAAAATAGTAATTTATTGATATTTAAGGGAAATAATTCTATTTCACTGGTATTATTAGCTAAATGCATTATCATAGTGCATGACGAGTTAACTTAAGGTGAGCATTATGAATTTCTTGAAAAAAAAGAATAAAGCAAGTTTCGTTTTCTTTATTATTACTGCGTATTCCTGTTTGGGCTTTGGATTAGGTTACATAATTTGGGAATACCTCCAAATGAAATAATGTTCATATTGATCGGTAAGAGTGCAAATTTAGAAAGTATTCACTGTTAGCAAGCATAATTTACTCTACCATTTAAAATTAAATGATCTAAAAATCATCAGTGATTTTTTAAGGGGTATATTTAAATTTATATTTTTTAACGTGATTTAAATAAAGATTAAATTTTAGCGTTTTATAACCTATGACTGTGTATTCAGCCCTTCAAATTCAGTCTATGTTATAATTAAAAATATATCCCGATAGATCGAATTGTCTAGCGACTGTTCAATTGATAGATCATCATATCAAAGCTGCTTTATTGCAGCTTTTTTAATTGTGCTTCAATTTATCGGAAATGTCATTTTGGTACGTTTATTGAATGCGTCATCTGAGCTACATTTGCCAATGAATCATTGAATAAATGATCTAAATAATTTTTACGACTCGCTCGATCTTAAGCAGGGGCTCGACAATGACAAATCCAAATTCTTCAGCGGGTTTGCTTGAACGCTTATTTAAACTAAGTGAAAACAAAACAACTTTTCGAACTGAAATGATTGCAGGGATGACGACATTCCTGACAATGTGCTACATCATCATTGTCAATCCAATGATTCTGTCTGAAACAGGAATGGATCATGGTGCGGTATTTGTTGCGACATGTTTGGCAGCAGCAATTGGTTGTTTTGTCATGGGTATTATTGCCAATTACCCAATCGCATTGGCTCCGGGTATGGGCTTAAATGCATATTTCACCTATTCGGTATGTTTAGGAATGGGTGTACCTTGGCAAACCGCTTTAGCTGCGGTATTTGTGTCTGGTCTGGTCTTCATCGCGATCAGTATGTTTAAAATTCGTGAAGCGATCGTGAATGCCATTCCAATGTCTTTAAAATTGGCTATTGGTGGTGGTATTGGTTTATTCCTAGCATTAATCGCTTTGAAAAATGCTGGCATCATTGTGGATAATCCTGCGACTCTAGTGGGTTTAGGTGATTTAAAACAACCAACCGTTCTCTTAGCCTTATTCGGTTTTTTGATGGTTGTTGTTATGCATCACTTTAAAATACGTGGTGCGATTATCATTAGTATTTTAGTGTTGACTGCAATCTCAACATTCCTAGGATTGAGTGAATTTAAAGGTGTGGTTGGTCAAATTCCTTCAATTGCACCAACATTCATGCAAATGGATTTTGAAGGCTTATTTACCGCAAGTTTAATCGGTGTAATTTTTGTGTTCTTCTTAGTTGATCTATTTGATTCAACAGGAACGCTGGTTGGTGTTTCACATCGTGCTGGTTTACTCAAAGATGGTAAATTACCACGTTTGAAGAAAGCTCTGTTTGCCGACTCTTCAGCGATTGTTGCTGGTGCTGCATTAGGTACATCATCAACGACACCATATATTGAGTCTTCTGCGGGTGTAGCAGCAGGGGGGCGTACAGGTCTTACAGCGGTAATAGTTGGCTTACTTTTTATTGCTTGTTTGTTCTTAGCACCGTTGGCTCAATCTGTTCCTGGATTTGCAACTGCACCAGCCTTACTCTTTGTAGGGGTATTGATGATTCAGGGTATTACACATATTGATTGGGATGATATTACTGAAGCGGTTCCTGCTTTCTTAACGATCGTGTTTATGCCGTTCACTTACTCAATCGCTGATGGTATTGCCATGGGCTTTATCAGTTATGCGTTGGTGAAGTTACTTACAGGTAAAGCATCTACAGTACCATATATGGTATGGATTATCGCAGTATTATGGGCGCTAAAATTTGCAATGTTTGGCGGCTAATTTTTAACAGTTTTTAAAAGGGTGTAAACTCAGTTTGCACCCTTTTTATTTTTGGTTTCATGAGGAGTAGCAATGAACCGTGTTGAGTTAATTAAAGCTTTACCTAAAGCTGAGCTTCATGTCCATATTGAAGGGACATTTGAACCTGAGTTGATGTTTGCCATTGCTCAGCGCAATGAAATTGCAATCCCATATCAATCAGTTGAAGAAGTCAAACAGGCTTATAATTTTCACAATCTGCAATCATTTCTAGATATTTACTATGCAGGTGCGAATGTATTGATCAATGAGCAAGATTTTTATGATCTTGCATGGGCATATTTTGAAAAATGTGCAGAAGATCGAGTGGTTCATACTGAAATGTTTTTTGATCCGCAAACCCATACGGATCGTGGTGTGTCATTTGAAACGGTAATTAAAGGCTTAAAACGAGCTTGCCACGATGCTGAGGTAAAATTAGGCATCACAACGCATTTGATTATGTGTTTCTTACGTCATTTGAGTGAAGAGGCAGCATTTGAAACACTTGAACAGGCTTTACCTTACAAAGACCAAATTATTGGGGTAGGGTTAGATTCAAGTGAAGTTGGGCATCCACCTTCTAAATTTGAAAGGGTATTTGCAAAATCACGTGATGAAGGATTTTTGGTTGTTGCTCATGCAGGTGAAGAAGGTCCAGCAGAATATGTCTGGGAAGCTTTGGATTTACTTAAAGTGAATCGTATTGATCACGGCGTACGCTCTGAAGAAGATCCAAAGTTGTTGGCGCGTTTGATTGCTGAAAAAATGCCTTTAACGGTTTGTCCATTATCAAATTTAAAGCTTTGTGTTGTAGATGATATGGCAGATCATAATATTCGCCGTTTGTTACAGCAGGGTGTGCATGTAACCGTCAATTCAGATGATCCATCTTATTTCGGTGGGTATATGAATGATAACTTTATTGCGATTGCTGAGGCCTTAGATTTAACAAATCATGAATTAAAGCAACTCGCTATAAATTCATTTGAAGCATCGTTTATTTCCGATGTGCAAAAACAAAAGTGGAAAGATAAAATTCTCGCAATTTAAAACAGTTAAACTTGTTTATGTGAAATACTGGAAGGTGGGGGCAAAATCCCACCTTTGGTTTAATATGCTTTAAACAATAGAGCCGAATGTGATGTTGAAATTGAAGTCTTTGTTTTACTTGAGTCTGCTAATGTTGCCCGTAGTTATCGCGAATGCAAATACGACATTGACACAGCGTATATTAAAGCCTGTCATCCAGTATCAATGTGAGCGTGAAGTCGACCATTCAAAAATATGGAAAATAACGACATATTTAATGAATGAAGAAAACAAAAAGAAATTAAAATTAGAAACCTGTGATTGTGTATCAAATCATGCTTTAAAAGATATTCCGGCTCAGGAACTTGTCAAAGCAACAGTTAACGAAGATATCAAGCAAGAAGTCATTCGAAAAGCCATGTTGAATAGCCTAAAAGCATGTGTGATTAGCTCTAAATCTAACTCATAAATTTAGAGCCGTACTCAATCAATCTTTAGGTTGTTTGGTCATGCTGTCTAAGACATGATCTTTATCTATAAAGTGATGCTTTAATGCCGCAGCAATATGTCCGAGTAAAAGTAAACCTGCAGCCCAAGAAATCCAAATATGAAGTGGTTTTACAATTTCAGTTACTTGAGGATTCTCACCTATTAAAGCGGGTAGATCAAATAAGAATAATACTGGTGCAGGGTAGCCGAGACTCCAACTCCATAAGCAACCCGTAATTGGTAAAGCCAGAAGCATAAAATAAAGTCCAAGATGCCCTAAATGTGCGAGTCTTTTCATGAGGGGAGACATTGTCTCTGGTAACTCGGGTGCAGGATGAGTGTAGCGCCAAAAGATACGAACCACGACCAGAAAAATAATTGTGGTTGCAATATTTTTGTGAAGCGTGATGACGTCACCTTTGAAGCTACCATCTACTTCATAACTTAAAAAATTGCCGCTATAAAAGCCGATCGCCCACGCCGTGATAAAAATAATCGCCATGACCCAATGCAAGACTTGAGCTGTACGTGTGTAATATTTGGATTTATTATTCATGATATAAACTTATGATTGAATTTCGCACATAATAATTTAAGCATAAATTATTTATAAGTATTGAAATGGGACACAGTGTTGAAAATATGCAACGGAATGCGACTTATAACTGAACATATAGTCGGGAAATACAAAAAATCTATTTCTTCATGATGTTACATTAGGCAAAATAGCTCAATTCGTAAGATGATAAGGACAATACTGTGAAAAAATTAATCGCTTTACTCGCACCAATGACATTAGTGCTCGGAGCTTGTGCTACAGGTACAACAGGGACATCATCACCTGCCGCAAATACCACTCAACAGTTAGGTTCGGCTGCACTTAAAATTGCGATCAATGCAAAATGCACAACTGAATTGAACAATATTTCTGCTTGGAAAACTGCAACGAAATTAATGACTGCAGAGCAGAAAGAAAATATCCAAGGTGAAATTTGTGGATGTGTAAGTGAAAAAGCTCCTCAAAGCGTAACTACGGTTGATTTGGCTACAGCAGCGATTGATCCAACAGCACGTGCAACAATCGTCAGCAATATCGTGACTAAAACTATTAATGAATGTGTAGCTGAAGCTGTACGTTAATTTTAAAGATATATGAATAGGCTGATTTTGATCGGCCTATTTTTTTAAGGATAAATTAGGAAAATGATGTTGATTGCTGGTGCTGATGAAGCAGGGCGCGGTCCACTGGTGGGATCGGTCGTTGCGGCTGCTGTAATTTTGGATCCTAACAATCCGATTCTTGGGTTAAATGATTCTAAAAAACTCAGTGAAAAGAAACGTGAAAAATTATTTATAGAGATCAAAGAAAAAGCACTAGCTTGGGCTATCGCTGAAGCGAGTCATCACGAAATTGATGAACTCAATATATTGAATGCTTCGTTGTTGGCAATGCGTCGTGCCGTTGAACAATTGACTGTGCAACCACAACATGTATTGGTTGATGGTAATAAAATTCCCCAAGGATTGAGTATGAGTTGTGATGCTGTAGTTGGAGGAGATGCATTACATCCAGAAATTTCTGCTGCCAGTATCCTGGCTAAGGTGACACGTGATCATCAAATGTTAGAACTTGATGCTAAATATCCTCAGTTTGGTTTTGCAAAACATAAAGGCTACCCGACCAAAGCTCATTTTGAAGCTATTGCACAGTTTGGCGTGGTTGAAGAGCACAGGCGTAGTTTTGGTCCAGTACGCAAATCATTGGGACTTTAAACAGCTTAAACACCAAAAATTTAAAGCGGCTAAATTTAGCCGCTTTAGTCACAAAATCATTTCTAATCAACGATTGAAATCATTTTGAGTGTAATTCTCTTCTTCGTAAGAAGGTTGGTAATCTTGGTCAAGATGTTGCAAGTGCTCATGCATCGCACGTTCATGCTGAATTCGTTGATAGATTTCTTCACGATGTACAGATACTTCTTTAGGCGCATTCACACCAATTCGCACTTGGTTACCTTTTACACCAAGTACAGTGACACTGACTTGATCCCCAATCATTAATGTTTCACCAACACGACGGGTGAGAATCAGCATGTTTATCTCCTTGCTTAAACGCTAAACCTGCGATAGTTTTTTCAAAAATGAAAATAACAACCTCGGCACCACGAAATATTTTAATAGATAAATGTGACGAATTTAACCATTCGCACAGGACTATTGAAATTATCCCATAAACCTCTAGACCTAATATAACAGAGCCACTATAGGAAAAACTATAGTGGCTCTGAATATTTCTTCATCAAGTATGCATTGTTTCTGCTAACTCATGGCAGAAAATTAAGCACGTGCGCTAGACTCACCATGTTCGCGGTCAAGACCAAACGCAGTGTGAAGTGAGCGAACAGCAAGCTCTAAATAATTTTCTTCAATAATAACAGAGATTTTGATTTCAGAAGTTGAAATCATCAGGATATTGATGCCTTCATCAGCAAGTGCTGTAAACATTTTACTTGCAACACCAGCATGAGAGCGCATACCAACACCTACGATAGATACTTTTACAATATCATCACGTGTTGCAACTTCACGAGCACCGATTGCTTGAGCAGTTTCTTCAAGAATTTTTTTAGCTTTAGCAAGTTCGCCACGATTGACTGTGAATGTGAAGTCAGTTGTACCATCTTCTTCAACGTTTTGGATGATCATATCCACTTCGATATTAGCATCACCAATCGGTTTTAAAATTTTAGATGCAATACCAGGAAGATCAGGCACACCTAAGATAGTTAATTTAGCTTCGTCACGGTTAAATGCGATACCAGAGATAATTGGCTGTTCCATGTTGTCTTCCAATTCAGTAGTGATAAGTGTTCCGACGTTGTTTTTGAATTCTTCGTCAAATGCGCCATCATTTTCATTGTCGAAGCTAGAGAGTACGCGTAAAGGGACTTGATATTTACCCGCGAACTCAACAGAACGTATCTGTAAAACTTTAGAACCAAGAGAAGCCATTTCGAGCATTTCTTCAAAAGAAATACGATCAACTTTTTTCGCTTTTGGTGCAACACGTGGATCTGTTGTATATACACCATCCACATCTGTATAAATTTGGCATTCATCCGCTTTGAGTGCAGCTGCTAATGCAACACCAGAAGTATCAGAACCACCACGACCCAAAGTTGTTGTGTTTCCATTAGCATCAAAACCTTGGAAACCTGCAACAACGATGACACGACCAGCATCTAATTGTTCAGTCATGACATCTGTATCAATTGATTCAATACGTGCTTTTGTGAATGAGCTGTCAGTTTTAATACCAACTTGGCGTCCAGTCAAAGATTTCGCTTCCACACCGATAGAGTTCAGTGCCATTGCTAACATTGAAATCGTTACCTGTTCACCCGTTGAAACCATTTGGTCTAATTCTCGTGGGTCAGGGGTGTCGGTAATGGCTTTCGCTAAAGCGAGTAGGCGATTAGTTTCACCACTCATTGCTGATACAACAACCACAACCTTGTGGCCGTGATCATGCCAACGCTTTACACGACGAGCAACATTTAAAATGCGCTCAGGAGTACCCATTGAAGTACCGCCATATTTTTGAACGATTAATGCCATAGTTGTTCCATATAAACCATGACCTTGAAGAGTTGTTCAAGGTCAGTTACACAAAAGGTGAAGTTTTATTTTGCAGCTAGCCAAGCAGTTAATTCTGCCATGACAGAAGCAAACTTCTCGTTAAGTGGCGCGCCACCTTGTGCCAAATCAGGCTTACCACCACCTTTACCACCTAGCTCAGTTGCTAAGTGTTTGATGATGTCACCTGCTTTTATAGAAGCTGTGAAGTCTTTAGCTACAGATGCGATCAAGCTCACCTTGTCACCCTCTACACCTGCAAGGACAATCACAGCATTTTCTAATTTTGATTTCACGCCGTCGTGTAGATTGCGAAGTGATTTCGCATCCATACCTTGAACAGTCGTGATTAACGTTTTGCGACCTGCAATTTCCTTAACTTGGCTAAGTAGTTCAGCCGCCTGTAAATGTGCAAGTTTTTGATTCAATTGATCAATTTGCTTTTGTAAGCTTGATGCTGTGTCCGCTAAGGCTTCAACTTTCTCAATCGTTTGATCTTTTTGTGCTTTCAATAAGCCATTAATCGTGTTGATGTCTCGATCAGCTTTTTGAGCCACCTCAATTGCTTTCGTACCTGTAACTGCCTCAATACGACGTACACCTGCAGCAACACCGCCTTCAGAAGTGATTTTGAACAGACCAATGTCACCTGTACGTTTTACGTGAATACCGCCACAAAGTTCGATCGAGAAGTTTTTCTCTTCAATGATTGAACCCATAGAAAGTACGCGAACTTCTTCGCCATATTTCTCACCAAACAACATCATCGCACCTTTAGCTTTTGCAGATTCGATGTCAAGGAGTTCGGTTGTTACAGGCGTATTGGCAATCACTTCAGCATTTACCAGACGTTCAATTTCTTGAATCTGTTCAAATGTCACGGGTTGATCATTGGCAAAGTCGAAACGTAACACGTCAGAAGCAACCAATGAACCTTTTTGTTGAACATGTGAACCCAAGATTTGACGAAGTGCAGCATGTAGAAGGTGAGTCGCAGAGTGGTTACGTGCTGTTGCTGCACGAATGTCTGCTTTAACTGTTGCTTCTACATTTTGAGTAACTTTAAAGTTACCCATGGTCACGATACCTTGGTGAACGAACGCACCACCAGATTTTTTCGTGTCTTGAACTTCGAAAATACCTGTATCGTTTTTAAAGATACCTGTATCACCAATTTGACCACCGCTTTCTGCATAGAAAGGTGTTTGGTTTAGAACGATTAAAGCTTCATCACCTTCAACGACTTCATCAACTTGTTCGCCATCCTTATAGATTGCGATGATTTGACCCTCACCAGCAGTTGCATCGTAGCCGTCAAACTGAGTTTCGCCTTCAACTTTTACAACGTTGTTGTAGTCGATTGCGAATTTACCCGCATCACGTGCACGTTGACGTTGAGCAGCCATTTCTTTTTCAAAACCAGCTTCGTCAATCGTTAAATCACGTTCACGTGCGATGTCAGCCGTTAAGTCAGTTGGGAAGCCGTACGTGTCGTAAAGTTTGAATACTACTTCGCCTGGAATTACAGAACCTTTTAAGTTCGCAAGTTCGCCCTCAAGCAATTTCAAACCTTGTTCTAAGGTTTTAGCAAATTGCTCTTCTTCTTTTAAAAGTTGCGCTTCGATACGCGCTTGTTGTGCTTCAAGTTCAGGATAGGCAGCGCCCATCACCTTAATTAAAGGCTTTAACATTTTGTGGAAGAATGAACCTGTCGCACCCAACTTGTTACCATGACGAACTGCACGACGGATGATACGACGTAGAACGTAGCCACGCCCTTCATTTGATGGGTTTACGCCATCAGCGATTAGGAATGAGCACGAGCGTGCATGGTCGGCAACGACTTTAAGTGATGCTGGGTATTCAACTGGTTTGCCTTCCGCTTGCGCTTTCGCTTCAAGTTCAGCAGTATCTAAACCAATAATTTCAGCTGCAGCTTTTAATAGGTGTTGGAATAGATCAATTTCGTAGTTTGAGTTGACGTGTTGTAAAACAGCAGAAATACGCTCTAAGCCCATACCTGTATCGACAGACGGAGCAGGAAGCGGATGGAGTACGCCATCAGCAGTACGGTTAAACTGCATGAATACGTTGTTCCAAATTTCGATGAAGCGGTCGCCATCTTCTTCAGGTGTGCCTGGTAAGCCGCCCCAAATGTGATCGCCATGGTCATAGAAAATTTCAGAACATGGACCACAAGGACCTGTATCGCCCATTGCCCAGAAGTTATCTGAAGCGTATTGACCGCCTTTGTTGTCGCCGATACGGATAATGCGAGACTCATCTAGACCGATTTCTTTGTTCCAGATGTCGAATGCTTCATCATCAGTGTGATAAACCGTTGCATATAATTTGTCTTTAGGTAGACCTAACCATTTTTCATTGGTTAAGAAATCCCAAGCGAATTTAATCGCGTCACGTTTAAAGTAATCTCCGAAAGAGAAGTTACCTAACATTTCAAAAAACGTATGGTGACGAGCTGTGTAGCCCACGTTATCTAAGTCGTTATGTTTACCGCCAGCACGAACACATTTTTGTGATGACACTGCACGTACATAATCTCGTTTTTCTAGGCCTAAGAAGCAATCTTTGAACTGGTTCATACCAGCATTTGTAAAGAGCAAAGTTGGGTCGTTGGCAGGAACTAGAGAACTCGACGCGACACGTGTGTGGCCTTGCGATTCAAAGTAACGCAAAAATGCTTCACGAATTTCAGCTGATGTCATAAAACGAGTACTCACAACCAAGTCACTCCATTAATTCTGTATTGGCAAATAATATGTCTGGGAAATAAAGTGCGAATTCACAAAAAAATTCACCCCAGCATACCGGGCTAAAAGTTTAAAAACGCCAAATTATAACGGAATTTGCCACCTGTACCAATGATTTTAAAGTGTTTTAATGACAATTCTCTTTAATTCTGATTTTAGGTGAAATTTTAATCATTATTGGTGTTGAGATCATTTTCAAATGCTTAAGCAGTGTATCTCGCACGAAGATCAATCAAAAATATTGAGTAGTCATAAGACCATTATTTATTACTGAATATTTTAGAAATACTTTAACATAGAGCTTTCAAGAACTTGTATTAAAGAGTTGAAGGTTACATATGCAGCGTATCGCAATTAATGGATTTGGACGAATCGGGCGAAATGTTTTAAGAGCTTGGTTTGAAAATCCAAAACAATTCAATTTTGAAATCGTTGCGATTAATGATGTGGCTGATGTAGAAACTTTAATTCATTTATTTAAATATGACACCACACATGGAAGATTTCATGGGGAAGTGGAGTTGAGTTATGTTGCAGAGCAAGTATTTCTCAATATTTATGCCTATCAAAAAAAATTATCTATTGAAGTCCACTGTCAAACAGAACCTGATCAACTGCCATGGAAGCGTTTAAACGTTGATGTTGTTTTAGAGTGTACTGGTTTATTTAGATCTCGAGCAGAAGCGACACGCCATCTCAATGCTGGCGCTCAACGTGTGATAATTGGGGCTGCACCTTTTGATACGGTTGATGCTGCAATTGTCTACGGGGTAAATCATACAGAGGTTAAAACTACGGATCAGATTATTTCGAGTGTTTCATGTACGACACAAGCATTGGTTCCTCTGGTCAAAATTATTGACGATGCCTTTGGCATAGAAAGTGCGTTAATGACAGAAATTCATGCTGTTACAGCGGATCAATCCGTTTTAGATCATGTTCACCGCGATTTACGTCGTGCGAGGGCATCTGGGCAAAACATTATTCCAACGACTTCATCTGCTCTAGGTGCAATCAAACGTGTCATGCCAAAAATGGAAGGGCGAATAGACGGTTACTCAATTCGTGTTCCTACTATTAATGTGGCAGCTATTGATTTGACATTTATAGCGCAACAGTCAATTACAGACCATCAGTTAAATGAAGCGTTAATTTCAGCAGCACGAGAGCAATTTTCGGAAATTATGTCGGTAACAGATGAGCCTTTAGTATCATCTGACTTTAATCATTCTCCGTTTTCACTCATTGTTGATTTAACTCAAACCATGGTGGTCGGGAAGCAAGCTAAAGTCTATGCTTGGTATGATAATGAATGGGGATATACCAATCGTTTACTGGATTTATGTCATTCATTTCCAGATCAGTCATGAAACTGAAATGCTGTGTCTTTTATAAAGGCTTATGTCTATAACATAGATCAACTGCTAGTGCGTTCAGAATTACCAATCGAAGCTTATGAATAATCTAAAATTCCGATTTAATTATTTAAAAGTCTGATGCACATGGGGGTTGATCGTGATAGACTAGGAGAAATCGGGTGTGTTCCCGATTTTTTTATGCGGATTTGTTCCGCGCTGACAGAATTTAGGTTTACAACATGCCCATTTCAGAGACATGGTTATTACCTGATGGTGTAGCTGATGTATTACCAGAGCAAGCGCAAGTTATTGAAACTTTGCGTCGTACCGCGTTAGATTTCCTCGCAGCTCGAGGTTATCAATTGGTGTACACGCCATTTATTGAATACATCGAATCTCTATCTTCTCTTTCAGAATCGAATCAAGATTTAGACTTAGCCACATTTAAAGTAATCGATCAACTTTCAGGTCGTTTACTTGGTGTGCGTGCAGATATGACGCCTCAGGTGGCGCGTATTGATGCACACGTGTATCCAGTTGAAGGTGTTGCACGCTATTGCTACGCTGGAACGGTACTTCATACCAAACCACAAGGTTTCAATACCACACGTGCGCCTTTACAGCTCGGTGCTGAGTTGTTTGGTTCAGACAGTATCGATGCTGACGTCGAAATGATCGATGTCATGTTGGAATTATTAAAAAATACAGGTGTAACTGAGGCGATCCATTTAGATATTGGACACGTTGGTCTATTCCGTAGCTTAGTTAAACATGCAGGATTGAACAAAGCTACAGAGTCGCATCTATCTGATTTATATCAGCGTAAAGCATTACCAGAGCTTGCTGAATATACGCAACAACTTAAATTCGGCTCTGATTTTTATGCGCTTGGTCGTTATGCAAGTGATTTAGTCGCTTTAAAATCACATTTAAGCCAAGAAATCTTAGAAGATTCGGCATTCCAAGAAGCATTTAATGCAGTTCAAAGCACACAAGATGCGATTCAGCAACGTTGGCCAAATCTGCATATTGGTATCGATGTTGTAGAGCTTCGTTCATATCACTATCACACTGGCTTAATGTATGCAGTGTATGCACCAAATCGTGCTGCACCATTAGCTCAAGGTGGACGTTATGATGGTATTGGTGAGCATTTTGGTCGTGCACGTCCAGCAACTGGCTTTTCATGTGACTTATACGCTTTAAGCGCTGGTCAATTTAAAGCATTGGAAGTAATCGTTGCACCTAAGGGCAATAATGCTGACCTAGTCAAAGCAATTCAAGGATTACGTGATCAAGGCAAAAGCGTTGTGCAGTTGCTTGGTCAAGATGAGTTGAATTCAGTACCTAACGCGACTCACCAGTTGGTGAATCAAGCGGGTGAGTGGAAACTCGAACAGATTTAATCACCTGATTTGAATACTAAATTTCAAATCATGTTCTTCAATTTTAACAGCATGATGCAATGAGGCTATTATGGGCAAGAATGTTGTGGTACTTGGTACCCAATGGGGCGACGAAGGTAAAGGTAAAATCGTTGACCTGCTCACAGATCAAGCGGCTGCAGTTGTTCGCTATCAAGGTGGACACAATGCAGGTCATACTCTCGTCGTAGGTGGTAAGAAAACTGTTTTACACCTCATTCCATCTGGTATTTTACGTGAAAACGTACTTTGCTTAATTGGTAACGGTGTAGTGCTTTCTCCTGAAGCGTTAATCAAAGAGATGACGATTCTTGAAGAGCAAGGTGTGCCAGTTAAAGAACGTTTACGTATTTCTCCAAACTGTCCATTAATTTTGCCAAACCATATTGCATTAGACCAAGCACGTGAGAAAAAACGTGGGAATGCCAAGATTGGTACAACAGGTCGTGGTATTGGTCCAGCGTATGAGGATAAAGTTGCACGTCGTGCGGTTCGTGTCGCTGATTTAGTGCGTGGTGGTGATCATCTTAAAGCATTGCTTGAAGAGTTACTTGAATACCATAACTTCCAATTAACACAATTCTACGGTGTAGAAGCGGTTAAGCTTGAAGACGTGCTTGCGTTATGTGATCAATGGCGTGAAGTTGTTGCTCCACTGGTTGTTGATGTTACTGGCGAATTGCATAAATATCGTAAGAACGGTGACAACATCATGTTTGAAGGTGCTCAAGGCTCACTTCTTGATGTTGACCATGGTACTTATCCATACGTAACATCTTCAAATACGACTGCTGGTGGTGTGAGTTCTGGTTCTGGTCTTGGTCCATTACACCTTGACTATGTATTGGGTATTACCAAAGCTTATACAACTCGCGTAGGTGCAGGTCCATTCCCAACTGAGTTGGTTTATGATGCTGCAAACGATGTTGGTGATGCAATTGGTAAGCACCTTGGTACTGTAGGTTCAGAATTTGGCGCATCTACTGGTCGCCAACGTCGCTGTGGTTGGTTCGATGCTGAAATCCTTCGTCGTTCAGTAGAAGTAAACTCACTTTCGGGTATTTGCTTGACTAAACTTGACGTTCTTGATGGTTTAGAAGAAATCAAAATCTGTGTAGGTTATGAAGCTGCAGATTCGGGCTGCGTAGGTTCTTCTGATGCACTTGCATTTGAAACTTTAAAACCAATTTACGAAACAATGCCTGGTTGGACTGAGTCTACTTTTGGTGCTAAATCTTTAGACCAATTGCCAGAAGCAGCAATCAACTATATTAAGCGACTTGAACAGTTAATCGAATGTCCAATCGACATCGTATCAACTGGTCCAGACCGTGATGAAACGATTATTCTTCGTCACCCGTTTGAAGCTTAATTAAAAGTTTTAAAAAAGCCCTGTGATATCACAGGGCTTTTTTTGATCTAAACAACGACCAAAGTTGTATAAAAATTGGCTGTGCTGAATCTTAGAGATTGTTAAAATCGAATGTATAAAATAATAGAGTGTGCAGGATGCATAAAAATATTTCTGGAACAATGTTTTATTCGTTGTTATTTGCAATGGGGGGGGCACCCACGATTGCGATGATGATAATTCGATCTCAAACAGTAGCCGAAGATGTGGTCTACCAAGTCTTTATTGGGCTGTCGATTATGATCGCTTGCATATTGGTCCCTATTATTTTAATTCAGAACACCTATTTATTTTTTAAACGTAAAGATGAGAAGCTTGAAACTCGTTTAAAACCGTGGAGTCAAACCTATCTCGTGCTTAATATTTTTTGTTTGGTCTTTTGGATCAGCTATCAATTTGTTTACTAAATTACATAACAAATAAAAAAGTGAAGAAAAATGAGATATTAAGCTTAGTTGAGTTTGTCTATAATTATGAACAAGTACTTTCAAGTAGATTGGAACATTATAATGAAGAACAAATTATTGCTCGGTCTTACAGCATCTGCGGTGATCTCGATTTCAGGGTGTACAACATTTGCGGATATGGCGGGTGCGGACTCAGCGACATTAAATGCAGCTGCTGCACAAAGTTACTCGCAAGCCATTGATACAGCTCGCAGCAAGGGCTTATTGGATACAAGCTCAAATACCTATAAGCGTATTACCAATGTCTACAATCGTTTGCGTCCATATGCTGATCAAATGAATCAAACGGGTCAGCCATTCCAATGGCAGGTATCTGTAATTAAATCAAGTGAATTAAATGCTTCTGTCATGCCGGGTGGTAAAGTTGTTTTTTATACAGGTATTGTGGAACGTTTAAATTTAACAGATGCTGAAATTGCGGCCATCATGGGACATGAAATGATCCATGCTTTGGAAGAGCATGCAAAAAGTAAATTGGGTGCTCAAGCTTTAACTGACTTGGCTTTAGGTGTTGGTTTAAGTGCAGCTGGGGTAGGTCAAGGTGGCGCAGCAGTTGCACAAATTGGTTCTCAACTGGGTGTAGGGTTGCCTTATTCACGTAACTTGGAGAGCCGTGCTGATCAGGGTGGATTAATGTTAATGGCTCGAGCTGGTTATAACCCACAAGCAGCGATTACATTATGGGAGAAAATGGCTAAAGCAAGTAATGGTGGCAATGCATCTTTCTTATCAACACACCCTTCAAATGCTCAACGAATTGAGGCGATGCGTAAAAACTTACCTGCAGCTCAAGCGATTTATAACCAAAGTCGCCGTTAAAAGAATAAAGCTAAAAAAGGATGCGTTAGCATCCTTTTTTTTATATTCACCACTTAGTAAATTGTTATCACAGTATGGCTTTGATTCAAATGTATTGAAATCGAATTTATTAGACACTTAAGGTGCTGGATTTGGCTGTTGTTTATGGATGATCTCAATTTCCTGAAGTATTTCTGCTGACAATGACACATTAAAAGCATCAATATTCTCTTTGAGTTGATTTAAATCGGTTGCACCAATGATTGTGCTGGTCACGAAGAACTGCTGCTTAATGAAAGCTAACGCCAATTGCGTTAATGTCAGTCCATGTTTTTCTGCTAAGAGGGCGTATTGTTCAGTTGCCCATTCACTTTCAGGATTACTATAACGCACAAATCTAGAGTATAAGGTGACTCTGGCATTTGCAGGTCTCGCACCATGTCTAAATTTTCCTGTTAAATAGCCAAAAGCGAGCGGTGAATAGGCCAGTAAACCGATGCCTTCAAATTTAGCAATCTCCGACATGCCGATTTCATAGGTACGATTTAATAAGTTATAGGGGTTTTGTACAGAAACAAATTTAGACAGCCCTAACTTTTCAGCTAAATGTAGAAATTTCATGGTTCCCCATGGTGTCTCATTGGAGAGTCCGATATAACGAATTCTACCTCTATTAATTTCCGCTTGAAGGGCAGATAAGGTTTCCTCGAGTGGTGTGATATCTAGTGTACTGTGAGCATGGTGATTGGTATAACCCAATTGACCAAACATATTGGTTGGGCGTTGAGGCCAATGCAGCTGATAAAGATCAATATAGTCAGTTTTTAAGCGTCTAAGATTTGAGTCTAAGGCTGAGCTGATGTCGCTGGCAGTATAGCGAGTTGTGCCGCCTCTAATATTGCTACCACCTTGGCCTGGACCTGCAATTTTTGAAGCAAGAAAAAGTTGATCACGTTGGCCGCGCTGCTGAATCCAATTGCCGATAATTTCTTCCGTCGCGCCTTGAGTTTCGACTTTAGGAGGTACTGGGTACATCTCTGCAGTATCCCAAAAATTTAACCCCCGCTCGAGTGCATATTCCAGTTGTTGGAAAGCCTCGGACTGGCTATTTTGCTCACCAAAGGTCATTGTTCCTAAACAAATTTCGGGAACGTGTATATCTGTTTGCCCAAGTCGATTAAATTTCATGCTCAACATCCTTGCTGTATTTTTTAAGTTGATATATTGAAATCATACCTAATCTAAGATTCAAAACGTATGTAAAATAAATTCGAAAGTTTTCAGAAAAAAGGCAATAAAAAAGCAAATCGTCAGATTTGCTTTTTTGAATGTAGATCAGATGAAAATTTATTCATCATCATTGTTGTCAAAGTCTTCTTCAACAGAATTTACTGCTTCTAATGATGAATCAAAAATTAAGATAGCTTTACCATCAGTTTCAATCATGCCTTGTTCTTCAAGTGTTTTAAGAACACGACCAACCATTTCACGTGAACAACCTACAATACGACCAATTTCTTGACGAGTAATACGAATTTGGCGTCCATTTGGAAGAATCATTGCTTCAGGTTGAGCTGACAAGTCGATTAAACAACGTGCAATACGACCCGATACATCAATAAATGCTAGGTCAGTTACTTTTCGAGTTGTATTTTTTAAGCGACGAACAAGCTGTGCGAACACCGCATAGCTAAGATCTGGATACTGCTTACTTACTTCATGGAAGTTAGCATATGAAATTTCAGCAATCTCACATACATCACGTGTACGTACTTCTGCAGTACGCTGAGGATTACTTTCAAATAATCCCATCTCTCCAAAAAAGTCCCCTGGGTTTAAATAGGCTACCACAATTTCACGTTCATCATCTTCACGTAAAATAATTGAAACCGACCCTTTTAAAATTAGATACAGAGATTTCGACTCTGAGCCCGCATCAATAATTGAAGTTCGTTTTGGAAATCTATTGATGTGCGCACGCTTGAGCAAAGCTTTGACAGATTCAGGTAATTGACCTGGCGACAAAGCATCTGTACTAAGTTGTGAAAAATTAGAAGTCATGCTTTTTAAATTCCGATTTGGATAGTAACTAGATCTTTAGACCTAAATAAACTTGCCACGTGAAGCATAAGAGGTGAAATTCCTTATCAGCTCAATATATGCTAGTGTACAGTCCTAAGTAAATTTATAGTTTTTTTTAGGTAGTTGCAATGCATACTAGCGTACATTGGTTAGAGAATGTTGCTTTTGAAGCAAAATCTGAAAGCGGTCACCAAATTATCATGGATGGTGCTGAAGCTTACGGTGGTGAAAACCGTGGTCCACGTCCGATGGAACTTATATTAATGGGGCTTGGTGGGTGTGCTTCGTTTGATATTGTGACCATATTAAAAAAATCTAGACAAGATGTGATGGGTGTTCAATGTCAGTTGAAAGCCGAGAGGGCAGACACAATTCCCGCGGTTTTCACGAAGATACATTTGCATTTTGTGGTTACAGGAAAAGCAGTTAAAGAAAAGCAAGTTGCTAAAGCGGTTGAGCTATCTGCAGAAAAATATTGCTCAGCAAGTAAAATGCTTTCAGATGGCGGTGTTGAAATTACACATGATTTTGAAATCATTGAAGCCGAAGCTTGATTTTATCGAGTTGAAAAAAGCAACCTTAAGGTTGCTTTTTTTATGTAAGTTGAGCGAATCAATTTTACTCTTGTACCCATGGCAGATTGTGAAATCGCCAGCCATTGTAAGTACCACGATGGGAGTTGGGATCTAAATCACCTTCAAAACCTTGATCGATATTATATACGTTTGTGAAACCAGCATTATACGCCACACTCGCTGCTGCCGCGGAGCGCTTTCCACTACGGCACATGAGCAAAATGATATCATATACATTAACAAAAGATTGTAACTTCTCTAAAAACTCTGGGTTACGTTCAAGTGAGATGCCTGTCAGCCAAGGAATATGTTCTGAATGTTCGACATAACCTACGAATTTTCGCTCTTCATGTGTTCTGACATCAATAATGATCGCTTGCTGGGATTGAAATAAAAGCCACGCATCTTGGGGTTTTAAAGAGCCTGCAAAGAGGAGTGTATGATCTTCTACATTTTTTTTTGCTTCAGATAAAATAAATTTAATTTTATCTTGATGGACTTTATTTTCTGAGAGATTTATAAAATGATTCATATAAGTATGCCTGAATGATTAAATCATCCGTTTATGGAAAACGGTGATTATTATAAGTTTTATCTATATTCTTTAAATAAATATAAAATTAATTGTTTATCTTATAAATTCATATTGAATGATTTTGCACAACATGTACCGATTAGGTCGATATAAGTTCGGCGTACTCCTATGTGATGATTTGAGAACAATAATGACCGTTTACTGAGAATATATTTTCTTTGTCATATGTAGTGAATAGTAGATAAATATCATAATCACCATGAAAAAATTGTGAAGTGGTATTGAAAAATGTATGAGCAGCACAAATATTATAATTATAATCTATCTTTATTTTTTAAATAATTGAAATTTAAGAAAATAATTAAAAAAACGACTTGAAATATGACGCTTCTCACCCATTAACTAAGCAAGTACCAAATTTGTTGTGAGGAAAATAATAATGCGTTTTGAAAAATTTACAAATCGCTTACAGCAAGCCTTATCTGATGCGCAATCTTTAGCAATGGGCAAGGATCATACAGCGATTGAAGGCATCCATATACTATCGACACTGCTTGAAGAGCCATCAAATATGAGTTTGTTGCAGCAGGCAGGGGCGAATTTACGAGAATTGAGCACAAAGTTGCAACAGGCGCTTGCTGATGCACCAACACTTGCCCATCCAACTGGGGATATCAATCTCAGTCCAGATGCGGTTAAAGCGCTTAACTTGGCAGATAGTTATGCACAAAAATCGGGTGATGAGTTTCTTTCAACAGATTGGGTGTTACTTGGTTTAGCAGAAACAGGTGCAACCAAAACTATTTTAAATGCGGTTGGTGTTCAATCCGCAGGTTTAAAAGCGGCGATAACTAAAGTTCGAGGTGATGAAAAAGTCATGAGTAACAATCATGAAGATCAACGTGATTCATTAAACAAATACACCATTGATCTCACTGAGCGAGCACTTTCTGGCAAGCTTGATCCAGTGATTGGGCGAGATGATGAAATTCGTCGAACAGTCCAAGTTTTATCACGCCGTACAAAAAATAATCCTGTTTTGATTGGTGAACCGGGTGTTGGTAAAACTGCCATTGTTGAGGGTTTAGCACAGCGTATCGTCAATGGAGAAGTGCCTGAAAGTTTAAAAAATAAACGTGTCTTATCACTTGATCTTGGATCGCTTTTAGCTGGTGCAAAATATCGTGGTGAATTTGAAGAGCGCTTAAAAGCAGTATTAAAAGATCTAGCTAAACATGATGGTGAAATTATTCTGTTTATCGATGAGTTGCACACTCTAGTCGGTGCAGGTAAAGGCGACGGTGCAATGGATGCAGGTAACATGTTGAAACCTGCTTTAGCACGCGGAGAATTACGTTGTGTAGGTGCTACAACTTTAGATGAATATCGACAATTCATTGAAAAAGATGCAGCACTTGAACGTCGTTTCCAGAAAGTATTGGTTGACGAGCCTAGCGTTGAAGACACGATTGCGATTTTACGTGGATTAAAAGAGCGCTATGAAGTACATCATGGTGTCAAAATCTTAGATTCTGCCATCATTGCTGCAGCTAAAATGTCACATCGCTACATTACAGATCGTCAACTACCAGATAAAGCGATTGATCTAATTGATGAGGCGGCATCTCGAATTAAGATGGAGCTTGATTCAAAACCTGAGTCTCTAGATAAATTAGAGCGTCGTCTTATTCAACTCAAATTACAGCTTGAGGCTGTAAAAAAAGACGAAGATGCGGGAAGTAAAGCTGAAGTTTCACACTTAGAAAAACAAATTGCTGAAGTGGAGAAGGAATACAGCGATCTTGAAGAAGTGTGGATTTCTGAAAAGCGTTTGGTCCAAGGCGATCAACAAACTCAGGCTGAGCTTGATCAAGCACGTATTGCGATGCAAAAGGCACAACGTGAAAATGATCTAGCTGAAATGGCACGACTTCAATATGGAGTAATTCCTGATTTGGAGAAACGACTCAGTGAAGAAGCATCTGAAGAGAAAGTTGAACCTAAATTATTGCGTAATAAAGTGACGGACAATGAAATTGCCGAAGTTGTAAGTGCAGCAACAGGAATTCCTGTAGCAAAAATGCTACAGGGTGAGCGTGAAAAATTACTCAGTATGGAAACATTTTTACATAACCGCGTCGTAGGCCAAGATGAAGCGGTAGTTGCAGTTTCTAATGCTGTACGACGCTCACGTGCTGGACTTTCAGATCCAAATCGCCCAAGTGGTTCATTCTTATTTTTAGGTCCAACAGGTGTCGGTAAAACTGAGTTAACTAAAGCTTTAGCAAACTTCTTATTTGACAGTGACGATGCCATGATCCGTATCGATATGTCTGAATTTATGGAGAAACATTCTGTTAGTCGTTTGGTGGGAGCACCTCCTGGTTATGTTGGTTATGAAGAGGGTGGTGTGCTAACTGAAGCAGTTCGCCGTAAGCCTTATAGCGTGGTGTTATTTGATGAAGTAGAGAAGGCTCATCCAGATGTATTTAATATTCTGCTTCAGGTACTTGACGATGGTCGCTTGACTGATTCGCAAGGGCGTGTGGTGGATTTTAAAAATACCGTGATCGTCATGACTTCAAACTTAGGTTCAAATGAAGTGCGCGAATTAGGTGACATGGCGACGGAACAAGATGTACGCAGTGTTGTGATGGCTGCTGTTTCTGAGCATTTTAGACCAGAGTTTATTAACCGAATTGATGAGCTTGTAATCTTCCATGCACTGAAAAAATCGCAGATTCGAGGTATCGCGGATATTCAGTTAGATCGCTTACGTGCTCGTTTGGCTGATCGTGATTTAAGTTTGACTGTAGATGACACTGCTTTCGATGAATTAATTGAGGCAGGATATGACCCAATCTATGGGGCTCGACCACTTAAACGTGCTATTCAACAAAAGGTTGAAAATACATTGGCTCAAAAAATCTTAGCGGGAGAATTTTTGCCAGGAGATACAATTGTTATACAAAGCACTGATGGAAATTTGAGTTTTAGTAAACTTAAATTAAATTAGAATTTAATAAACAAACTTAGAAAACCTGAATTCGTTCAGGTTTTTTTTCATTTAAGTGATTTAAAAATAATAAATTTATTTTTTAATAAAATTGCTACTCAAATCTATTAAGTATAAGATTGCACTCAATATTTTTGTGAATAAATGTTTAATTTGTTTATTGATTCACAAAAGGAATTCATTGTTTAGCTTAATGGGATCAATATGCTAGAATTAAAACGACTCCGAAAATTAAAAAAAGAACCTTATAGTGAGTTTGTTAAGGTAAAAGATTTAAAACCCCGTGATATTGAAAAGATGTTCAATATTTACAGTAACTATTATTCAAATACAGTCTTTGAAATTTTTGAAAGAGACCTTCTGGAAAAGACTGGTGTGTTTATCATTCGAGAACCCAAAAAAGATTTTTTAGTGGGTTTCTCAACTGTAATGGAGCGAAATTTTACCGTGAATGGTAAAACTGCCCATGCTTTTTTTAGTGGTGATACCATTATTGAGGAGGCGTATTGGGGTAGTCGAGCATTACAACGTGCGATGTTTCGTTATGTAATGACCTTCAAATTACGTCATACGGGGGTACCGATCTATTGGATGCTGATCTCAAAGGGCTTTAAGACCTACTTACTTCTTGCAAATAATTATTATCACTATTATCCAAATCCAGAAAATAAAGATGAATATTTAAAAGATTATGTTGAAGCGTATTGTCGTGAGTATTTTGCAGAATACTATGATGATGAATCAAAGCTGATTGATTTTGGAGAAAACTATCAGTGTCTGAAACCTGATGTGGCCCCAATAACAGAAGAAATGCGCCAGAAAAATCGTAAAATTGAGTTTTTTGAGGAATGCAATCCATCTTGGGTTCAAGGTACTGAATTACCGTGTATTGGTGAGCTGCGTTGGGTTGATATTTTGCAAACAGCGGTAAGGTTTGTGAAAAAATCATCGCTCAAAAAAAATAAGTCGAATCTGAATAAAGATAAATTATCTAAATCGGCTCAAACCAAAGATCAAGATCAAGATCAAGATTCTAAGGTGGCCTAATGTCTGTGATATTTGCAGCTCATCAAGTTTTAAATTTGGCCTGTAAAAAATCATTTAAAGACTTTTATCAATACGCTGATCAATTGGAAAAAGTTCAGCGTGATAAATTAAAAGTTATATGTGATGATCCAAAGATGGAATATGAGTCGTTTGCTCAACATTTTCCAGTAACACGTTATGCTGATTGGAAGCAGAAAGTTGAAGCATCACGTAATCAAGGCGTAAATTTACTTAATAAAAGTAAAATTATCCGATTCCAGCCTACAAGTGGTTCAAGTGAAGCACTCAAATTTATTCCATATACCCAACAATTTTTAGATGAAATAGATCAGGCGATTGGTTTATGGCTCACGAGTTTATATCGTCGTTATCCTGAACTAAAACGTACAACTCACTATTGGTCTGTATCTTGGTTGCCTGAAAGCCAGCGTCAACTGACGACCACTCATAATTTAAATGATGATAGTGCCTTACTTTCTTTTTCAAAACGAATTTTAACTCAAATTACGCAGGCCGTGCCTGCTGACATTGCTTTGGCAGAAACTGCTGAAGATGCGATGTTCGCTACGGCTGTATATTTAGTCAGAGATGAAAATCTCGGCATGATTTCAGTGTGGAGCCCAACTTTTGCACTGCAACTGATCGAAATTATCCAAGAAAATAAGAGTGAAATCGTTGAGGTTTTATCGACTGGTCAGTGGAGTCGTCAAAGTTTAGATTTTTTAAAAATAAAAAAATCAGTAAAACGTAGCCAGATTCTAGAACGATTAGATTTGGAAGATCCGACTTGTTGGAAAAAATTGTGGCCAAAGCTATTTTTAATTTCATCTTGGGATACCGCAAGCGCACAGCACTGGGCACAAATTTTAAAAACCAAAATTAAGGGTGTAAGTTTTGAAGGTAAAGGGCTTTGGGCCACTGAAGGCGTAGTGACTATACCTTTAGATGATCATTATCCCTTGATGTATCAAGCTCATTTTTATGAGTTTCAAGATTTAGATACTCAGCAAATTTATCCTGCTTGGCAGCTTAAACCAGGTCAAATCGTGAGTCCGATTATTACGACAGGGTCTGGCCTAAAACGCTACATTATTGATGATGAATTATTGGTTGATTCTTTTTATCAGGGCATTCCGTGCTTTAAATTTCTCGGTCGAAAGATGACAGTTGATTTGGTCGGAGAAAAGATTGATCAATCTGTTGCTTTGAGTGTGATCGATACATTTAAACAAAACGGTTTTTTACCCATTAGTTTACTCGGTATAGAACAGACCGAATCGAAACCTTATTATGTTTTGCTTTCTGAGGGTAGTGTGAGTGGGCAGCCGTCCGATCAACAGTTAGATCAATTGCTAAAACAAAATTTTCACTATGAGTTGGCACGTAATTTAGGGCAATTAGATGAAGCACGCGTGATGCATGTGGAAGATGCATGGCATGAATATAAGACAATCGCAATGCGCAATGGCATGATTGAGGGGAATATCAAGCCAGAACCGTTGAAGAAAATGAAATTTATTTAAGAATTTAAAAATGACAGAGCAAAATTTACTATATCGATCAAAAATCTCGCCTGAATTTTATCTACGTTATGCTGCGGAGCAAGATGATCCTCAATTGATTGAGCTGATTTCTGAAAGTATGCCGAGTAACGGTATGGTGATTTCATTTGAGCGGAAACCGAGTTATTTTCGGGCTACACATGCACAATATAATAAGCCTGAAATTTTGGTTGTCGTACATCAAGATCAGCCTGATCAAATTATTGCCATGATGAACATCGGTTGGAAATCGTATTGGATCAATGGCGTCACTGAACAATTACGCTATGTATCAGATTTACGAATCAAACTTACAGCTCGGGGTAAAAAAGCGTTTAATGTATTTATGGAATACATTTTTGAATGTTTCCCTCGTGAAATTATCTTCCAGAGTGTGATTTTAGAAGATAATAAAGTAGCTCGTAATATGATGCATCGTGAAAGAGAAGGATATGCTTTACCTTATATCTTTGATTCGATGACCACTTTTACCATTTCTAAGGTGCCTAAGTTTAAGCAGTCTGCTGAACTTCGCCTTGAAACAATGACCATAGATAAGATTGATGCGGTCAATGGTTTTATACAAGAAATGGCTTCCCATTATAATTTTTTACCTGATTATGACTTTAGACAGTTATTGGAAGCTAATCATCCTTTTTGGTATGGGCTGAGATTAGAAGACTTTCATTTAGTGCTCAATTCAGATCATAAAATCGTAGGTTTATTTGGTTTGTGGGATCAAAAAGATTTCAAACAAACTAAAGTGGCGAGTTATTCTACAACGTTAAAACTGTTAAAACCTGTCTATAACACTTATGCTCGAATTACTGGACAGTTAACGCTTCCCGAAGAAGGGCAATCCTTTGATTATCTCATGACGCATAGTTTCCTCTGTGATCCAAGTGCGTTAGACGTACTAAAGTTTATGCTGACCAAAGTAAATACATTGGTGAAAGCTCAGGGTAAAACATCATTTTGTGTGACTGTGGTTGAGAATGACCCACGTAAGCAAGTTCTAGAGCAGTGTTCATCACATAAAATGAAAGCAGTTCACACGCTTCATAGTTATGAAAGTAAACCCTATGACGTGATTGATCGTTCTAAATACTCTTACTTTGAAGTGAGTCGTATTTAAGAATATGGTGCGTTCATCGGAATGCGAGTGAACGCACTTGATTAGCTGTAATTAATAAATATATAAATAAAATTACAATAATAATTCTCGAGATAAAAAATGGAATTCATAAGTGTTACTTTTCGACGGTCAATTTTAATTTCTTGCATGCTGATGTGTGGTTTCCAATGGGCAACTGCACAGCAATTAGATGAATCTGAACTCATCGAACAGCAAGTGATTGATCAGAATTTGAATGAAAATTTAGTGCAAGAATTAAAAAAAGAAGTATCACAGAGCGCTGAGGTACAAATACAAAATCAACAACATTTGGCTCAGACTCAAGCAGAAGAGTTTAATCAGAAGCAATTGGTTTCAAATGCAGTTTCTGATTTTGAATTGAGCAAAAAAGCAGATCCAGAGCAGATTAGCAAAACCATTAAACTACTGACGTATTATCCTTATGATACGCTACCACGCATTGTCTATGTTTCAACAGATCCAACCATTATTGTGACAAAGGAATATTCACCTTCAAAAAATTTAAAAAAATAAAAAAAGGGCAAACGAATTGCCCTTTTTTTTATTGGTCAAGCTCTCTAGTCATTAGGCTTGAAGGTGTCTAATTTTCCATGAACGATGAATTTTAGTATTACGTTTAAAGTCTAGACCAATTGTTTCATGGGTGAGTTCTTCAATGTCATAAAACGCTTTGATTTCGTCGTCTAATTCGAAACCACGATAGTTATTTGAGAAATACAGCGTACCACCAGTGGTTAAACGATTCATTGCACGTTTAATCAGGGATAAGTGATCACGTTGAACGTCAAACGTACCATGGAATTTTTTAGAGTTCGAGAACGTTGGCGGATCGATAAAGATTAAGTCATATTGTTCATGACCTTCTTTTAACCATTCAAAACAATCGCTGGCAAAGAACTGGTGTTGTTGGTCAGCATGATCAACCGTTAAACCATTTAAGACAAAGTTTTCTTTAGACCAGTTCAAATAAGTATTTGAAAGGTCGACACTGGTCGTGCTCGCAGCACCACCTAACGCAGCATGTAAACTTGCAGTTGAGGTATAACTGTATAGATTAAGGAAATGTTTACCTTTTGCTTCAGCAGCGATGCGTAAGCGAATTTGGCGATGGTCGAGGAAAAGGCCAGTATCCAAATAATCTGTGAGGTTAACCAAAATTTTCGCTTTGCCTTCTTGAACGATAAAGCGTTTAGAGGCAGTACTTTGTTTTGTGTATTGGTTTTTACCTTCCTGACGAGCACGAGTCTTGATAAAAATGGCATCGCGACCTAAACCTGTGACAGCACGGATAGCTTGTAAAGCAAGATTAAAACGTTTTTTCGCTTTTTCAGGATCGATTGATTTTGGTGGGGCATATTCTTGAACATGCAATCGGTCACCATATAGATCTACGGCGACATTGAAGTCTGGTAGATCAGCATCATAAATTCGCAAACAATAGATATTTTCTTTTACTGCCCATTTTTTCAAATTCTGCATATTCTTTTGCAGGCGATTTGTAAAATCTTCAGCACCTTCAATTTTATCGAATTGAAGTGGTTGCCAATTGGCTAAGAAAGGTTGTGTCACAACAGGCGGCTTAATCTTACCTGAGCGAATATAAATAGGTAGCTTACCATTCATTAAGCGAAGTGTTTGAGTTTCGCTAAATGCCAAAACGTCTGCTTGTTCAATTTGAGCTGCAATAACTGCGGCAGTTTGGTTGGCAAAGTTCTTTTGAAGTAAGCCAGATAGACCAAGATAGAATGAACGGCTAGAGCCTTTATCACCAAGACGCTCACCATAAGGTGGGTTAGTGACAACGACCACAGATTTACCTTCTGCCTTAAAATCTGGCCAATCAGAAAGGGTGCGCTCTTCTATTTGAATTTGATCTAGCAATGCCTCAAATCCTGCAGCGCGGATATTATTTTTGGTTGCTTTTACTGCTTCCCAATCTGCGTCAAAGGCATAGAATTTTGGAAGCGGTTTTTCTAAGGCAACTTTGTGACGTTCCGCAGCTTCACCTTTAATTTGCATCCAAAGATCATGATCATGACCATTCCAGCCATTAAAGCCGAAACGACGAACCAAACCAGGAGCACGGTCAGTTAACATCATCAAAGCTTCAATAATGAATGTTCCTGAACCACACATTGGATCAAGAACAATATCTGGATTCTTTTCAATTAATTTTGCATGTTGAAGGATGGCTGCAGCCAAGTTTTCTTTGATGGGTGCATCAGTCATATAGTGGCGATAGCCACGTTTATGCAATGAATCACCAGACAAATCTAAACAAAAAGTATGTTCTTTCTTACCAGCCAAAGCATAAATGGTAATTTCTGGTTGTTTGATATCGATGCTTGGACGTTTACCGACAGCCTCCATGAAGGAATCTACGATACCGTCTTTTACACGTAATGTGGCGAATTGGCTATTGACCTTGATCTCACGTTCAACATGTAAACGCACAGCAAATGTACTTTGAGGTGCAAAAATAAGCGACCAGTCAAAACTATTTGCACCTTCGTAGAGTTCTTCAGCTACATCGCGTGCATCGTGAGTAAATTCAACTTCAAACGTATGAATAGGCGTCAAAACACGTGATGCAAGACGAGACCACATACAAATGCGGTAGGCATCAGCCAATTGACCTTTGAAAACCAATCGCCCAGGGAAACGTTCAACGTTTTGTACTCCTAAACCTTCAATTTCTTCTTGAAGTAAGGTTTCAAGCCCATCTGCACAGGTAACCCAATATGTAGAAAGACGAGGTTTAGAATTCATGAACATTCCCAAAGACAAATAAAGCAATCGCATATTTTAACTTATTTTTGATTTTAAAACTGCTTTAATGCGCTGATACAACCATTTTAAAAATAATTTAAATTTAAAGATTGATTGAAACTGGTTGATATAGCCCCATAAAACTAAAAAAACACTAAAAGATAAAAAATATGCTGGCTTTAATTTTCTCTATGTTTACTTTTTCATTATCGATGTCTATCTCTCCTGGACCTGTTAATTTAACTATTCTCAGTAGCAGTATGAACTTTGGTGTTCGAAAAACTTTTGCTTTTATTTCAGGTGCTACCATTGGATTTACTGCTTTACTTGCAGCAGTTTGCTTTGGTTTATATCAGATTATTTTATTGTATCCGGTTCTTTTGGATGCTATTGCGCTGTTAGGAACGGCTCTATTGGTTTGGATTGGCTGGAATATTTTAAGTGCTAAAGGCGAGAAAATTCAAACGGATCAACAAGATCTAGATAAAATTCCAAATTTTACGCAAGGTGCTTTAATGCAGTGGCTGAATCCAAAAGCTTGGATTGCCGCTGTTTCAGGTACAGCTCTATTTTCAGCTTCAGAGAATAGTGTTTATTTAGCGCTTTTTGTTTTGATTTATTTTATGGTCTGCTATGTCTCTTTATGGCTTTGGGGATATGCAGGGGAAAAATTGGCTCAGTTTCTTAATGTGGGAAATCGAGCAAGAATTTTTAATATTTGGATGGGATTGATTTTAATCTTTATTTCACTTCAGATGTGTTTGGCGCATTTTTATGGTTAAATTGAATCAATAAAAATGCCAAAAAAATAACCATATGAAAAAAATCGCTTTAATATTGAGTATGTTTTTTCTCTTTCAAGGGCAAATATACGCACAAATTTCAACACATGCGTTATGGAACGCCGAAAAGACCTTAGCGATTGACACTCAAAAACAAGATAGAAAGAACAAAATCACAATTTATATGCAATTTGGACAAGATTTACTAGAAGAAATTGATATTAGTCAAGTTGAAGGAATGAATTTGGGGAAGTTGGGTCTTTATCGTTCTAATTATTATGATCGAATTGAAACAACACCTATCGCATGGATCAATCGTGATGATGGAAAGTTTCAGGTGGATATACAGACACGTGTTTGGAAAAATGGGCAGAGACAGACAGTGAAAGAATCTGTTGTTTTTGATAAAGATGGAATATTCTATTGGCGTTGAATTTACTCATGTTATCAATCTCGTTGAATCTAAACTACAGCGCCTATAAATTTAAAAAAGGGGTAATGTCCATATTTTTAGATATTGAAAGATCATGAAAAAAAGTATCATGTAAACTTATAAAAATTAAATTTTTTAAAAACTTATTGCTAAATAGGATGAAACCTAAACCAATATTTTCGGTATTTATCTAATGGCTTTCTTTAGAAGAAGGAGGAAAGGACCATATTCCGAAAGGTGGGATTTATTATTCAACGACACAAATCAATCATTAATTTACTCAAGTTAGTGCCTAGTGATTGAAATAGACACCAATAATGTACAAGTTGCTAGAATGCAATATCTGATACCTGATGTACCAATAAAAATTGCAGTTGGAGATATACTTCCATTATTGGAAAGGTCTCGAATTGTTGCAAATATATGTATTAAGCGTGAATTATGGCAGCGTGGTTGTATTTGGAATAATTATATTTTTGAAATTTAATTGGTTTCTAGTTTTTAAAAAACTAATGTTTAAAAGTTAAACTGCGGTCAGAAAAGAATTTCTGTATAATACGTTAACTTAACGTATAAGGAATCTCTCATGCACTTCGCTGCATTGCATACACCGAGCCAGATTCAACTCAACCAAGATGGGAATCTCAAACACTTCCTCACCATCGAAGGCCTTTCAAAAGAAACTCTTACAAAAATATTGGACACTGCACAGTCCTTTTTTAATGACCAAAATCAGCTCATTACCAATAATATGCTTGAAGGCAAAACGGTAATGAATCTGTTTTTCGAAAATTCGACACGTACACGAACGACATTTGAAGCAGCGGCAAAACGTCTTTCTGCCAACGTGCTCAATATTGATATTGCTCGCTCAAGTACTTCTAAAGGCGAAACACTGAGAGATACACTGTGGAATTTAGAAGCAATGGCGGCCGATATCTTTGTTGTTCGACATTCTTCATCGGGTGCTGCACATTTTATTGCGAAGGATGTTTGTCCAACTGTTGCGATTATCAACGCGGGTGATGGACGTCATGCGCATCCAACACAAGCAATGTTGGATATGCTTACGATTCGCCGTGAAACCAATAAAAAATTTGAAGATATTTCCATTGCGATCATTGGGGATATTAAACATTCACGAGTTGCACGTTCTGATGTGGCTGCATTGCAAACATTAGGTTGTAAAGATATTCGTGTGATTGCGCCGAATACGTTACTTCCTTATGGCTTCGATGAATATGGTGAAGGTGTTCGCCTATTTAACAATATGGAAGCTGGGATTAAGGATTGTGATGTCATCATTACTTTACGTATTCAAAATGAACGTATCGATTCACCTGCATTATCTTCACAAGCTGAATTTTACAAAATGTATGGTTTGAACAAAGAGCGTTTGGCTTTGGCCAAACCTGATTGTATCGTGATGCATCCAGGGCCGATGAATCGTGGTGTTGAGATTGATTCAAGTATTGCAGATGGTCCTCAATCAGTGATTTTGAATCAGGTGACCAATGGTATTGCGGTGCGTATGGCAGTTCTCGCGCTGGCGATGCAGGGTCAGTTACAAGAACAAGGTTTAATTGAAGCAGTTGCGGTATAAGGAATCAGTCATGTCTATTGTTAAAGTCGAAAATGTACGCGTCCTAGATCCAATTGCTCAAACTGATCAAATACAAACTATTTTTATTCAAGATGGAAAACGCATCGAAGCGACTTCAGATGTGCATGAAAGCATCGATGGGCAAGGCAAATGGTTGATGCCAACGATGGTTGATTTGTGTGCACGTTTACGAGAGCCAGGTCAACAACAACATGGAACGTTGAAATCTGAAGGTAAAGCAGCACGTGAAAATGGCATTTTACATGTATTTACCCCACCAGATTCAAAACCTATCGTTCAGGACAATGGTGCTTTAATTCATGGTCTTGTTGAAAAGGCAATGTTAGATGGCGGGATTTACCTTGAAGTGATAGGTGCACAAACACAAGGGCTTCAAGGAAATCAACCAGCCAACATGGCAGGTTTAAAAAAGGGTGGTTGTACTGCTGTATCAAATGCAAATGCACCTTTTGCGAATGACGATGTGGTGCTTCGTACGCTTGAATATGCTGCAGGTTTGAATTTAACTGTCGTATTCTATGCTGAAGAGCCTCAAATTGCGAAAGATGGCTGTGTGCATGAAGGCTTTATTGCTTCACGCCAAGGTTTACCAATGATTCCTGCTTTGGCAGAAACGGTCGCGATCGCAAAATATCTATTAATGATAGAGGCGACAAAAGTCCGCGCACACTTCGGATTACTGTCTTGTGGTGCTTCGGTTGAGTTAATACGTATCGCGAAGGAAAAAGGATTGCCAGTCACGTGTGATGTTGCAATGCATCAGTTACATCTTACGGAATCTTTAATTGATGGATTCAATTCCTTGGCACATGTACGTCCACCTTTGCGTTCAGAGTCTGATAAAGAGTTACTTCGTCAGGGAGTGAAATCTGGAGTAATTGACGCGATTTGTACGCATCATGAACCACTCAGTAGTTCTGCAAAAATGGCACCTTTTGCAGAGACTTTGCCAGGTTTTACTGCTTTTGATTCATATGTTCCTTTTGGAATCAAATTGATTGAAGAAGGTTTATTTAGTCCATTAGAGTGGGTTGAAAAAGTAACGAGTGCGCCAGCTGCTGTTGCACAAATGACTGAGACATGGAAAGCACAGGCTGGATGGGTGCTGGTTGATCCAGATTTGGAATGGACACTTGATAAATCTTCTATTATTTCTCAAGGTAAAAATACACCGTTGATTAATCAAAAAGTCAAAGGTAAGGTAATTCGTACTTTCATAAAATAATGTGAATTCAATCATTTAAAGGTCGATTAATATCGGCCTTTTTTATTTTGGATGATTGAATAATTCATGATTCAGTATATTTTATGAAGATCTGTATTTTTTAATAAAATTTAACTGAGAGCTTTAATAAGAATCAAAACAAAACCAATGAGGTTTGGTATCAAGAGCTTGAGTTTGATTGGGGGAGTAGCATGAAACTTCGGATGAAAACATTGACCACATTGTGCATGGTTGGTGCATTGTCAGGATGCCAACAAGTGTATTCAATCATGTATGCTTTTAATCGTTGTGATCAACCTGAAGTGCAATTAAAACTCGAACAAGTCATCCATAAAGACATCGCGAATATCTCAGCGACTCAACTCAAAAGTATTATAGAAAATGATCAAGTTATTATAGATGGTCAACTCTTACAGCGTAGTTTGAAACCAGTTCAATTTAAAATTGAAAACATTGATAAAATAAAGAAAATGAGATCCTCTGATCAGACGATGTGTACAGCAAGAGTCACTGCTGAACTACCATCAAATTATCTGACGGATGCTGATGTATCGCGCGCATTAAATCGAGAGTCAAATGTTTTAGAATCAGCTGCACTTTCTCAATTAAACTTTGAGAACAATCAGATTTCTACTGAGTTAAATTATAGTGTACGAATTTCAGAGCATGAAGTAACTGTACAATTGGTGAATGCACTACATTTCACCAGTTTTATGCAAAAAGTTCTAATAGATGCCCATTTAAAACCATCACGTTTGACGGCTTTAGTGTTAGATCGTCAAAAGAAACAAGCACTTTTAAATCAGCAAAATAAAACATCAGATGATTATCAATCCATTCTTATTGCTGAAGCACAACTTAAATTAGATCAAGCCAATGAAGATCTAAATTCTGTATGGAGTAGAGCTTCACTTCAAGCACGCCAAAAAATACAATACGAGCAAGAACTGTGGGCAAAAAAGCGTAATTTAGAATGTAAATTAAATAGTGAAGGCGCCGATAATCCTGAAGTTTTTCGATTGAATTGCGAAACAAATATGGCGATTAGTCGAACATCTGAATTACAGCAAAAAATTTTCACTCTAAGTTAGGCATTGATTAAACAGGGTTGTTGAGCGTTAGCTTTTACGCATCGAATTTTAAAAAAATAAAAATGTGATGGAGTTGTTGTTTTTTATTTGATTAAATATGTCAAAATTATAAATATGCGGTATAAAAAATGACGTATAAGATTAAATTGGCTTTGATTATCTCTACCATCTTCGTTGCAGGTTGTGATCTGAATAAGAAAAGCAAAGACACCTCACAGAATGTAGAAATTGCTGATTGGAGTTGTACTTCTCCTACGAATGTCAAAGAAATTGAACGCTTTGCGCAACAGGAATATAACAACATTTTAGATCGTCGTTTAAAAGCAACAGATCAGTATGAGTCAGATTTAAAATTACTTTCCCAAATCAACTCATCGCTTAGATTTGAACTCAAGTCGATTACAACAACGAGTGATCCTTCAAATGCAACAAACAAATTGACGTGTTCAAGCCAGTTGGTTATCCACCTGCCGAAGGGGCTTCAACGTCGTGCTGAAAATGCATACCTTGAAAAACCTTGCGAATACGAATGTGAACATGACGAAGGTAGTTATACGCTCCAACATTGGATTAATGATGTTCATGGCAATATCAGTTATGGGCAAGATAAGCTCACAGGCACTTTGAATTATGAGATTACCAAGACGGATAAAGAAGGTTTAATGCTGAGTGTGCAACCTGATAATGCATTGTTAGATATTGCTGCAAGTATGACGAGATATGCTGTTCAATTTGAAGCATTTCGTAAAGCAAATCAGAATGAATCAAAAGCTTACGAAGAGTATGAGGCTGTTCAACAAAAACAAAAGGCCTTGGCACTCAAAGCTATGCAATTGAGAAAATCTGATTTAGATAAAGAGCAAGCAAGAGCTGTCGAGCGACTTAATTTAACTTGGGATAATTTGAGCGGCGAACAAAAAGAGCAGCTAAAGAGCGATCAAACTGAATGGTTCGAACGTCGTGACGTGGACTGTAAAGTGGTCTCTCAAAAGTCAATTGAAAGTATCCCAGAAAAAGAACGCGAAACTTATCAGCAACATTATCAATATTGGGACAATGAAATGAATCAAATGAATGTTGAGATGCAATATTCTAAATGTTTCATTCAAAAGACCAATGAGAGAATTGTGTACCTAAACAATGTGTTTAATTAATTCATTACAATATAGCAAAAGGGCGAATTGATTCGCTCTTTTTTTATCGGCATGCTTAGGTATACAGAATATATGTGGAAGCGATATGCGTATTAGTGTGATTGGAGCAGGGCGCGTAGCTCATCATTTGGCTCAGGTATTGAGTCAGCATCATGAGATTGTCCAAGTGTTTAGTCGAGAGCAATCTAAAGCCAATTTGTTGGCGGCTTTAGTAAGAGCTAGACCATGCAATGCAATTGAAGATCTCGAAGACACTGTTGATATTGCATTATTGGTGGTGAGTGATAAGGCAATTGAAGAAGTTGCTGAAAAAGTTGCAAAACAGCTTCCTCAGGCTTTAATTGTACATACGTCTGGCAGTACCCATATCTCTAAAATCACGCAATATCATGAGCGTGCAGGTGTGTTCTATCCACTACAAACCTTTAGCTTTGAAAGTCAAATTGATTGGTTGAGTACGCCAATATTTGTTGAAGCGATGAGCGACCAGGATTTAGCATCCTTGACTCAAATGGCAAAAGAGTTGAGTCAAAAGGTTTATCAATATGACTCAACACAGCGCTTGAGTTTGCATTTAGCAGCTGTCTTCGCGTGTAACTTTACCAACTACTGCTATGACGTCGCTAAGCAGCTCGTAGATGCACAAAAAGTCGATTTTAATTTATTGTACCCATTGATTTTGGAAACTGCGAAAAAAGCGACTTTAAATCCCCCAAAACAGGTGCAAACTGGTCCAGCGATGCGTGGTGATCAAAACATTATCCATATGCATCAAGAGATGCTGGCGCAGGCTGGACGTACGGATTTAAGCCAAGTGTATAGTGTGGTGAGTGATCAAATTTATAAAAGACAATCAGAATAAAAAAACAGGACTTAAGTCCTGTTTTTTTATTATTGAATCTTTTTAAATAAGAAGTCGTTAATTTTATGGCCTTCTTCAATTCCACGACGTTCAAACTTAGTTTGAGGACGCCAGTCAGGACGAGGATAACTGTTACCTTTACCCGCCATATTTTCTAAACGAGGGCGGTTATCTAATACATCTAACATCCATTCTGCATAGGGTTCCCAATCGGTCGCAGCATGGAATGTTCCACCCATTTCAAGTTTTTCTTCAACTAAAGGCATACGATCGTGTGAGACGAAGCGACGTTTATGGTGACGTTTTTTCTGCCAAGGATCGGGGAAATAAAGTTGAATTGCATTGATACTGTTATCTGGCATTTCACGCAAAACTTGAATTGCATCCGCATCAAGTAAACGTAAGTTTGTCAAACCAGCCATACCCGCTTCATATACACATTGTGCAATGCCGGGAACATGTACTTCGATGCCGACATAATTGCGTTCAGGATTGGCTTTTGCCATAAGTACAAGAGAGCGCCCCATACCGAAACCGATTTCAACCGTCAATGGACGTTCAGGATGCTCAAATTGCTGACGTAAATCACCAACAGGATATTCCAAAATTAAGTGACCATATTGTTCAAGCGCAGTTCGTTGAGAAGTATTCAACGGAGATGAACGGCGCATAAATGTGACAATTTCGCGATGCTCGTTCAAGTTGTCTAATTCTACAACTTGCGGGTCTAATTGATCGTTCGACATAACTTTGGCAAATGAGAAAAAATTCGAATGCGGTATTTTAAGACCTGAGTCTCCTAAGTCAAACCTTTTTCTACCTGAAAGCACTACGTAGCTATCAATGATTTGTCGATCTATTCATGGACTTTTTCAAAATGTCATGAATTGTTCATCTACTTGTCATGCCTGTACACTAGGCTTGGAAAATAATATGAACAATGAATAAGACTTAAAATGAATAAAATAACGCTAAATAAATGGGTGTTCAATAAACTCACATTATCTTTATGTTTGATCGGATTTAGTTCAACGCCGTATGCTGAACTCATGATCAGCCAGTATGTGGATGGTAATAACAACAAGAAAGGTATTGAACTATACAATCCAGATGGAGGTGTTGTTGATTTATCCGCGTATCAATTAAAAATATTTCCGAATGGTCTAACCACCGCGAATTTGACGGTTAAGCTGCAAGGAACTTTAACAGCTCAGCAGCACTTTTTAATTGGACATTCAAATTTAAAAACTGAATTGGGTGAAGCAGTTCAGCAAACTGCTAACCTATCATTTAATGGCGATGATGCAATTGTTCTCTATAAAAACAATGTGGCTGTCGACCGTTTTGGTGCGATTGGAATACAGCAAAACTGGGCAACCGGTTTAAGCTTTGAACGTACAAAGAAAACACATGATGTCGTTTCGATAGATCCATCTGCACCCTTTGAAATTCAAAAAGAGTGGGCTAAATGGTCGGATCGCAATGCTTTTAACCAGTATTTAGCGATTAGTACAAATGAACCAATAGAGCCATCTCCGACGACTCTAAGTTGTAACTCTGCGAATACACCTATCGCTGAACTCTCGCAAGCAGCTAAGAATCAAAACTATACTGTGAAGGGGGTGATTACTGCGGATTATCGTTATGCGAATGGATTCTCAGGTTTCTATATCCAAACCCCTGATGCCAAAGCAAAACCCGATCTAACTAACGCGATTTTTGTATATGCTCCTGCTTCAAGTCCTATAAAAGGAGGAAAAGTCGGAGAAGAAGTCGTTCTTAAAGGTCGATTAACTGAATATCAAAATCAGTTACAGATTGATAATTTATCCGAAAATATTTTAACTTGTAATCAAGCGGCAAGCGCTTGGATAACGCCATTATCAATCGAGTTACCATTTGAGAGTTTAACTAACGCGTCAGGGCATGCGCCAAAGCGTTATCAAGGTATGTTGGTTAAAATCCCTCAAACATTAACGGTAAGTGAAAATTACAATTATGGTCGCTACGGACAACTGTCATTAAGTCTAGGACGTTTGTTTATGCCGACCAATATTTATCCAGCTAAATCAGCAGAAGCAACGGCATTGGCGCAAAAAAATCTTTTGTCCAAAATTGAACTTGATGATGGATATAATGCACAAAATTTAACGCCTACACTGCCAAGTCAGTTTAGTGCTTTAAATACCCTACGTGTAGGTGATCAGTTAAATGCTGTTGAGGGTATTCTAGAATATCGATTTAATTCTTGGCGTATTCAACCTGTACAAGGTCGTACTCAAATCCAAATTAAAGCCAATAACCCGCGGCCACCAATGATTCAGAAAAATTCAAACCAAACCCGTGTCGTGGCTTTCAATGTTTTGAACTATGATAATGGTTTAAATGGTTTTCCAACTGAGCGAGGTGCTAGCAGCAAAGCTGAGTTTGAGAAGCAACATACCAAAATAGTCAGTGCAATGAAAGAAATCGATGCTGATGTATTTGGTTTAATGGAAATTGCGAATAATGGTTATGGTGAAAATAGTGCCATTGCATATTTAACACGAGCACTTGGATCGGAGTGGAAATATATCACTCCGCCAAATTCAAATCGATTAGGTGATGATGCGATTGCTGTTGCGATTATTTACAACAGTAAGCGTGTAAAACCTGTTAACGCTGCTGCAGTGTTTGATGACCAGTCACAAAGAAATCGAGTGACCCTTGCTCAAAGTTTTCAACCAGTGAGTGGCGGTAAAATCTTTACGGTTATTCCGAATCATTTGAAGTCTAAAGGAAGTTGTCCTTCAAATGATCAATCTGCTGATGCGGATCAAGGTGATGGTCAGGGGTGTTGGAATGCGACACGGGTTAAAGCGGTACAACAACTCATGCAGTGGATTGCAAAGAATCCAACGCAAATTACAGGTCATACGAATACGCTCTTGATTGGTGATTTAAATAGTTATGCAAAAGAAGATCCAATTTTGGCTTTAGAGCGTGCTAATTATACGAATGTACTGGCGGACAAGGTTGTAGGGCTCGGTGAACAGGCATATACCTATGTATTTGGTGTCGACAGTAACAAAGCTGGATTTGGTGGAGCAGGTAATTTGGATCATGCTTTAGCTGATGCTTCGCTATTTCCTGCGGTTAAGCGTGCATTTGTATGGCACATCAACGCTGATGAGCCAACGAATCTAGATTATAACGAAGAATTTAAGACTACAGAGCAGAAGTCGCTCTTTTATGCTGATCATGCATTTAGATCATCTGATCATGATCCAGTGATTGTCGACTTAGAACTTAACAGCTCAACAAATGCTGAGCAGCCACAGCGTGACACTAAGTCAGGTGGTGGTTCGTTGAACTGGCTATCCATTTTAGGATTAAGCCTGTTAGCCTTGATTGGTTGGAGACGCAGAAACCATTCCTAAAACTTAGTAGTAAAAAAGAGCCATTTGGCTCTTTTTTAAGTATTTGAGATACGTTCTATCAATGTTACGCTCGCTTGGTTTAAACCAATCACACGTACCTGAGTCCCTTGAGCTTCAAATTTAGCCACGACATTCGCTAACATATTGACAGAAGTGATGTCCCAAATATGAGCATAGCTGAGATCTATTTCTACTTGCTTGATATCTTCTTTGAAATCAAAAAATGCATAAAAAATTTCTGCGCTACTGAAAAATATTTGACCTTTCACCGTATAGTAGCGCACGTGATTTTCTAATTCAGATTGAACTTTTACTTCACTCTCGAGTTTATTAATGAGAAATAGGGCTGACAGAATTACACCAATCAATACGCCTAGAGCAAGGTTATGTGTTGCAAGAACAATCATCACGACAGTAAGCATGACAACATTACTTTGCACGGGATGTTTGCGGAAATTTTTTACTGAATCCCAATTAAATGTGGTGAACGCGACCATGATCATAATGGCGACTAAAGCAGCCATAGGAATATAAGCCAACCAATCTTTAAAGAAGACCACGAGACATAGCAAAAAAACACCAGCCACTAATGTCGATAATCTTGTTCTTGCACCTGAGCTGACATTGATGATGGATTGACCGATCATTGCACATCCAGCCATACCCCCCATAAAGCCACTTACCATGTTCGCGATCCCTTGACCGCGACATTCTTGATGACGATCTCCTTCAGACTCAGTCATTTCATCAATCACAGTCGTAGTCATCATGGTCTCAAGCAAACCAACTGTGGCGAGCGTGAGAGAGTACGGTAAAATAATAAGTAAAGTGTCGAGATTGAATGGAATTTCAGGAACTAAAAATACAGGCAAGGTATCTGGGAATGCACCTAAATCACTAACTGTTCTCATGTCAGCGCCAAGTAGAAGTGCCAATACACTGAGTACAATAATACACACTAATGGCGATGGTATGATTTTTCCGATTTTGGGTAAATAGGGAAATGCGTAAATGACCAATAAACCAATCGCTAAAAATATATAGCCTAAGCTATTCATTTGAGCAATTTCTGGAAATTGAGCGATAAAAATGAGAATCGCTAAAGCATTTAAGAAACCATAGACCACTGACTGGGAAACAAAACGCATGAGTTTTGCGACTTTGAGATATCCAGCGATAATTTGAATTACACCTGTCAGAATCGTAGCTGCCAATAAATATTGTAATCCGTGTTCTTTAACAAGAGTGATCATCAGCAGCGCCATCGCACCTGTAGCAGCCGAAATCATAGCAGTCCTACCACCAAAGAAGGCGATCGTAACAGCTATACAGAATGAGGCATACAGACCTACCTGAGGATCAACGCCAGCTATCGCCGAAAATGCGATTGACTCAGGAATCAAAGCTAAGCCTACGACTAAGCCTGCAAGTACGTCAGTTCGAATGTTAGAAAACCACTGATCTTTCTTTAAATAAATCACAATTTGCCTTTCACAAAGATGTAGCAGCGCTATGGTAAAACATCACACAAATAAAAGCTGAAAAAAGCTTGAAAATTAATTCAATCTGCACAATATTCATAAAGAGATCATCGATGTTTACGCTTGCTTGCAATTTAAAAAACAGTTCTTATTGAAAAAAAGCGTGAAGCAATTTAAAAATGATAGTAGTTAGATAACAAGGAAAAAGTATGAAGTTGTATTATTCGCCAGGTGCATGTTCACTCGCAGCGCATATTATTTTAAATGAAATTAATGTTGATTTTGATTTGGTTCGTGTTGATCTTAAAACTCATACCACTGAAAAAGGCGAAGATTACTTCGCAATTAATCCTAAAGGCTATGTGCCGGCGCTAGAAATTAATCCTGGCTTAATTTTAACGGAAAATGTCGCAATTTTACCATTTTTGGCACAGCATGATCCTGCTCAAGATTTAATCCCACCTTCTGGATTAGGTCGAGCAAAAGTATTAGAGTGGCTTGGTTATCTAAATTCTGAATTACACGATGCTTATGCAGTGTTTTTCGGTGCACCGCTCACGGACGATGCTAAACAAAAAGCGTATGCCGAAGTTGATCGTTTACTGACATTTATTGATAAAACAATTGGTGAATCTAATAATGATTATTTGGTAGATGATAATTTTGGACCTGCAGATGCGTACTTATTTGTACTCACCAATTGGTCTAATCATATTGAACATGACTTGAGTCCTTATAAAAATATTATTCATATACGCAATAAAGTTGCAGAGCGTCAGTCTGTACAGATTGCGATGCGAGATGAAGGATTGATTCCTTAACAGGTAAGGTTTCGTTCCGTTTGTTTCGAGAAAGAGCCGAAAGGCTCTTTTTTTACTCTAAAATTTTCAAAGAAATTTCACAAATATTTTTCAGAAATAGAGAGCATTAAAAAGACAAATTTTTCATCATAATTCGTTTCAGATTCAGTGGTAATTCATTAAATAAGATATCGATATTCATGATATTTTTTGAACTAAACATTATTTAAGTTGCTGATTTAAATCTGATATTTATATTTTGTATTTAAATCGTTGGACTAAAAAATGAGTTTGAAATTATATTATTACAACGAATTAGGTAACAGTTATAAAGTACGTCTGTTAGCAGCATTATTGAAAGTGGATCTTGAAATTGTAGAACTAGATTATTTCAGTGATGAACAGCATAGTGAGAAATTTTTAAAAATTAATCCTAAAGGCGAAGTGCCAGCATTAGTAGATGGCGATATTGTTTTAACTGATTCTGCCGCAATTTTGGTGTATTTAGCAGGTAAATATTCAGATAAAAACACATGGTGGTCTGAAGATTTAGTAGAACAAGCTAAAATTGTAGATTGGCTTGCCTTTGCTGCCAGTTGGGTGCAATTCGGGGTTTTCACGGCACGCGCGATATTGTCTTTCAAAGGTCCATACAATGGTTTGGGATTAGAAAGTACTGAGCAAACATTTAAAGAGGCGAAAATACGTGGTCACAAATCTTTGGCTATTTTAGATGGTGTGCTCAAAGACCGTGAATGGTTAGCGAATAATAGACCAACTATTGCGGATATCGCAGTGTTTGTCTATGTCGCGTTAGCACCTATGGGTGATATTTCTCTAGAGCCTTATCCAAACGTACGCGCTTGGATTGAAAGAATAAAAGATTTACCTAACTTTATCAAAATTGATGGATTGGATGATCCTTTGTATCGTCGAGTGAGTTAAGAAAAAACCCACTTTAAAAAGTGGGTTTTTTTTATTTAAAAAAGTATCCAGTTTCTGGAGAGCTTGCATTTGCCATACGTTTGCGTGGCATACGACCAGCAAGATAAGCCTCGCGTCCAGCTTCAACGGCTTTTTTCATAGCAGAAGCCATTAGAATCGGATTCTGTGCAGCAGCAATTGCAGTGTTCATGAGTACGCCATCACAACCTAATTCCATCGCAATAGCAGCATCACTAGCTGTACCAACCCCAGCATCCACCAATACAGGGACTTTGGCATTTTCTTTGATGATAGAAATGGTATGTGGATTAAGAATACCTAAACCAGAACCAATTAAACTCCCCAAAGGCATAATAGCGACACAGCCCATACTCTCAAGTTCTTGCGCGACGATAGGATCATCAGAGGTATAAACCATGATTTCAAAACCATCATCGATCAATGTTCTTGCAGCTTTTAAGGTTTCAGTAATATTAGGATAAAGCGTTTTTTCATCACCTAATACTTCAAGCTTGACTAAATTGTGACCATCTAAAAGTTCACGTGCGAGCATACAAGTGCGAATGGCACTATTGGCATCAAAGCAACCAGCTGTATTGGGAAGAATGGTGTATTTTTCCGGTGGAATCACTGAGAGTAGGTTAGGTTGATCTGGATTTTGACCAATGTTTACGCGACGGATTGCAACAGTAACGATCTCAGCACCACTGGCTTGGATTGCTAAGTCAGTTTCCTGCATATCCTTATATTTTCCAGTGCCCACTAATAGTCGTGAACTAAATGAACGTGATCCTATGATCAACGGACTATCTTCCATATTTACTCCGAGTTAACCACCGCCAACAGCATGAATTATTTCTATACGGTCAGCATCTGAAATAGGGGTATCTGCTAGTTTACTTTTTGAAATGATCATTTCATTTTTTTCAACAGCAAATCGTTTACCTTCTAGCGATAATTCTTGAACCAGTTCTAATAAGTTTTGGCATTGCGTTTGAATCGACTCGCCATTTAAAAAAATATTCATCAGATGACCTTCAAATTAATGTTGAATTTTGAATGCTTGCCATGCTAAAAGTAGCCAGCCAATAATCATCAATGCTCCACCAAGAGGTGTAATTGCCCCTAACCCGCGCGGGAGCCCTAAAGCCATGAGATATAGAGATCCACAAAATAAAATGATACCGAACTGGATGAAGATAAAGCTGAATTGAGTTGAAAAGTTTGGAATTATTTTGGGTATGAGTGCGAGTATTAATAATCCAATTGCATGATAAAAGAAATAATCAGTTGCAGTCTGCCACCATGTCAGTTGGGCTTCGGTTGCACGAGCTTTAAGGCCATGAGCGCCGAAAGCACCTAGCATTACGGCAAGCGCTAAATTAATGGCTGATATTGAGATCCACATCAGGTTATTCCCAATCGAAAATTGCGTCATACCATAGCATATATGACGTACGATTTTTTTAAACTTGCATAGCGTAAATACAAAAAAAGAGCTTATAGCTCTTTTTTTGTAATCGTATTAATTTGATGACATGGCGATCTTGATCTTGTCCATGGCATTTTTTTCAAGCTGGCGAATACGTTCAGCGGAAACATTATATTCGGCTGCTAATTCATGCAACGTAGACTTATCATCATCTAACCAGCGGCGCTGTAAAATATTGCGTGAACGATCATCCAGCTGATCCATTGCTTCATGTAAAGCAGAGGTGCTCTGAGATTCATAATCTTCTTCCTCTGCTAAACGAGCAGGGTCATAACGATTATCCTCTAAGTAAAGCGCAGGAGCGACATGAACTGAGCTTTCATCATCTTCATCGGATTGAGCTTCGAAGGCTGCGTCATAAGCTGTTAAACGACCTTCCATTTCAAGAACTTGTTCAGCTGTTACATTTAAATCAGCCGCAATAGATTGCGCTTCCTCGAGCGTTAATTTCTTGCTCGATTTTTTTAAGCTTCTTAAGTTGAAGAACAGTTTACGTTGAGCTTTAGTTGTCGCAATTTTAACAATACGCCAGTTACGAATCACATATTCGTGGATTTCAGCTTTAATCCAATGTACTGCAAAAGAAACTAAGCGTACTCCCATATTGGGATCGAAGCGTTTTACGGCTTTCATCAAGCCTAAATTACCTTCTTGGATTAAATCGCCTTGAGGTAAGCCGTAACCTGCGTAACTGCGGGCAATATGCACAACAAAACGAAGGTGGGACATCACCAGCATTTTAGCTGCGTCTAGATCTTGGTCATAAAAATAACGTTCAGCTAACTCTTTTTCTTGTTCAGCTGTCAAAATAGGGATCTGATTTACAGTACTAATGTAAGCACCTAAATTGACCCCGGGCGCAGACAATGACAGGGGCATCAATTGATTGCTGCTGTCAGTCATGAGTACTCCTTATAGGAAAATAGTTTAAAAAACCAATTACATTCATCTTAATCCTTATAGCATACAGAATTAAGCGGATTTGGGTAGTGAAATGTAAATTTAAATACAATATTTATCCATGATTAATTTAGATGAAAACACCTAAGATTCAATCACGTAATGAAATTCAGAATCCGAAACTTGTTTAAATGCGCATGTCAATTTATGTAGCTGACAATAACGTTGAATATCGATTTGACTGTTCGGATCTGAAGCTTTTAATAAAAATTGCTGAGGTGCACTATTTTGTTTCATCGATTTCTTAAGTAGCAGTAAAGGTAAAGGGCAAGGTTTACCCATCGCATCGATTAACACTTGAGACATAGTAAAACACGAGATTGAATAATAAAGTTGGTCATTATTCTAGCAAAAGTGTGACTTAAGAATAAAATTAAATGATTTAGATGAACTGTTCAAATAAAGTGCAATTTTTGCACTAAATTTGTGTGATTAATATACAAGTTTTAGTTAGATAATTAGCTAAAATTTTTCTATTAATTGTGTTGTACCCATGTTAAGCTCAATGCGTACTTAAGGATTGCGTAGAGAAATTTGTTCTCTAAGCCTTATTTATAATGGATATAACCGGGATTTTGTTAATAGTTTTACAGAATGATTACAAGCTTTGAAATAAAAAATGTTTTAAAATTTGTTTGCTCTGCTGTTTGCAACACCGGGTGGTCCCTTTTCTTACCAACTGAGGATTAACTTATGACAGCTCGCGAACAAGGCGTTGTTAAGTGGTTTAACGATACTAAAGGTTTTGGCTTTATTCAACGCGCAGGCGGTGATGACGTATTCGTTCATTTCCGTGCTATTCAAGGTGAAGGCCACCGTTCACTTCGTGACGGTCAACGCGTAGAATTCAGCGTTGTGCAAGGTCAAAAAGGTTTTCAAGCTGAAGAAGTTCAGCCTTTAGACTAATCCTACTTTTCACTGAAAATTAGGTTGCGCTCCAATTTTGATAAATTGGGGCGTTTTTTGTTTATACTATAGACCATTATCAAATATTGATTGTAGAGCCCCTTATATGTCATCAGGTTTCGAAACCCTTAATTTACATCCGCAACTTAAGCAAGCGATTGATGCTTTAGGGTTTAATGAAATGACCCCCATTCAACAGAAAGTATTGAAATATACGTTGGCAGGGCATGATGCAATTGGACGTGCACAAACAGGCACAGGAAAAACCGCAGCATTCTTAATTAGTGTTATTAATGATTTATTGAACAATCCGATACAAACACAGCGATATCGTGGTGAACCCCGTGCTCTAATTTTGGCGCCAACGCGAGAGCTTGCGATTCAAATTGAAAACGATGCACGTGATCTGACTAAATTTACCGACTTAAATGTTGTGACTTTGGTGGGTGGCGTAGATTTTGATAAGCAAAAAAAACAACTGGATGAAAATTTCGTTGATATTCTTGTCGCGACACCAGGTCGTTTGATTGATTTCACTGAACAAAAAGAAATTTGGTTGGATCAAATTGAATTTTTAGTTATTGATGAGGCAGATCGTTTACTGGATATGGGGTTTATTCCTTCTGTTAAACGCATTGTGCGATTCTCTCCACGCAAAGAACAACGTCAAACGTTAATGTTCTCTGCTACGTTTAGTTATGATGTACTCAATCTTGCTCAACAATGGTTATTTGAACCTGTTACTGTCGAAATTGAGCCTGAGAAAAAAACCAATGCTGACGTAGAGCAACGTGTTTATGTAGTTGGGAAATCGGATAAATACAAATTGCTACAAGAAATATTGCGTGATGAGCCCATTGAAAAAGTCATGATATTTGCAAATCGCCGTGATCAGGTCCGTAAGCTGTATGATCATCTTAAGCATGATGGTTACAAAGTAGTGATGTTATCTGGTGAAATCGCGCAAGATAAACGTTTAAAGATGTTGGATCAGTTTAAAAATGGCAAACACAACATTATGATCGCAACTGATGTGGCTGGTCGAGGTATTCATGTGGATGGTGTGTCACACGTGATTAATTTTACTCTGCCTGAGCAGTCTGATGATTATGTACACCGTATAGGTCGTACAGGTCGAGCAGGAACAAGAGGGGTGAGTATCAGTTTCTTGTCAGAAGATGATGCTTTTTATTTACCTGAGATAGAAAAAGCGATTGGTCAAAAGATTCCATTGACACGTTTAGATGGTTATTGCTAATTGCTCAATAAAAAAAAGTCCCATCAAAGGGACTTTTTTTATAGGAAATTTTAGCGGGTTGAATTACAGCTGAAGGTGATTGTAGTTTGGTAGTCAGTGTCTTTTTCGATTGTATTTTTAGTGCCGATCACAGAGCCAAGAACTGATGAAGCTGCAGTAATGAGTTTACCAGTCTGTTCATCCACAACACCTTTTAGTGCGCCGTTATATTCAGTTTTTTCGTCAATTAAGACAGGCGCAGAATTCTTACCACAAGTTTTGTTCGCGGCAGAAATTGCATTATTTTTTGCAAGAACTTGGGTTTTGCCTAATCCTGACACTTCATATTGATTGTTTGGTTTTTGAATAGCAAGTGTTTCAGTAGGTGTTGATGCACAAGCACTCAGGAGAATTGTTGCAGTAGCTACAGAAGCCAATGTCATTAATTTTTTCATTTTTTTTTCCTCTAGCGTTGCAATATTAAGTTTGGAGCTCAGTCATGTATGCTAGGGCTTAAATTCCAAAGAATTAAGCATGTTTTGTATCGATTTTGAAGTGAAATACCTGATTTCTGTTTGATTGTAATCATGCTGGATGCATTGTGTATAAGTATAACTGTAGAGTAGTTTTCAATGTTTATGCTAAGCTTAAGTACATAGTGTTAGTTTAAAGATTAGTCTTCAAATGTCAGATCAATTTTCTCAAGTAGTGCATGACAATATTCATCAGCGTCAATCCGTTGGTCATTTGGTAGAACCTCATCCTAACGCAGAACAATTAGAATTAGCTTTTCAAGCAGCTTTAACCGCGCCTGATCATCATCGTCTGAAACCGACACAATTTATTGTTGTGAAAGGAGAGCAACGAGAAGCATTTGGAGTTTTACTCAGTGAAGCAGTAGCAGACCTTGGTGAAACTGATTCAATTCAAATTGAACGCGCACGTCAGCATCCTATGCGTGCACCTATGCTGATTATCGCTGTAACACGATTTCATGATCATGCGAAAGTTCCATATTTTGAACAAACTTTAAGTTCAGGTGCTGCAATACAAAATCTTTTGCTCAGTTTACAAGCTCAGGGTTTCAATACCATGTGGCGCAGTGGTGCTGTTGTGGAGTCGGATCTATTTAAAAGAAAGTTAGGGCTACAAACGCATGATTTAATTTCAGGTATCATTTATGTAGGGACTGCTTTTAAGGCGATTGCACCACGCGCTGAGATTGAAACAGATGCATTCGTCAGTTTTTGGCAGCCGTAATTGCAACATTGCAAATTTAACGATTAGAAAAAGAATGTTTAGGATTTAAAAGAATGTCGGAATTAAAGTTTTCAGATTTGGTCGAGCCAGTTGCAATTGATCATAAAACAGCCTTGCGTGTTACGATTCTTGGTGGTGGTAGTTTTGGTACAGCCATGGCGAATACGGCAGTGCGAAATGGTTGTGACACCATGATTTGGATTCGTGATGAGGAAATTGCGAATGAAATCAATCGAACACATGTTAATTCAAGATATTTGCCGGATTACAACCTTGAGCCAGCATTAAAAGCAGAATCCAATCTTGAAAAGGCTGTTCGAGATCGAGACATTATTTTGGTCGCTATTCCGAGCCATTCATTCCGAGATGTACTCAAACAGATCAAGCCCTTTATCACTGCTCAGGCGGTTGTATCACTCACAAAAGGGATCGAAGCTAAAACCTTTAGTTTCATGAGTGATATTATTCGTGAAGAGCTTCCAGAAGTACCTTATGGCGTCCTTTCGGGCCCAAATTTAGCGAAAGAAATTATGTCAGGAATGCCTGCTGGAACAGTGATTGCCAGCCATTCTGAATTGGTGAGATATGCAGTGCAGCAAGCATTACACAGTGCACTATTTCGTGTATTTGGAAGCGATGATGTACATGGCGTGGAGCTTGGAGGCGCACTTAAAAATATCTATGCTGTCGCAATGGGGATGGCTGCAGCCTACAACGTTGGCGAAAATACCAAAAGCATGATTTTGACACGTGCGTTGGCGGAAATGAGTCGCTTCGCTGTACAGCTAGGTGCAAATCCACTGACATTCTTAGGTTTGTCTGGTGTTGGCGATTTATTCGCAACGTGTAATAGTCCCTTAAGTCGAAATTATCAAGTTGGATTTGCTTTAGGTTCAGGTAAAACCTTAGAGCAGGCAACGACGGAACTGGGGCAAACAGCTGAAGGGATTAATACCATTGTGCAAGTGAATGCAAGAGCCAAAGAGCTTGATGTCTATATGCCAATCACCACAGCACTCTATGAAGTGATTTATGAAGGTGCACCACCATTACATATTGCATTATCTTTGATGAAGAATGGTCATCGAAGTGATGTTGAATTCGTATTGCCGCATCATAAAGTTTAAGATTAATGAATGGTTTATCATCATTGTCATAATGTTTAGATATGATGGATGACACATGGTTTAGGGATAACAAATGCAACTCACTTTAGTTCGTCATGGTGAAGCCGCTCCACCAATTAATGGTAATGACTCGAAACGACCACTGACCGAGCGGGGTCATATTCAAGCTGAACAAACTGCACACTTTTTAAAAGACATGGTTGCACCTGATATATTTGTAGTGAGTACTTTGCTCAGGGCGCAGGAAACTTTAAAACATATACAGCTATTTTTTCCAAATGTTGAAGTTTTAGTATGTGATAAAATTAAACCTGACGATGATGCTAAAGTTGCAGTTGAGTGGTTATCTCAACTACCTTTTGAGAATATTGTGGTTGTATGTCATATGAATGTTGTGGCATATATTGAAGAAATTATTACGTCTGAATTTTTTAATCCTTTTGCACTTGCTGAAGCGCGGATTTATGATCAGACAGTCATTGCTGCGGGACTTTCCACAAAATTAAAACATTTTGTACCGTCAGCTTAATAACCATAAGTGTTTAATGAATAAAACGGCAGAATAAAATTAATGTTGTATTTATGGATGCCAGTGTCGAATGGGGTTTGGCTCTGGTCAAATGGTGAAAATTGGAATTCATCAACAACGCTAGAAGAGTTAATTCAAGATACTCAACCGTATCATGGACAAGAAGCTGTTGTATTCTTTTCAAGCCATGATGTGCAAATTATTGAACAGAATATGCCCAAAGCGCAATTCAAGCAAATTGGAAGCGAAGGCGCTAAATATTTACTTGAAGAATATACCATTCACTCCATTGATCAGATGAAAGTGCTTACTCAATTTGAGGCACCAGATCAATTGTCAGTAATGGGGATCAGTCAATACCAAGTTCAAACAATGCAACATGCTCTGAACTTGATTCCGGTGAAAGTGGTTGCGCTATTACCCGATTTTTTGGTCTTACCAGTGCCAGAAAAGGGACAAACCATTTTAGCCAATATCCATGGGCATTTATTAGCGAGAACAGGATCAAATCAAGGTTTTGCGATTGATGATTTAGCATTGTTTTTAGATCTACTGCCAAAGCCTATACATATTTTGCATGACCGGTTAAATGATGATCAGATGATGAGTTTGATTCATGCAACGGAACAAAACGAGCGGGAAAGCTTTAATTATTTATTTAAAGCTGAAAAAAAATTAAAGAATCATCCATTCAATGTTTTGCCTAAAGCAAAAAACACAGAGGGTGGAATCTCAGGTTATTGGAAAGCATGTGCAGCACTGCTTGTGGGTTTGCTTGTAGTGCAATTCAGTTATGATCTAGTGCGTTGGGTAAAGTTAAAAAAAGTATCTGATCAAACGGCTTTGGTTGCGGTAGGGCAATATCAATCTTGGTTTGGTCCCAACAGTCGTCTCAATGAGCAAAATTTACGAAGCCAATTTGAAAGTAATTTGCGGATGAGTAAGCCTGCAAATACTGAGGTCTTACAGTTAATCAGTCGTGTAGGTCCGATTTTAATGCAGCATCAAATCATCGCAAATCGTGTTTCCTATGAAGCATCTGGATTGAGTATGGATTTGGTGGCGGACTCATCCGAAAAATTACAAAATCTAATTCAACAAATGAATCAGCAAGGCTTCAAAGCTGAACTTGGGAATGTGCAAACTGAGGATAAAATGGTCGTTGGTTTGGTGAAAGTACAATAATGAAAACTTTAGAAAAATTTCAAAATCAATTTGATCAATTATTTGAAAAGATTGATGACTATTTATCGTCATTGAGTGTGCGTGAGCGTGTACTTGTCATCGCTGCAACGATTATCGTTGTCGTCGCATCAATTGGATCTGCTTTGTGGAAAATGCACGAAGCAGCAGATAATCAGCAAAAAAGATTGAATGAACTGAAAGACACATTGGTGTGGATGCAATCCAATGTGGTGACAATGAAATCTTCAACAGATTTGAGCCTAACACCTTCTGATAAAATTCAGCGTGTGGCACAACAAGCAGGATTATCTGTGGTCACACAACCAAGCGATAATAAATTAATGATCAGTGCTGAGCATGAAAACTACGCGATCCTCGCAAATTTTCTTACCCAATTGGTTCAAATGGGTTTAAGTGTTGAAAAATTGGAACTTATTAAGTCTGGAGCTGCGATTAAATTAACAGCATCAGTACAGTAAGTGGTGAAAATAAACCTATGACAGGCATAGCGTTTTGGGCATACTCAGCCTATAATGTGGCAACTTAAAAAACCGCAGTTTTTGAGATATGTTATATTCGCTTGCTCGTCCATTTCTATTTTCATTGGCGCCTGAGCGTGCACATGATTTGACATTATCAATGCTTAAATCGACATATAAGTTTGGCATAATGCGTCAAAAAATAGACCCAAAGCCAGTGACTTGTATGGGTATTCAATTTCCAAACCCAGTTGGTTTGGCTGCAGGTTTAGATAAAAATGGTGCATATATTGATGCACTTGCGAGTTTAGGTTTTGGTTTTATCGAAATTGGAACCATTACCCCTCGACCTCAGTCTGGTAATCCTCAACCGCGTTTATTCCGCCTTCCAGAGGCTCAAGCGATTATTAATCGTATGGGTTTTAATAATGATGGTGTAGATCAGCTGATTGAGAATGTTAAAGCAGCAAATTATAAAGGTGTATTAGGCATCAATATCGGTAAGAACGCCGATACAGCAGTTGAAGATGCTGTAACTGATTATCTAATTTGTTTAGAAAAAGTTTATAATTATGCATCTTATATTACTGTTAATATTTCATCTCCGAATACCAAGAACTTACGTAGTTTACAAAGTGGACATGCATTAACAGAACTTCTTGAAACTTTAAAAAATCGTCAACTTGAACTTGCTGAACAATATCAACACTATGTTCCACTGGTATTAAAGGTTGCCCCAGATTTAACTGAGTCAGATATTGAATTTATTGCATCTCAATTAATTCAATTTAAAATTGATGGTCTGATTGTGACCAATACGACTTTGTCACGTGAGGGTGTAGAAAATTTAGCGCATGGTGATGAAGCAGGTGGTTTATCTGGTGCGCCTGTATTTGAAAAAAGTACACAATGTCTATCTGCATTTTCAAAATTACTTCAAGGTCAAATCCCATTGATTGGTGTTGGTGGTATTCTTAGTGGTGATCAAGCCGCGACTAAACAGCAAACGGGTGCGCAATTGGTTCAAATTTACAGTGGTCTAATTTATACAGGGCCAAAACTGATTAAAGATTGCGTACAAGCTATGACCTAATCTATGAATACCATCGATATCTTTATACTGATTATTCTGCTCATTGGAGGGCTTAACGGTTTGCGTCAAGGATTCGTTAAAGCCTTTGCGAACTTGGTAGGATGGATTTTTGCACTCATTATGGGTGCAAAATTTGCGGGTCAAATTGCGCCTTCAATGTCCGCACTCAGTCAAGATCCTGTGGTTCAAAAAATAGCGGCATTTGCTTTTATTGTTCTGATTATTGTTGTTTTGACTTGGATCGTCACTGCAATATTAAATCGGTTGCTGAAAAGCTTAAAGCTTGGTCCATTAAATCGATTGGCAGGTGGTGCATTTGGCACCTTGAAAGGTCTCTTAATCGTCCTCATTACTATGCAAGGGATTGGTTCATTTGTAGAGAGCTCTCCACATTGGAAACAATCTAAGTTTATTCAAACTTTATTGCCTTACGCGCCTTTAGCGACTGAGTACACCAAAGAGACAGCGTCAAAAGCTTTAAGTCATATGAAATCAGAAGAGTCGAATCAATCATCAGATTCTTCTCGTCAATCATCTTCTGAACAAGATGATTCGTCATCTCATTCAACGAATAATCCTTTTTATTAATCCTAGCTTGTCTGCGAGGTTGCTATGTGTGGAGTTGTTGGTATAGCTGGTAAATCACCTGTTAACCAAATGTTGTTTGATGCATTAACGATGTTACAACATCGTGGACAAGATGCTGCAGGGATTGTGACATGCCATAATGGTCGTCTCTTTTTGAGAAAAGACAATGGCATGGTGCGTGATGTATTTCATACACGTCATATGCGTGCATTGTTAGGTAATTACGGAATTGGTCATGTCCGATATCCAACAGCTGGCTCATCGAGTAGCGCTGAAGCACAACCATTTTACGTAAACTCTCCTTATGGTATTACTTTAGCGCACAATGGTAATTTAACCAATGCTGACGAGATTCATGATGATCTGTTTAAAACAGATTTACGTCACATGAATACTGATTCAGATTCAGAAGTGTTATTAAACGTTTTTGCACATGAATTACAAAAACGCGGCAAACTTACACCGACTGCGGATGATATTTTCCATGTAGTCACTCGTGTGCATGAGCGTTGTAAAGGTGGTTATGCTGTTGTTGCGATGATCACAGGTCATGGTTTAGTTGGCTTCCGTGATCCAAATGGTATTCGACCTTTAATTTTGGGATCGCGTGATACCGATGATGGTGTTGAATATATTCTTGCTTCCGAATCAGTTGCTTTAACAGCGCTTGGTTTTAAAGTTGAACGTGATGTGATGCCAGGTGAAGCAATTTTTATTGATGATGCGGGTAATCTATTCACGAAGCAATGTGCGGCTAACCCACACCATAGCCCATGTATTTTTGAGTATGTTTATTTTGCTCGTCCAGATGCCATCATTGATGGAATTTCGGTATACAAAGCACGTTTGAAAATGGGTGAGAAGTTGGCGCAGAAAATCCTGCGTGAATGGAGTGAGGACCATGACATTGATGTTGTCATTCCTATTCCAGATACTTCGCGTACATCCGCTTTAGAACTTGCCAATACACTCGGTGTGAAATTCCGTGAAGGTTTCATGAAAAACCGTTATATCGGTCGTACCTTCATTATGCCGGGTCAGCAGTTGCGTAAAAAGTCTGTACGTCAAAAGCTCAATCCAGTTGAATTAGAGTTTAAAGATAAGAACGTATTGCTTGTAGATGACTCAATTGTGCGTGGCACAACGTGTAATGAGATTATTCAAATGGCGCGTGACGCCGGTGCTAAAAAAGTTTTCTTTGCATCGGCTGCACCAATGGTGAAATACCCGAATGTCTACGGTATTGATATGCCAGTTAAAAACGAATTAATTGCTTCAAATCGTGATGTTGAAGAAATTCGTGAAATGATTGGTGCTGATCGTTTGATTTTCCAAGATTTGGAAGATTTAAAGCAAGCTGTTCGTACGAAAAAAGTACCTGAGTTAACTGACTTTGACTGCTCAGTATTTGACGGTATTTACGTTGCGGGTAACATTGATGAGTCATATCTCGATGGTTTAGAGCGCAAGCGTAATGACTCTGCCAAGAAAACCAAAGATGGTTATATCGATCTAAATATTGATGCAGCCTCAGTTGATCTGAGTGGTATTAAAGAAAATTAATTTATAGTTTTCTATTTGAAAAAGCGGGTATTTCCCGCTTTTTTAATTTATGATCACTACACAATGTAATGAGGAAATTTTACATTGAAAGATGTGAGTGGTTACTTTATTAAAAACAAAAATATGCTGTGGTCATTAAGCGTATGTTTAATTGTTATTGTGCTCGCAATTATCATTTTAAACACGACGCTCGGATTGTTGGTTCATTATATTGATCCTTCTGAGTCCATTTGGTGGCATTTTCTCAGTCCATATATGATGGTGCTATTGATTAGCATTATCGGTGGTTCTGTCGTTTATGAGTTTTATGTCTTCCGCTCTGGTGGTCATACGCTCGCAAAACAATTGAAAGCACGACAACTCACTTTTATTGAAAGTACTCCAGAAGAAAGTACAGCGCTTAGGCTTGCTGAAAAATTAGCACATCGTTTCTCAATTGATACACCTACACTCTATGTCTTACCCGATGAAATAGGGGTTAATGCACTGACTGCGGGTTTTCATCCCAAAGATACTGTGATTATTCTGACTTGGGGGGCGCTACAAAATCTCGATGAGTTAGAGCTTTATGGATTGTTGGGTCATGAATTCCATAAAATTTTATCGGGTGAAACTCGAGAAAATACTCGTCTTAAAATTTTATACAGTGGGTTAATTACCTTTAGTCAATGGGGCAGTAAAATCGCGAAGCAGGGATTTCGACGTAATCGGGATCAATTGAGAGATAGTTTGGAAACAACTTTTGTGGCGATCGGTGGAGTCATATGGTTAATTGGTAGTTTAGGCGTCTTTATTACGCGTCTGATGAAATATATTACTTTGGGTAGTCGAACATTGTATAACGATGCAATGACAAGACAATTATTGAGTAGTAATGCAAATATTCAAACCTTATTAAGAATCTATGTTCATCACGCAGGATCACAGATTCATAGTGAATATTCTGAAGCTATTTCTCATATGTGCTTTGCTAACTCACTTAGTCCTCAAAGTTGGTTGAATATCCAACCTTGTATTCAAGATCGTATATATGAATTAAATCCGAATTTACTTGAGGATATTCAATTAGAAAATTTACAAAAATTACGCAATCAACCACTATTTAGTTTAATGCGTTCTTTAGAGGAATCTATTGCTGAAGAATATAATCCATGGATGTCACCACAGCCACTTCCATTATTAAGATTGTCACCGATCAGCTTTGCAATTAAGGATGCCATCAAACCCTTAAATAGTGAAGTTAGACAGCAGATGAAACGTCCAGAACTCATTCAAAGGGCTTTGCAAACTTCGACTGGTGCGCGTGAAGTGATGGTTGCGATTTTAATGATTCGGCAGTACCGTGAATTTATTCCTTCTGATGCGCCTGTGAGTCGTGCAATTGTCGACTCACTGTTAAATATAGATGGTCGAGTGCATATTCAAATTTTTCATGAGGCATGTAAGCAGTTGGGAAATATGCCTGCTACAAGTGCGCGTCAGTTTATTACTAAATTGGCTAAAATTATTCAAGAAGATGGTGAAATTGGACTTTTGGATGCTTTGCTGATTGAAAAGGTGAAGTCTCAACTGGATTTATTGCCAATACATCTTCCAACATCAATCGAGGATGCTAAGCCGCAAATTGTTAGGCTAATAGATGCGTTATTACATGTTCAGCAGTTAAATACTGCTAATCAGCTTGAAGTTAGAACCCAAATCTTAGAACGAATTTTAACTCGTGATGAAATTGAGTTTTATGAAGAAATTTCAGATGAACCTATCGACTTAGGTGAAATTCTTAATGATATTGCTGGATTGTTGCTGAGAGATCGGTTGAGTATTTTGGGTGTTGCTGAATTATGTTTATGGAATGATCGAATCATTACACAAGATGAGTTAGATGTACTTGAATTATTATATTGGCGACTTGGATTTGAAAGTGATGAAATTGTGGATCAAATGCATAAGAAAAATAGCGTCATTATTGTTTAGCTATCAATGCATTCTGAATTTAAAAGGTGCAAGGATATTAATGCGTCAGAAATGAAATTAAGTTATGATTGTTTGCGGATTAAAAGTTCAGTAAAAGATTAAAAAAGTGGGTAGAATACCCAGCCCTCATGCCAGTCCATCTGTAATGAATGTGAATATGTTAGAGCATCAAAGAAGCCTCTTAGCTGTGATGGGAATCGATATATGGATTCCACAAAATACGGCACAAACACGTCATTACAAACCTTCCTTATATCGCGATCAAGTTGAAGAAAATCATCCAACAGATGTATCTTTTCCTGAATTTGCGCAAGCTCAATTAGAACAGTTCATCACAAAACAAGCTTCACAAGCTGAACAGCTAAATAAAGATGATTCTTCGCTTCAGTTAAAAAGTAATCCAGACGGTGTGCAGCTTCCTCGAGAGTTTGTGGAAAATGACAAACAGTCTCAAGATGAAGTTGTTGAGCGTCAACCGCTTGTAATCGATGCTTTTGAAATTCAAGCGATGATCACTAAAACACATACTATTCTGCTAGATGCTACAGCGCTCACCACAGAACAAGAAAACTTATGGGTGAATATCCAGCGTAGTGTGAGTTCACAGTTTTACGATTTAAAATGGCCATTTAATTTCGCACAATTCCAAGATGGAAGAGGTGCTGAAGTATTTATACAGGGTTTTATCGATGCATTATCTGTTGATAAAAAAATATTGAGCTTAGGGTATTTGCCGAATATATCGACGACGCAGCATATGCAGATTGCAAGTTTACAAGACATGATTGAGCAGCCATTGTTAAAACGTCGCTTGTGGAACTTAATTAAAAATTAAATCGATACTGGATCTAAAGAGGGAGTTTTATGAAAAAAAAGGTTGTGGTATTTAGTCAGATAGATCCGAAAATATTAAATCAATTAGAATCGAAATATCAGGTCGTTCAACTTAATCCGAAACAGGGTGACATTAATGAGCAACTTTTAAGAGAAGTTGCGGATGCAGATGGGATGATAGGTGCTGGGCGTCGTTTAAATCAAGACAACTTGAAGACTGCAAAAAAACTTAAAATTATTTCGTCGGTCAGTGTGGGTTACGATAATTACGACGTTGAATATCTAAAACAACAGGGTATTTGGTTGACCAATACGCCTCATGTGTTGACAGAGACGACCGCTGATTTGGCTTTTACCTTATTGATGAGTGCGGCTCGTAAAGTGACACATTTAGATTCTTGGACAAAGCATGGACATTGGACGCGTACCGCTGGTGTTGCACAATTTGGTCAAGATGTTTATGGGAAAACGCTAGGTATCATTGGCTTGGGTCATATCGGTGCTGCGATAGCTCGACGTGGTTTTTATGGATTTAATATGAATATTCAATACCATAATCGAAAACCATGTATAGAGCGAGCTGAGCCTTTAAAGGCGAAATATTGTGATCTTGATACTTTACTTTCAACGTCTGATTTTATCGTCATTGCAGTCGATTTAAATGAGCAATCGAAAGCGCTGATCGGTCAAGCTCAATTTGAGAAAATGCAAAAACATGCTGTGTTTGTGAATATTGCCAGAGGATCAGTTGTGGATGAGTCGGCCTTGATTGAGGCGCTTGAAAATCACAAAATTTTTGCTGCTGGTTTAGATGTTTATCAGAAAGAGCCGCTCCAAGAATCACCATTGTTTCGATTGGAAAATGTAGTGACATTGCCGCACGTAGGTTCGGCGACAGCAGAAACCAGAATGAAAATGGCAAATCTTGCTTATGATAATCTGGTAAAAGCCTTAGATGGGGATGAGCCTCTATATATTGTGAATAAGTAAAGTCTTTTGAGCGTAATAATAAACGTAACAGTTCATCATTAATCATCACATCATTCAGTGTTATAGTCGATGGAGTACACGTTTAGGAATACAGGTTTGAAGAAGATCATTTTGGCTTTATTGATAGCGAGTTCGAGTTTTTCAGCGGTGGCTGATGAACTCTACAGTGCCAATAAAATTCAATTTGAAGTGCCTGATATTAATAGTGGTGTTGGATTTATCGATCAACAAAAAGAAAAAATGATCGGTGAAAAAGTCTATCGTCAAGTACAGCAACAACTTCCAGTGTTAAACAATGTTTGGTTGGAAGATCAATTTATGGCTGTATTCCGAAAAATTATTGCGCAAACACAGTTGGGTCAACCAATTGCTTTGGTGATTGTAAACGATCCACAAATTAATGCCTTTGCTGTACCTGGCGGTTTATTTGCATTGAATAGCGGATTAATTACGTCGGCAAAGAACATGGATGAAGTTGCGGGTGTGGTTGCTCATGAGGTGGCACACGTCTCGCAAAGACACTATAGCCGTTCTCAAGAGGCTTTTAAAGGGCAGGGATTGCTTGCACTCGCTGGTATCATTGTGGGTGCTGCAATTGCATCACAAGCTGATGGTAATGCAGGTGCTGCCCTGATGATGGGAACTCAAGCTGCATTGGTGGATCGACAGTTAAGTTATAGTCGTAATCAAGAGCGTGAAGCAGACCGTATTGGAATGCAATTGATGTATCGTGCTGGATATAACCCGTACAGTATGTCTGAGTTTTTTGAAACCATGAATCGTGCGACTCCAAAAATTAGTTATCTTCCTGATTTTTGGTTAACACATCCTTTGACTACTCAGCGTATGAGTGAGGCTCGATTACGTGCAGATCAACTTCCTAAAGTTCCATATAGCAACACACTCTCTGAGTTTGATCAGATCAAGTGGTATACCGCAGTTGTGACCAATCAAACTAACGAGGAACAGTTAAAGGGAGTGGTGAGAGCAAATGCATTGGCTGGAAGAATTGCACTGTCTGCTTTTTATTTAAAGCGTGGTGATTTTGATCTAGCACAAAAAGAAATTGAGTTTGCTAAGAAAGTCCAGCCAAATCATCAGCTTATCGCGCTTATTCAAGCAGATATCTACTTGGCGACCAATCAATTTGATTCTGCGCAGGAAACGATATTGGTGCGCCAACGAATAACACCTGAAAATCGTGCTTTAAGTTATAAATTAGCTGAAATTTATATTCGACAGGGAAATTTTGTTGCTGCTGAAAGGTTGGCGAATAAATTTATCCAAATCAATAATCGTGATACGCAAGCATGGTTCATTCGACAACAAGCGGCAAATTTAGATATTAAAAATCCTTTACGTACTGTAAATGTATTGCGATATCGGGCTGAAGTTGAATATTGGAAGGGAGCGGAAGAGAATGCGATTCGCTCACTCATTCATGCTCAGCGTTTAGCCAAGGAAAATAACTCTATGAGTGCAGTCATCAATCAAAGACTGCGGATGATGCAGGATGAGCGTCAACAAAAATTATAAGAGGTTTAAATGATAAAAGGTCAATGCTTATGTGGAAAGGTGCAATATATTTATCATGGTGATCTTGAGAAAAGTATCTTGTGCTATTGCAAGCACTGTCAGTTGGCTCAAGGCGGTTTTACTGCATGGAATAGCCCGATCCCGCTTGAAAACTTCGAGTTAATTTCTGGTGAAGATGTGCTTAAGTCTTATTTTCATACCGAGTTAAAGGCAAGAGTATTTTGTGGTGAATGTGGAAGTCCTTTATATTCACATCGACTTGATTTACCAGGAGTTATACGTTTAAGGCTCGGTTCTGTGGTTGAAGGGAAAATACCGCCACCTTATGAAGAGTTTTTCCAGGAATACAAACCTAACTTTATTGAAACTATTCATTCTTAGTGATTTGATTCTTTTAGAATGATGAATGAATAAATATTTTAAATTATGTGATTGAATCTAATAATGAAATTGCCACTATTTTTTATGATGTTGTTTGGGGCAGGTGTGTTCACTCATGCGGAAACACTTCCTGTTAAATTTACACAAGAAATTGAAGTTGTATCACAAAAATATAATGCCGATATGAGGCATTTTCTAAAAATGCTAGCACCAAATACAACACATTTTAGCCTTGATCAGACTCAAAGATATTGTGTCATTGTTGGAACTTATGTCGATGGTTTTTATCAGGTGGTGGATAAATATCGAAAGGATTTACCATTTTCCTACTCTAGAATGAGTAAACAGGATGTTGTTGAGAAAGTGAAGCGATCTAAAGAAATGCAGATTTTACAAAGATATAATATTCAATGTGAGTTTAAATAATCAGAAAGTGAAAAACTAAAAGTATTGTTGTAATAAAATCGGGGATACGTGATTTAGAATGGACTATTTAATGCCATTATTAAATAGACCAAATCAAACATAATACGAAAAGTTAAGAAAGTTGAGCTTTAATTTTACTCGAAACTTGTGCAGGATCGGCACGTCCGGCTATGATCGGACGTAGAGAATTCATCACCTTACCCATATCTTTCATGCTAGTAGCTTGTTGCGCAGCAATCGTTTGCGCAATAATTGAATCAAGTTCTTCCTCAGTCATAGCTGCTGGTAGAAATTGAGATAAAACCTCAACCTCGGCTTGTTCCTTACTAGCTAAGTCTTGTCGATTAGCGCTTTCAAAAGCTTTAATCGATTCTTTACGTTGCTTGATTTGTTTTTCAATGACCGCGAGAACTCGATTATCATCTAGCTCTACGCGTTCATCGACTTCGATTTGCTTAATTGCTGCTTGGAGACTACGAATCACCGTTAACTTATCCATTTCTTTAGCACGCATTGTTGCTTTCAAAACGTCAGTAATTTGGTTTTTTAAAGTAGTCATTTATATATCCGAGCAGTCAATCACAAATTAATCTTAGTAAAGGCGAGTAGTACGTACTGATTCACGCGCCAATTTCTTTTGGTAGCGTTTAACAGCAGCAGCTTTTTTGCGCTTACGTTCTTGAGTTGGTTTCTCGTAGAATTCACGTTTACGAACGTCAGCTAAAACACCCGCTTTTTCGCATGAACGTTTGAAACGACGGATAGCTACGTCTACTGGTTCGCCTTCTTTCAATTTAACTTGTGGCATGAAGAATCCTCTAGTTTATGGATAAGACTAAGCGCCGAATTGCGCTGAGTCACAAGTGAAGGTCAGTATTTTACTCATTTACATCTCATATCACAAGTCTATAATAGCTTTAGCAATATTTTGAAATGGGTTAAAGGCAATTTAATGATCGTTTTAGGCTTAGAAACGTCGTGTGATGAAACTGGTCTCGCACTCTATGACAGCGAAGTCGGCTTAAGAGGACAGGTGTTATATAGTCAGATTAAATTGCATGCTGAATATGGTGGAGTGGTACCCGAATTGGCATCACGCGATCATGTTCGTAAATTAATTCCTTTAATCAATCAATTGCTTGAAGAAAGTCAAATCAAAAAATCTGAGATTGATGCGGTGGCTTATACACGTGGTCCAGGCCTAATGGGTGCACTCATGACTGGAGCATTATTTGGTCGTACGCTTGCATTTGCGTTAAATAAACCAGCGATTGGTGTGCATCATATGGAAGGGCATATGTTGGCGCCTCTTTTATCAGCCACTCCACCGGAATTTCCGTTTGTCGCCTTGTTAGTCTCGGGTGGGCATACACAATTAATGGCGGCATATGATATTGGACATTATGAAATCTTAGGTGAATCAATCGATGATGCAGCGGGTGAAGCATTCGATAAAGTTGCTAAGATGATGGGGCTGCCTTATCCAGGTGGTCCAAATATCTCTAAACTTGCTGAGCAAGGTGATGCCACTGCTTTTGAATTTCCACGCCCTATGTTGCATCAAGGTTTGGAATTTTCATTTAGTGGCTTAAAAACAGCGGTTTCTGTCCAAATGAAAAAATTAGGTGATGAAAACCGAGACGCTGATATTGCTGCGAGTTTTCAAGAGGCTATTGTTGATACATTGGTCAAAAAATCAGTTAAAGCATTAAAGCAAAGTGGTCTTAAGCGTTTGGTTATTGCTGGTGGTGTGAGTGCCAATAAGCGTCTTCGTGAACGTCTTGAAGCAGATTTAGCTAAAATAAAAGCTCAAGTATATTATGCTGAACCGGCTTTATGTACGGATAATGGCGCCATGATTGCTTTTGCTGGATATCAACGCTTAAAAGCAGGACAGCATGATGGCTTAGCCGTGACAACGACGCCACGTTGGCCGATGACGGAACTCAAAAAACCTACTGAAGCATAGATGTTTGGTCACGAGAAAAAAGAGGCTTATAGCCTCTTTTTTTATATTTACACTATTGAAAGAATTTGCATGTCTTCTGGTGAGAGTTGAAGATTCACTGCATTTGAAAATTGGGTAATTTGTTCAAGGTTTGTTGCACTGGCGATTGGTGCTGAAATATGCTTTTGCGCAAGTAACCAAGCCAAAGCTACCTCAGCAGGTGCTGCATTGTGGCGCGATGCCACATCTCTGAGCTTATCTAAAAGGTTTAAGCCTCGCTCATCAAAATATTTTACAAGCGTATCTGCACGTTGACGCCCTTGAATATTGTCTAATGACGAATATTTCCCAGATAGAAATCCACTAGCCAGACTATAAAAACTTACTACACCAATTTGATGGCGTTCACAAATGGGTTGCAGTGTTTGTTCGAATACATCGCGATCGTAAAGATTATATTCAGGTTGAAGAACCTGATAATGTTGCACACCAATCTTTTGTGCAGCTTGAATAGAAGCGTCTAATTGATTAGCTGAAAAATTAGAAGTGCCATAGGCACGAATTTTTCCTTGATCTTTGAGCTTTGAAAATGCTGATAATGTTTCCTCATGAGGTGTGTTTTCATCAGGCCAGTGTGCAAAATAAAGATCAAGATAATCTGTTTTCAAACGGCTTAGAGAGTCTTCAACTGCTTGCATAATCCATCGTTCAGATAAACCTTGATGGCCGGGAATCCCCATATCTAAACCGACTTTAGTAAATAGCACGATGTCTTCACGTTTACTTGGATTTTGTTTTAACCAATTACCAATGATTGTTTCTGACTCGCCACCATGATTGCCTGGTGCCCAAATGGAATAGAAGTCTGCTGTATCAATGGTGTTAAATCCACGCTCATACAGTGCATCTAAAATTTTGAAACTTTGTTTTTCATCAACCGTCCAACCGAATACATTTCCTCCGAATACGATGGGTGCGATGAATAAATCAGTTTGTCCAAGTTTTCTTTTTTGCATGAAACATCCTAGGTAGAATAATACGACTTATTCTAGCTATATAGGATTCGTCTATTTCTCGCTATCCAAATAATGTATAAACATTATCCAATGATTTTGACAAAAAAAGAGGCAAAAAGCCTCTTTTTTAATTCTCTATGTATTCAAGCAGAATCAGAAACGATAACCTGCGCTGATGTTGAACCCATCAAATTTAGCCCCATCAACTTTAGTACCTTCATAACCGATATTGATCGCATATTGCGGAGCAGGATTAATATTAATACCAACACCATATGCAAACGCTGTTTCACTTAGATCCATGTTTTCGTATATGTTCAAGGCGCGATATGAACTTTCAACTTTTGAATGTGCGATCCCGACAACACCATAAACACTGAAATTCTCATTAAGACGATATGCAGGGCCTGCTAGCAAAGAAAAATGCTTTACATCTGTATCTTGGCGTTCACCTGGTTCAATCCAAGTTTCATCACCAGTTTGATACGACATTGTTGCCATAACGCTTAAAGGAGTCTCGAGTTCATAGCGATATTGAGCGTGAACACCGCGAATATCAAACGCATTTTCAATTTCAGACTGAGCATAACCCAATGAAACGGTGTGTTGTTGGGCAAAAGTTGTCGTTGTTAAAGTGGTCATCGAGAGGATTAAACCCAATTTTAAAAATTTAGTTATCATGGCGCATGCTCATTATTTGTGATTTGTTTATCTTTAAATGCAAAAAATGGTGATCATTTTTTGGTAAATGCTATTGTACTTTCTATTTTTCTATTGTAAATAAAAATTAAAGAAATAGTTTTGTTTGTATTATAAATGGTGTGAGAATGTATTTATTGACTCGCAATTGAGTTTTTAAATCGTTCTTTTAATGCAATATAGTGGGAATGCTGTTTAGCTTCATCCCATTTCACTTTAAAAATTCGTGCTGCTGCAGCTTTAATAGGGTCTTCTTGTTGGCGTGGTAGTTCTTCACGCCCGTGAGCACCACTTAAACCTTTTTTGTCATTAGGTACAGGACCTTTATATTTTTTTCCGCCTTTATGGTTTGCATAACGTCTCGCTCGGGTATAACCCATTTGTAAAAATTTACGAGCCATATCTGCACCGACAAAATCATCGACTGCTAAATATTCAAGAAAGAGTTGATAAATCTTATTAGAACTCTCTCTAGCTTTATCTTCATCTGCAAATTTCCAAAAGGGCAGAATTTCAGATTTGTAGGGTTCGACGAGTAATACACCCTGTTCACCACGACCAATTCGATAGAGTTCTGGCCTTTCTCTGAAGTTAATTTTTGCAAAGTCCAATGAGTAATCAAAACTTTGAGAATAAACACGAGTGCTTCTATGTGGGATGGTATCAAGGTCGTTATGATTGCGAGTCATCACGTTCTCTTTTGTACTTTTAAAAAATATATTAGGTGATCTGAAATGAAAAACGATTATAGAATTGTGAGTGATATTTTAAAATTGTGATTAGTTGTTTTAAAGAGATGCGCTAAACACGCCGAAAGATTGAAATTGAACTGTACGAGAAATCAAAACAACGAATTAGACTATTGACGATAGCGGGGCGAAATTAAGTTTTAAACTTAAAATCTAGCAGACACAAATGATTAGACATGACTATGCTCAATAAGAAACATTTTGTCATATAAGTTTTATATCTATGAATTAATCTAAGCGATACGTATAAAAATAATTTTGGAAGTCTGATTGGATCTTATCATCATCATTTTTGGCTATCTATATGGTCGTAAATTTCATCCCAACAAGTACATTGAACAAGTATTTTTTTTAGCCCTGATTTTATTTATATTTTTTTGCACTGTTTACGCAGCGCCAAACCTACTTGCATTAGAAAATCCTAGAGCTGTTTTGAGCAAGCTAGTTATTCTCGCACTCGGGGTATGCGCATTTACTTACTGGTTTAGTTCACTATTTTATAAGAAGAAACAGCAGGAAAACAGCAAACGTAAAACAATCCAAATTAAGGATATCATTAAAATATTGACAGTGTATCTTTTGCTTAGTTTGGTTTTTGTGGGAGGAATCTTCACTTATCGAATGGATTTAATAGATGAGCAAATAGCTTTAAGTATTCAAAACGTTCTTATCTACATTATTCTATTTTTGATCGGAGTTTTTATATCAGCCTTTAATATCAAAACATTGCAATGGCATGATTTAAAACTCCCAATCATAATGGTTTTGGCAAATACAATATTTGCCTGCTTTATGCTGATAATTTGGAATGAAAGTGCTGTATTGCTTTCTGGATTCGGTTGGGCAAGTCTGTCTGCTGCGATGATTTCACAAAAACTAAATCCCTTATTGGCAGTTCAAGCTTTAATTGTGGATATGATTCGAGGGATGTTTTCCATCATTTTTCTACAGCTTTTTGGAAGACATCAACCACAAGCAGCAATTAGCACCACAGGTGTACTGTCCTGTGATGCATTCTTACCGATGATTAAGCAACATTGTGGTGAGCAATATGTGCTAGATGCGTTTAAAGCGGGACTATTGTTGTCGCTGTTTTGTCCATTGAATATATTTATTGCGATTCATTTTACCCAAAGTATGACAAATTAAACGGTAAAACACCTCAAAGACAGTGATTTTGGCAATCACTAACATACCATCACCATTGATATATCCGGCATTGTGATTCAAAAAAAATTCAGCATCCTCATTCATGTTATCGTGTTCATGCTTACAACCGCGTGTTCCTCCAAGGCCATCGTTATAAATAAAAACATGGCCAGATTTTGAAAGTTGATAATTGAATTGCTGAGAGAATAGGGTGCAAAGGTCTTGCATTTCTGTATTGTTATTGAGGTTTAAGCGAGTAGGCCATGTATTTTTTTTGAAAGCATATCGTGTAATTGCACGATAACTTGAGGGATGTAAACACACAGCAAAAAAATACGATGGTGCTGGGTGGCGGAGCATTTGAGAAATAATGAAATAAATGTATTGGAATTTTAACAGATTTGATTTTCGATAGGCGCTAAGAAGACCTGCTTGACCACGAAAAACATTTATTGTCTTGTCAAACTTTTTGACTTCATAACGTTGCATACATAAAAATCCAACAGGTTTTTCTTCATCAAAATAGATCAAAACCCGTTTGCTTGCAGCATCATCGGGGGCATAGGCTTGCGCAATGTCATTCAAATCACAACCCTCTGGTGTCATGAAGATCGCTTGATGAAGCGTTTTTAATATATTTTGAACATCTGGGGATTGTGTATGTTGGTTACTATATTTTTTAATTTGGAGCATGGATGCAGCCTTTTTCTATAATTATTTGCGTCCTTCATACTATTTTTGAATTGTTAAGTTTGGGTTACATTGATTTTGTTCGAAAAACAAAAAAATGGTAATTATGTTATATTGTTTTATAATTAAATTATTTTTTTAATTCTTATTTGGTTAATAAATTTTATTTAAATCAATAACTTAAAATAAATGGTGGGATTTTTTTGATTTAAGATTTTTTGATGTTGATAGAGAGCACTGAGTTAAATTATTAATTTTATCTTTATAATTATTAATGAATAATTTATTAACTTTTATCGTAATAAAAGCTAATAACTTAGCTTAAAGAGTGAAAGTCGAGAAACTAAGACGTTATTCCATCTTAGTTTCTTATTGCAGAAGCTGATGTAAATGCTTAATCACGCTTTAATTGAGTAGAACCGATCCAATGTTTTGAAAATTGGAATGCAGAACGACCTGAGCGTTGACCTCTGGCTTGGCACCAACGTAGCGCTTCAGCACGTACTTCAGGTGTCATTTCAATACCAGATTTTTTTAAATAGTGCTCTACAATCTCTAAATAAAGATTTTGATCCATCGGGTAGAATGAAAGCCAAAGACCAAAACGATCAGACAATGAGATTTTTTCTTCGATCGCTTCTTGCGGATGTAATTCAGTATATTGAGGCACGTCCACTTTAGTGATCGGGGTGTTTTCATGCATAAATTCTGGTAGTAGATGGCGGCGGTTACTGGTCGCATAAATAATAAAGTTGCCAGAACCTGACTCTAGTGAACCATCTAACACACTTTTTAAACTACGATAATTTTCGTCTTCAGCATTAAAGGCTAAGTCATCACAATACACGATAAATTTTTCGGGACGACCTTCAATAATTTTTTGTATTTCTGGTAGGTCTGACAGATTATCACGCTCAATTTCAATGATGCGTAAACCACGGTCAGCATATTTTGACAGTAAAGATCTTACAATAGATGATTTTCCGGTTCCACGAGATCCAGTCAATAAAATATCGTTTGCAGGTAAACCTTGTAAAAATTGTTCAGTGTTTTGCAGTATTTTTTCTTTTTGTTTTTCGATACCTTTTAAATCATCAAGATGAATTATTTTAGGTTTTTGAATGGGGATCAGCCGTTTATTTTGCCATTTGTATCCTAGTGCTGAGAAATCAATTTCCTGACTCGGTTCAGATAATGTGTGATTAAGTTGGTCAATAAGTTGAGAAATTTTTGTTAACAGTTGATCTGGTAGTTCTAGAGTCGCCATAGTTGTTTGTGAAATACAATTCAATAAAATCAAGTTTAATCTACATGATGACGACAGCGATGTGAACTGATCTAAGGGATAAATCTATGGTGACTGGTCGATACAAGAAATAAATTTTATTAAGTTGATTATTTTCTGCTTTTTTTGCATAGTTTAAAAACTGAACAAAACTAATTGAATTAATAAAAATCAAAGGACTAGCTCAATGATTTTAGGCACTCGTAGTCAAATTAATCCGCATCAAGCGTATCGAATTAAAAAAATGCAACATGAGCTTGAACGTGTGGAGAGCTATGAAGAGTGGAGAGACATTGCCTTAAAGCTGGATGAGGAGACGGGCGCTCAGGAATGGAAGTTTGATAATACTTCACCCTATTTTGATGCTGAAATTATATCGCATCGTTTAAATCTCTTACGCCGTTACAAGCTGAATCATCGTGTGTTTGATCTTATCTATATTTTGCGAGAAGGCTTGAGTCATGATGTCGCCAATATTGGTCATCCTATGCTGTTCACACAAACATATATTGGCACTAAAAAACTTATTGAGGACTATATCGAAGAGGTTTCACAGAGTTTAATTTATATCGCTTCGGATGAATGTTCAGGTTTGACACATCAAGAAAAATTTGATTTTTTTAAAAATTGTCAACTGACCTATGGTCAACCAGCAATGATGTTTTCGGGTGGGGCCTCATTAGGTTTGTTTCATACAGGCGTGTGTAAGGCGCTGATGGAACAAGATTTGATGCCGAAAGTTTTATCAGGTTCGAGTGCTGGTGCGTTAATGACGGCGATGTTAGGCGTTTCTGATCAAAAAGATATTGATCAGCTGCTGACAGGAGAGAGCTTTTATAGCGAGGCATTCCATTTCAGAAGTTTAAAAGAGTTGCTTAGAGGAAATGGTGGTATTGCTGATGTGCGATATCTTAAGAAATTTCTAGTGGAAAATTTAGGGGACTTAACATTTCAAGAAGCGTATGAAAAGTCTGGACTTGATATTAATATCAGTGTCGCACCTTATGATGTCGCTCAGGAAGATGCTCGTATCATGAATAAATATACTGCGCCAGATTTACTGGTATGGAGTGCAGTATTGGCCTCATGCGCCGTTCCTATCTTATTTCCTCCAGTTCGACTGACCAGTAAGCGTTATGATGGGGTGCATACACCATACTTGGCAAGTATTCGTTGGGTGGATGGCAGTGTAAGAAGTGATTTCCCACAAGAGAAAATGGCTCGTCTCTACAATATTAATTACACCATTGCCAGTCAGGTGAATCCACATATTGTGCCATTCATGCAAAGTGATGCGGAGCGTTTTAGAACAGATCTACTCAGCTGGCCGCAACGTTTAGTGCGTAAACATGGTAAAACGATTGCGATGGATGTCATGAATTTCACTCGTGACCGAATGGGCAGTGTGCCGACGATTAGACGACTATTGGATCACGGTTATGGTATTGTTGATCAGCGTTATTATGGTGATTTAAATATTGTAGGTAATTACAGCCTACGACATTATCATTATATGCTACAAAATCCGCGACCTCATTTGTTTAAAGTCCTTCAAAGAGAAGGCGAGCGGGCAACTTGGTCTAAACTGTCCAGTATTGAAACACATGCGCGCATAGGAAAAACCATTGAACATTGTTTGGATATGCTGACGCAACTGAAACAGCAAAATGAATCTCTCGAAAAACAATCTACAGTGGCAAACCATTCAGCCTCTGCTCAGGCAACCAGTTAATTCTGAACAAAGTCAGCAGTATGGTCGTCTAATTTATTGTATCGAAATAGACGACCAAACGTATTGGGTTAAGCGACAACAGCAGGGTATCAGTTCACAGCATGAGCAGTGGTTCGACAATGAGATAAAACACTACCAATCACTCAGTACTCGCTCTTCAAAGATCTTAGTGCCGTTTGAGATCGTGTATAACGAAAACAGTAGATTCAATACACCTACATCAACACATGATTCTTCATCATTAATTCTGATTGAAAATGCGGCGCCGCTATTTGAAGTAGAAAATTCCGTCTATACTCAAATGCAGACCTTCTCACACAATGAGTTTTCAAATGTGGTCAATTTATTATTACATAGTCTAGATGCAATACTATCTATTCATGAGCAAGGATTGGTCCATGCAGATCTCAAAAGAGAACATTTTAGAATATTGAATGGTCAACCCAAATTAATTGATTTTGAACAGATGTTTCACTTGGAGTGCCATCCTCAAGTTTCTACACATGGAACACCAAGGTATATGGCGCCTGAGTTGTTTCATGGTGAGTCAAAATCACAAGCATCAGATATATATGCACTCGGTATTATTTGGTTAGAATGGTTAAATCAGTACTCAATCCGTAAAAAAAGCTATATAGATTGGGCAAAATGGCATTGTCAGCAATTAAAAGTTGAAATTATTAGGCCTTTTTCTGACTTAACACCAGTACTCCAGCAGATGTTGATGAAAAATAAATCACAAAGATTGAACAATATTTATCAATTAAAACAGTTATTAAGCGAATTTGTTTAAACAAAAACCAGTAAAATGGATAATTGTTTTATATTTAGTCAAACAATAAGGTTTTTCAAAAAAAGGGCTTGTCATGAGATAATGATCTCTATAATATACACAGCCATCGGGGACGTGGCGAAATTGGTAGACGCACTGGATTTAGGTTCCAGCGCCGCAAGGTGTGAGAGTTCGAGTCTCTCCGTCCCCACCAAGTAATTTGCTAGGTGGAACGACCGAAGTAAGTGAAATAGAGGATTGGTGTAATGGTAGCATGACGGTCTCCAAAACCGTTCGTCAAGGTTCGAATCCTTGATCCTCTGCCAAGTTTTATGAAGCTCAGTAATATGATTGAGTATTCAAAGGGGACGTGGCGAAATTGGTAGACGCACTGGATTTAGGTTCCAGCGCCGCAAGGTGTGAGAGTTCGAGTCTCTCCGTCCCCACCATATTAAGGCAAGGTTTGATACCTTGCTTTTTTATTGCCTATATTTTTATATAAATACAGACCAAAATATATAATCAAAAAAAATCGCCTACAAAGAGGCGATATTAATATTTAGATGATCTATTTAGTATTCATTCCGTTGAATTAAGGTGAGATTAAGCCTTTAAGTGATCCTCGAATTCTTCACCTAATTGCATTGCTAGAGTATTTCCAGATAAGTCACATGTCACTAAACCATATTCTTTTTTAAAACTGAAAGTGAAGCCTTGGTTATCCTTTAAATTTCGAACGGAATAACCTAATTTTTCTAACCAAATTCTGAATGCAATTAAATTTTTTGCTTTGACCACTTTCTTCATGAGACAACTCCTTTGACTAATGAAATATTAATAAGGTTAATGATGTTGTTTTTAAAGGGCTTTAACCTAAATTAATGTAAATATATTTTAATTCTATAAAAATGTATATATTTCATGCAATTAAAAGAAAGAATTTGATCATGTTGTTAAAGCTTTAAGATAAAGAAGAGAATGTATTGTCTGAAGGGTTTAAAAACTGAGCGAATATCGCTCAGTAATGAACACCTGTAATTTGAACAGATAATGCTAAATTTAGAAATTATCTTTCATTTCCCGAATACGTTTAAATTCTTCAGCACTGTTGACGCGCAAGAAAGGATTGGTCTCAAGTTCAATTTCAATGGTGGAAGGTAAGGTTATTTGATTTTGATCTCGAAGTTTCTGAACTTGCTCAAATCGTTCTTGCAGTGCCTTATTCTCAGGTTCTACTTGCAAAGCGAATTGTGCATTTGAGAGCGTGTATTCATGGGTACAGTAGACTTGAGTTCTTGGAGGGAGCGCTGACAGTCGGTTAAGTGATTGATACATTTGTTCAGCCGTTCCTTCAAAAAGGCGTCCGCATCCCATTGCAAATAAGGTATCTCCACAGAATAAACTGTCAATTTCATCTGCAAATATTGCGATATGACCTAAGGTGTGGCCAGGAACAGCGATGACGTCAAGTTTTAAGTCATTAAAATAAAATTCATCATCATGATTGAGTGGACAACTGATAAATGGAATTTTAGATAATTCTTCACGTGGACCATAAACTTCAATATTTTTTTCCGCGATTAACTCTGGCACACCACCAATATGGTCTTTATGCCAGTGGGTAAGCCATATTTGCTTAAGTGTTAAACCATTCGAGTCACAATAGTTGACCACCAAATTGGCTTCTGTAGGGTCTACCACTGCAATTTCTTGGGTTTCAGTATCTTCAATAATCCATATATAGTTTTGTAGCGCATTGTTAACATCAATTACGCGAACTTGATAACGCATCCTAAACGATCCTAAAGCATGTGACTTATTTGATCTCATCCTAGATCAAGCTTATCAAATTGTAAAATTCACCCAAATTTTAAACAGCGATGTATTGTAAATATTGATTTCGAATTTGATGAGGTGCATTGTTGTTAGCTTAAGATTATCTGATCTGATGAACTAATTTCGAGTAAAAAGTAAATGATGATAAAAGTGAGATTGAGTGCTTGCATCAGCGCAGTGATGAGTTCGATTGTTCTTGTTGGTTGTATGCAAAACTCTCAAGTTGGTCAACTGCAAAAGTCTCAATTATACGAGCGTCCAAGCAGCTGTAAGGTCAATGAGACAATCGAACGTAAAGCGGTTCCTCAAACACCCAACCAAATGAGCCTTCCGAGTTTTGGGCAAGGGGTTATCGGTTGGGCAACAGGTCCAGAAGGTGCTCAAGCACGTTTAGAAAGTGTATCTAAGCAAGACATCCATCAGTTTAAAGCACAAGGTGTTAGTTTGGAAATGATACGCGAATGGCAAGCGTTTTATACGCATGAAGCAAAGCGTAATCCATGCAATCGGACTGCGCCGTTACGTGCGCAATTAATGGAAAAAATCGCTTCACTTTGGATGGATTGATATTAAAAAAGATCTCATTTGAGATCTTTTTTAAATTTACTATCGCATTTTGGCGAGTTTTTCACCTGTCATTTGCACCAATTGAACTAATACTAAAAGCACAATGACGGTGAGTATAACGACACTGGTATCAAAGCGTTGATAACCATAGGAGATCGCAAGATCACCAATGCCGCCTGCACCGACCGCACCAGCCATGGCTGTTGCACCAATTAAGCTGATTGCAGCTGTAGTTAAATTGAGAATGAGGGAGCTACGCGCCTCAGGCAGAATAAACTTGAAAATAATTTGCAGGGGTGTTGCGCCCATAGCTTGCGCTGACTCCACGATACCTTCGTTGACTTCAAGGAGTGAAGTTTCAACCAGACGACCAATATAAGGTCCTACATAAATGGTTAAAGGAACAATAGCTGCCCATGTCCCAATAGAAGTACCCACAATCATTTTTGTCAGTGGAATAACCGCGATCAGGAGGATAATAAACGGGAGGGAACGTAATGCATTCACAATAGGGTTTAATCCATAGTAAATCACACGATTGGCTAAAATCCCGTTTGGTCGTGTAACAAGTAGAGTTATCCCTTGAATTAAACCCCAAATCGTACCGAATAGCATTGCAAAAAAAACCATATGAAAGGTTTCTTGTAGGGCTGTCACAAATTGATCAATTGAAAGCGAGCTTTTCCAAAAAGGTTCAGTAATTTCGGTTAGCCATTGAACAATCATATCTCTCATGCACGTACTCCTGATTGCTCAACTTTAACGCCATGTTGTTGGAAAAAGCTGATGGTTTCTTGAATAATGTCTGGATCACCCAGTAATTGCACAAACATTTGCCCAATCACAGCGCCATTAATTTCGGTCATGTTGGCAAATAAAATATTGAGACTAATATCAAATCGTTTAATGGCAGCTTGCACAACAGTTTCTTGGGCCGAAGTACCTAAGAACTGCAAGCTATAAATACTGTGGTGATTTTGATTTTCTAAGTTATTTAAAATATTGATAGGTAATTGCTGCTGTAAAACAGTTTGAATAAATGTTTTGGTCGTCGGGTGTTGAGGTTGACTAAAGATATCGAGAGTACTGCCGTGTTCAATCACTTTGCCTTGCTCCATAACTGCAACAAAGTCGCAAATCGACTCAATAACATCCATTTCATGCGTAACCATAACAATGGTGATTCCTTGCTCTTGATTAATTTTTTTCAAAAGGGCAAGTACAGACTTTGTCGTTTGAGGATCAAGCGCTGATGTTGCTTCGTCACAGAGTAGAATTTTTGGATGATTGGCAAGTGCCCGAGCGATACCTACACGCTGTTTTTGACCACCAGAAAGCTCATCTGGAAAAGCATCGCGTTTATGTTTTAAATCGATAAACTCAAGTAGCTCATCTAAGCGTTTTAGACGCTCAGCTTTACTCCAGCCAAGGAGTTTCATTGGCATTTCAATATTGGCTGCAACGGTTTTGGTTTGTAGTAAATTGAAATGCTGAAAAATCATACCAATATTGGCGCGTTCTTGACGTAATTTTGAAGCGCTCAAAGCAGTGAAATCTTGACCGTGGATGATCATTTGACCTTGATTGGGTCTTTCTAGTAAATTGATCAAACGGATCAGTGTACTTTTACCTGCACCACTATAGCCTATAATTCCGAAGATACTTCCATCTGGAATCGTCAGATTAATATTGTCTAAGGCGTGAATAGTTTGGCCTTTAAGCTGATAATGTTTACTAATATTTTTAAATTCAATCATAACGTCAAGAACTATTAAAAATGAAAAACAGGCAAATTAAATTTGCCTGTTAAAAATACAGAAGTCTAGAATTATTGAGCTTCTGTGAGATATGTCGTTGGTTTATCAACATTAACTTTAGTGCCACCAAAGTTCTCTTTCACATATTGCTTAACCGCATCTGTATGATATAGCTGACCTACCTTTTGCAATACAGGATCATTCTGACGGCCTTCAGCTACAGCCAGTACATTCACATTCATTTTTGTACTTTGATCGATTGGCTCGTAATAGATCGCATCTTTTAATACGTTCAAACCACCTTCCATTGCTAAGGTGTTGCCTAATACAATGGCATCCACTTCATCTTTCACACGTACCGCAGTTGCCATTTGAATCGGTTTGATGGTGATCTGTTTAGGATTCTCAGTTACATCAGAAGTTGTGCCTTTGACATTGTCAAATTGAGGTTTTAACTTTACTAAACCAGCAGATTGCAATAATAAAAGGGCACGTGATTCATTAGCACCATCGTTTGGAATTGCAATGGTCGAACCTGTTTTGAAATCATTTAGATTTTTAACTTTGCTTGAGTAAATCCCCATTGGCTCAAGATAAGTCGTAGATAATGGCGCAATTTTTTGAGTATTAGCATCATTGTATGCAACCATATATGCATATGATTGGAAGGCATTGATATCAATCTCTTTATTGGCTACCGCAGTGTTCATTGAAACATAATCAGTAAAGTTTTTAACATCTAACTTTAAACCTGCAGCTTCAGTTTCTGGCAATTTTGCAATGAACTTCCAGATATCTGCATCTGAACCTGTAGAAGCGATTGTAATGGTTTGAACTGAATCTTTATTCGTGTTGTTTGCAGCGGTTTCTGGAGCATCTTGTTTTGAGCATCCAGCGATACCCACTGATAGGCCCAAAACTAAACCAAGAATTTTCTTCATGATATTTCCTGAGTATGTTGAAACAATCTTCAACTTACATATGCAGTGAGGTGAATAGTGAAATGAACTGTCCTTGTTTAAAGAGCATTTCAACCTATTCATCTGTTAGAGATAATTCGGTATTTAGCTATCAATTATTTAAGCATTGATAACAAAAAAGTTGGTTGATGATAACAATTTTTTTTTATTCAATATAGTGATGTTAATGAACTAGCTTAGCATAAAGCGTCATATACAATTTATGAGAATGTATAAATAAACTTTAAATATCATACTTATAATTTGAGTGTTTAAAATTAGCAAGATCTGTTACCAGTCGAACACCTTATAATGATTTAATATATCAATATGAAAAATATGGATTTAATTAAATTTAGAAATTTGCTTGGTAAGATCATTATTGTATTTCTGCCGATATTGGCTAGGGGTCATACCAAACCAACGCTTGAATGCTCGTCTGAAATTTGAGGCATCGTGATAATTAAGAAGCATACCAATTGTTTCAATCGTGAGTTGCGTATGCTCAAGAAAATAAGCACTTTGTTGTGCAAGTACCTGATCTTTGACCTCTTTAAAGGTTAAACCTTCTTTTTCTAAATGACGAGCTAAGGTTCGTTTGCTCATGAATAATGAAGCGGCAATCTCGGATTCATTTTTGGGATCTGATAAATGCTCAATCAGTATTTTTTTGACACGAAATTGATAAGTATTTTGGGGTGTAAGAAGATCCTTAAGTACATTTTCACATTGTTTTTTTGCAATCAGATAGTTCTCCTGACTTGCTGAAGCATTCGGGATTTTACACACAGATAAAGGTATCTGAATGCCATCAAAAGATTGTGAAAATGCGAAATCACATTGAAAAATTTTTGTATAAGCAGCATGGTAAGCAGGTTTAGGATAGCTAAAAAGCAACTTCGCCTCAGTTAATGGCTTACCTAAAATAAATTCAGCACACTCTTTAAATACCACCATGCAAGACTCGATCATGCTTTGATATACAAGGGTGGAGCAATCGATATTAAAGTGAATTTTACAATTCATCTGCTGATCACGCATTTCGAGAATGACTTCTGCAAATCCAATTCGAGTAGGTAGATAATGTTGAATCGCTTCAAGTGCAGCATAAAGGTTTGGGCAACTGTGCATCAAAAAGCCCATTGCGCCATGAGTCGTGGGTTTAAGGCGATGTCCAAGTTCTAAACCGAAATCGGGAACATCTGTCATGTTCAATGCATTTTCAAATATACGAATAAAATCAGATGCTGAAATCCGAGAATCTTCTTGTTGAATAAATTCAGCAGTCAGTGATGTGCCATTCAATAAAATTGGGAATACACGCAGCCCACCTCCCAATTGTTGCGCAATAATTCTGACATAGGCGCAGGGAATCAATGCCCGAATTGCATTATTGTCCTGATTGCTATGTTCTATTCCTTTAGAAATCATACTCAAGTCCAGATAGCGTGATATTGATCATTCTTAAATCTAGCCTCATTAGAGCTGCTAATTTGAATAAAAAGAATGTCAAAAAATGACTTATTAATGTCAAAAAATGACCTGATTGTGTATTTTTAAAATTCTATGCTCAAACACAGATCATCAGCTTAATGGAATAAAGGCTGAATATAAATTTAAAGATGAGATCACATAGGACACATTGTCATGAATAATTTAGTCAAAAAAATGAATGCTGTTCGAGTAGATTTGGTGAATTTTAGCGCTCGCTATATTCCCTTAGAAAATCATATCAAAGCTGCCCATGTGTACCATAAATTAAAAAGTAGCTTATTTAAGAATCCTGATTTTGATCAAATTGAAGAAACTCGACTTCCAGATCCAAATGTTTGCACCTTACAAGAGCTTGATGTCAGTAGCCCTTTTTTATACAAGCAAGGTGTATGGAAGGATGCTTTTAAACGATTACGGAAAGATGCACCGATACATTATCAATTAAACAGTTTATTTGGTCCTTTTTGGTCGATGACACAGTACGAAGATGTCATGTACGTTGATAAAAATCATCAGCTTTTCTCTTCAGAACCGATCATTATGTTGGGTGAGCAACCGCAAGGTTTAGAGCTTGAAATGTTTATTGCGATGGATCCACCGAAGCATGATATTCAGCGTAAAGCTGTGCAGGGTGTTTTCGTACCAAAAAACTTGAAAGACATGGAAAGCTTGATTCGGACACGTACCCAAGACGTACTTGATCACTTGCCTTTAAATGAAGCTTTCGACTTTGTAGATCGAGTATCAATTGAACTGACCTCAAGAATGTTGGCGACATTGTTAGATTTTCCTTACGAAGAACGCCGTAAATTGGTCTATTGGTCTGAAATTGCATCCTCATCACCAGGTACGACAGGCGGTACGATGACTATTGAAAATACTTTTGATGGTTTAAAAGAGATGGTGAGAGATTTGTCTCAACTTTGGCATGATAAGGCTGCACGTATAAAAGCAGGTGAGGCTTCAAGTTTTGACTTGATGAGTATGCTTATTCGGAGTGATGAGACAAATGATCTGATTCAGCGACCATTAGAGTTTCTGGGGAATTTGGCACTATTAATCGTAGGCGGGAATGATACGACTCGTAACTCGATGTCGGGCGGGGTTTACGCAATGCATTTGTTCCCTCAGGAATTAGGCAAGCTGAAGAATAATCCTGATCTGTTGCCTAATATGGTTAGTGAAATTATTCGTTGGCAGACACCATTGGCGTATATGCGCCGTGTAGCGACTCAAGATCTAATTTATAAAGGTCAGTATATCCGTAAAGGTGACAAAGTTGTTATGTGGTATGCGTCTGCTAACCGTGATGAAACTGTGTTTGAAAATGCGGATGAATTTCGTATTGACCGTGAAAATGTGAAAAAACATCTATCATTTGGTTATGGAATTCATCGCTGTATGGGTAGTCGTTTAGCTGAGATGCAATTGACCATTCTTTGGGAGGAGATTCTCAAACGTTATGACAGAATTGAAGTGCTTGAAGAACCCGAAATTGTTCAGTCTAATTTTGTTCGTGGGTATTCTAAGATGATGGTAAAGCTGCATCCAAAGTCAGAATCTAAATAGTCCAAAATCCCTCATATTAGATGAGGGATGTTTTTATGTGCCGTGAAAAGAGATAGGATTTGATCATAAATTATAACTCAAGCAGCTATATAAATTTGGATAAATGGGGCGGTGTCAGCATCTTGCCATTGGCGGAGGATCAGGCAAGGGTTTCAATATAATTTTTCATATTGATTGATCTTTATCTTTGGACCGCTTCACTTTCTAGTAAATAAAGTTCATTGATGAGTAAAAATTCTCTTTGTAGTTGATTTAGTGATTTTTCTACTTCACTGTGTGCTCTTCGATTACGATAGGCTTTAAAAGTATTCACAAATAATCTGCCAATAGCCGTAGATGACTCTTCATTTTCTGACTCCCATTTGAAGGGAGATAACTTATTTTTTTTTTACGTCTGAACAGAATGCATCTTCCATTAGTGAGCTAGAGAATTTTTGCGAATTTATTTTTTCTCGAATAATATTTTCTAATCGAGTATACGCAGTCATTATTGATGCATCAGCATCTAATTTAAACTTAAAAGCTAAATCTATAATTCTCTTGTCAATTAAATTTAATGGCAATTCGCTAGGATAATAGTCATTTATTTTTAAAGGTTCATTAAGCATAAAATCTAAATTGCTAATGTAATCATAAATTGTGTTAGTCCGTCTATAAGAACTATTTAAGAAAGACTCTATGTCACTATCACTTAACGCATTTTGCCTAATGATTTCAAATTCTTTAGTTGATATAAGCAGCTTTTTGATTTCAATTTTATGCCTTTGCAATAGTTTTAAAGCTTTAACAAAACCTTTATAACCTTCTGAGATATAATCTGATCTAAAGCCATATCTAATGAGATAAACAGTTCGATAACCTTTAATTAAAAAACAATGATTGTGATCATTAGTTAAAACAAGTGCTCGTTCAACTTGTTCTTCAAATTGTAGAACTAAGGCAATTGCTTCAATGCAATCTTGCGTATGAGGTGTCCCTAAATATTGTATTTCTTCAGATGGTTGATTAAATAAATTAAAGCGCATTTTTATAAAGTATTTGTTTGATATTTAATTGAATATATCAAAAAACCCCGCGCTTAGCGGGGTTTTTGTTCAATCTAGTTTACAAGATTAAGCATTTTCACGAGCAATTGCGCGGTAACCAATATCTTTACGGTATTGAACGCCGTCAAACGTTACTTTTTGGCAAAGCTCTAACGCTTTCGCTTGCGCTTCACCAATCGTATTACCAAGCGCAGTCACGCAAAGTACACGACCACCCGCAGTTACGATGTCACCATTCTCAAGAGCTTTTGTCCCAGCATGGAACACTTTAGCATCTGCCATTTCCGTATCTAAACCAGAAATCACATCGCCATTGCTAGAGGTTTCAGGGTAGCCCTTGGATGCAAGTACGATACCAACTGTTTTACGCTCATCCCATTCAGCTTCTGCAGGAAGTTTACCTTCAATACCTGCTTCAACTAAATCAACTAAAGATGATTTTAAACGCATCATAATGGGTTGAGTTTCAGGGTCACCAAAACGACAGTTAAACTCGATCACTTTAGGTTGACCTTGTTCATCAATCATCAAACCTGCGTATAAGAAACCTGTGTAAACGTGGCCATCTTTTTTCATGCCTTCAACAGTAGGGCGCATGATTTCTTTCATGGTTTTTTCAAACACATCAGCGGTTACCACAGGAGCGGGAGAGTAAGCACCCATACCACCAGTATTTGGACCTTGGTCGCCTTCAAAGATACGTTTGTGATCTTGTGAAGTCGCCATTGGTAAAATGTTGTCACCATCAATCATACAAATGAAAGATGCTTCTTCACCTGCCAAGAATTCTTCGATGACAACACGTGAACCTGCATCACCAAATTTGTTGCCTGCAAGCATGTCATCAATCGCATCAAATGCTTCTTGATTGGTCATGGCAACAATTACGCCTTTACCCGCAGCAAGACCATCTGCCTTGATTACGATCGGTGCACCATTTTTCTCAACAAATGCCTTAGCAGCATCGACTTGCGTGAACACGTCATAGAAAGCCGTTGGGATGTTATGGCGTTTTAAGAAGTGTTTAGCGAACGCTTTAGAGCCTTCTAACTGTGCTGCAAATTGGGTAGGGCCCCAAATCTTTACGCCAGCTTCACGGCATGCATCTACAACACCATTTACAAGTGGTGCTTCAGGGCCTACAACAATCAATTCAACTGCATTGTTTTTTGCAAAATCGATAATCGCAGGATTGTCTAAAATGTTCAGTGCAACATTTTCGCATTTTGGTTCAGTTGCTGTTCCAGCATTACCTGGAGCAACAAATACTTTTGCAACTTTTTCGTCTTGTGCGATTTTCCATGCTAAAGCATGTTCACGACCACCACTACCCAAAACTAAAATATTCATCGGTTCATACTCCATGAATCGAAAATGACATAAAGTCCTCAACCTAAAAATAGGAGAGGACTTTATGCAAGATTAAAAATCTATGTCTTTCAATGTAAATGACATTGTCATTACAAGTCTTACCATCAATTAGTGACGGAAGTGACGCATACCAGTGAAGACCATCGCAATACCCGCTTCATCAGCAGCAGCAATTGTTTCTTCATCACGCATAGAACCACCCGGTTGGATGATACATTTGATACCTGCTTTAGCAGCGTTATCAATACCATCACGGAATGGGAAGAATGCGTCAGATGCCATTACTGCACCTTCAACAACTAAACCAGCATGTTCAGCTTTAATTGCAGCAATACGAGCAGAGTTCACACGGCTCATTTGACCAGCGCCTACACCAATTGTTTGACGGTTTTTAGCATAAACAATTGCGTTTGATTTAACGTATTTCGCAACTTTCCAAGCAAAGATCATGTCTTCGATTTCTTGTTCAGTTGGAGCACGTTTAGTCACAACTTTAAGATCATCTTTAGTAATCATACCTAAGTCTTGATCTTGAACGAGTAAACCGCCATTCACACGTTTGTAGTCCATTTGTGGAGCACGTTCGTCAATTGCTGGTAATTCGCCACATACGAGTACACGTACGTTTTTCTTAGCACCAGTAACTTCTAACACACCTTCAGCAACGCTTGGCGCAATAATCACTTCCACGAATTGACGGTCAACAATCGCTTGAGCAGTTGCAACGTCTAATTCACGGTTAAATGCAATAATACCGCCGAATGCAGATTCAGGGTCAGTTGCATAAGCAAGGTCATAAGCTGCTTTAATACCGTCTAAAGAGACTGCAACGCCACATGGGTTTGCGTGTTTTACAATCACACATGCAGGCTTAGCGAATGATTTAACACATTCAAGTGCTGCATCAGTATCTGCAATGTTGTTATAAGATAATTCTTTACCTTGCAACTGTTTAGCAGTAGAAACAGAGGCTTCAGTTGCAGCAGGGTCAACATAGAATGCAGCAGATTGATGTGGGTTTTCACCGTAACGTAAATCTTGAGCTTTATTTAATTGCGTATTGAATGTACGTGCAAATTGATCAGCTTGACCTTCTTCTTTACCAACGCGAGCGCCTAAGTAAGATGCGATCATACCGTCGTACTGAGCAGTATGTTCAAATGCTTTAACTGCTAAGTCAAAACGAGTTGCATATGAAAGTGAGCCTTCAGCTTTAAGCTCAGCAACTACAGTCGCATAGTCAGATGCATTTACAACGATACCTACAGACGCATGGTTTTTCGCAGCAGCACGAACCATCGTTGGACCACCGATGTCGATATTTTCAATCGCATCAGCAAGTGAGCAGTTAGGTTTTGCAACAGTTGCAGCAAATGGATAAAGGTTTACCACAACTAAATCGATCGCATCGATGTTGTGTTCAGCCATCACAGCTTCATCTAGACCACGACGAGCCAAGATACCACCGTGGATTTTCGGATGAAGTGTTTTTACACGTCCGTCCATCATCTCTGGGAAACCAGTGTGCTCTGAAACTTCGACTACAGCAATATTGTTGTCACGTAACAACTTATAAGTACCGCCAGTAGATAAAATTTCTACCCCTAGAGCAACAAGGTCTTGGGCAAATTCAACAATGCCTGTTTTATCAGAAACAGAGATTAATGCGCGTTTAATAGTCATGATTTAGTCACAGTTATCAAGAATTAAAACAAAAAAGCTAAATAGCAGGTAAAAAAAATGCCCGCGGAAGCCGCAAGCATTTTATCATTTATTCACTCATTAAACCGTGAGCTTTCAACTTTTTACGTAAAGTACCACGGTTAAGGCCTAGAATCTCAGCAGCGCGAGTCTGGTTGCCACGTGTATATTCTAACACTACAGATAAAAGAGGTTTCTCCATTTCTGCTAAAACCATGTCATAAACTTGAGATGGTTGCTCGCCTTGCAATTGTGCAAAATAATGGCGAACTGCGCGATCTACGTGAATACGAAGAGCGACATCAGATTGTGCAGTAAAAATAGGAGATTTGCTATTCATGCGAGTTAATCCGAGAATCAATAATCACTTAGGGTAAAAGTGATTTTGTGGTCAAAATAAAAAAACGAGCTCCGTTTTAGGTCCTAAAACGGTCGACTCTAAAACAAGAACAATTAGCTTGCCACAACTAGAGCAATTGAGTGAAAAATAAGCGTAACAATAGTTTAATATTTGTTACGGTTCCACATAAAACAAAAAACATCCCTGATGCGCTGAATAAAAAATCAAGCACATGAACAGAACTGTATTTATTTTGAGAAATTGCGAGGAGTTTGCGGTACAAAGCTTTCGTGGCGCGTATCATACCATTGTCTATGAAAAAGTGAGCAAGAAAACTACATTTTTTTTAATTTTTTTATCGTTTTTTTTGATCTTATGGTCGTATAACTTCCAATTTATAATTGTCAAACTCAGATTGGGAAAAATTTATACTAAATTTGAAACCAAATGGACTGTCTTGAGGAATTCGTGTAATTCCATGCAAACTTTCTACTAAATATTCATTGGGTGCTTTAATAGAGGATGAAATCAATTTACCTTGTTGAAAAATGCTTATTTTCAACAGAGGCAGTTTTAGCCCTTTGCTATATTCGTTCACCAAGTGACCTGAAAAAACAGTGGAGATCGCTGATGTTGACTCAATATTGAGGTCTTGTACTTTTATATGGGTATAGCGTTCATCAAGCGTGTCACAATTAAATAAGTTACATGCTGATATAAATGCCTGATTTAGCGCAGGTGAGCGTTGCAATACATTTGGGTTAAACCATAAAAATTGAAAAACCAGTAATAACGCTAAAATTGTATTTACGATCGCCCATGTCGCAATATAAAGCCTAGTTCTTGGTTTCGATTGGCTATTGGCATGGATTGATGATGAAAGATTTAAAGAAGGGTAGTTGGTAATCGGATCATGATTGAACGTATTTAAGTTATTTAAATACGTACGCAAGGTTATGTTTGAATTTGCAACTTTACGATCGAAAATATCCAATAGGTGTTGTTCTTGTTTAGGTTCAATCACATCTTCAGATGGTGCTGTACTGTCTTGGGCTTCTGTGATTAAAGGTTCAATCACTTTCGGTTGAGGATTGAATAGATGTAGAAGCGCATTAAACTCAGCAGAACATTTAGGACAACAAACCATACCCTCGGCAACAGTTAACTGGGTGACTGATACCTTGTAAATTGTGGAGCAATTTGGGCAGCGGGTTTGTTTATCACTCATATCTTAAATATCTTAAATTAAGCTCTACTTATTTATGGCGTTTCCCAGAAAGACGGTACCAATTTTCATCACGCTTTTCTTTGTCTAATATATCAAAAAATTCAGCATAAACACGAGAAACATCATCAACTTGCTCTTCAATAATACCGGCTAGTGCGAATTCACCCTCAGGTTGAATGAGTGTTGAAAACTCCTCAGCAAGTGCCATCAGTGGGCCAGCAAGAATATTTGCGACAAATACATCTGCCTTTTGCTCACCGAGTGCTTGATTAAATTCTTCAGGTAAGCCGACATATAAATTTTCGAGAACGCCATTTAATTCAGCATTTTGTTGTGTAGCGAGTACAGCTTGAGGATCAATATCTGTTGCATATACTTTTTTTGCACCCAGCAATAGGGCAGCAACACCTAGAATGCCAGAACCACAGCCGTAATCGATGACGATTTTGTCTTTTACATCGGTTTTACCTAACCATTGTAGGCAGAGGAATGTTGAAGCATGATTACCTGTACCAAAAGCTAGGCCTGGATCTAATTTAATATTGACCGCATCCGCTTCAGGTGCTTCCATCCACTCAGGCACGATCCAATATTTTTCACCAATTTGAATTGGCTCATATGCATCCATCCAAGTGCGTTCCCACTCTTGATCTTCGATAAACTCATAACGTAAAGGCGCTTCAGGCATCTGGTCTTTAATGAAAGTTTCTAGTGCGACGACATCGATTTCTTCATCATCTTCTTGAGCGTAAATACCCGTTACGATGACTTTGTTCCAAAGCGGAGTCTCACCTGGAAGTGGTTCTAATAACGCTTGATCTTCTGCATCATCTAGCGTCACACTGACTGCACCAAGAGATAATAATAATGTTTCAGTAAAATCAACTTGTGCTTGATCGACAGTAATCTGGATTTGTAACCACTTCACAGTAAAAAAACCTAAATATGCAATACGAGAGTTAGCATTGTACTGTATTCGCTTTAAGAATGCAGATAAAACCTGAAGCATAAATAAAGGCACGATTACAGTGCCTTTAAGATGAGTGGGTTAACTCAATTAATATCAGTTAATTTGTGAGTGGTTTCGAGTTAACTCAGCCGGATGGTCTAATGGTGCAAAACGATTCAGCAACATGCCGAAAATAGCAGCGAAGATATACATAAAGATTGAATAAACAGCTGCTGGCATCGCAATTTCGCTGCTATTCATTATCGTGATTGCAATCGCCATGGCCAAAGTACTGTTATGGATACCAATTTCAAAAGCACACGCTCTTGCTTGAAAACTCGGTACACCAAAGAAGCGAGGGAGAAAATAACCGACGCTAAGACTTGCGATACAAAATAACGCTGTCGCCAAACCAATTTGAGCAAGATAATTCATAATGTTGGCACGTTCAGAAAGTACTGCACCGACAATAATTAACACTAAGAATACAACGGCAAAAATACGCACTGGTTTTTCTAGTTTAGTTGCAACATTTGGAAATTTGTAGCGCACAAACATACCGAGGGCAACTGGAATAAGAATAATGGCAAACACTTGTAAAATTTTACTAAATTGCAGACCAATCTGGGTTGAATCCTGAATGAAATGTGCGATTGCAAAATTCACGATCAGCGGCAAGGTCACTGCAGCAATAATGGCATTAATCGCAGTCAAGGTGATGTTGAGGGCAACATCACCTTTGTATAAATAGCTAAACAGATTGGCTGTCGCACCCCCTGGTGAGGCAGCAAGCAATACTAAGCCGACAGCCAAGTAAGGCGAAAGATTGAGTATTTTACATATAATAAATGCAACGCCAACTAAAATGACGAGTTGGGAAAATAATGCGATGAGCACTGCTTTAGGGTGTTTACGAACGCGTAGAAAATCTTGAACAGTGAGTTCAAGTCCTAAACCCGCCATCACAATTGCAAGTGCTAAAGGTAAAAAAATCGTAAGGATCCCTGTGTCCATAAATTCATCCTGAATTTTGTTGTGTTATTTGTAAATAGATCGTTATTTTTAATTTGGTTTTATCGTTATCAATAAATAAAAGCAACCAATTTTTCAATTGGTTGCATAAATGTTTAAAATTAAAAATTGGGTTAAGACGCTTTTGGCATCGGTGGCGCATATCCGAGTGCACATTTGCCTTTATATTCTTGACCTTCAATATTCACGGAAACACTCGCTGCATCAGACTTACAAGCTGAATTAAGCTGCTCTTCATTTCCTTTTAAATCTTTACTTTGGGTTGGGAAAAATTGAGTTTGGCAAGTACCATTCCAAATGATTCCTTTATACGGGAAACTGACAGCATCGCCTTCGCTTTTACCCTTACATACGCTTTGGAATTGTTTGGCATTATAGGCATTATCAACTTTGTCATTCGCAATACTCATACTACTTACGCTTAGACCCAAACAACATAACATTGACATCGTAAATAACTGGACTTTCATGTTCGTATACTCTTGTTAAAAAATATGACATGAATATGTTGAAAAAATAGTCAAATCAATGGAAGGGCAATGCTGTAAATAAATTTTCTAAATTGTTAAAAAATCACTTAAATCTGCAAAATTTATAAATTTTTATATCAAAATGGTTTATATTATTGGACTTCAAAAAAATTAGAATTAAATTGTTCTCGATTGTCTCAAGGCAAACAAAATTTGCTATAATTTTCTGTCATTATTTTTATCTCCTCATATACCACTATGCATTATCCTAAAGTTTACGATGTCATTGTTATCGGTGGCGGACACGCTGGTACAGAAGCAGCGCTTGCTGCGGCACGTATGGGTCGACAGACTTTACTCTTAACTCATAATATTGAGACTTTAGGGCAGATGAGCTGTAACCCAGCGATTGGTGGTATTGGTAAATCACACCTTGTTCGCGAAATTGATGCCTTAGGTGGTGCGATGGCACTCGCTGCAGACAAGGGTGGTATTCAGTTCCGTATTCTGAACTCACGTAAAGGTGCTGCAGTTCGTGCAACGCGTGCGCAGGCTGACCGTGTACGTTATAAAGCGGCTATTCGCGAAACATTAGAAAACCAAGCCAATCTTGATATTTTCCAACAAGCAGCAGATGATCTCATTGTTGACGGCGATACCGTTAAAGGTGTGGTAACACAAATGGGGATTCGCTTTGATGCGAAAACAGTCGTGTTAACCGCTGGTACATTCTTGGGTGGCGTGATTCATGTTGGTCTTGAGAAATCAAGCGGCGGTCGTGCAGGTGATCCACCTTCAATTTCTTTGGCGCACCGTTTACGTGAGCTTCAATTGCCAGTAGGTCGTTTAAAAACAGGTACGCCACCACGTATTGATGCACGTTCTGTAGATTTCTCTGTGATGACACCACAGCCGGGTGATTTCCCATCACCAACGATGTCATTTATGGGTGATGCATCTATGCACCCAGAGCAAGTCAACTGCTATATCACACATACCAACGAAAAAACTCATGATATTATTCGTGGCGGCCTAGACCGTTCACCGATGTATACTGGTGTGATTGAAGGTGTAGGACCACGTTACTGTCCGTCAATCGAAGATAAAATTCATAAATTTGCCGATAAAGATTCTCATCAAGTATTCCTTGAGCCTGAAGGTTTAGATACTCATGAGCTTTATCCAAATGGTATTTCTACATCTTTACCGTTTGATGTGCAGTTTGAGTTAGTACGCTCAATCCGTGGTATGGAAAATGCGCATATTCTTCGTCCGGGTTATGCGATTGAATACGACTACTTCAACCCTCAAGCGTTGAAATTCACTTTAGAGACTAAAGCGATTAATAACTTGTACTTTGCGGGTCAAATTAACGGTACGACAGGTTATGAAGAAGCTGGTGCACAAGGTTTACTTGCAGGCTTGAATGCTGCACGCCGTGCGTGGGATCAAGAGCAATGGACACCGAAGCGTGATGAAGCGTACATGGGTGTATTGGTTGATGACTTAATCACTTTAGGTACGAAAGAACCTTACCGTATGTTTACCTCACGTGCGGAATACCGTTTGATGCTTCGTGAAGATAACGCAGACCAACGTTTGACACCAATCGGGCGTGAAATGGGTCTTGTGGATGACGAGCGTTGGGCAGCGTACTGCGAAAAAATGGAAGCGGTTGAGCGTGAAACAGGTCGTTTACAACACATTTGGGCTGCACCTAACAATCCAATGGGTAAAAAATTCGTTGAAATGACAGGTGCGGATCTTTCTAAAGAATGTTCTGCGATTGATTTGTTGAAACGTCCGAACATTACTTTTGCTCACATTGCGGAACTCACTGGTTCTGATGTTTCTGCTCAAGTGGGTGACCAAATTGAGATTGCAGTTAAATATGAGGGTTATATTAACCGTCAGCATCAGGATGTAGCGCAAATGAAGCGCTTAGAAGAGACTAAGATTCCAGCTGATTTTAATTATGACGTGGTATCTGGTTTATCTCGTGAAATTACGCTTAAGCTTAAAGAAGTTCGCCCTGAAACTCTCGCTCAAGCAAGTCGTATTCCGGGCGTTACACCTGCTGCTGTTCAATTGGTGATGATTACGATTCGTAAGAATGCACAAACTAAAAAATCTGCTTAAGCCTGTTGCAGTCCAAAAAACCCGCTTGATGCGGGTTTTTTTGATCCTCATATAACGATTTATCCATAAATAAGATAAATAATTTATGATTTACGTTTAACAAGAATAGAGATTAATAAAGAAATTATGATTATTTCTCAATCCAAGTTGATGTCGTTATATTGATTCTACGTTCACAACAAAGAGGAAAGGCCATGACGATGAAGCGTATTCGTTATAATGGTTATGAAATTGCATGCTGCACGATGTAAATCATAATCCAACGACATTGAAAAGTGTATGTGGGCTAAAGGGGAGTTTAGTTCACGTATTTAAACTCAACACAATAAGAAATCAGCGCAATACTGAAAATATGATAATAAAAAATCTTCAGAGCCAATTTGGCTCTTTTTTAATTTTCAATTTCATGAACGGCGTTAAATACATCGAGCGGTTCAATACGAATGATTTTTTTGCCGAAGCTTCTGAGCCACCAAACCAATTGTGAAGTAAATGGCACATTAGCCACCACTTTAAAGAGATCATCGGATACTTGTGTAATGGATTGATCTTTACTGAGTTGGCTTTCGGAAAAGTAAAGTGCATCAGCTTTATTCATAAAGAGTTCGAGTTGAACGAGCTCAGTGGGTTTATTGAAATCAACTCTAAAGCCGAGCGCACCAGATTCAATGTAAGCATCAATATCAAAGTCAACAGGGTGTAAGGCGCGTTGTTCTAGAACTTTTGCAGATTTAAAGCGATGTAAAGCAAAGGTTTGAACTTCTGATTTGTCATGTCGAGTACAAATCAAATAAATGATTGAACCCTTTTGAACCAATGCGAGCGGGTTTAAGGTATAACCACGTTCTTCACTTTCAGGTCCACGCGCACGATATATGCATTCGATCTGTTTATCTTGTAATAGACCTTCATAAATGGCTTGCTGCGCATGTTTCTCTACAACAGGAGGGATCAAGGGCTGGCTTGCAGGGACAATACGGACACGGTTAATCCACTGACGTACGTTGTTTTGTGTAGATAAGCTGCGTTTTGCAAGCTCGAACCAAGGGTTCATCTCCTCAATTAAACTTGGTGGAAGCAAATGCTTCAAATGTTCTTCAACCATCATAAAGGTGACCGCTTGAGAGCTGGTCATATGCGGCAAGCTTTGAATAGGGGCATCTGATCGCCAACGCCAACCTTGTGGTACAGTTTTATTACTCTCAATAGGAAATCTTTGAGAAATTTGATTTAAATCACGTTGAATGGTTCTTAAACTGATTTCAATACCTTCTCTTTGCAGGGTCTCTTGCAACTCTCGTGTACCCATCCATTTGCCAGTGGTTAAACGTGAAAGAATTTGCCACTGTCGATATAAGCTATTCGATGTTTCTTTTTCTTGAGAGGACATAATCAACTAATGAATAAAGAGAAAATATTTTTCAAACACACAATAAAAAATCTTTAAGAGATAAGCAAGCATGGAAAGTGAAGCTGTTGAGTATATTTCGATACATCTTTAGGCCATTTTTCGTTGTGAATGCTTCAAAAATGGGGCATTAATAGATGAATAGGTAAATTTTTGGCATTGAAATTGCTTAATTTTGTTTACAATTGATAACAATTAAGAGGTATGTATGCTAAAAGAGGAAAAAGATACCACTTCAATTCTCGCAAATTTTAAGGCTGATCATACCGTCGAAGCTTTTGAAAAATCTATGCAGATCGAAGTTAAACAAAACAGCACTGCGTACTTGTTCGATCAACTTAAATCTGAATTTTATAATGAACTTTTAGATGATAAAACGATTGGCTTAGAGGCATCTAGCAAAATCGAAAATTGGTTATGTGAAAGAAGCTTGGATGAGCTGAAATCATTAAATCATCAAGCGAAGGAACATTTCCTCTATCAGGGCATTACATTTACAGTCTATGGTGATGCTGAGGGTACAGATCGTATTATTCCTTATGACTTAATTCCACGTGTAATTGCCAAACAACAATGGCACAAAATAGAGCAAGGCTGTGCACAAAGAGTGCAAGCATTGAACTTTTTTTTAGGTGATATTTACCATAATCAGGCGATTTTAAAAGATGGTTTAGTGCCTGAGCTGCAAGTGCTCACTCATGAGGCATACCAACCATTGATGTATAAACATTCATTGAAAGGTAAAGTTTATAGTCAAATTAGCGGAATCGATATTATTCGTGATCAGCAAGGTGACTTCTTTGTATTAGAAGACAATTTAAGAACACCATCAGGCGTGTCTTATATGTTGGAAAGTCGAAAAATTAGTGAAAAAATGATGCCCGAACTTTGTAAGTCATCAAATTTACAAGGTGTAGAGCAATACCCACAACTTTTAAGACAAATACTCGAGGAAAATGCTGAAGTAGATAATCCATTTATCGTGGTGCTTACACCGGGTCGATATAACAGTGCATATTATGAGCATTGCTTCCTCGCACGTGAGATGGATGTTCCTCTAGTTACAGGTCAGGATTTATTTGTTGAAAATGCTAAGGTCTATGCCAAAACCGTTTGGGGTAAAAAACAAGTCGATGTAATTTACCGACGCCTAGATGATGGATTTCTTGATCCATTGTGTTTTATGCCAGACAGTACATTAGGTGTACCTGGCCTAATGTCTGCTTACTTACAACACAATGTCGTGATTGCGAATGCGCCTGGCACGGGGGTAGCAGATGACAAATCAATCTATCCTTATGTCGATAAAATGATTAATTACTATCTAAACCAGAAGCCAATTTTAAATAACGTACCGACTTACCAATGTCGTGAACGTGAAGAACTCGATTATGTACTTTGTAATTTAGAAAAGTTAGTGGTTAAAGAGGCGCAAGGTTCAGGCGGTTATGGCATGTTAATTGGTCCTAAAGCGACCGAACAAGAAATTGAACAATTTAGATTAAAGTTAATTGCACAGCCGCATGCTTACATTGCACAACCAACTTTAGCGCTTTCAGTCGCTCCCACTTTAACTGAATTCGGCATCGCTGAACGCCATATTGATTTAAGACCGTTTATTTTAAGTTCACCGTATCGTACAGAAATCGTGCCGGGAGGTTTAACCCGAGTTGCGATGCAAGAAGGGTCATTAGTTGTAAATTCATCACAGGGTGGTGGCATTAAAGATACGTGGGTTATAGATCCGCTACATTCATAAATATACAACCAGGAGCTTGTCATGATTATATTAAACAGCAATGCGCAAAATATTTATTGGGTTGGCCGTTATTTATCTCGTATTCAACATTTATGTGGTCAGTTTCCATTTCAAGATGATGTTCAAGCATTGCAGTATGCCCATGCTTTTTGCTTACCTGCTTTTAATGCGTGTTCGCTCAATGAGCTGATTCTGAGTAATGATCAGCCTGCTTCTTTTTTTCAACAATTTGAATGTGTGAAAAATAATATTCAAGATTTACGTGGTGTATTGTCAGTTCAGGCTTATTCAGAATTAAAACAGATGGTGGATACAGCGACACAAAATGCAGGTTTAATTTGTACTGTTGTTGATGAGTGTAGCGATATTCTAGAAGCTGAAAATGAAGACATTTTTCTGTTTTTTAGTCTAGGACAATATTTCGAAAATCTTGATCGTGAAATAAGATTGAATCAGGATGTTAATTCTACAATCAATTCTTTAAGTGTTGTGATTGAACTGTTGAAGTCTAAAGGATGGGACAGCTTAGATGAGGCTTGGCAACATCTTTTAGCGCATCCAAATGCTAATAGCTTTTACCAATTGAATGATCAGGTGCAATGTTTATTTGAGGTGGATGCATGAAATTGATGATTAATCATCAAACCCATTATCAATATACGGAAACGGCAAAAAATAGTATCCAATATATACGAATGTGTCCTCAATGTAATGCTCACCAAAAAGTAGATGCTTGGTCAGTGAGTATTCCTGGTCATACGGTCGAAGCAAAAGATGCCTTTAATAATATTTGGATCACTTCGACTCAACGCTATGCATATCAAAATTTAAGTATTATGGCGCAGGGCATTATTGAAATCGATACAGTTTCAGAACAAGCTATCGAGTCAGAAGTGCCAGTCGGTATTTTTCTACAAATTACCCCAGCGACTCAATGTGATGCTGAAATGAAAGCTTTTGCAGCTCAGCATGTGAGTAAAAAGACTCGTGATGAATTAAAACATTTAAGTTCTGCATTGCTTGAGCATATGCCATATATTTCAGATTCTACTCAAGTGAATACTACGGCAATAGATGCATTCCATCATCAACAAGGGGTATGTCAGGATCATACTCATGTATTTGTAGGTATGTGTAGAGAGTTAAATATTCCTGCGCGTTATGTTTCTGGATATCTTTACGTTCCAGAAATGAGTCATTTGGCGAGCCATGCTTGGGCTGAAGCTTATATAGATGGAGTTTGGTATACATTTGATGTTAGCAATCAGCTCTATACGCCAAGTTCACACATTTATATTGCATTAGGGCGTGATTATTGGGACGTTGCACCTATCAGAGGTGTGCGAGAAGCTGGTGGCGTGGAGAGTATGACGACCATCGTTCAGGTATTACCGTGTTAGAACAAAATTTAGAAGAGAGATTTCAATGACCTATTGTTGTGCTATGCGTTTACGTGATGGCTTAATTTGTATCAGTGACACGCGAACAAATGCAGGTGTAGATCATATCTCTGTATTTCGTAAACTCTATCTTTTCGGTGTTGAGGGTGAGCGTTTTATCAGTATACAAACTGCGGGTAATTTGGCGACGACACAAGCCGTTATAGGACATTTACAGAATCAGCTAGATTTAAAACACGAACCTAATTTGTATAGTGTGAATAGCATGTTCGAGATGGCTGAATTGGTTGGTCATACTTTAAAGCGTGTCATTATGGATGTGACTACTGATCAACTAGAGCAAAGTAATTATCACTGTACGATTTTACTTTCTGGTCAAATTCAAGGGGAGGATATTCAGTTATATAATATTTATCCTCAGGGTAATTTTATCAATGCGACGTCAGATACGCCCTTTTTTCAGATTGGGGAAAGTAAATACGGTAAACCAATTTTAGATCGTGCATTAAATTACAATACTGAATTAGATGAAGCATTAAGATGCGGTTTAATTTCATTTGATTCAACCCTTAGATCTAATGTTTCTGTGGGCTTACCACTAGATGCATGTATTTATAAAAAAGATAGTTTTGCAATTCCATTGTCTAAACGTATTCATGATGATGATCCATATTTCTCATCAATTAGTAAACTTTGGTCAGATACTTTGCGTCAAGGATTGAACGGTTTGCCACGGCCAACAGAAGACTATTGGCAATAATTTTGCTTTATGATTGAGTTTAGATTAAATTGAGTTGCATTGAATATTAAATCATTACTATAAAAATTAGGGGAAGCAATGCAACAGTTCAGTTATGCGAGTGTGTCGACTGCAGATGCAAGTCGCTTATTGATTGATGTTCGTGAAATCTTGAATGAAGCCCGTCATTTCAATTTTGAGCATCAAATTTCTGGAGCACTTTATTATGCAGATGGGCACTATTTTCAATGTCTAGAGGGTGATGAAGCCACACTAGATATATTGTTGCAAAAGCTTCACAAGGATAAACGCCATCATCAAATTCGCCTATTCCAGCGAAAAAATATTGAAAAAAAACAATTTCAAGAATGGTCTATGAAGTTTGTGGGACGACAAAGTCCAGTGAAGCAGGCTTTAATAGATATGGGATTTAGTCAATTTACGCCTACACAGTTTACACAAGATCAAGCTGATTATTTAATTCGATTTTTGACACGCGCTCAGGATACGGATTTTAATGAACTACAACGTAATGCTGTTTAGCATTACGTTGATTTAATTCGCTCATTACATTTTGAGACGCTTCGGACGTTGGCTTAATCGACATAACAACTCATAACCAATCGTACCATTCGCTTCAGCAACATCATCCACTAAACGATGTTTACCCCATAATTCTACTAGATCACCAATTTTTGCGTTGAGATCAGTGACATCTATGGCAATCATATCCATGGCAACCCGACCGATCACTGGGGTCAATTGACCTTTAAATGAAACTGAATTCTCACGAATAAAAGCTCTTGGATACCCATCACCATATCCGATCGAGACAATTGCTAATTGCATAGGTCGCTGTGCAACAAAGGTTGAGCCATAACCTACAGCTTCACCTGATTGAATGGCGTTAAGTGCAATAATCTCAGCACTGAATGTCATGACAGGTTTTAAATCTAGAGCGTGGACGTCACGATCTGCAAATGGCGTTGCGCCGTACAGCATAATACCAGGACGAACATAGTCAAAATGCAATTCAGGGTATTTATAAATTGCTGCTGAATTACAACACGAAGCTAAAATTGGTGCACAATCTTGTTTTACTTCAAGAAATTGAGATATTTGTTGTTCATTTAAAGGGTGATCAACATCTGCATTAGCAAAATGCATTGCAAGTACACAGGTAAAACCTTCATTTTTTAATTGATGAATAATAGATTTGATTACATCAATTTTGAAGCCTAAGCGGTTCATTCCGCTATTTAATTTAACCCATACTTTTAGATTTCGGGCGATATAAGCATCTTTAACTTGCAACAACCACTGCAGTTGTTGATGATGATGAACGATTACTTCAATATGTTGCTCAATCGCAATTTGCATTTCATCTTCAGAAAAAACACCTTCAATTAAGGTGATAGGTTGTTTAAAACCTAATTCACGTATTTCAAGTGCTTCTTCTAAACATGCAACGCCAAAAGCATCAGACTGGCTCAATGCGGCTAAACAGTCTGAGACTCCATGACCATAAGCATTTGCCTTTACCATACTTACAACTTTAGAGTTTGGTGCAAGTTGTTTCACGCGATTTAAATTGTATTGCAATGCGTGTGTGTCAATACAAACCGTTGCTTGGCGCACTCTAATTTACTCCTAGAGGCATGTGGAAAGGTTAAATCTTTTAAACTGAAAAAAGATAATTGTGGTCAGATCAATTCGTGCGTTCTTAACTAAGAATTGATCAAAGCAAAATTACTCTTCTTCTTGGTTCTGCGCGTAATATTCAGGTGACAAGTTACTAAAACGCGTATATTGACCTTCAAAAGCGAGTCGAACGGTACCAATTGGACCATTACGTTGTTTACCGATAATGATTTCAGCAGTTCCTGCTTCTTTAGATTCTTTGTTATATACCTCATCACGGTAAATGAACATGATCAAATCGGCATCCTGCTCAATTGCTCCAGATTCACGTAAGTCTGACATCACAGGACGTTTATTTGGACGGTTTTCGAGTGAGCGGTTAAGCTGCGAAAGTGCAATCACAGGGCAATGCATCTCTTTCGCCAATGCTTTCAAGCTTCGAGAAATTTCACCAATTTCACCCACACGGTTATCACCCATACCTGGTACTTTCATTAACTGCAGGTAATCGACCATGATGCAACCGAGTTTACCACCGTGTTGTTTGGCTATACGTCTTGCACGTGCGCGCATTTCAGTCGGTGGAAGGGCAGAAGAATCATCAATATAGAGATGCTTCTCTTGCAGTTGAAGAATCGTTCCTGTGACCTTGTTCCATTCTTCGCCATCTAATTTGCCAGATCGTAAATGTCCTTGATGCACTTTACCAAACGAGGAAATTAAACGCATGGCAATAGAGTCAGCAGGCATCTCCATGGAGAATACGAGAGCAGGAAGGTTGCAATTGAATAGCACACTTTCGACTAAATTCATTGCGAAAGTTGTTTTACCCATTGATGGACGGGCAGCAACGACGATCATATCTCCAGCTTGCATACCTGATGTTTTATTATCAAGCTCCACAAATCCTGTGGTCAAACCTGTAATATTCCCATCAAGTTGTGATAATTCGTTGAGTTTATCGAATACATCTGCGACAACGGTATTAATTGCTTTTGGTCCTTGAGCTTTAGCATTGTTATTGTGTTGTTCAGCCAAAGAAAAGATACTGGTCTCAGCTAAATCTAAAATTTCACTGACTTCTCGACCTTTCGTGTCATACGCATTTTGTAGAATTTCATTACCAACTTTGATCATATTTCTCAAAGTTGCAAATTCACGTATTTTATTGGCATAAGTTTCAAGGTTATAAAAGCTTGATGGAGAATCCGCCATCAATTGCATTAAATATTCTTCACCACCAATCGCATCAAGCAGGTTCTGTTTGATTAACCAATCATTGACCAATACGGCATCATAAGGTGAACTTTCTTTAGAAAGCTTTTCAATTGCTCTAAAAATATATTTATGTCGAGTCGCGTAAAAATCATTCTCGGTTAATATATCGCTGACCTGTTCGAATGACTCAGCTACTGTCATGAGTGCGGCAAGAACAGCCTGTTCAATAGCAAGATTGTGCGGAGGCGTACGAAACTCTTTGAGTGCTGAAGATTCACTCTTTAGCAAATCTAACTCAGTGTTATTCGTATTTTTTTTGGCAGTCGCCTGAGACATATAAAACCTTGATTTACAATAATTACGAAAATGAATAGGGGAGACTTATCTTAATGCAAAATGCACAAGCAAGACAGTGCAACAAATAATATCGATAACAAATAAAAAACTAAGTCTAAATTTCAGCTTGCTAAATCAAATTTTATAATTATTAGGGATAAAAAAAGAGCATGCTGATGCATGCTCTTTTTCTTTGCATAAAATTACTCAGATACGATAGTAACGAGAACTTCAGCAACAACATCGTGGTGCAATTGGATTGCGATGTTGAATTCGCCAGTGTGACGAAGTGCACCGTTCGGTAAACGAACTTCAGCACGGTCAACTTCAAGACCAGCATTTGTCAACGCGTCAGCGATGTCACGAGTACCGATAGAACCAAATAGTTTACCTTCGTCACCAGCTTTCGCAGTGATTACGATATTTACTTCGTTCAATTGGTCAGCACGTGCTTGAGCAGCAGCTAATACTTCAGCTTCTTGCTTCTCAAGTTCAGCACGACGAGCTTCGAATGCAGCAGTGTTAGCTTCAGTAGCAGCAACTGCTTTACCTTGAGGGATTAAGTAGTTGCGGCCGTAACCAGCTTTAACTGAAACTTTATCACCTAATTTACCAAGGTTCTTAATGCGTTGTAATAAGATAATATCCACAGCTCAACCTCACTTATGATTGTCAGTGTAAGGAATCAACGCTAAGTAGCGAGCTTGTTTGATAGCAAGAGCTAATTGACGTTGGTAACGAGCTTTAGTACCTGTAATACGGCTAGGAACAATCTTGCCGTTTTCAGTGATGTACTGTTTTAAAGTATCGATATCTTTATAGTCGATATATGTAACGTTCTCAGCTGTAAAGCGGCAGAACTTACGACGACGGTAGAAACGTGCCATTGATGTTCTCCTTATGCTTCAGCAGAGTCTTGAGCTTGTTGTGCTTCTTCACGTTGAGCTTTACGCGCACGTTTTTCTTCAGCACTCTTAGCCAATAAAGACTCTTCAGTGATTGCGTTTTCACGACGAATAATAACGTTACGAAGAATAGCATCGTTGTAACGGAATAATTCTTCCAATTCATTAAGCGTAGTTTGGTTACATTCAACGTTCATTAAAATGTAGTGCGCTTTGTGAATTTTGTTAATTGGGTAAGCCAATTGGCGACGGCCCCAATCTTCAAGACGGTGAATTTGACCTTCAGCATCTTTAATGTGAGAGATATAGCGTTCTACCATACCTACCACTTGATCGCTTTGGTCTGGATGTACCAGAATTACGATTTCGTAGTGACGCATTGTCAGCTCCTTACGGTTTTATGCAGCCTCTAACGCATTTGTTAGAAGCAAGGAGTCACAGCTGAATGTAAACAAACAGTGTGTCGCAAAATTTGCGAAGGTTGGATTCTATGTGTTTTGAACCTAAATTTCAAGTCAATGAGTTGAAATACGAAAATTTTCTGCATTACATATATTCAATGACAGTCTGCTAGATCATTACAATGATTCTAAATACAGTGATGTCTAAATAATTTGCTTAAATAAGAACATAATGACTGATCAATTTTTATATCTTGAAGAGATAAACAGCAAAAAATCATTGGATTGGGTACAGAAAGAAAACACATTAACATCAGAAAAATTAACTCAAAATCAATTTTTTAAAGAGACATATGTTGGTTTGGAGAAAGTTTTATTCGAAGCACTAGCACTTCCATACATTTCTAAAATAGGTGCTTATGTTTATAACTTTTGGCAAGACCACATTAATGTACTAGGAGTTTGGCGTAGAGCATTATTGGAAAACTATCAGAAAGAGGATATTCAATGGGAAACGTTGATTGATTTCGATCAGTTAAGTGCCGATGAGGGCGTGAAGTGGTTTTTTGGTGGCGTTGAAAGGCTAGAGATTGATGATCAGTATTGTCTCGTGTACCTATCAGAAAATGGAGCTGATTCAGTTCAAATTCGAGAATTTAATCTTGCTGAAAGAAACTTTGTCGATGGTGGATTTTTTATTGAATCTGCTAAAACACAAGTTCGCTGGATTAGCCAAAATGAAATATATGTGATGACAGGCTTCGGAGACGGCAGTTTAACTTTATCTGGTTATCCAAAATCGTTAAGAGATGGAAAAGAGATACACCGTTAAATGAAGCAAAGACTGTATTTGAAGTTTTTGATCAGGATTTGTCGGCATTTGCATTTCTAGATCATTGTAAGGATTATGAAAGACATGTCTTTACTCGAATCATAAACTTTTACGAGAGTGAGTATTTTGTCGGGGAAGAGCAATTTAAATTAAATGTGCCCAAAGATGCGCGTGTTTCTTTCTACCGTAACTTAATGTTGATTGAGTTGAAATCCCATTGGGATATTTCGGCTGATTATCTAGCGGGTAGTTTAATGTGCATAGATTTTGATGCATTTAAAAATGGAGATCGTGAGTTTGATGTGATTTTCAAGTCTTCTACTTGTAAAACTCTAAGTAATTATACGTTCACTCAGGATTTCCTGATTTTAGACATCATGAAAGATGTGTCCAATTATCTGGAAGTGTATGATATTCAATCAGGGATAAAATTAGTCGACGCAATCTATCCAGATGAGGCATATTCGCAAATAACCATAGATTCAGTCGAAAATTTTAATAACGATGTATTGATATCGATTCAGAGTTTTATAAATCCACCGACACAATATTTGGTTGAACTTGAATCAATGAAAAAACAAAAATTGAAGTCTAAGGCTCATTCAATTGATCAATCACAATATCGAGTTGCGCAACATTTTGCATTGTCAAAAGATGGTACCAAAGTTCCATATTTTCAAATTTCTTTAGAACAATCTCAGTTGAATCACTTACCAGTTTTGATTGAGGGATATGGAGGTTTTGAAGTTTCACTTACACCTAGGTTTTTGGAAAAAGAAATTGAATCGTTAATATCTAAAGGTGTTGTATATGTCATAGCCAATATTAGAGGGGGAAATGAGTATGGCCCTGATTGGCATCAACAAGCATTAAAACATAATCGACATAAGTCATATGAGGATTTTTCTGCAGTTGCACAACACCTTATAGATCGAGGCGTGACTATAAAAGAAAAGCTAGCTGCTATTGGTGGTAGTAATGGTGGATTATTAATGGGGAATATGCTGATGCAATACCCAGATTTATTCAGTGCAATTGTTTGTGAGGTTCCTCTACTCGATATGTTGAGATTTACTCAAATAGGGGCAGGTTATTCGTGGATTGCCGAATACGGAGATCCTTTAGATAGCCAAGATGCAAAATATTTAAAAACCATCTCGCCTTATCATTTGTTGGACGAATATTTTGAAAGTACAGCTAAATTACCCGCTGTGCTATTTTATACCACAACTACCGATGATCGAGTTACGCCTGCGCATGCCAGAAAAATGGCGGCTAAAATGAAATCTATGAATATTCCAAATATATATTTTTATGAACAAGTTGATGGTGGGCATAGCATTTTTGCAAATAAGAAACTGAGCGCATTTCATTCAGCTTTAGTCAGTTCATTTTTATTTGAAGTTGGTTTTAGGTGATGAATTAATATTTTCGATTTTAATTAATTTATGGGTATTCAGTGGAAACTAAATAATAAAGAATCCTTTTTTTGTGTTTATTCTTATTTTAAATGAATCTGTATCAAAATAAAAAAAAGATAGAGGCTTCTCTATCTTTTAAAAAATGACAAGATTGTTTATTGGTGCAGTAGCAGTAAAACTAAAGCAAATACTGATAATCGTAATTAGGAGAACAGAGAATAAGAAATATTTCTTTGCCCATAATTGATCATTTTCAGCTTTAAATCCAATGATATTTAAATATAGCCAATAAACTGTCAATACATTGAGAATTATACAATAAAGCCAATTTGCATAGCCAAATACAAATAAAGCGTTCATTGAAATTGCAAATAGCACAATGTAAATCAGCGATTCGATCTTGGTGCGAACAATCGAGCGCGCAACAGGAAGAATCGGAATACCTGCATTTTTATAATCATCAAAACGATAAATTGCAATTCCCCATGAGTGAGGCATTTGCCAAAATGCATAACCCAAGAAAATGAGTAGCGCACCTAAATCGAATTGATTCGCGACCGCTGTATATCCAATGACAGGGGGGGCTGCACCAGAAATACTACCGACCACAGTTTGGTGGATCGTTGTTCGTTTTGTCCATAAGCTGTAAAAACCAACATATACGACAAAACCAATAACAGCGAATAAAAAAGCGTACGCATTTACCCAAAACCATAAAATACCAAAACCGAGTATGCCTAACAGCAAAGCAAAAGCTAATGCAATTTGAACAGAAATGGTTTTCTTAACTAACGCACGATTTTGAGTGCGCTGCATTTTTTGGTCGATGTCTTGATCAATAACGTTATTAACCACACATCCAGATGCAACTACGAGGGTAGTGCCAATGAGGGTAAGAAGCAGGAGAAGGAAATCTACTGAACCTTGGGTAGCTACAAAGTAGCCACCCAAAGTGGTAACAAAGTTACCAAAGAGAATTCCTGGCTTAGTCAGGAATAAGTACTTTTTAAACATGACAATCAGTTTAGATCATCATGTTTGAATGTAAGTAGTTCATGATCCATACAGAACCAACTAAAAGAACAGCAATAGTTAGAATTGTATAGATAAATGCAATCACGTTCCAACGTTGCTCTGAAGATGAGTTCATGTGCAAGAAGTAAACTAATTGTACAAGTACCTGAGCAACAGCTGTAATACCGATAACAGCAATAATTGCACCACGGCTGAAGCTATCAGTATTCATTGCCATGTAGAATGGAACTACAGTCAATAAAACAGAAAGTACAAAACCGATTGTGTATTGCTTTACGTTACCGTGTGATGCACCAGCAGCATTATGATCATGACTCATTATAATACTCCCATTAAGTACACTACGCTGAATACGCAGATCCATACGATGTCAAGGAAGTGCCAGAACAAGCTTAGGCAAGCAAGACGACGAGTATTGATTGTAGTCAAACCATATTTTTTGATTTGAATCATCAACACGATCATCCATACCAAACCAGAAGTAACGTGAATACCGTGCGTACCAACTAAAGTAAAGAACGCAGATAAGAACGCACTAACGCTTGGTCCATGACCAGCATGAACTAAATGATTAAATTCATAAAGTTCCATGCCGATGAAGATTGCACCGAATACAAATGTAACTGCTAACCAAGCTAGAACTTGACCAACATTTTTCTTGTAAGAAGCAAGTACTGCAAAACCAAATGTCACTGATGAAATCAAAAGTGCGAAAGTTTCAGTTAAAACGAAACCTAAAGAATCTGCAAAAAGATCCTTTGCACTTGGAGTGCCAGGTGGAATATGACTGCTTAATACAGCGAACGCGATGAAGAGTGTACCGAATAAAATCAAGTCACTCATCAAGTAAGTCCAAAAACCAAAGACCGTGATGTCTGTATCATCGTGATGATGTTCATCATGCTCGTGGTTTTCGTGATGAAGTACTTCAGCCATATCCTTAGTCCTTCTTCAAGTGTTTTTCGAGTAACGCATAACGTTCGTTTTCAATACGTTCTACTTCAGCAGCTGGAACATAGTAATCCACTTTCTTCGTGAATGAGCTCCAGATAAAGCCGATGATTGCAGAAACGAAAGAAACAATCGCTAACCACCAAATGTGCCAGATAAGTGCAAAGCCCATAACAGTGATGATCAGTGCAATAAGTACACCCGCAGCACGGTTAGTTGGCATATGAACATCTTCATATTTAGCAGGACGTGCGTAAGCTACACCATTTTCTTTGTCAGTCCAAAAGCGGTCGATACCGTTCGCTTGAGGCAATACTGCAAAGTTATAGAATGGAGCTGGAGATGAAGTCGCCCATTCAAGTGTACGTGCATCCCATGGATCGCCTGTAACGTCACGAGTTTGTTCGCGTTGTAAGAAACCAACAATGATTTGCATGATGAAACAAGCAATACCAATTGCGATTAATACAGCACCGAATAATGCGATACCTACATATGGATCCCAGTCTGGATTGTCATACGAGTTTAGACGACGAGTCATACCCATGAAACCTAGGATATACAATGGCATGAACGCGAAGTAGAAACCGAAGAACCAGAACCAGAAGCATGCTTTGCCCCAGAATTCACTTAACTGCCAACCGAACATTTTCGGCCAGTAGAAAGTAATACCAGCAAACATACCAAATACAACACCACCAATAATTACGTTATGGAAGTGAGCGATTAAGAATAGTGAGTTGTGTACAAGGAAGTCCGCAGGTGGAACCGCCATAAGTACACCAGTCAAACCACCGATACCGAAAGTCACTAAGAAGCCAACTGTCCAGTACATTGGTGATGTGAAGGTAATACGACCCTTATACATTGTGAATAACCAAGAGAAGATTTTCACACCTGTAGGAATCGCAATAATCATGGTCATGATACCGAAGAACGCGTTAACGTTGGCACCTGAACCCATTGTAAAGAAGTGGTGTAACCATACTACGAATGCAAGAACTGTAATCGCGATCGTTGCATATACCATTGATTTGTAACCAAACAATGTCTTACGAGAGAATACAGAAGTAATCTCAGAGAATAGACCGAATGCAGGTAGGATCAAGATATAAACTTCTGGGTGACCCCATGTCCAAATCAAGTTTACATACAACATTGGGCTACCACCCATGTCATTTGTAAAGAAGTGGAAACCGAAGTAACGGTCAAGCGTTAACATTGCAATTGTTGCAGTCAACACTGGGAATGATGCGATGATCAATACTGCAGTACATAAAGATGTCCACGTAAAGATCGGCATATCCATAAGACCCATGCCAGGAGCACGCATTTTAATGATGGTAACGAAGAAGTTAACACCAGTAAGAAGTGTACCAAGACCAGAGATCTGAAGTGCCCAGATATAGTAGTCAACACCAACACCAGGAGAGTATTCGATACCTGAAAGAGGAGGGTACGCCATCCAACCAGTTGCCGCAAACTCACCAAGCGCAAGAGAAACCATCATCAAACCAGCAGCACCAGCGAATAACCAGAAGCTTAAAGAGTTTAATAATGGGAATGCTACGTCACGCGCACCAATTTGTAGTGGAACAGAAATGTTCATCATACCCACTACAAGACCCATCGCTACGAAGAAAATCATGATTACACCGTGTGCGGTGAAAATCTGGTCGTAGTGTTCAGGGTGTAGATAGCCTTCGCCACCGCCTTTTGCAAGGAACAATTGAAGACGCATCATAATCGCATCCGCGAAACCACGTAATAACATGATCACAGAAACGATAAGGTACATAATACCAATTTTTTTATGGTCTACAGATGTGAACCATTCGTTCCACAAGTAGCCCCATTTTTTGAAATAAGTGATACCAGCAAATACTGCAATACCACCTAAAATCATCATTAACACTGTTACCTGTACGATTGGATCGTACGGGATAGCATCTACACTTAACTTACCTAAGAAGCTCATGTCTTATTCCCCTACAACTGAAGAAGCAGGTTCAGCATTTACATCAGCAGCTACAGCATGACCTTCAGCTTTAGCTGAGTGATCTGCACCGTGGTAGTTTGCCATGTATTTGTTGATAATTGATTCAAACAAGCCTTTTTCAACAGAAGAGTAGTAAGTCACAGGATGAGGATGTGCCTTATATGGACCTTCTTTTTGAGCAATTTCAGCTTGTTGCTTCTCTAGATCGGTTTTAGCGTTACGAACCATCGCAGCGATTTGTTTCTCTGAACGGTTACCATCACGCAAGGTTGCAAATTCAGCTTGGTCTAAAACTGTTTTTTGAACAGCTTCAGGGTTAATTGAAGTACCGTTACCAGCTTTTACTGCAGACACCCATTCAGCGAACTTAGCTTCTGAAACAGAATGAGCTTGGAAGCGCATTTGTGTGAAACCATAGCCTGAATAGTTCGAAGAGAAACCACGGTATACACCTTCATTATCCGCAAGGACATGAAGTTGAGTTTGCATACCCGCCATTGCATAAATCTGACCAGCTAACTGAGGAATGAAGAAAGAGTTCATTGTGAAGTTAGAGGTGATATTGAAATTAATCGGAGTTTTTTCTGGGAAACGAACTTCGTTAACTGTTGCAATTTCTTGTTCAGGGTAAACAAAAACCCATTTGAACTGTTCAGCAATAACTTGAATAGTTAAATGCGATTTCTCTGATTCTAGCGGACGATAAGGGTCATACTTGTGTGAGCCCCACCATGTTAAATACGCTAAAATACCAATAATAATACACGGGATACCCCACACTACGATTTCAATAATAGTAGAGTGCGCCCATGTAGGTTTATAGTCTGCATCTTTATTTGACGCACGATATTTCCAACTAAACCATAAAGCCATCAATGCTGATGGAATTACTACCAATAGCATGAGGTAGATCGCAGTCATCATAAGATCAGACTGACCTTGTGCTACTGGACCTTTTGAGTTTAGAAGTACTATATCACCGCCACACCCTGTTAAGAGCACGGCAAGCGTTGATAAAGACAATACAGCTAAAATTGTTTGTCTCATTTTACAACCTCGGTGAAGAGTCCCATTCCCTAATAAAATTATGGGATAGCGATTATAGTGTCACATGATTGAAAAACAGAAAATGACATTTACTGAATTTCAGTCATATGACACCGCTACGTTGTAGGGCATTATGCCCTATAACGACCAACTAAGCTATATGTAAAGTGCCTTTAAATATAAGGATTAAACCCAATTTGTTTGGTCGGAATTGGTTGAAGAATTAATTACTTTTGGTATGAAAACAGAGGCAAAACAAAGGGGAGCATTTGCTCCCCTAAGATAAAAATTATCGTTTTATGACTTTAGTCTTTGCTAATTTATCGTGCAAAGTTTGTCTTTTTTGACTTAGACCGAAGGCATGATCAATGATGGTAATGAATGGCATAAAGAGTAAATTCAATACAATAAAAATCACACTACGCAATGTGAATGCGCGCATTAAGTTTACTTGCTGTCCATTTTCAGCATCAACAATTTGAATTTTTGCTACTTTTTTTCCTAAACTCTGACCACTTTTCGCAATTAAAAATGCTTGAGCAGCTAGCATTAATACAATGTAAACCAACATTGCTTGCCAAGCTTCCATTGGAATCAGTGTAAATAACTGTTCCTGTAATTTGATTGCTTGATCTGATGAGCTAGCATTCTGCATTTTTTGCTGAAGTTCAGTCAATTGAGCAACTTGTTCTTCCTGCATAAAGAACGAAGGAATCACCATGGCAGGCAACCAAAGCGCCAGATCAACGAGTTTAGCTAAAAATCGAGATCCAATTGAGGCAAGTTCTTGCTGAGCAGTATTTTTTTGAATATTTACATTCGCAATTGAAGGATTTGAATAGCTTTGTTGTACTGGTGGAGTCGGTTGATAGCCTTCAGGTTGGTAATATAATTTTCCTTGAGTGAGTTCACCTAAAGCTTTCCATTCAGTCATACCTTGATGCCAGACCAAGTCTGTGAGTAAAACTTGTTGGCTCGAGAGCATTTGATTTAACTGCTCTACCGTATACGGTCCAGCTTGTTGATTATTTCTCGCCAAGTAAATTTGCATAAACCTAATTTCTCAAAAATTACTAAAAAATAATGGGGTAAAAAAAAGACCCACGAATGGGTCTTTTTTTAACATAGTTTATTAAGCTTGTTTAGTCTTTTCTTCAGATAAGAAGAACCATGTATCTAAAACAGAGTCTGGGTTGAGTGAAACAGATTCGATACCTTGTTCCATTAACCAGCGAGCAAGATCTGGGTGGTCTGATGGTCCTTGGCCACAAATACCCACATATTTGCCTGCTTTACGACATGCGTGAATCGCCATTGAAAGAAGAGCTTTTACTGCTGGATCGCGTTCATCAAATAAATGAGAAACGATGCCTGAGTCACGGTCAAGCCCAAGCGTTAACTGAGTTAAGTCATTTGAACCGATTGAGAAACCATCAAAATGTTCTAAGAATTGTTCAGCAAGTAGGGCATTGGTTGGTAATTCACACATCATGATCACTTTAAGACCATTTTCACCACGTTTTAAGCCATTTGCAGCAAGAAGTTCAATAACACGTTTTGCTTCAGCAACTGTGCGGACGAATGGGATCATGATTTGAATGTTAGTTAGACCCATTTCATCACGAACTTTCTTCAATGCACGGCATTCTAATTCGAAGCAGTCACGGAAGTTGTCAGAAACATAACGGCTCGCACCACGGAAGCCCAACATCGGGTTTTCTTCTTCAGGTTCGTATAACTTACCACCGATTAAGTTCGCGTATTCATTCGATTTGAAGTCTGACATACGTACGATGACAGGTTTATCAGCAAATGCAGCAGCAAGTGTAGAAATACCTTCAACGAGTTTTTCAACGTAGAACTCGATCGGTGAAGAGTAACCTGCAGTACGGGTCATCACAGCTGCACGTGTTTCGCGAGGTAAGCTGTCAATATTGAGTAATGCTTTAGGGTGAACACCAATCATACGGTTGATGATGAACTCTAGACGTGCAAGACCAATACCTTCGTTTGGAATTTGAGCGAAGTCAAATGCACGATCAGGGTTACCAACGTTCATCATGATTTTGAACGGAAGTGTTGGCATAGATTCAATCGAGTTACGTTGAACTTCGAAATCTAAAGCGCCTTCGTAAATGAAACCTGTATCGCCTTCAGCACATGAAACAGTTACTTCTTGACCATCAACAAGAACTTCTGTTGCGTTACCACATCCAACAATCGCTGGAACACCGAGTTCACGTGCAATAATCGCGGCATGACAAGTACGACCACCACGGTTTGTAACGATCGCAGCAGCACGTTTCATAACTGGTTCCCAATCAGGATCGGTCATGTCAGAAACAAGAACGTCGCCATCTTGGACTTTGTCCATCTCTTTGATTGAATTAACAATACGTACTTTACCAGAACCGATACGTTGACCGATTGAGCGACCTTCACAAAGAACTGTACCTTTTTGTTTTAATAGGTAGCGTTCCATTGTGCCGACATTCTCACGGCTTTTCACAGTTTCAGGACGTGCTTGAACAATGTAAATTTGACCGTCATCACCGTCTTTCGCCCATTCGATATCCATTGGCGCACCATAGTGTTGCTCAATGATTAACGCCTGCTTGGCAAGTTCTTGTAATTCTTGATCATTTAAAGCAAATTGTTGGCGCTCAGTTTTTTCAACATCCACAACAACAACTGATTTACCTGCAGAGCCTTCTTCACCGTAGATCATTTTTTGGTGCTTAGAGCCAAGGTTACGACGCAATACTGCGTGTTTACCCGCATTTAAAAGTGGCTTAGATAAATAGAATTCATCAGGGTTTACAGCGCCTTGAACGACCATTTCACCTAAACCGTAAGATGCAGTAATAAATACAACGTCACGGAAACCAGATTCAGTGTCCAGTGTAAACATTACACCAGCAGCACCAGTCTCTGAACGAACCATACGTTGCACACCAGCAGAAAGAGCAACGATGTCATGATCGAAGTTTTGGTGTACACGGTAAGCGATTGCGCGGTCGTTATAAAGTGAAGCAAAAACTTCTTTAATCGCGATTAAGACGTTATCAATACCGCGGATGTTTAGGAAAGTCTCTTGTTGTCCTGCAAAAGATGCGTCTGGTAAATCTTCTGCAGTCGCAGATGAACGAACGGCAACCGCGATCTCAGGGTTGCCGTTAGAAAGAGTTGCGAATGCATCACGAACTTCTTTTTCAAGTGCTGGAGTAAGCGGAGTATCAACGATCCATTGACGGATTTTAGCACCAGTTTCAGCAAGTGCATTTACGTCGTCAACATTGAGTTGTTTGAGCTCGGCTGAAATTTTGGCATTTAGACCACTTTGCTCAAGGAATTCACGGTAAGCTGCAGCAGTTGTTGCAAAACCACCTGGAACTGATACACCAGCATTTGCTAAATGGCTGATCATTTCGCCTAGAGATGAGTTTTTACCGCCCACGATTTCTACGTCGTGTTTACCTAATTTTTCCAGACCGATTACGCGTGCTTCCAAAGTTGTTACTCCACTTTTGCAGTATTAATCACTATCTTGGCATGATATTTTTCTGTGAAAACTTAGCAAACTTTCATTACTAAGCGACAGTCATGTAAGATCGGTTTACTATAAAGATTATATAGTACTTAGACAAATATTTGAGGATTAATTTAATGGCAGAAAGTAAAGATATTAAACGAAGTGTTTTTTTTATTTCCGATGGTACTGCCATTACGGCTGAAACACTCGGGCATTCTTTATTGGCTCAATTTCCTCATGTCGATTTTGATATTCATATCATTCCGTATATCACTACAGAAGAAGCTGCAATGAACGTCGTTGCAGAGATTAACGCGCGCGCAGAGTCTGATGGCCAACAACCTCTTGTCTTTGATACTCTTGTGGATCCCTATGTTCGGGATATCATCAATACGGCAAATGCGGTTAATTTAGATGTGTTTGAAGGGTTAATTAGTAAGCTATCTGAGGTGCTTGGAACAGCCCCTACAACTTTAGTCGGACAAACACATGCTGTGACTGATTCTGAGTCTTATAAGGCACGTATTGATGCTGTACATTTCGCGCTGGATAATGATGATGGCGCACGTACAAGACACTATGATAAAGCGGATTTAATTTTGATTGGAGTTTCGCGTTCTGGTAAAACACCGACCTCAATTTATTTGTCATTACAATTTGGTATTCGAGTTGCGAACTATCCGTTAACTGAAGAAGATTTGGATGACAACCGTTTGCCAGCAGTTTTACGTCCACATAAGCATAAATTGTTTGGATTAATGATTGACGCTGATCGTTTGGTGGCAATTCGATCTGAACGCAAAGCCAACAGTCGTTATGCAAGTTTTAGCCAATGCCAGATGGAATTGCGTGCAATCGAAGGTATTTATATTTCTGAAGGGATTAAATATCTAAATGTTTCAGAAATGTCGATCGAAGAAATTTCAACACGAGTATTGCAAATGACTGGCTTAAAACGTCGAATTGGTTAAATCGGTAAATCTAATTAAAAAAAAGAAGCACTAGCTGTGCTTCTTTTTTATTAAGAGATTAATCGTCATAAATACTCATAAAATTCAAAAATTATATAATTCAAGTGTCTATAATTTCATCATAAAATGTAATTTAGATTCGCATTTATCTACAAAATGATAATCGCTATTCGTAGGTTGTAATAATAATATCTACTAAGTGTTCGATTCCTTCCATACTTTGAACGGCATTTTCAGTAATTTTCACGACTGGCCATGTGATCAATTTACAGTTATCTCGCTGTAAGGCGTTGTAATAATGATCGGATTTAAAAAATATTTTTTGCGACGAAGCTGGATTTGGCATCAATTGTCTTTTTAACCAAGTATCTGAAATCTGGGAATCTAAATATCGTATTGCCAAAGTCGTCTTAATTCGCTGATTAAATAATCGTTTATTTTTAGCGATGAGGGGATGAGCAATAATTTTTTGAATTCCTTTTTCAGTGTGTGGCAAAACGAAATGAGGTGTCATTTGAAATACTTTGACGAATAGCGCATTTTGACAAACCACATCTAAATGTGAAACTGACATTTGATTGGCACCAATAATCGCGACCTTTAATCCTGAAAAATCGGTTTGTTTGATGTCCTCAGCTGAGATAATTTTTCCTTTAAAGTTGGAAAAATACTCAGCTTCATTATGAAAGAACGAATCCGTGTGGGCTTTATTCCTTTTTTTCATTTCTGTACCTAATTATTGTTTTAGTGGGTTGCTTTTGGTTCTGCAGTTAATTCATATATCCAAGATGGGATTTTAGGTAAAGATTTTTCTGGAATCTTATCAGTCATTTTTACCATGGTGTCGACAGGGATATGAAACCATTTATTACGTCGGTTCATGGCACTTCGTGCATGGAAGTTAATAATTTGATACCAAGGATTACGACGACCTTCTGCAGTACGTCCACCTATTCGAGCAAATTTGTGCATCGCTGCATAAAGCTTTTCTTCTGGCAGACCGAGTTTAATCACATTATCACGCATTTTATTAATGAGTGGTAAGTAGGCAAGAATACCAAGTAATAAACGTGGATCTACAACTCGCGCTGCCATTTTAGAAAGCTCAATAAAGGTTTTATTGTAGCCTTGATCTTCCATGACACTAAATCCAACACCTAAATGACGAGCTTCATCACCATTAATCAGTTCAAAAGCTTGATGACAAACTGGGTCTTCTACAGTATCCAATAGGAATGTACAAAGTGCGCCATCAAGAGCGACTTCCAGCATCGGAATGACAGCACCTAGAATATAGAAGGGCATTTCATCAGCATAAGTGTCGAGCCATTCGATGATCAGTCTTAAATTTTTATTGGGTTTAGGAATATCGCCTTCAAGCATACCCCATCTTTTCATCAGTGCCATTTCGGCATTGGCGTGACGCTGTTCCTCAGCGTGGAAAATGGCATACATTTCGCGAAGTGTATCTGTCGGTGCTTTTTTTGACATCGCAGAAAATGCACGAGCACCTACATGTTCGATCCACATTAGATCAGCCATAAAATCTTTAAGCTTGGGCCACTGTTCTGCGGTGACTAATTCTTTGCCAGGAGCATCCCAGTCAATATCCGAGAGTGTCCATTGAGTATGTTTTACTTTATCCAACATTTTTTCTAAGTCGATAGAGGCCATGTTATACATCCGTATTTATTTTTTAATCATGAAATTTTATCGCTTAAAAATGTGATGTGTTTTGCAGAAGTGCTTATTTTAGTTTGATATAAAATGCCAAATTTTAAGTATTTGATTGTGCATAATTAATATTGTTGGTTACAAGAATTTTTTTATTGGAATAGTCTTTTAGGGACATTTGATGTCATTCATTGCCAATAGTTGTTTGACAAACTCAAGAAATGAAAGAGTAATTAATTATAGATTTGAAATCAAAACCATTACTCAATCATTTCAGGATTTTTTTGATCTAAGCATTTTGCTTAATTTGCATTAAATACTCAAAGTTTTGAATGCGTTTGTCTGTATCGTAGATATCACAGGTAAAAATAAACTCATCTACATCATAAGGCACCAGTAGTTGTTCAAGACCTTGTTTCACTGTTTCTGGTGATCCGATTTGAGCCATTGCGTAAAAATTGTCAACTGACATCTTTTCTGGAGCAGACCAAATTCCATCCATTGATTTAACTGGAGGTTTGAGTTTTAAGCTTTGCCCACGCATTAAGCCTAATACACGTTGATAAGCGCTAGTAGCCAAGTATTCAGCTTCTTCATCAGTGTCAGCTACAACAGTTGGAACGCCCATTGATACATAAGGACGATCCAAATATTCAGAAGGTTCGAAGTTTTCTCTGTAAAGTTGAATCGCTTGACCCAGCATGCGAGGGGCAAAGTGAGAGGCAAAAGAATAAGGTAAGCCAAGTTTTGCTGACAATTGTGCGCTAAATAAGCTAGAACCTAACAGCCATACTGGAACATGTGTTCCTTGACCTGGTGTCGCTTTGATTCTTTGATGTGGCGATGGATCTCCCAAATAGCTCAAAATCTCGAGCACGTCTTGTGGAAATTGATCTTCAGTCTCTTGACGACCTCGGCGTAAGGCACGCATGGTCAATTGATCTGTACCTGGTGCGCGTCCTAGTCCGAGCTCAACTCGATCAGGATAAAGCGTTGCTAGTGTTCCAAATTGTTCTGCTACAACAAGTGGTGCATGATTAGGCAGCATGATTCCGCCAGAACCTACTTTTAAAGAGGAGGTGTTAGCAAGGATATAGCCTAATAACACAGCTGTAGCTGAGCTAGCGATACCATCCATATTATGGTGTTCTGCAAGCCACAGTCGTTTAAAACCTAATTGTTCGATTTTTTGTGCTAACTCCAAAGCATGCTGTAGTGAAAAAGCAATCGTTTTATCATCACGTACAGGAGCGAGTTCCAGTACTGAAAACTCGATATCTTTTAAGCTTCGCATAACTTTCTACTCTTTTGAACACTCATAAAGATGTTAATACGAACTTGAGTATTTGTATATTGAAAAAAAACGATATAAGTGTAAATAAAAAAGCGCTCTAAGTTGAGCGCTTGAATTCTAAGAGTTTGGAATTAGCGTTTACCGTTTTTATACCAGCCTAAATGACGACCATTGTCACTTCTGTAATTACGGTCATTATAACGATAGTTTGAATTGCGATAACCGCTTTCACGGCGATCATAACGATCTCTATAGTCATCTTCGCGACGATCTTCAGCCACTTTTTTACCTAAAACTGAACCACCAGCTGAACCTAATGCAGCCCCAGCATAACCCGCATTTGTTCCGCCCATATTATTACCAACGGTGTAACCACCAGCACCACCTAATGCAGCACCAATTGCAGCAGCATTACGATCTTTTTTGTTCGCTGATGCAGCTGCGCCACCAGCACCACCAATCGCTGATCCGATCATTGCTCCAGTCGAGCCACCCATTTGTTGACCAATCGCAGCACCAACGACTCCACCTAAAGCAGATGTGAGGGCAACTCTAGACGAACTATCAGCATAAACAGTTGTTGTACTCAAGACCGCAGTTGCGATCGCAGCAGCAAATAACTTTGAATTGAATTTCATGGTGAACTCCTTGTCGAAGTCTTATATTGGATGGTTTTAATTTAATCCAAATTTCTGCAATCATTTGGGAGAGCAAGTTGCTGGTTTGTATTTTTCTCTCCCTAATTTATCCATAATTAATTTGTTAATAAAAAAAATGCGCCCTAAGGCGCATCGAGGTGAATACAGAGTATTCAAAGGGGAAACTATCAATCAGATTATATTAACGACGGCTATGTTTTTTCTTTTTCCATTTACGATCTTGACGTGAATCATATGCTTTGTCTTTCGCAATTTTATTACCAAGAGCAGCACCACCAGCAGCACCTAAAGCAGAGCCGATATAACCGCCATTGGTTCCACCCATACTATTACCTACGGTATAACCCGCACCGCCACCTAATGCACCTCCAATGGCAGATTCAGTACGGTTACGTTTATTACTAGCAACAGCAGCACCACCCGCACCACCAAGTGCTGCACCTAAAGTTGCACCTGTTGTGCCACCCATGTTTTTACCAATTGCTGTACCTGCTACACTACCTAAAGCACTCGCAGCAGCGACACGCGCTGTACTGTCTGCATGTGCAGATACCGTGAACATTGATGCAGTGGCTAAGGTGGCTGACATTAATAGGGTATTTAATTTCATGTGTGACTCCATGTCCTTGTTCGTGGACGAGTAATAATTCGTTGAGCACAATGTAACAAGAAGTGAAGCGCTAAATATGTAGAAGTTAACCTAGAGTTTTACGTTTTGGTTGCACAATGTTGTTTTTATATTACAACTAATCATTCAATATGCATTATTGCGCTGATTAAGAAGAAACTATGGAGAGTTGATTCAGTAAACAGTTTTTAAACTTGGCAGTTATGGAGCTAATTTTTGATTATCCATTAATTGGGTGTGACAAGGATTTAAAAAATGGTTTTGCAATGTCATTCTATATAAATATGTTAATTGAATGTCAGAGTCGTTAAACTACCCGCAATTTTAGAAATATTAATTTAAGGCAGTCCTTAAGTTAATCCAGTATTAGAGATTTTATTTAACATGAAAGAATCGTTACGTTTACGATTAGACCAACTTTGTGATCGTCATGAAGAATTAGAAGCACTATTGGCTGATGTTGAAGTCATTTCCGACAATAAGCGTTTCCGTAATTTGTCACGTGAACACAATGATTTGACTGAAATCACCACTGTTTGGAAAAAATATACCCAAGCGGAAGAAGATATTGTAACGGCTGAAGCAATGTTGTCAGATCCTGACTTTAAGGAAATGGCTCAAGAAGAAATTAAAGAAAATAAAGCTTTAATTGAATCTTTAGAGGCAGAATTGAATATTCTGATGATTCCGAAAGATCCAAATGATGCGAACTCTGCATATCTGGAAGTACGTGCAGGGACAGGTGGCGATGAAGCTGCGATTTTCTCTGGTGATTTATTCCGTATGTACAGTAAATATGCTGAATCACAGGGTTGGCGTGTCGAAATCCTTTCTGAAAATGAAGGTGAACATGGCGGTTACAAAGAAATTATTTGTTTAATTAATGGTGAAGGTGTTTACGGACGCTTAAAATTTGAAAGCGGTGCTCATCGGGTTCAGCGCGTTCCTACAACTGAATCACAGGGGCGAGTTCATACTTCAGCTTGTACCGTTGCAATTCTTCCTGAAATTGATGTTGATACGACTGTAGATATTAACCCTTCAGACTTGCGTATTGATACTTATCGTGCATCTGGGGCGGGTGGTCAGCACGTCAATAAAACGGATTCTGCTGTACGAATCACGCATATTCCGACAGGTACTGTTGTTGAATGTCAGGAAGAGCGTTCACAACATAAGAACAAAGCAAAGGCAATGGCATTATTGGCATCTCGTCTTGAGAATGCTAAACGTGCAGCAGCTGATGCTGCGACATCTGAAATGCGCCGTGATTTGGTGGGTTCAGGTGATCGTTCAGAACGTATTCGTACCTATAATTATCCTCAGGGTCGTATGACTGATCATCGTATTAACTTAACTTTATATAAGTTGGATGCAGTGATGGAGGGAGATTTGACTGAGCTTTTAGATAGCTTACATCGTGAATATCAAGCGGATCAATTGGCAATGCTTGCACAGCAGAATGGTGGTTAATGAACATTCAACAAGCGCTTGCACTGCGAGGTGAGCCTGAAAGTTATGAGCGTCAAGAAAATGCTTGGTTGCTCGAACATATCACTAAAATCGATTCATTCGATTTGGTGATGAAGAAGGATAAAGAGCTCACTGCAGAACAAGAGCAGGCGTATCGAGAGGCGATTGCTCGGATTGAAGCAGGTGAGCCTTTAGCTTATGTCACAGGTTCGCAACCTTTTTGGACATTGGACTTAAAAGTGACGTCCGATACTTTGGTGCCTAGACCGGACACCGAAGTTTTGGTGGAGACAGTTTTAAAGTTAGAGTTGCCTGAGGATGCGCGCGTTGTAGATTTAGGAACTGGGACAGGCGCCATTGCATTGTCACTCGCTTCAGAACGTCCTAATTGGTCTTTAACAGCAACTGATATTTATGAGCCTACATTGGAAGTCGCTAAATTTAATGCTGAGCAACATGACTTAGATCAGGTTCAATTTGTACTAGGCAGTTGGTTAAAACCGTTTGGGCGTCAATTTTTTGATGTCATTGTATCTAATCCGCCTTATATTGATCCAGCAGATGAACATATGCACAATTTGGCGACCGAGCCTCAACGTGCATTAATCTCTGATAAAAAAGGTTTAGCTGATCTTGAGCAAATTATTTTGCAAGCCAAGAAGCATCTGACTGTTGAAGGTTGGGTGGTACTTGAACATGGATATAATCAAGCAGACGCTGTTCAGCATCTATTCCGTCAAGCAGGGTATAAGAAAGTGAGAACCGTTAAAGATTATGGTGGTAACGATCGCGTGACTTTAGCACAATGGCCTCATTAGAAATAAAAAAGCGACTTTAGGTCGCTTTTTTATTGATTCATCTTTTGATGACATCACGCCATAACAATAATTTTGATTCAAATACTTTCATTATGGTATCCGTGATTTTTCCCAATATTGCCAATAAAATAATAGCAATGATCACAATATCTGGACGCGATGTTTCACGTCCATCACTTAATAAATATCCAATACCTTGCGTTGCTGCAATGAGTTCAGCGGCAATCATGAACATCCAAGCTAAACTCAAACTATTGCGCAAGCCTGTAAGGATAGATGGAGAAGCTGCGGGTAAAACGATTTGATAGATTTGTTGCCAGCGATTCAGTCTATACACTTGAGCCAACTCAATCAATTTTCGGTCGACACCATGAATACCAGCCACAGTATTGGTATAGGTTGGAAAAAAAGCACCAATCGCAATAAGGGTGATTTTTGAGGATTCATCAATACCAAGCCATAACAAAAGGAGAGGAATCCACGCAAGACTAGGAATTGACTTAATTGCAGAAAAGGTCGGTTCAATAAACTCTTCTGCATGGTGATTGAGTCCTACCAAAACTGCAAAAAATAGTGCTAAGCCACTACCAATAGCAAACCCTAAAAACACTCGCCATGTACTTGCCCAAATATGTTGACCTAAATCATTCTTAGCAAGTTCTTGCAGGGAAACTAATAAGCTACTTGGTGCAGGTAGCAGATAAGGTTCAACTACACCACCTCGAACCAAAATTTCACACAGCAATACCAGTAATACAGGGAGGAAAATACCTTTCAACCATTTATTCCCTTTTGTCGACAGTTGTGAATGGACATCGATATTCCGATGTTCAATCGCTTTTTCACTGATCGCCATTATTTTGTCACCACTTTTTGAGCGAATGAGGCATTAAATAACTGTTGAACAACTTGATTTACATTTGTTCCTTTACGAACTAAGTCTTCTTCAGTCAAGATTTTGCCGGATTTTTGTAGTGCATTAATGTGTTGGGCTGTAGGAATGTTTTGATTAAAGTCAGTACGCTGAAGCTGAAGTTTTGCAACCTCTAAAGGTAGTTTAGCTTCAGTGGCGAGTAACTGCGCCAGTTTATCTGGATTGGCTTTTGCCCATTTACGTGCTTGCTCATACGCTTTAATTACGGCTTCAATTGCTTCTGGGCTAGATTGAGTAAATGGCTCTTTGACGCTTAACACGCTATAACTATTAAAGCCTACATTACGATAAAGCAGTTTTGCACCCGACTGAACTTGAGCTGATGCCATCAAAGGGTCTAAGCCAGCCCAAGCATCCACTTGCTTACGCTCTAACGCCGTTTTGCCATCTGGATGTTGCAAATGAACAAGCTGTACATCTTTTTTATTCAATCCAACGGTATCTAAAGCTTGTAGCGTGAATAAAAATGGGTCAGTTCCTTTTGTTGCGGCAATTTTTTTACCTTTTAGATCTTTTAAGGATTTAATCGGGGAGTCTTTTGGCACGACTAAAGCTGTCCATTCAGGTTGGCTTTGGATATAAACTGTTTTAACAGGGCTACCATTGGCACGACTTAATACAGCGGCAAGACCAGCAGTTGAAGCAAAATCAACACTGCCGCTATTGAGATATTCTAAGGAGCGATTACTGCCTTGACTAAATATCCATTTGATTTTGGTATTGGGTAAAGCCTTTTCTAATAGCTTTTGATTTTTAACCACTAAGCTCGTAGGAGCATAATAGGCATAATCCAGTTTAATTTCCTTAGGAAGTGCGGCATTGGCTCCACTATGAACAACAATAATTGCTAAACCCAATAGACCTAATTTCAATGGAGATATTGATTTTTTCACTAAAGTACCTGATTTAATTCGCTAAATTTTCGATATAAATAGCCTTTCAGGTGATTTGTGACAAAAAAGAAAATGAGATATTAAAAGAATAAATTTTGATAAAGTTAAAATTATGAGTTAACACATTGAAATCAAATCAATATTTTATAAATATTGTGGTTTTGTGAAAATATAGTGATTTATCAGAACTTTATATGAATTAGTGCAATGAGATGAAGGTCACATAATTTAATATAATAAGACTAATAGAGAAAATGAGACCAAACCCTATGAGTTTGATCTCAACACTCAGATTATACGAAATACTCAGTTGAAATATCGCTCACTTCAAGAAGCTCTAATGAGTCTGACTCCAAAGCCAAGCATAGGGCCACTACTTTTAAAGTGTCCGAAATTTTCGAAGCATCTTTTAACGCAATGCCAGATTTCAGTTCATTAAGACGTTCAGTTGAAATATCTAACGCAAGTGCAGTCTCACTTGCATCTTGAGTGTCTAGGAAATGATTGATTGCATTTTTTAAATCTATTTCAGATGCATTCAGAATGCTCATTTGAAGCTGCTCTGAAATTCGATCTGCATCTTGGTTAAGTGAATGGGGGAAAGTTTGAGCAAAATTTTGCTTTAAGACATCGATCATTTTAAACATGATTGAACCTTTAGGAGATATGGCAAACTGCCGAAATGAATAAGATTAAAATAGTCTAAATATTAGCCGAATTCAAAAGAATAACGATGACTGTATGACTTTTAAATCATGTCAATAAAGCAAACTCAACTGTAATGTGTGATTAATTTTTATATAAAATAAATATTAAATTATAACTATTTTGAATTTTTTATACCAATTGGTCACTGAATAAATTGAATCCGTATTAGAGGAGGATTACCCTAAAGCCAACTTAAAACTAAAAAAAGGATAATGAGATTTATGATTATTCAAGGAAAAGTGATTGTTATTACAGGTGGCGCTTCTGGGTTAGGTGCGGCGACAGCAGCTTATCTTCAACAGCAGGGTGCTCGTGTGGTAATTGTTGATATGAATGCATGTTTGGGCGAGCAAACGGGTCAAGAAATTGGTGCAGAATTTATTCAACTAGATGTAACTGATGAAAAAGCAGTTGAATCATTCTTTGCACACATACAAGAAAAATATGGACAATTAAATGGTTTAATCAACTGTGCTGGTATTGCACCATCAGCTAAAGTGCTTGGTCGTGATGGCATACATGCCTTAGATATGTTCCAAACAGTGCTGAATATCAACGTCAGTGGAACCTTTAATATGTTGCGCTATGCTGCGCAATTAATGTCACAGTATGCGCTTTCAGGGGAAGAGGAAGAACGCGGTGTCATTGTGAACACAGCTTCAGTTGCTGCTTTTGATGGTCAAATTGGTCAGGCTGCATATTCTGCATCTAAGGGCGCTGTTGTTGGTATGACTTTACCATTGGCGCGTGAGTTAGCACGTGAAAAGATCCGTGTTATGACTATTGCGCCAGGAATCATGGAAACCCCAATGCTTAAAGGTCTTCCGCAAAATGTGCAGGATGCATTGGGACAGATGGTTCCATTCCCACCACGTTTAGCTAAACCTGAAGAATTTGCGAAACTGGTTGGACATATCTTTGAAAATTCGTATTTAAATGGTGAAGTGATTCGATTGGATGGCGCAATTCGTATGGCGCCAAAATAATATATGAAAATCAGTTTAGTCTTCACTTAAATAGACGACTAAACTGATCTCAGATGCTTTATGGTGTAATCGCCGGACGAGCTACATTACGATACTTCTCAAGTAATGCATCAAGGCGGGCTACGGTTTCAATATCCGTCATACCATCATATTTTTCAGGATAAAAATGCATTTGGAATGCGGATACAACATTTTGAGTGACTTGATCATATTGACCAGTGACAGGAATGTTATATCCGTATAATGCCAATTTGCTTTGTAACGAAGCAATATCATTCTTCCAAGGATGATAGGTACGATAATAATTTACAGTGTCGTTATCGTACCAAGCACCGATGTTATAGTCTTCATATAAACGTTTCCAAGGAAATAGCGGACCTGGATCAAATTTACGACCTGGAGAAATATCACTGTGCCCCAAAATTCGGTCGGGTCTGATCTCGTATTTTTTAGTCATTTTTAAAATAATATCTGCAAGGACTTCGATTTGTTGTTTTGATGAAAATGGATACCATCGACGTTGCATCAAAGGGAGTTGTTCATCGTCAGCAGGGAAACCGAGATTTTCAATTTCAATGCCGATACTTGAGGCATTCAAACTACTGTTGGTCTGCCAAGAACTCGTGCCAGCATGCCAAGCTCTTTTATCATCAGGCACAAGACGGTACACAGTAAATTTACCATTGGTTGGTAATTCGGGTACAAAATAGTGACTACTGGCAGGGAAATTAGGATCTTTAAACAAAGCCAATGTTTCGTCTTTAGATACTGCTGTGTAGTGCAGAATCAAGAACATTTGTCGATTGTCTTGATTGGGTGAAGTATTCTCTTCGTCCAGATCATAAAGCGTGCTTTCTATATATTCTGGCTGGGTATCCGAACCTTGATTGACGTATGTAATGTTGGTGATCTTTTCATCTTTACATGCCGTCAGGAATAAACTCGAAACTAATAATGTAGCGAGTGCAAAAAATTTTTTATTCATAAGTATGACTGTCATTTATTGAAGTTAGATGTTTTTAAAATCAATTGCTAGTGAAGCAATTATTGAGATTATGTTTATTAGTAGTAAAAAATAAAATAAGAAAAATTAAACAAACCTATTCGAATTGTAACAATAAGGTACAGATCTTCTAGGGTAAAAATTATCTTCACAATTGTATGAATAGACTGCTTATTTATTCGGTATCATGGGCTTATACAAGCATGTAATCAGGGTGTTTAGGTGAGTGATAGCATTGAACTGAGTGATGTTGAGCTACAGTTGTACGCAAGACAAATATTACTAGAGGATTGGGATATTGATGCACAAGAAAGATTAAAGCTGTCCAATGTGCTCATTATTGGTTGTGGTGGAATAGGGTGTTTGACTGCAGAGTTATTGGCGAGAGCAGGCGTAGGTAAATTGACACTCATCGATGCTGATACTGTAGAAATCAGTAATTTACAGCGACAAATTGCCTTTGATCATCATGATGTGGGTTTTTACAAAGCTGAAGTGTTAGCAAAGAAAATTTCTCAAATTAATCCTTATATTAAGATCGAATACATCACTTCAAAAATTGATTTTAATAATGCTGCCGCACTGATTACACATCAAGATCTTGTGTTAGATGGTTGTGATAATTTTGAAACCCGTTATTTGGTCAATCAAATCTGTAAGGATGCAAATGTTCCACTCATTAGTGCATCTGCGATTGGTTTGCAGGGGCAGTTATTTATGGTGGATGGTGAATCAGCATGTTATGAATGTCTTTTTCCTAAAGAAGATCATGCAGATGAGAGTTTAAGGTGTGCAGATTCAGGAGTTTTAGCAACAACTCCTAACCTGATGGCAAGTATGCAAGCACATCATGCGCTATTATATCTGGGGTTAAATTTAACACCATTAAAACAGAAGATCCTTCTATGGAATGGAAGGAACATGCAACAGCGAATTTTGAATTTTGACAAGGATAAAGAATGTCAAATCTGTCACATCAGTCAATCCGCAAAGACAATTTAATTTGCTACACTCAACATATCGAAATTTAATATCGACATTATGAAAAATAATATTTGGTTAGATGGTTTACGCTCAGTGGCCCGTGTAGGTGAAACTGCGGTCATTGCTGCGCGAGCAGGGATTAAATACGCGACAGAAAAACCGAGTAATGCGAAATTAATGCGCGAAACTTTCGAGTCACTTGGTTCAACGTATATTAAGTTGGGACAGTTTATTGCCAGTACGCCTTCATTATTTCCACGTGAATATGTTGAGGAATTTCAAGGGTGTTTAGATCAGACACCTAAACTCCCATTTAGCTATATTGAAAGTGTTTTGAATGCTGAGTTTGACGGTCGCGATTTAGGTGAAATTTTCGCATCTATTGATGAAACGCCATTAGCTTCTGCTTCGATCGCACAAGTGCATGCTGCTAAATTGGTGAGCGGCGAAGATGTCGTGATCAAAGTCCAAAAACCTGGTGTTGAAACTATCCTTTATACGGATTTAAATGTCCTACATTGGGCGACCAAGATTCTAGAGAAGGCAGTTCCTAAAGTAAAATTTGCTTCACTTGCGGATATTGTTGAAGAAATCAAAACACGTATGGTTCGTGAAGTTGATTTTATTGAAGAAGCAAAAAATATTGATGATTTTGTTAATTATCTGCACATTACTCAAAATACTAAAGCGACTGCACCAAAGGTATATCATCAATATTCAACACGTCGTGTCCTGACAATGCAGCGTCTTTATGGCGTGCCGTTGACGGATTTCGATGTGGTTCGTCAAGTTTCTAAAGACCCATCACAGGTTTTGATTACTGCCATGAACACATGGTTTGGTAGTTTGATGATGTGTGAAAGTTTCCACGCAGATTTACATGCTGGCAACCTCATGCTTTTGGATGATGGTCGCATTGGATTCATTGATTTTGGTATTGTGGGACAATTAAAGCCTGAAGTATGGACTGCATGTATTGCTTTTATGGATGCATTGCAAAATACCAATTATCCATTAATGGCTGAAAATATGCTGAAAATGGGCATGACCAATACGCAAATTGATACAACAGTTTTGGCAAACGATTTAGAACGATTATTCAGTGGCGTGCTCACCGCTGATCCTCAGCAAATTCTGTCATCTAATCCAGCCGACTTAAATGACATCATGATGGATATGGTGGCTGTAGGTGAGCGTCATGGCATCCGTTTCCCACGGGATTTCGCATTGCTGTTTAAACAAATGCTTTATTTTGATCGTTTTATGAGAATTCTTGCGCCGTACACTGATATTTATGCAGATCAGCGCCTACAAATGGTACAAACAATCGATCCTAATCTTTTGTTGAAACATTAAATCTTAAACAAGTGTTAAAATATTAAAGTAAATCCTCAATAGAAGAGGATTTGCTTTTATCGCCTCCCGTCAAGTCTGCTATCACTGTTTGATAGTTTACGAAAAGGTCATGATTGAAGATGGATTCCATATTAATTGAAGGATTGAAAGTTGAAACAGTCATCGGATGTTTTGACTGGGAACGGCAAATCATTCAACCATTATTGCTTGATCTTCATATTGCGACTGATTTAGAGCAGGCATCAAATTCAGATCTTCTCGCTGATACTTTAAATTATGCTGAAATTTGTGAAATCGCGACTCAGACGATTCAAAAAGCTCAACCTGAATTAATTGAATTTGCTGCAAAAATTGTCCTCAAAGCTTTGTTTGACCAATATCCAGCAATTGAGTCTATTCAAATTACTGTGCGTAAGCCTGCCATTATTCCACAAGCCAATTCAGTAGGAATTCGTCTTGAAAGACACCGTAATGATTTACGCGCTAGCATTGGCGAGTAATAGCCAACCGCATAATCATCTGGTGAATGCATTAAAACAAATTGCGTCATTAGGTTGTATTACGCGTTCTCCCATCTATGTCATACCTTGTCGAGATGGTGTTGGACAAGATTATTGGAATGCTGCATGTTTATTAGAATCAAAGCAGCAAGTCAATGAAATTACCAATCTTTTAAAAGCGCTGGAAAAAGCTTCTGGTCGAGTCCGTCCGTCACATGATATTTCTTTGGATGTAGATCTCATTGCATGGGGAAATACGCTCCAAAATATGCAATTTAATCCAAAAAAAATGCCATTAGCCTTAGATGTTAAAATTCCAATGTTTGATATTTGGGAAAATCCATTATTTGAGCATGAAGCGCATCATTTTCCTCAAGTGTCACTAGATGGTTCATTTTCTAAAATAGGATGAGTTTCGCCGAATAGTCCATCGGTAGCATTGATCAAATATGTCTTTGATACGGAAATAGGCTGTCATGTAACAATAATCAGCTTCTTTTAAATGGACTAATTTTTATAATACGCCACTTCAAAATAAATAAGCTCCATATCAAGAAGATGTATAAAATTATTGTGTTAAGCGCAATTTTGGCGTTCCTCTCAGGTTGTGCAACGCTCTCCCCTCAAGAGTGTCGAACTGCTCAATGGTCGGAAATAAGTGAAAAAGATGGAAGCAGTGGTTATTCGAATCGCATTGTTAAACATCAAAAAGCCTGTTCAAAAGTGAATATTGAACCTGATCACAAGTTATATGAAAAAGGTTACCAACTTGGGCTTCGTTCATATTGTCAACCCGAAGTTATTTTCGATGGAGCTTTGGATGGAAGAGGTGGGTATAGGGTTTGTCCATCAGAGTTACATGCCCAATTAGCACCCTTTTATAATGTGGCCGATCAGTACTATCGTTCTAAGAAAGACAAAGATGCTAAAGATAAAGAAATTGAAACTTATCGAGACTACTTACTGGATGACAAAATCACCAAAGAAAAGCGGGAAGAGTATCTTAAGAAAATAAAGTCCTTAAAGCAGGATAAATTGTGGTTAGATTTGAATTTCAATCATGCTGAGCGTGAATTAAATAAGTTTAGACGATTCCATCATCTATAAAAAATGCGGCCCATGAGCCGCGTTTTTTTTAAATATAATAACTTGTTTTGGTCATGAGTTTGGATATACCCGTCATTGCGATTTTGACCGCAGCTGGTAATTCCACACCACCTGCATTTAGTGCAGTATCTCGATGCTGAAGTTCATCCTGATTCATCTGTGTCAAAATTTGACGTGAGCGGGCATCATGTGGTGGGAGTTGATCGAGATGGTGTTGCAGATGCAGACTCACTTGACGTTCAGTTTCTGCAACGAAGCCTAAACTGTATTTGTCACCAGCAATACCTGCAATCGCACCCATACCAAAAGAAAGACCATACCATACAGGATTAAGTAGACTTGTATGACTATCTAACTCTTTTAAACGATCTTCACACCATGCTAAATGATCTTGTTCTTCAATCGCGGCATGCTCCATTTCACGACGAACATTAGGCAACTTAGCTGTCAATGCTTGACCGTGATAAAGCGCTTGAGCACAGACTTCACCACTGTGATTAACACGCATGAGTCCAGCAACATGCCTTGCTTCGCTCACTGCGAGATGAGTCTCTGCTTGACTTGCTGGATTTTCACGTTGTGAGGTGGTGGTGCCTGGCACCAAACTACGCAGTGCTTGATCAAATGAATGGATAAATTTATCTAGACCTGTGTAGTGACGCATAACCTTAATCCTCTAAATCAATTTGAGCATTTTTTAACATTGGTTTTAAGCGTGTTAATAACCAAATCGTGTACAGAGCACTCAATATCGCTGTAATACTGAATAGAATCTTAATATCAATACTTAAGATACTTAAAATAATAATGGAGAATATAGCAGAAGACACCATGAATACTGCATTCATAATGTTATTAGCAGCCACTACGCGAGCACGATGTGAACACGGTGAATAGGCTTGCATCATGGCATACAGCGGAACAATATAAAAACCACCACTGATCCCCAATAAAGTAACTGCAATCATCACATGATAATAAATCATACCAGAATTAAACATGTCTGATATGCCAATAAAATCGCCAGTCCTTTCAGGAACAAAGGCTAAACTTGCTGCTAAATAGAAGGCGAAAACGGTTAAGCCTACTGCACCAATAGGCACCATTTTAATATTGACCTCTGAGCCACCAATTTTTCGGCATAACAATGAACCTACACCAATACCTACAGAAAAAAAGGTAAGGAGGAGGCTAACCACATTTTCATTGGCATGCAGATTTTGCTGAGTCATTTGAGGAATTTGGGTTAAATAAGTAGCGCCATAAAACCAATACCAAGAATTACCCAATAAAATGGTAAAGATGAGGGGTAAGCTTTTTGCATAACGTATGGTTTGGAAACTGGTTCGAAAGAAATTCCAATCGACATTGATATGATTTTCACGGACTTTTTGTTTGAGAATGAAGCGACTACAAATATAACCAAGTATCGCGATGGTCACGACCGTCAGGCTGATCCAAACTAAGTTGCCTTCAGAGTTTGAAATCACTACACCACCCAAGATCATCCCCATCAATATTGCAATGGAAGTACCTGACTGGAATAAAGCATTACCTGACATCAATTCATTCGGTTTTAATATTTCAGGGAGAATGGCGTATTTAATCGGTCCGAAGAAGGTACTGTGTGTACCCATGAGGAACAATGCAAATAACAATAGCCATAAATTGCCGAGTAAAAATCCAGCAGTACCAATCAGCATAATCAAGATTTCAAGCAATTTGATATTACGAATCAAGAAAGAGCGTTCGTATTTGTCTGCAATTTGTCCTGCAGTCGCTGAAAAAATGAAGTAAGGTAGAATAAAGAGAAGTGCTGCTAGATTATTCAGTGTGCTTACGCTTGCGGTCTGTTGTTGAATCCAACCATAGGTAATGACGAGCAATAAGGATTGTTTAAAGACATTATCGTTTAAGGCCCCAAAAAATTGAGTCAAAAACATAGGTAAAAAACGGCGCGAACTCAGTAGATGCTCTTGTTTTTGCATGACAATTCAGCTTTTTTAAAAATTATTAAGAAATGTGATGATTTAGTAACAATATCGGAAAATCATGTATCATATTTTCATCCTAAAAATTTCGAAAATACTAGAAATTTGATTCAGTTAGCTTGAGTGAAAAATCCGTATTTTCTATTTAAAATATAAAGTATTCAGAGCGCAGTATGCCATCGAAAACACAATTTAAAAAATCATTACTTTCCCAATGTGTACAGCACACATGGATATCAAATGATATCAATAAATGGTTATATGCAAGTGTTTTTTTAGGTGCGCTTTCTTCACCTGTGTTATTTGCAGCTGACACAGTGGTATCAAGTCAGGAGCTTGAGCCTGCGACATCCGTACAAGCCATCGAAAATAATAAACAAAAAATTGAAAACGTTGCGCAGCAACAGGGATTGTCAAAAGAGAAAATTGAAAGTATTGATCAAAAAATAGATCAGTTGAGTGGGCAAGATGATTTTAATAGTTATGAAATGCTTCAGCAGCAAGAGCAATTGAGTCCACAAGAGCAATTCAAGCCGATAGAATTTGATGATTTGGAGTTGCTGCCTGAGGAGAGTGTGGACCCTCGACTTGCCAATGAAATTTTATCAGTCGCTGAAGAAGCCAAGCAGGAAGCGCAAAATTTCAGATCGGGATTGACGACTCCAGCCATTCAAGTACAAGATCTACCTGCGATTGACATTTCAGAGGCTGAGTTAACAAAAGCGCCAGTCAACATTGATCAGTTGATGCAAAATATTCAGTCTGATCGTCAGATTGAGGTGTCTGAAAATGTGGAAGGACGTTCATTATCCGTTCAAACCCAAGAACCTGAAAATAAAGAACCAGAAAAAGTAAATGTGTTTAAACGCATTTTCTACAAAATACGTCCTCCACGTCTTAATCAGCCCGCTGCTGTGCCACGTATTACCGCAGATGTTACGGGCGCACCAAAACCACTCGCGGACAATATCAAAGCAAAGTTATCATCATTCACTGTTGAGTCATTTTCAGATTTCAATGCTGCCGTCCCGCAACTCCGTAATATGACTGTCCAAGCTGCACAAGCCGTAGGTTATTACGATGCTGAATTTAAGTTTGAAAAAGTCAGTGATAACCGAGTAAGTGTCAATGTCACACCTCATAATCCAGTAGTGGTGCGAGAACAAAATATTGAATTTACTGGGCCTGGGCAGAATCTTGCTCAATTGCAAGTGATTCGAGTGCTTCCTGATTTGGAGGTGGGTGATATTTTCGATCATGGTAAATATGAAGCGACAAAAGCTCGAATCATTGAAGCGGCGAATAACAATGGTTTCTTTGATTATTATTGGCGAATGCACGATGTCATGTTGGCCCGCCCTCAAAATCAAGCAGATATAAATTTGAAGATGGAAACAGGTGAACGTTATAAGCTGGATGATGTGCAGTTTAGAATGAGTGATCCATCAAAAAAATTACCGATTCGTGAAGATATTTTAAGAACCTTAGCTCCTTGGCAAGAAGGTGCAGACTTTACCGCATGGCGTGTAAATGTATTAGCCAACAACTTAACCAATTCACGTTATTTTAACTATAGCCTTGTTGACGCTGTTAAACCTGATCCAATTATTAAGCCGCTTGAACTCGCACCTGATTTGCAGGCTTTAGTGGATGAGCAAAAAATTGATAGAAGTTTATTAACAGGTCAAGAAAAGGCTGAACAACAGGCAAGTTCATCAGAAGAAGTCACGCAGAATGTGGCAGATGAAACTCAATTTGCGGGTGGAAATGAACGTCGTACTTTGCAAGAGCGTAATGATGCTGATAATCAAGCGCAAGCCAAGCAGGAAGAAACTGAGCGTTTACAAGCCTTAGCACGTGAAGAGAAAAAAATCCCTGTCATCGTGACATTGAATGCGGATAAATTAAATAGTGTTGAAGCGGGTATTGGTTATGGTACTGATACAGGTGTACGCTTACGAAGTCAGTACCGCCGTTCTATTGTGAATGATCGTGGTCATTCGTTTGATGCAAACTTAGAGTTGTCACAAGTCAGACAATCAATTGATGGTCGTTATAATATTCCATATAAACACCCATTAAATGATTATGTCAGTCTAGTTGGTGGTTACGAGCGTGAAGATCGTGATGAAATTGGGAATGGATTAAATCTCATCGTGGAATCCGCTGTTGCCGGAGCTGACAGAATTATTAAAGGAGCGCGTCGTGATTGGCAGCATATTTTTGGTGTGCGTTATCGTCTAGATCGTATGACGATTGAAGGTGATATTCCTGAGACACTTGACCCAGATACCAATTGGGATGAAATCCCAGAGTTTGTCGTTGCAACGGGTAATGATGAGCAGCAATCTTTATTACTTGGTTATGAAGCCACTAAAGTCACCAGTGATAATCGATTGAATCCGACTAAAGGATTTAAACAAAACTACAAAATCCAATTGGGGAGTGAGAGCCTGCTATCCGATGCTGATATGGCGATTGTAAATGCGAACTGGAAATTTTTATATTCATTAGGCAGTAACAATGATCATCAATTCATTGGTGGGGCAAACCTCGGTTATATCATCACAGAAGATTTTCAAAAAGTGCCCTATAACTTGAGATTCTTTGAAGGGGGTGACCAAAGTCTACGAGGCTTTGACTATAAGAGTTTGTCCCCTGTGGAATTTGGATATAAAGTCGGAGGTCAAGCGCGTGCGATTGGGACTTTAGAGTACAATTACCAATTTAAAGAAGGCTGGCGCGCCGCGTTATTTAGTGATTTTGGTAATGCTTATGATGAAAAATTTACCAATGATACTGAATATAGCATAGGAGCAGGAATCCGCTGGAACTCTCCAATTGGTCCAATTCGTCTAGATGTGGCATCGGGGATATCTGATCCTGGTAAACCTATTCGTCTACATTTCTTTATCGGGCCGCAACTTTAATATTTAAGATAATAAAAGTACTCAAACATTTTTTGGAATAAGTATGGCTGAAGACATCGAGCAGCAACCAGAGCAACAACCTGATCAAAACGTGACGCCACAGCGAAGTTTATTACGCCGTGTATTGCTGATCATTTTATTTATTCTGATCTTTTTTGTGGCTTCGCTTGCCGTAATGTTTTCAACAGACAAAGGCAGTAAATTCTTACTTGACCGTGCTTTGTCCACTCAACAGATTATTCAGTATGAATATGAAGGTGGAAATTTACTTCAAGGCATCATTCTAAAAAATGTATTGGTGACGCTGAAATCAGTTGATGTGAAAATTGATAGAGCTGATGTCACTTTGGGTTGGCGTGCCATATTAGATAAAGAAATTCATTTGAATCGTGCCGATGTCCGAAATTTGCGTGTCATTAACAAGTCACCGCCAAGTGATGAGCCATTTAAGTTTAGTGAAATTAAACTCCCTTTTGTTTTACGTGTTGATCAAGCCGATATCGATCAATTGGTCATTCAGACTTCAAGTTCTAAAGTACAATTTAATGACATTATCCTAAACGAAGCACTATGGTCAGGTACTGAGCTTAAGTTTGAAGATTCACAGTTTGATATGGGTTATTTGTCTGTAAAAAAAGCAACAGGTCAGATGGATTTTAAAGGTAAATATCCGTTAGATGCGCAAGCAGTTGTAAGACTCCCATCTTTAAAGTCGATCAACGTTGAGGATATTTATCTCCATGCAAAAGGCTCTTTAGATACCATTCAAGCGGGCATTGCCACGCGTACCCCTGATTTATTAACAGGTTGGGCAGTGGTACATCCAGTTCGCAAAAATGTACCGATGCAAGGTGCTTTAAACTTTAAAGATTATCACTGGCCTTTAATGCTAGAACAGGAGCTCTTATCTAAACAAGGAGTTGCTAAGTTTTCTGGAGATATCCAACGTTTGAATTTGGATATTAATACCGATATTTCTGGTAAAAATATTCCTCAAGGACAATATACTGCGCTGGCGCATACAGATCTCGTCAATGAATTGAATATTTCAAACCTGAATGGTCAATTGATGAATGGGGCGCTGAATCTTGCGGGTGTCTTAGGATGGAAGGATAAAGTCACTTGGGATGTGCAAGGTCGCTTAGATAAAATCAATCCTAAAGATAAAGTGATTCCACAGGTGGTGCAAGATTTTCTGCCAGAACGTTTGGATGCCAAAATTGCCTCAGCTGGGTCGTTAGAGGAGGGATTAGCTCTCACAGCACTTATTGATTTTGACCAATATGAAACATGGAATTTAAATCTTAATCAAGCTGAACAAAAAAATAATAAACCGAATCCAATGTTGCTAGATGTCGCTTGGAAAAATATTGATCGTGCTGTTCCGTACATTGGTTGGTTAAGTAGTGAATCTGGGGATGTAAAACTTGCTTTAGTTGAAGGTCAACAAAATATTCATGTGGCAACCGTAGTTGGTGCAAATGAAAAAGGAACTTTACCTGCTGGCAAATACAATGCCCAATTAGACCTTAAAGGTAATGATCTTCATGTTCCTTCATTTATCTATCAAGCAGATGGAAAAGGATCTTTACAAGCAAATGCCAAGGTTGAATTACCATCTGATCAAAGACAGTTGAAGTGGAATGCGGTGCTTAATGCAAAAGACTTTAATCCGCAAACCATCAGTTCTGCTGCTCCTGTAAATTTATTAAATGGACAAATTCAAGCGAGTGGCTTTGCTCGACCTAACCAGCAAATTATTCAGTTAAATCAGATCAATCTTTCAGGTCAACTTGCCAATCAAAATCCACCGGAAACAATTAAGCTGACTGGCTCAAGTACAGCAGCCATTCTTCTACATGATGAAAAGTCGGGTGGTGGCTTTAAAGGCTTCGCAGTCAATTATGATGGTGCATTACATGCAAGCCAACTGCCACAAGGGGATGGTCAGCTTAAAATACGTGTAGCAGGCACACCTCAGCGCATCAATATTTCCGAATTTAAACATCATGGTGCTGCGGGTCAGATCAATGCCAATGGTTTAGTCAATTTAGCCAATGGAATCGGATGGGACATTAATGCTTCTTTAATACGCTTTAAGCCTCATTATTTTGTTTCAAGTGTTAAAGGGGAAATTTCAGGTAATGTCAAAACGGATGGTGTTTGGTCAGATCGTTTGAAAAAAATTAATATTGATCGACTCAATCTCGCTGGCATGATCAATAAAAAACCGCTGAGAGCAAAAGGTAATCTTGCTGTAATTCTTAATTCGAATCAGACAGGTTTCTTGCCACAACAGTTTGAAGCCAATAATTTGTATTTGGTGTATGCGCAGAATCAGATTCAAGCCGAAGGGAATGCTCAGAATCTTCGCGTTAAGATTGACGCGCCTGCATTATTTGAGCTTTATCCTGGTTTACGTGGTCGTGCGCAAGGTTTTGTTAATGTGCAGTCTCAACCGAGATTGTCAGCAACTGCGAATGTGAAGGTGAATAACTTTGGTTTCAATGATCTTGTCAGTATCAAATCACTCAACATCCAAGGGGAATTACCAACTTCAGATACAGTGCCTACTGCATTAACTGCAAGAATGGACAGTTTAAGAAGTGGCAATCGTGAGATTCAAAACGCTGAAGTCTCGATTGCTGGCACGCGAAAAGCACATTTATTGAAAGTCCAAGCCGCGAACAAGCTGTCTAAATTTTATGTACAACTGGCAGGTGGATTTAATCCTGCGAATGATTGGTTAGGTCAAATTCAAAAAGGTGACTTTGACTCAGCACGCGCGCATTTAAAACAGGCCCAACCTGCACCTGTGATTTATAATACTGCGAAAACAGAATTATTTGTGGGTGCTCATTGCTGGACCAGTAATCAAAGCCAACTTTGCTTCGATCAGCCCTTACGTGTGAGTAAGACCAAAGGTAGCGCCTCATTTGTGAGTCGGAATTTAGATCTTGGTGACTTTGCCGCATTTATGCCTGAAGGTTTCGCAATTACGGGTAAAATGGATGGTTATGCTAAAGCGTCTTGGGGGCAAGGCATTCAACCAAAAATCGATGCCAAACTTGTTACGCGTAATGGTGTTGTCGGTCTAGCAGCTGCCGATCCAGATGATATCAGCACCACGATGAACTACGATGAAGTAAGTCTTATTGCACGAAGTATTCGTGAAGGATTATTACTTCGTGCTGATTTGAAAGCTCCGAATATTGGGACTGGATATGCAAATGTTGTGGTGAATCCATTTGTTGATTCGAAACCAATGCGTGGTGAAGTTGCTCTGAGTCAAGTACAACTGAAAATTTTAAAACCATTCATTTCGGATGTGCGTAAAATCGATGGTAATTTATCCCTTGCGGGTAAAATCAGTGGGACATTGACTCAACCGTTATTTAACGGCGAAATGCGACTTAAAAATGGTTCAATCAGCATGATTTCGTTACCTGTTAATCTCACGAATATTCAGCTGTATTCATCTATTCGTCAAAACCAAGCGACGATCGATGGCGCTTTCAATAGTGGTCGAGGTGTGGGCAAGTTAACGGGTGATATCGATTGGAAAAATGATCCTAGAATTCGTTTAAAACTCAAAGGTGATAATTTATTTATTCGCCAAGCACCATTAATCACAGCTGTTCTGAACACTGAAATGGATTTAGATGCACGTCCTATCAGTAAGCAGTTAACTTTGAATGGTAAAGTTGAAGTTCCGCGTGCGCTGATTTCAATGCCAGAATCGAGCGCGTCCGTAGTGCCTTTATCAGCCGATGTTCGAGTGGTACGTGAAGGTGATAACCAACTCGCGGTACTTAAGGCTGCAAAGCCATGGGATATCCGCGCTGACTTAGAATTAAATTTAGGAAACCAAGTAATTTTCCAAGGCTTTAATAGTCGTATTCCATTACTTGGGCGAATTTATTTAACGCAACGCGGATTAGAAACTGCCATGCGTGCCAATGGTGCGATTGGTGTAAGTAAACGCGTTACCATTGAAGCTTATGGGCAGTCTTTAGAATTAAGTCGTGCAATTGCACGTTTCAATGGCGCATTGTCCAACCCAACCCTTGAGGTTGAAGCAAGTAAACTCATTTCAGGCAGTACAGTTGGTGTGCGTGTTACTGGAACTGCAAGCAGTCCAAATATCCAAGTCTTTAATGATGCCGGGTTGTCTGAACAAGAAGCAATGAATGCCTTAATTACAGGTCGAATCAATGAAGGTTCAAGTAGCTTGAGTCAAGCAGAAGGCTTTAAGTCAGATGTGAACAATACCATTGCTGCAGCGGGGATTAGCTTAGGGCTTGGTGGTACACGTGCTTTAACCAATCAAATTGGACAGACATTTGGGTTAAGTGGTCTTGCTCTTGATGCGCAAGGAACAGGCGATGACACTCAAGTGAGTGTGACAGGTTATCTGACCCCTGATTTATATATCCGTTATGGTGTTGGTGTCTTTACGCCAGTCAATAAATTGACGCTACGATATCAGATGAACCAAAGACTCTATCTGGAAGCAAGTCAGTCTTTAGAAAAAGCCATTGATATTTTCTACAATTGGAGATTCTAAAAGGTAAAAGGGCTTCAATCGAAGCCCTTTTTAATTCACTGTATAAACCGAAATTAAATTTAAGCCCTATTGTTAAAATGCTAGACTTAAAATTTATCGGACAAGAAAGATTTAAAAAATGAAAACAATTGCAATATTCATCGCGATGATAGCAGCAACACTCATGGCGGGCTGTCAAACCACTCAAACTGAGCAACTTACTCCAAAAATTGGAATGGCTAATCCTGCAAGCAAATTTTGTGTTCAACAAGGTGGAAAATTAGAAATACGTGATGAGGCAAATGGTCAAGTGGGTTATTGCCAGTTGCCAGATGGTGTTGTGGTAGAGGAATGGGAACTATTTAGACATCATCAAAATATTTGCAAGCCTGAAGAAGCGAAAAAATTAGTCGGTATGCATAATCTTGATGATCAACAGATTTTGAATAAAACCAAAGCCAAAATTATTCGCCGTGTCGGACCAAATGATCTGGTTACTATGGATTATCGAAATGATCGTATTACAGTAACCGTGGATGATCAGAATAAAATTATTCGCTCAAGCTGTGGCTAATGAACGAGAAATGTCATTACACGATTTCCTATTCGGTTTAACTCGATTATCATAGCCGCAACAGGAGAGATGTATGAACAAATTCGTGATTCTGGGTGCTGTACTTGGTTCAGCCGTTTTGCTCAGTGCTTGTGAAGAAAAAAAACCACTAACCCCTGAAGAAGTCTGGCATGGTTACTGTACCAGTATTGGTAATGCTGCACGATCTATTTTGCTAGACCGTCAAAATGGTATCGAGAAAACTGCGGCGGTCGAACATGCTTCTAAACTGACCGATCCGACGACGAAGAAATTTGTAGATGCTCAAATTGAGAAGGTCTATGCTTATCCTGCGAATCAATTAGAAGTGGATCGTGATGCACTAATGGCTAAATTCAAAAAAGAAGCAACGGATGAGTGTTTAGCCACTCCTTACGATAAAGATAATCTGCCTGACTACAAACAGTTTTAAGGCGCCACAATAAGATCGATCATAAAAAAGAGGGAAGCGTAAGTTTCCCTTTTTTTTGTCGAAATTAATTACAAATTTTGATTAGCATTAAAATAGAAAAGCTTATATAAAAATAAGATAAATAAAACAAAAGGAGCGAAACAATGGAAGTGGTCGCATACCTGAATAATGCCGATCTTCTGCTTGAAGATGCCAATGGTGTTGCTGTAATTAATGGCAGCCATTACGTCCTAAGTGTAGGGGATCGAGTCTATCTTAAAAATATGATCAATGAACATGCCAAAATTTATCAGGTACACATTAGTTTTGCCTGTGCCGAACACCGCATGTTACATGATGATGAAATTCTGGTCAGATTCGAAGGAACACGAGAAAGTCTGCAACAATATTTAGATCGCACGACTGTCCACTAAGGTTGAATAGTCAAAAAAGGATTTAAAAGGCAACATCTTGTTGCCTTTTATTTATTTCAGATCCGTAAAAGCTTCATGTTAATGTCAGAATTGTTCGATAAAACAACATATTGAGCAATGAGTAATCAGAAGAGAGATCATTTAGTAAGAAAATAATGGTCATCACAAAGAAACACTCTTCTTGCATTAACTTTTAACCGGAATTTTAGTAAAATTTAGCAGTCCATATTATTTGCAGGCTTTATAAGCAGGATATTGCAAGTAATTTTTTAAAGAAGAGGAATAACACCGTGCTAGAAGCTTACCGCCAACACGTTGAAGAACGTGCCGCACTCGGAGTCCCACCGAAGCCACTTGATGACGCTCAAACAGCTGCATTAGTTGAATTATTAAAAAATCCACCAGCTGGCGAAGAAGCATTCTTAGTTGATTTGCTTGAAAACCGTGTTCCAGCAGGTGTTGACCAAGCTGCTTACGTAAAAGCTGCTTTCTTGGCTGCTTTGGCGAAAGGTGAAGCGACTTCTCCATTAGTTTCTAAAGAGCGTGCGGTTTACTTACTAGGTACTATGCTTGGTGGTTACAACGTTGCTCCTTTAGTTGAATTATTAGAAGACGCAGCGCTTGGTGCTTTAGCTGCTGAAGCGCTTAAGAAAACACTTCTTGTTTTCGATGCGTTCCATGACGTTGCTGATAAAGCAAAAGCAGGTAACGAAAACGCGAAAGCTGTTCTTCAATCTTGGGCTGACGCTGAATGGTTCACTAGCCGTAAAGACGTTCCAGAAGAAATCAAACTTACAGTTTTCAAAGTTACTGGTGAAACTAACACTGACGACTTGTCACCTGCACAAGACGCTTGGAGCCGTCCAGACATTCCGTTACACGCGAATGCGATGCTTAAAAACGTACGTGATGGTATTAACCCAGAAGTTCCTGGTGAAGTTGGTCCATTAAGCCAAATCAAAGAATTAATCGCGAAAGGTAACCAAGTTGCTTACGTGGGTGACGTTGTTGGTACAGGTTCTTCTCGTAAATCTGCAACTAACTCTGTACTTTGGTTCTTTGGTGACGAAATCGCTCACATTCCAAACAAGAAAGAAGGCGGTTACTGCTTAGGTTCTAAGATTGCTCCGATTTTCTTCAACACTATGGAAGACGCAGGTGCGTTACCTGTTGAGATCGACGTTGCAAACATGAACATGGGCGACGAAATCACGTTAAAGATTGACAAAGCGACTGCAAAAGTTACAGCGTTCAAAGATGGCGCTCAAATTGCTGAAGCTGAGTTAAAAACTCCAGTACTTCTAGACGAAGTACGTGCGGGTGGTCGTATTAACTTGATCATTGGTCGTGGCTTGACTACTAAAGCACGTGAAGAATTGGGTCTTCCTGCTTCTGACTTGTTCCGTACTCCAGTTCAACCAGCTGCAACTGGCAAAGGCTTCACGCTTGCTCAGAAGATGGTTGGTCGTGCTTGTGGTCTTCCAGAAGGTCAAGGTGTACTTCCAGGTACTTACTGCGAACCTAAGATGACAACTGTTGGTTCTCAAGATACAACAGGTCCAATGACGCGTGACGAATTGAAAGACTTAGCTTGCTTAGGTTTCTCTGCTGACCTCGTAATGCAATCTTTCTGTCATACTGCTGCGTATCCAAAACCAGTTGACGTTCAAATGCAACACACGCTTCCTGATTTCATCATGAACCGTGGTGGTGTTTCTTTACGTCCAGGTGACGGTATTATCCACTCTTGGTTAAACCGTATGCTTCTTCCAGATACAGTTGGTACTGGTGGTGACTCACATACACGTTTCCCAATCGGTATTTCTTTCCCAGCGGGTTCTGGTCTTGTAGCGTTCGCTGCAGCAACTGGTGTTATGCCACTTGATATGCCTGAATCAGTTCTTGTGAAGTTCAAAGGTAAAATGCAACCTGGTATCACTTTACGTGACCTAGTACATGCGATTCCTTACTACGCAATTAAAGAAGGTGACTTAACTGTAGAGAAGAAAGGTAAGAAAAACATCTTCTCTGGTCGTATCTTAGAGATCGACTTATCAGAAATGGAAACTGACTTAACTGTTGAGCAAGCGTTCGAACTATCTGATGCTTCTGCTGAACGTTCTGCTGCTGGTTGTGCGATCACACTTTCTGAAGAGAAAGTTGCTGAATACCTTCGTTCAAACATCACAATGTTGAAGTGGATGATTTCTGAAGGTTATGGCGATGCTCGTACTATGGCGCGCCGTGTTGAGAACATGGAAAAATGGTTAGCTAATCCATCACTTCTTAAAGCTGATGCTGACGCTGAATACACGAAAGTGTATGAAATCGACCTTGCTGACATCAAAGAACCTATCCTTTGCTGCCCGAACGATCCAGATGATGCAAAACTTCTTTCTGACGTTCAAGGCGACAAAATTGATGAAGTATTCATCGGTTCTTGTATGACGAACATCGGTCATTTCCGTGCAGCTGGTAAACTTTTAGACAAAGTACCTGGTGGTTCTTTATCTACTCGTCTTTGGTTAGCCCCTCCAACTCGTATGGACGAACGCCAATTGATGGAAGAAGGTTTCTACAATACTTATGGTAAAGCTGGCGCGCGTACAGAAATGCCAGGTTGTTCATTATGTATGGGTAACCAAGCACGTGTAGCTCCAAATACAACTGTTGTATCTACTTCTACTCGTAACTTCCCGAACCGTTTAGGTCAAGGTGCGAACGTTTACTTGGCTTCTGCTGAGCTTGCATCTGTTGCTGCGGTACTTGGTAAGTTGCCAACTCCTGAAGAATACCAACAGTATGCTGCTCAAATCGACAGCATGTCTGCGGATATCTACAAGTACTTGAACTTCGATCAAATGAACGACTATACAGATGCTGCTAAAGACGTTGATACGAAGAAAATTGCTGCTGCTCAATTGTCTTAATGAGCTAGGATAAAGAAAAGCCGAAAGGCTTTTCCCTAGCGCAAGAGAAAATCTATGATTTTCTTGAGCAAAAAGTAGTTTAAAATAAGGGCTGAGAAATCAGCCCTTATTTTTATAAGGGAATAAAGTTCACTTGAAAATTATAATTATGGTGTTCAATGAAAGAATTATTTGAAGCTATCAATACACGTGTTAAAGAACCTTATTGGGGGTTCTTTGTATTGTCATTTCTAGCTTTCAATTGGCGTGGTTTGTTTTTACTTTGTTTTGCAACAGGAACGGCACAAGAAAAAATAGATTTATTTGATGCTGTTACAACATTTTGGAGCTTGATCTTTTTTCCTATAGCTACATCATTAATTATTTTATTAATAACACCATGGCTAAAAGTTCTATTTGGATCGGTGTCTCGATTAGCTTATGAAAAATTAAATTCCCAAAAACTTGTAAGGGAACATAAGTATTTGGCTGAAAAAAATTTATTAGAACAAGAACGAACAAGAGCATTAGCGAATAAAGAAAATGAATTAATTGCACAAGCAAAGCGTGATGTAGATATTGAAAAAATAGAAGATGATAGTGTTAAAGAAAGCTTAAAGCGTGAAATTGATGAATTAAGAAAAAAAAGAAATGATTTAGTTCATTATAAAAATAATCTAGAAATTTTTGATTCAAAAGGATTATCTAATTTTCAAAAGGAAGTATTAATAGAGATTTTTCAAAGTGACGATGGTTGTATTGAAAGGAGAGAAATAGGTGGGAGTCAATTTGTTAAGGTATCAAAGAATGTAATCTCAGATATTTCAGATAAGCAATTGTATTTAAGGTATTTAGAAGCTATAAATGTACTAGTTCAATATGGTTTATTAAAGGATCTTAATAATGAAGGGGTGGTTTATGAATTGACAGCTAAAGGTAAAAACGTAGTTAATTCTATAGGTGTGTAAATAATTTACTTTACACCGATTTCAATAAATCGTTTAATCCTACCTTGAAAATGATTTATTAATTGATGTAAAAATGGCAAAACCATCCCGTTTCCTCTGTATCGGTGGATTCCTCCACGGAACCCAAGTTAAAGACCAAGGCGACAGCTTTGTTTGTATGACCAATGGAAAGAATGAAACTTATACGAAGAAGGTCATTTTCCATCAAGAAGCATGGGATCATGACTACTATGTGTTTGAAAACATCACTGATCAACAAGCCAAAGAGTGGGTGTTTCAAAAATATGGAGAAACCGTCATCTACCGAAAAAGAAAGCCCATGAAAAAGCCACGTAATTAAAAAATTAACGGGGCTAGTCGTACCACTCACGTGATACTCATATAAGGCTCATCTCATACTGCCTGCATTAAAACACATTCAAATAGATTCGTCATGCTGAATCGAATATAAATTCAAATCGACTACTGCGAAAATCTTACAAGCACGTAACCATAAATAAAACAGACAGCAACAATCTAGAAAGGTGAAATAAATAGAATAAGCAAAAAATGAACACAGCATGAATATGAAAAGCCTACTTACATTAAGTTTAATCAGTCTATCGCTCATTGCATGTTCAAGCGTGGAGATTAAAAATTCTGATTCAGAAGAAGACGCACGTTATCAGAGATATAAAGATGAAACAGTAAACATGTCTGAATACGATAAACAGCGCTATTACAATCAGCACCACCTAGGTGTAGTCGAGCCAGATCGAGTTCGCGAATATTCGAGAACAAAGAAGAAAACAATCGCAATAAACCAACAGTGCAGTACAAATAAATGTACTGCCTATAAATCATTGAAAAATTACATTTCAGTAGCTGAATAAAGCAAAATTCTTTGTGAAAATTGATTAAAATTAAAACATTAGGGAAATACAATGAATTTTGAAGTTGATGCCTTTGGCACCATCGTGATTGCCGTATTTTTTCTATTTATTGGGCGCTATCTAGTCAACCGCGTCCAATTCTTTAAAAACTACAATTTACCTGAACCTGTGATTGGCGGTTTGGTCGCAGCAATTACAGCATTCATCTTATTTAAATTCTTTAATATCAGTGCCACATTTGATGCGCAAATTCAAAGCATTTTAATGCTGATGTTCTTTACCTCTGTGGGCTTAGGTGCAGATTTTGTTAAATTAAAAGATGGCGGGAAAGCCCTATTTATATTTTTGTTCTGTGTGATCGGATTTGTGATCGTTCAAAATATTGTTGGGGTGAGTTTAGCGACGGTATTAGGTTTAGATCCGCTCATCGGTTTAATTGTAGGTTCAATCACCTTAACGGGTGGTCATGGCACGGCAGGTGCATGGGGCCAAGTGCTTGAAACCCAGCATGGCATTCAAGGTGCTATTGTATTGGGTATGGCAAGTGCGACCTTTGGTCTGATCATTGGTGGTATCGTTGGTGGTCCAGTTGCTAAATTTTTAATTAAACGTCATCAACTGGCTAACAAAATTGACAATGATCAAAACGAATCACAATTGGATGATCAGTTAAAATCTGCACCATTTGAATATCCAAAAAAGACACGCTTAATTACTGCAAGTAATGCGGTTTCGACCCTTGGTATGTTTGCACTTTGTATATTCACGGCAAACTTAATGACAGATTTTAGTCAGGGTAAATGGTTTGAGCTTCCAACCTTTGTTTGGGCGCTAGGTTCAGGTGTGATTTTGAGAAATCTGCTTGAACATGTATTCAAAGTAAATATCTTTGATCGTGCGATTGACGTGTTTGGAAATGCATCTTTATCACTTTATTTATCTATGGCATTGTTATCACTACAACTGTGGTTATTAGCAGATTTGGCAGGTCCGTTAGTCACGATTCTGATTGTGCAAATGCTGGTATTGATTTTATACACTGCTTTTGTGACATTTAAGGTGATGGGGAGCAACTACGATGCTGCGGTTTTATCAGCAGGTCATTGTGGTTTTGGTATGGGTGCGACGCCAACGGCTATTGCCAATATTCAAGCAGTAACCAATACCTATGGTCCTTCACATAAAGCATTCTTACTCATTCCACTGACAGGTGCTTTTTTCATTGATATTGTAAATGCGATAGTGATCCAGCTTTCCATTGGTATATTGGGATAGAGCAAGTTTAAAAAACCGCCTTTAAGGCGGTTTTTTTACTTATGGAGAGTTAAATATGCAGTTGAGATTCGATCATCGGCCAAATATTTTGATGCGACTGTTTGAACATCATCATGTGTCCGATCGCTTTATGTCCAAGCTCTTTAGGTTTGAGTTCGATCGCTTCAGTAGGTGCATTAGGATACAAACGAAGTAAATCCTGAACATTTGCTTCGGTTGCAATCTCATCATCACTTGCCCAAATGGCCGTGACAGGAATTCGTATCTCTTTGTGATAATCTTGATCTAGGGTAACCGTTTTGCCAATCGCATTAATAACATAGCCTGGTTGACTGCAAAATTGAGCCCAGTCACGTGCAACATCTTTCGGTAGATTTTCCCCCATACCAATGGCTTGGGTAGGGCCGTAACCGAGCATCATACGTGCGAGAGGAAAAATACCTTTAAACATCACAGGGGCAAGTAGTTTCGTACGACCTTTGAGCCGTTTTACATGCCCAGTCGAACCTGCAATTGCAACGACTTTTGCAACTTTATTATGATTTGGGGTAATCCCAATGAGTTGTCCGCCGGCGCTGTGACCAACAAGAATAACTTGCTTGGCATGGGTAAGTTGTAAGAGTTGATCAATCGCAGCGGGAATATCTAACTGTCCCCATTGCACAATACTTGCTTTGGATTGCTTCAATGGGCCATAAAGAGAAGCACCAATACCACTAAAATCAAACACCATTACGGCATAGCCTTGTTGGTTAAGCCATTCGCAAAATCGATGATAAAACTTTTGAGTAATTCCAGTGGCAGGGCACACCAAGACGGGAAGACGCTTTGAATGCTCGGCAGGAAAAAAGGTAGCAGCGAGTTCGTATTGATCCTGACGAATAATTTTAATTTTTTGCATAATTTAAACTGTGCACGTATCCGTAATCAAAATACTTTACTGCAGTTCTAAAAGATCAAACCAACAAATAATGACTGTTGCGTTTGTGAAATGACTGTTCAGTCGTGAAAGCAACCTGTTTCAAGAAGTGCCAATAATAATGGAAAGTATTCCTGCTGCAATTAAAGGTCCAACAGGGACGCCACGTAAAATAGCCACACCTGCTACAGTACCAATCAGAAGTCCAGCGACAATATTTGGCTGATTCGCCATAAGCGTTACGCCACGACCACCTAACCATGCCACCAGTAACCCGATTCCAATTGCTAAAATTGAGTTTAAGCTCAAGAATGATTTGAGGATATCTTTACCCGGAATGGTGCCACTGGCAATTGGCGTGAGTACGCCAATGGTGAGGATAATAATGCCGATATTTAAACCATGCTGTTGAAGCAATGGAAAATACTCGTTTAAAGGGGTGATACGAAAAACAATAAGTACTGCGACTGCAATTGTGACAGCTGTATTTTGACTGAATATTCCACATGCCAATAAAATGATTAGAACGATTAAATTGAGGTCTAATTGAGACATAAAGAAGATCCAGTGCTTATCAGGACAGTACTTGAAAGTTATAATAGTTTAACTGATTTAAAGTCTGCATTCAGATGGCATCCTTTAAATTTCAACGAATATTGTAAGTAATGGAAGTGATTCATGGTTCTGGAAAAAATGTTACAGTCTCAAGGCTTTGGATCACGAAAATATTGTCAACAATTAATTAAAGCTGGTGCAGTGGTCATTGATGGTACTGTGATCACGGACCCGAAATATAAACTGAAGCTTCAAGGTCTTAGCTTCCACGTGTATAACGATGAATATACTTATCGTGAAAAAGTTTATATAGCACTCAATAAACCTGTAGGCTATGAATGCTCGCATCAAGCGACGCATCACTTCAGCGTGTTTGAATTAATCGATGACATATTGTTGCAAAGGGGAGTGCAAACAGTCGGACGTTTAGATCAAGACACGACTGGTATATTGCTTATTACAGATGATGGACAATTTCTGCAAGCGCAGACTCATCCTAAAAAACATGTTCCTAAAGTTTATCAAATGCATACAGCAGATCCAGTCACTGAGCAGCAAATCATTCAATTGGGTCAAGGTGTAGAGCTTCGCAATGAAACAGGATTGTTTCAAGCAACAGACATTCAACTCATAAGCGAACAACACCTACAATTTACAGTGCATCAAGGCGTTTATCATCAAGTTAAACGTATGGTTGCTGCTGTGGGAAATCGTGTTGAATCATTGCATCGACTGCAAATTGGACAATTAAAATTAGATCAGCTTGCTGAAGGTGAATATTGCTATCTCACTGAACAGCAAATACTCGCCGCAAAAAATCAAAGTCCTGATGCTCAACTCCTTGAGATTTAAATCATCAATGCTAAAGACTCTATTCTCAAGACGATATGTTATGTAATGCCTTAAGATAGAAAGCAATGATAGGTTTGGAATTCATTGTCTTTGACGAAGCCCATCTTTTCGTAAAGTTGGTGAGATTGAAAGTTACTTCGTTGTGTCTCTAATGAAATTCGACTGGCTTTTTCGGATTGTGCAAACAAAATTGCAGTGTCAATGAGTTGTTGAGCTGAACCTTGTCTTCTATAAATTGGAGTGACATATACATCATCTAGAATGTAGTAGCTTGAACAAGCATGGGATGAAAAACCTAAATAAAGAATCACGAAGCCAGTGATTACATCATTTTTGATGAGAATAAAAATAACACTTTGTTGGTTTTCGAATCGCTGTTTTAGAAAATCATAGGATTGTTGAATATTGGATGATGCGCCATAAAACTGTCGGTATTCATCAAAAAGTACAGCGAGTTGATTGAGATCTTCTGTTGTGGCTTTCCGTACTATCACTGTTGAGCTCTCCTCAGATCATTATTTTTAATCTTGTTATGATGAAGAGCTAAACATATTTGCGCAGGGCGCTGTAAATTAAATTGTTTAGAAATACGACAAAGTTAACTTATGTCAAAAATTAATCTTTATCGCTTTCACCCAAAAGTGCATTCAATTCTGCAAAAAAATCGTCGTCATCTAAACTCGAAGTTGTAGTATTGGAATCTTGTTGTTCTTGCTTAAGCTTTTTGAGTTTCAACAATTGATCCATGTTGATCGTTTGATTTTCGATTGCAAAAGGAATGGACTTTGTCAGTACAACTTGTTTGAAAAATAAACGCACTGCTTGCGCTGGTGTAATCCCCAATTGCTTAAAAACTGCAAAGGCTTGTTTTTTTTCTTGTGAGTCAAGTCGGACTTGATAAACTTCTGTTTTTCTCATGAATTAAAACCAAACGACTCTAAATTTAAGTGCTTATTTTAATCTAAGTAAATGTAATTTCAATGTCTGAACGTGAAAATTATATAAATTTGTCATTACAATGAATCTACAATGTCAGTGTTTGCGTGCTTTTAAAGTGCATTTCAATATTTAATATCGGATCAATAAATTGAAGCTCATCAGCAAGTAATTGCAACGGAGCACTGAAATCATCCTCAGCTTTATGCGCGATTAGCGGATAAAAAGGATCATTTTTGATTGGAATGTTGAGCGCATTGAGGTGAACGCGGAGTTGATGTTGCTTACCGGTCAGTGGTTTCAAAATATATCGTCCCCACTGTGAATTGTGTTCTATCAGGTCAATTTCAGTGACAGAATTGGTGACGCCTTCACATACTTTCATTATATAAAATGGATTTCCCTTTTCCATGCGCAATTCTACTGTTTGTGGAAAGACTAAATCTTTTGAGTAAGGTGCGATGGCTTGATATGTTTTGGATACCTTTCGATCTGCAAAAAGTTGTTGATAGACTCCGCGACTTTCGACTTTTTTTGAAAATAAAACAACACCTGCTGTTTCGCGGTCTAAACGATGAATGGGAGTGAGATGAGGATTATCAGTGAATTGCTTTAATCTCACCAATAAGGTTTCTTGAACATATTGACCTGTCGGACTCATGGTTAAAAAATGAGGTTTATCCACCACGAGCAGATCATCGTTTTCGTATAAAATTTTTTCCTTAAATGGAACATGAATTTCGTCTGCTAAAAAACGATAATAAAAAATATGAGAATTGGGTTGATACGCCGAGTTGATTGAAAGTGGATTGCCATCTGCATTATAAATAAGCCCATCTTTAAAACGTTGTTGCCATTCCAGTGCGTCTATATGAGAAAAGGCTTGAATGAGAAAATCATAAATCGTGATCGGAGAGATTTGTTGATTTGGAAGAAATACTTTGCTGGCTGTTACGCCATTGATCATCGGTGGCGTAAAACTTGGGGCACTTTCTGAATTTGATTTTGGCATAACAAGACAACAGCATAAAAAAATGATCAGATGAATGAGTTTTTGAACAAGTCTAGATAGGCACTGTTCAGGAGCATGCTATTATACCTCTTCAACAGATGTCTAATGTGATCCAGATGCAATATTCTTTTCAACTCAACTTAAATGATGAAGCAGATACTCAAAAATTAGCTGCATGTTTAGGGCAGTGTATTGAAAAGGGTGTCATATACCTCATTGGAGATTTGGGTGCGGGTAAAACCACCCTGACGCGTTATTGGCTACAAAATTTAGGTCATCGTGGTGCGGTTAAAAGCCCGACTTATACACTGGTTGAACCCTATAAAATCAATCAGCAGGATGTCTTTCATTTTGATTTGTATCGTTTGAATGATCCTTATGAACTTGAGTTGATGGGTCTTCGTGATTATCTGGATATTGCTGATGCGCTATTCTTGTTTGAATGGCCCTCTAAAGGTGGTGACGAAATTCCAAATGCAGATGTTATCTTGAATATTGAGAAATCTGATGATGAATCAGTACGTCATGTCACGATTTCTTCAAATGATGAAGCTTTACTCGCAAAATTAAAGACACAGTTTTAAATAATTCTATGGCGTATGATCTTAGCTTGAATCGAATTCAAACCTTATCTCCTGCATTAGCAAACCAAATTGCTGCGGGAGAGGTAATTGAACGTCCTGCATCAGTGGTGAAGGAACTTCTAGAAAACTCCATTGATGCAGGTGCGACTGAATTAATCATTCGAGTCGAACAAGGCGGTAGTACGCTGATTGAGATTATCGATAATGGCAAAGGAATTCATCCTGAGGATCTGCCGCTTGCGGTCATGCGTCATGCGACCAGTAAAATTCAAACTGCTGAAGATTTACATGCAATTATGAGCTTAGGTTTTCGCGGAGAAGCCTTGGCTTCCATTGCTGCTGTTTCGCGCTTGACCTTGACCAGTAGTCGTGATGATTCAGGAATTGGTTATCAGGTCGAAGTAAACGGCACGGCCTTTGATCATCAAGAGATTCAAGCTGTTGCTACTCAGCAAGGCACACACATACGTGTACAAGATTTATTTTTTAATGTGCCAGCAAGACGAAAGTTTTTAAAAAAGCCAAATACGGAATTTGGTCACATTGAAGAAATCGTACGGCGCTTAGCCTTAACGCATTTCGATATTCGGATTGTGCTGGAACATAATGGTACTATCCGTTTAAATTTGCCTGTCGCAGACAGTGGTCAACTCAGATTTCAACGTGTACAGCAGCTTTTAGGCCGACAATTTACGGAAAATGCGTATTGGATCGATGCTGATAGTGTCAATATGCGCTTATCAGGATGGTTAGGTCATCCTTCTGATGCTCGAGCACAAAGTGATTTGCAGTATGTGTACGTCAATGGTCGTATCGTAAAAGATAAAACAATCTCTCATGCTTTGCGAATGGCCTATGATGGCATCTTACATGGGCATCAACATGCAGCTTATTTGTTGTTCTTAGAAGTTGATCCTGAATTTATTGATGTGAATGTGCATCCGACTAAGCATGAAATTCGTTTTTTGAATCAACGTGAAGTACACGAATTTGTACGTCATTTTGCCAAAGAAACATTGTCGCAATTTCAGACTGCGACTGCGGATTTAGCCCAAGCTTTAAAGCTTGATCAAGATGTCATCGCACCATCAGTTCAGCTACCACGTTATCAAGAGCAATTTAATTTGCATCAAAATGCTCAAGCATCGCCCCCTATGTCCCAGACGTTGCAGGAATCGAGTCATGAGGGGTATTTAACAGATTTTAGTGTTAAACAGCCTCAATCAGTTCAATATAGTGCGCCGAGCCAGCCTTATTCAAATTCTAATATCAGTAATGCACTCAAATCTTATTTGGCACCTTTGAAAGATACGTCATCTAATTTTGAAGTTCCTCATGATGCTGAGATGGAATCAACATCGTCTAGAGTTGATGAGTTCCCCTTGGGGATTGCAATTGCACAACTTCATGGAATTTATATTCTGGCGCAAAATTCTGAAGGTTTGATCATTGTGGATATGCATGCTGCGCATGAGCGAATCTTGTTGCAGCAAATGAAATCTGCTTGGGATAAACCTGAATTTTGGACATCACAGCAGTTGCTTATTCCAAAAGTGATTTCAATTACACGTATGCAAGCCACGCGTATCGAAGACCTTAAGCCTCAGTTGGCGCGGCTTGGTTTAGAAATTGATCAATATGGCGATGAGCAAGTGATAGTGCGAGGTGTGCCTGCTATTTTGCACAAAGCTGATTTTAATGCATTAATCCCAGAACTTTTGAATGATCTTGATCCCAATAATGAGGCCAGTGCTTTACAACAAAAAAGAGACCATATCTTGGCAGGGATGGCATGTCATGGCGCAGTGCGTGCGCATCGAATGTTAAGTATTTCTGAAATGAATGCACTGTTGAGGCAGATGGAACAAACTGAGTTTGCAAGTCAATGTAATCATGGACGACCGACTTGGAGAGCTTTTCCACTTAGTCAATTAGATAAATTATTTGCTCGAGGAGAGTAATTGTACATGTCAAATCAAATGCCAGTCATCAACTTAATGGGGCCGACTGCGAGTGGGAAAACTGCTTTGGCATGCGAGCTATATGAGCGCGGTAATTTTGAAATTGTTTCAGTGGATTCTGCGTTAATCTATAAGGACATGGATATCGGTTCGGCAAAGCCATCAAAAGAAGAGCAGGAACGATATCCACATCACTTGATTGATATTATTACACCGCTCGAGGTTTATTCGGCAGCTCAATTCGTTGAAGATGCATCGCTGCTGATTGATGAAATACATTCACGCGGTAAGACCCCAATTTTGGTGGGTGGGACGATGTTGTACTACAAAGCACTGTTGGAAGGCTTGGCAACGAATCTCCCTAATGCTGATGAAAAGGTACGTCAACAAATTGAAAATGAAGCCATGGCATTGGGTTGGGAGGGCGTCTACGAAGAGTTAAAACGTGTCGATCCTATGGCAGGTGAGAAGTTTAAAATGAGTGATCGTCAGCGCATTATACGCGCGCTAGAGGTCTATCGTCTGACAGGTCGACCTATCACTGAGCTTCAAGCTGAACAGCCTAAAAAACAGCCATATCGTTACAATTTTCATAATTATGCGCTATTACCTGATCGTGTAGAATTGCACAAAAGAATTGAACTGCGCCTAAAAATAATGTGGGATATCGGTTTTTTAAATGAGGTGGAGTATCTGATTGAAAAATACGATTTAAACGATAATTTGCCATCGGCGAGATCTGTTGGATATCGCCAAGCTTTAGATTTTCTTAAAAATAGTGATAGAAGTCTCAAATCTAAGCAAGATATGGAAGACAAGTGTTTGTTTGCAACACGACAACTTGCTAAACGTCAATACACTTGGTTACGTTCTTTGCAAGAAGCGCACAGTTTTCAAACTTTTTTGACGATAAAGCAAGCTCAAGAAGACTTGCGAAACTTATATGGATAAAGCAAAATTTACTCACTATCTTTTTTATAAATTTTAATTGAAAAATAAAGATAGTTTTTTTGCGCTGATTTTATTTTTTGGAGTATAACATGTCTAAAGGTCAAACTTTACAAGATCCGTTCTTAAACTCTCTCCGTAAGGAACGTATTCCAGTTTCAATCTTTTTAGTCAACGGTATTAAATTACAAGGTCATATCGAATCATTTGACCAATACGTTGTATTATTAAAAAACACGGTAAGCCAAATGGTTTACAAACACGCTATTTCAACAGTTGTACCTGCACGTAATCCACGTCCTGCTGGTGCTCCTGCAGGCGCTCCTGCTGGTGCTCAAGGCGGCTTCGGTGGTCAACAAGGTGGCTTCGGTGGTCAAGGTGGCTTCGGTGGTCAAGGCGGCTTCGGTGGTCAAGGTGGCTTTGGCGGTCAAGGTGGCTTTGGCGGTCAAGGTGGCTTCGGTGGCGGTCAAGGTTTTGGCAGTCAAGGTGGCTTCGGTGGTCAAGGTGGCTTCGGTGGTCAAGGTGGCTTTGGTGCGACTTCTACACCAAACTTTGATGGCGAAACAAAATTTGATGATGCTCAAGAAGACGAAAACAATCGTTAATTTTTGAGTAATCAAAAAGGCACCTGATGAAGGTGCCTTTTTTATGTGAACAGCCAAAAAATTAAAGCCCCCATAGTGGAGGCTCTTAATTAACAAAAATTAGTTTTGGTTGGGTTGTTTAATTTCAACGTATGTACTTGCGCGAAGCTCTCTTAACCAGCCATCTAACTCTGCATCAAATTGACGGTCACCAAGAATTTGGCGCGCTATGCGTTTTTGCTGTTCCTGAGTCATGTCTTGCTGACGTGCATCAGTAACTTGCAAAATATGCCAACCAAACTGTGTTTCAAAAGGTTCACTGACTTCGCCAATTCTCGCAGTCTGCATTTTTTGATCAAACTCTGGCACCATCATACCTGGTGACACCCAACCTAAGCTACCACCATCACGTGCAGAGCCTGGATCATTAGAATAAGTTGCAGCAAGAACTGCAAAATCATCACCTGCCTTTACACGGCTATAGATACTGTCAATAGTGTGTTTGGCATTTTCAGGGCTCACCACTTCAGAAGTCTTAATCAGAATATGGCGAGTTTGGTATTGTGGCACAATTGTCTTTTTCTCATTTGACTTGCGCTCTAAGAGTTTCAACAAGTGGATGCCATCTCGAGCCTGAATTAAATCAGTAGTATTGCCTGGTGAAACTAAAGCGATACTCGATGCAAGTTCTTCTGGAATATCTGCGATTGAGCGCGAGCCCATATCTGCACCTTCAACTTTAATTGTAGATGTAGAAAATTGTTTCTGTATCGCATCTACATCATTCGAAGCTTGAAGTGCATCTTGAACTTGTTGCGCGACTTGAGTGAGTTCTTGTTGAGAGGCTTCACCAGAAATTCTGAAGTGAATCACGTGAGCTTGAGTACCCACAGCAGCTTGACCTTCCGGTGATTTGAGGAAGTTTTCAACATCTTGGTCGCTGATTTTGATGCGTGACATCACTTGTTGTTGACGTAAGCGCTGAATAGCAAGATCATCAGCGACTTTAGCACGTAGGTTTTCATAAGTGCCCGGAGCCATACGGTCAAGCTTTTGCTGGAAGTCTTCAAGGCTATTACTGTTCGACTGGCGAGCAACATTAAGCACAGCATCATTTAAAGTTTTTTCATCAACTTGAATGCCATAGCGTTTTACTTGTTCAAGTTGTGCATTTTGGATGATGAGTTTATTCAGAGCTTGATTTTCAAGTACCTGAAGTGGTGGTACATCCTGTTTTTGAGCTTTAAGCTGATGTTGTAGCTCAGCGACACCTTGTGCAATGTCACTTTTTAAAATGGCACTTTTGCCAACAATAGCAACGATTTGATCTGATGGGTTTGCATAACTTGACACTGATGCAGAAATAACAAGTGCTAACGCTGAAGCTTTAAAGAGTTGTTTTAAATTTTGCATCTTCATTAATTTGTCCAATTTTGTTTAACTTTATCGAAACCCAAGATTCGATTTTCCAGTAAAGAGCTTAACTTACTGTTTAAGCCACCAAGTCCTTTAAGTGTAAACTCTGCCATTACAGCACGTTTTTGTTTGGTGTCTGGTGCATTAACATCATCTAAGTCATTGTAATAAGAGCGACCATAGACCGAAACACCCCAGCAGCACGACTCATAATTAATACCTAAAAGGTACTCGCGTGCAACACTGTTGTCTAGATCATATTGCATATGACCCATCAAATTCCAATTACCTTTCACAGGTTGTATAAAGGATGCTGTAACTTGGTCATAGTGGTCTTGACGATCTTCAAGTCGCTTACGATTAAAATAACCAAAGTTGTATAGGTTACCTTGATCACCTGTGTAATACACTTGTAGATCACGTTGAGCATTATCTCCGTTAGACATCCACATTGAGTTTGCATTCACAGTAAAGTTCTGTGAAAGCTGGCTGGCAATGCTGATCACAGGACCAGTTTGACGCTCAGTATTAAATGGGTCATTTTGACTATTATTCAAAGTCACCTTACGGTCTTCAAAATAGTAACTTTGTCCGATGCTGGCACGTAAACGTTCTAATCCGATAGTATCAAAGAGGCTGTAACTTACCCCGAGTGATAAGAAGTTATTATCTTCTAGGCGGTCATGACCGTAAAAGCGACGTGGATTAAAGAGTTGATCGTAATTCAGGGACGCTGCGGTTGAGTCAAAGTTTGGTGAACTGTTTTGATTTCTATGTGGTGCATAAGCATAGAATGCACGTGGTGTGATGGTTTGTAAGAATTTTCCATCTTTTTCAAAGATAAGACCAGCATCTAAAGTAAACTCTGGAACTATAACTGCATTGTCTTTGGTATTTTTTCTTTGTTCTTCGGTGATACGATCAATCGTATTTTGATCAAAGAAGGTATTTATAGAGCGAACTGATGCTTGAGGTATAAAGAATGACCATTGATTGCGGAAATTATATCGAGCAGAAAACTCATTATAAAGACGTGTACCACTTGGTTGATAAATGGTGTCCATATTTGAGTTGTCTGAAGCATTTAAGTCATTAATATCTTTTTGGAAATATGCTGTATCGTTATTAAATTCATATTCCAGTCCTTGCGGATTACCAGTGATATAATTGACGAGCAATTGCGGTAGTCGTGCATAGGGGCGATCAACATCATCAACATCAGGGTCTAGCGTCTGGAAGTCTTCAACTTTGAGTTGCGCGCGTAACCCTGGAATTCCATTCGCGTAATTAAGATCCCAAGCGCGGCGTTGGTTTAACTCTGTTCTTGTATTCGGATTGCTGTCTAGATCTGCAAAGAAGTCTTTATCAGAAACATAGTTATATTCTAGGTTGGTCGTCCATTGGTCATTGATTTTCCAATTGTGCAAGAGGTGTAAATCTTTACGATCTTCATCATCATATTTACGATCTTGTGCTAAATAACCACCCCAAATACGACCGCCACCATATTGTTCAGTCAGATATCTGAACTCACCCTCAGCCATCAATCCACGACCGCCAATGAAGCGTGGAGTGATAGTCGCATCATAATTGGGTGCTAAATTGAGATAAATTGGCGCTTCAAGTTCTAAACCACCATCGTTTGTATAACCAAAACCTGGGTTTAATAAGCCAGTGGTACGACGATCATCAATAGGGAAATTGAAATATGGCACAGCCAGCACTGGTGTGTTTTTAATATATAGTTTAGTGCCTTTGGTCACGCCACGCCCAGTGTCTTGATTTAACTCAATCGAATTGGCTTGAATCTTCCATGTTGGGCTTTGCTCAGGTGGACACGTGCTATAAGTTGCATTCTGAAGGAGTAAAATATTGGGTGAGGTGCGCTCAATATTTTCTGCACGACCATGCCCATGTGTCGCTTCTGAAATATAAAAGTTGTTATTGAGGCGTCCCGTTTGGGTTTTTAAATTGTAGTCAATTTGATCACTTTGAGCCAATAAACCCGCTTGTGCTAACTGTACATTGCCAGAAGCTTTGGCATGGGTTTGAGTATTGTCAATTTTAATCTTATCTGCACGAACCATACGACCTTGCTGATCGATGATGACATTGCCTTCTAATTCTGAATCACCATTTGGATTGTAATATGCACGATCAGCGGTGATGATCGATGTTGCTTGCTCAGGATCAACTGCTTTAGTATCAGGGCTGATAGGTGTCAACCAAGTTTGAGCACAAAATTTCGAGCTTGGGGACAACGTGCTACGTTGTTGCGCTTCGGCTGAATTTTTATTGACATAATATTGATCAAAGAAGCGCTGACCAGGGTAGCTTTCTTTAATTGCAGTTTGAAGTGCTTGATTGTCCACCTCAGTTGTACTGTCTTTAGAGTCGGCATAACTTGAGACTGTGCTACCACACAATAAGGTTAAAATAGCAGTCGCCAAAGGGCTGAAAGTAAACTGATGCTTCATTTATATCATTAACCAAGTATGCAAATTGCAATTAATTATTGTCGCATCATAGAGAAAAAACGGATTAGTGGCTACACTTAGCACTTTAAATATTCAGCCTGTACTAGAATTTATAGCAAATGAATACACAACGTGAACAATTGATACATACGTGGGTGCAATCTGTACTTCAATCAGAGCAGTTCGAAATAAAATATTTAGCAGGCGATGCCAGTTTCCGTCGCTATGCGCGAATCACCTTGAATAATAAATCATTTATGTTAATGGATGCACCTCCAGAAAAAGAAGATTGTGTACCTTTTGTGACGATTGATGAATTCTTTGATCGTCATGGTGTTCGTGTTCCACATATTGTTGCAAAGGATTTAGAGCAAGGGTTGTTGCTTCTTGAAGATTTTGGGGATGAGCTTTTAGCGAACCATTTAAACAATGACACGGTAGATCAGCATTATTTACAGAGTTTTAAACAACTCATTCAATTACAGTCTATTCATGGTGTGGATCAGTTTCCAGAATATAGTTACGAAAAATTAATCAGTGAAATGGAGTTATTCACAGATTGGTTGCTTCCATCACTAAATATTCGATTAAATGCTGATGAACAAGGTTTGATTAAGCGTACTTTTGCGATATTGGCAAATGCGGCTTTAGCTCAACCACAAGTGATTGTTCATCGAGACTTTCACAGTCGTAATCTCATGTTGTTGAATAATGAACAAGAACAAGGCGTAATTGATTTTCAAGATGCGGTAATCGGTGCGGATACCTACGACTTGATTTCAATTACACGTGATGCATACGTGCAATGGCCTCCAGCACGTGTAAAACAATGGTTTAAAACCTTTTATGAATTATTACCAGATGATTCAAAAATTGATCGTGATTTAGAGCGCTTTATTAAAGATGCTGACTTCATGGCGATTCAACGCCATTTAAAGATTTTAGGTATTTTTGTGCGATTGTTTGAACGTGATGGAAAGTCGGGCTATTTAAAAGACCTGCCTCGTGTCATGTGGTATTTACTCGAAGAGTCGAAGCCTTACGCTGAACTCACTCCATTTATTCAATGGGTTGAAGATAAAGTGCTTCATGCATTTGAAGCCAAGTATGGTCACTATGAGGTAGTAGCTGCATGAAAGCCATGATTTTAGCAGCCGGTCTGGGTAACCGTATGCGTCCCTTGACGCTTTATAAACCAAAGCCACTGTTGGAAGTGGGTGGGAAGCCTTTAATTGTATGGCATATTGAAAAACTAAAGTCGATTGGTGTTAGTGAAATTATTATTAATTCGGCATGGCTAGCAGACAAATTGATCGGTGCTTTAGGCGATGGTTCTCAGTTTGGTGTGAACATTCGCTGGACGCGTGAAGATGAGGGTTTGGAAACAGCTGGTGGAATCATCAATGCTTTGCCCTTGTTGGGTGAAGAACCATTTATCCTCGTCAATGGGGATGTGTGGACTCAGTTTGATTTTGCTCAGTTGCTTGAGCTTGATTTACAAGAAGATCTAGCGCACTTGGTACTTGTACCAAATCCACTACAACATCCTCAAGGTGATTTCACACTATTAGATGGTCGTGCTTATACTTTTGAGCAAGAAAAAGAGGGCGAAAATCTGACTTATAGTGGTATTGCGGTGATTCATCCTCGTTTATTTGAAGGTCTAGAATGGGGCAAGCGTCCTTTAGCACCTTTGCTTAAAGATGCTATGCACAACCACAGAATTTCTGCTGCAAAAATGGCAGAAACGTGGGTGGATGTGGGTACTCCAGAAAGGTTGATGCAGTTGGATCAGCAAATTCGAGAAGGACAATTTAACTAACTGAGTATTCACTAAGCGTTAAATAGTGTTCCACGATGCATAAAACGGTATACTTTGATTAATTTTATTGAGATGTTTACTGTTTATGCATCCTTTTTTTCATGAGTTACAACAAGGTAGTCAAAAACTAGGTTTATCACTCAGTGATGAAGCGTTGAATTTATTATTAAAATATCAAGATGCGCTTGTATTGTGGAATAAGGCGTACAACTTGACCGCAATTCGTGATCCTAAAGAAATGTTAGTTAAACATTTGTTGGATAGCCTCAGTATCTTGAAAGACTTGCCTGAAGGGCGATTGCTTGATATCGGTACCGGTGGTGGTATGCCGGGGATGATCATCGCGCTATGTCAACCTGCGCGAAGCTGTGTGCTTCTGGATTCGAATGGAAAAAAAATTCGTTTTCTCAAGCAGTTTATTGCTGATCTAAAACTAAAAAATGTTGTGGCAGTTCAAACTCGAGTAGAGAAAGAAGAGAGTATTAATGAACTGGGTAAATTCGATGTAATTACCAGTCGTGCTTTCGCCTCACTGACAGATTTTATTACTGCTTCTCGTCCTTTTATGCATAAAAACAGTGTTATTGCTTCTATGAAAGGTTTAATTCCTGCTGAGGAAATTGAAAACCATAAAGATGAGTTGAGTTGCGAAATTATTGAGCTTCACGTTCCTCGTTTAGATGAACAACGTCATTTATTGCTACTTAAACAAATTTAAAAATTCTAGGGATTGGGGTTACCATGGCTCAAATTATTGCTATTGCGAACCAAAAAGGTGGCGTAGGTAAAACCACGACTGCTGTAAATTTGGCTGCATCATTAGCAGTGCTTAAAAAGCGAGTATTGTTGATTGATATGGACTCTCAAGGCAATGCCACTATGGGTTCAGGTATTCAAAAGAATGATCTCTTATACTCAGTAACTGATGTTTTACTGGGTGAAGTGCCAATTGAAACAGCCATCACTAAAGCTGAAGTTGGATATCGCGTACTTGGCTCCAATCGTGATTTAGCAGGTGTTGAATTAGCCATTGCTGAGCAAGACGGTCGTGAATTTATTCTGCGTGATGCGATCCAACAAATTGAAGATAAGTTTGATTACATCATTGTGGATTGTGCACCAAGCTTAAGTTTGATCACGGTAAATGCATTGGCTGCTGTTAAAAGCGTGATCATTCCAATGCAGTGTGAATATTATGCCTTGGAAGGTTTGGCGGATTTAACACAAACGATTGATCGTATTCAACAAGCGTTAAATCCTGATTTAGAAATCATTGGTGTATTGCGTACCATGTACGATGCTCGAAATGCGCTGACACGTGATGTGTCGGATGAGTTGGAGCAGTATTTTGGTAAAAAATTATACGAAACGGTTATTCCTCGAAATGTGCGTTTAGCGGAAGCGCCAGCACATGGGTTGCCGATTATTTATTTTGAAAAAAGTTCTAAGGGTGCAGTGGCTTATTTGAATCTTGCTGCTGAAATGTTAAAAAAAACCAAAGTGAAAAAAGGAAGTAAAGCATGACCGTGAAGAAAAGAGGCTTAGCAAAGGGTCGTGGCTTAGATGCGTTATTGGGCTCTATTCAAAAAGAAAAATTACAATTAGAAGCACAGTCATTAGATCATGGTCAGCTCAAACAGGTAGATGTCAAACTTCTTAAACGTGGTAATTATCAGCCGCGACGCTTTATTCATGAAGAAGACCTTCAGGAATTAGCATCTTCTATCAAAAAGCATGGCATCATGCAGCCGATTGTCATTCGTCCAATTGAGGATGATGTACATCAATATGAAATTATTGCAGGGGAGCGCCGTTGGCGAGCAGCTCAAATCGCTGGACTAAATGAAGTTCCTGCAATTGTTCGTGATTTGTCAGATCAAGTTGCAATTGCGTTGGCATTAATTGAAAACATTCAACGCCAAGATTTAAATCCAATTGATCAAGCTATGGCATTGCAGCGTTTTCATGAAGAGTTTGGATTAAGTCACCAAGAAATTGCTGAAACGGTGGGCAAGGCACGTACTACAGTAAGTAATTTATTGCGCTTATTAAGCTTAGCGGATCCGATTAAAGACCATATCCAACAAGGTCAATTAGATATGGGGCATGCGCGTGCAATATTGACTTTGCGTGCAAAAGACCAAATTGAAATTGCAAAAATTGTCATTGAAAAAAACCTTTCTGTTCGTCAAACAGAACAGTTAGTGCGTGATTTTAATGCACCAAAACAGGATAAGCCAAAACCATCAATTTCAGCTGATTTAGAGCAACTGACTCAGCGTCTTTCTGAACGTTTCAGTGCAGATGTTAAAATTGATCACAATAAGCAAGGTAAAGGTAAGCTTGTGATTCATTACCATTCACTTGATGAGTTAGATGGTATTCTAAATATCTGTTTAGATGAAAAATAATTAATTTAAAAGCAGTAAATGTGATTTATTTAGATGAGTTTGAGATTTAAGTCATTTAGGTCTCAATACTCCAATTGAGCTAAGGTTTACTTTGATCATTCCATACAATCAGGTCATTGATTTTAGAGTGGGGCAGACTTTAGCATTCGATGTTCGAATTATGTATGATTAAATTGCATACGTGCTGAATCTGTTTAGGTGTTTAAGGATACCGTACCAATTAGAGGTTGTGAGTGAAGCAAGATTTTAAAGTTTATATGCGTTTGTTGAGTTACTTAAAACAGTACTGGACGATTGCATTGATTGTTGTATTTGGTTTTGTGCTGAATGCCGCGACTGAAGTTTCTGTTGCGAAATTATTAGAGCATATTATCAATGCCATTCAAGAACAGGATCGAAGTTTCACGAACTTATTCCCATTTTTGGTTGTGGTTTTGATGTTTGTACGAGGAGTGGGGCTATTTCTAGGTGGATACTACACTTCGGTGATTTCTCGAAATCTAATTTTTAATATTCGCCAAGAAGTTTTTGCTAAATTAATGCGATTGCCGTCGCAATATTATTTAGATAACACTAGTGGTCATATTACTGCCAAAATTATGTACAACGTTGAACAGCTGACTGCTGCCTCAACGGAGTCATTAAGAACCTTATTACAACAAGGTTTGATCACCATTGCGCTGTTAGGATATTTGTTCTATTCCAACTGGCGCTTGACTTTATGTATTTTGATTTTTGCGCCATTAATCGGTTTGTTGATTAGAAAAGCTGCTAAACGTATGCGTAAGCTGTCTACTCAAGTGCAAGATACGATGGGTGATGTAAACCATGTAGTGCAAGAAACCGTGAATGGTAATCTGGTTGTTAAAGGGTTTGGTGGACAGGCATACGAGCAAACTCGTTTTAAAGAAACCTCACTCGAAAACTTGCGTCGTGGTTTAAAAATGGTTGCAGTACAACAATTAAATAGTCCTGTTGTACAACTTATTATGGCGATCGCTTTAAGTATTGTGATTTGGATTGCTTTAAGACCTGAGATATTACAGGATACTTCAGCGGGTCAGTTTGTTGCGTATATTACTGCAGCCGGTATGTTGAGTAAGCCGATTAAAGCTTTAACCGATATCAATGAAAAATTACAGCGAGGAATGGCTGCAGCACATTCAGTATTTGAATTATTGGATATGCCTGAAGAAAAAAATGAAGGGCAGTTAAAACCACAACTCAAAGGCAATATTGAATTTAATCAGGCAAATTTAACATATAGCGATGGTTTTCATGCCATTCATGATTTCAATTTAAATGTTAAAGCTGGGCAGACTGTAGCGTTGGTGGGGCGTTCGGGGGCTGGTAAGTCTTCTTTAGTTAACTTATTGGTTCGTTTTCAAGAATTAAGTTCAGGGTCAATCAAATTCGATGGCCATGATATTCAAGATATCGAAGTAACAGCGTTACGCTCACAAGTGGCTATGGTCAATCAGCAAGTCGTGCTGTTTAACCGAACTGTTCGTGAGAATATTGCTTATGGTCAGTTACAAGATGCTTCGGAAGAGCAGATTATTGCTGCTGCGAAAGCTGCTTATGCCCATGACTTTATTATGGCACTGCCTCAAGGCTATGACACACCATTAGGTGCTCAAGGTTTAAATTTATCTGGCGGACAAAGACAGCGTATTGCAATTGCTCGCGCAATCTTAAAAAATGCTCCAATTTTAATTCTTGATGAAGCGACAAGCGCATTAGACAATGAGTCTGAATACTTTATTCAGCGTGCTTTTGATGCAGCTATGCAGGATCGGACAACGATTGTCATTGCACATCGATTATCAACGATTGAGAATGCAGATCTTATTGTGGTAATGGATAAAGGTCGGATATTAGAGCAGGGAACCCATCAGGAATTACTCGATTTGCGTGGTGCATATTTCCAACTGCATCAACGTAATTTTGAGGAATAAGTTATGTCTATTGCGCAGGTCATTCAAAACGCTTGGAATAAGCAATCCAAGTGGTTGATTGTATTGCGACCCCTGTCATTGCTTTATCGATTAGGATTTTTCCTAAACAAAGCCTTGTATCAATGTGGTATAAAACCTATTTATACTGCACCAGTTCCTGTCATGGTCATTGGCAATATAACGGTAGGTGGCAGTGGTAAAACACCGTTATTAATTCAATTGGTTAAATATCTTCAACAAAAAAATATTCGAGTTGGAGTAATTAGTCGAGGCTATGGTGGTAAAGGTCCTTTTCCTGCAAGCGTGAATCTCGATTCTGAGCCAAATGAAGTGGGTGATGAGCCCTGTTTAATTGTGCAATCTACTGGCGTGCCGATGGTCGTAGGTGGGCAACGACAGAAAAGTATAGAGTTACTTCTCTCTCAGCATCAACTTGATTTGATCATAAGTGATGATGGTTTGCAACATTGGGCACTTGATCGTCAATTAGAATGGATTGTGCTGGATAACAATCGTGGTTTGGGCAATCAGAAACTGTTGCCAGAAGGCTTTTTGCGTGAGCCAGTAGCACGGTTATGCAGTGGTACAGTAATTGAGCATGCTGAACAACCAAGTTCAGATCTGTATATGCAATTACAAGTCGCAGCGCCGTACTTGTTAAATCCAGTCGAAGATCAAGTTGAATATTTTGCCACTGATTTGAATTATTATGCGGTCGTAGGTATTGGGTTCCCGCAACGGTTTTATAAAACCCTTGAAAGTATGGGCTTAAAGCATTTTCAGTGTCATGAATTTCCTGATCATTATGATTATCAGATTGATGATTTACAATTTGAAGATTCAAACCCAATCATCACCACTGAAAAAGATGCTGTGAAACTCCTCCCTTTGTTAAAACAACATCCAGAATTTAGTCGTGAAATTTGGGTGGTTCCTGTTGAAGCAGCTTTATCATCAGCTTGTTATGATTTGCTGGATCAACAGCTTGCAAAACTTGGTATCGTAAACACATAAGGAATATCCATGAAACATATTGTAATACCTGCTCGCTTTGCAAGTTCGCGGTTACCTGGAAAACCACTCCTTAAAATACACGGGCGTGAAATGATTTTACGTGTGGTAGATCAGGCGCGAAAAGTGACTGGGTTTGATGATTTATGTGTTGCTACTGACGATCAAAGAATTGTTGATCTTTGTAAGGCAGAACAAATTGATGTTGTGTTGACCAGTGCAGAACACCCTTCTGGAACCGACCGATTGAGTGAAGTTGCACGAATCAAAGGTTGGGCGAGTGAAGATATTATTGTAAATGTGCAAGGTGATGAACCATTATTGCCTGCATCTTTAGTCCAACAGGTTGCTTCTTTGTTAGAGCAAAAGCCTGAATGTTCAATGTCCACTTTGTGTGAAGTGATCCAAGAATTAGAAGAGTTTAAACGCGATAGTATTGTCAAAGTCGTCATGAGTAAGTTCAATGAAGCGCTTTATTTCAGTCGTGCAACCATTCCATATGATCGTGATGGATCAAAGCAACAACCTCAGATACTACATCGAAAAGCCTACCGACATCTTGGTTTATATGCCTATCGAGTGAAGTTGCTACAAGAGTACGTGACATGGGATCAGGGAGATCTCGAGGTTTTAGAAAGCCTTGAGCAACTGCGTGTTTTAGAAAATGGTCATCGAATCGCAATTGATGTGGCAGAGGTGAGCTTACCACCAGGTGTGGATACGCAACAAGATTTAGACCGTCTTAATGCAATGCCTATTTCTCATTTCCAATAGTACAGATTAGTCAATGACTCAGACTCAGCATGTTTATCCTTGGCAACTTAACGTATGGAGCACACTGACTCAGCGGTTTCCTCAAGTAGGTCATGGATTACTTTTTTATGGCAAAAAAGGCTGTGGTAAAGAAGCTTTTACCCAGCAATTTGTTACTTGGCTGCTATGTTTAGATAAGCAGCCAAATCAACCTTGTGGTCAGTGTTCAAGTTGTTTGTGGCTAAAATCAGATACTCATCCAAATTATGTTTACGTCACGACGGATGAGGACAATAAGAAACAAAACGCTAAAATTAAAATTGAGAAAATTCGTGAATTACAGCCATTCGTGCAACAAACCGTCGATGGTTGGCGGGTTATTGTGATCGAACCGGCGGAAGCGCTCAATATCGCATCGTCAAATGCTTTATTGAAAACACTTGAAGAACCAGGTGAGCGTGTTGTGATTATTCTTTTGGCGGATCATTATTTAAAATTACCAGCCACTATACGAAGTCGCCTACAACATTACGCCTTAGATCGGCTGACTGATGATCAAGCCAATGCATATTTGAATGAACATTTGAATGCAGAGCAGCAGACTTTGAGCTCACTGTTGCTTAACCTTTCGAATGGTATGCCTTTAGCTGCTATTGAGTTGGCCTCAAGTGAATGGTTAACTCTGCGAAGTGCGTTTATAAATGATTGGTATCATTTGGTCAGTCAAAAAAATATGCCAATGCAGTACGCCTCTAAATGGAATAAGCAACTCAACTTTTCCGAGTTGATTGTTATGTTTGAGTACTTATTAGCTGATCTTGTTGCCTATAAAATGGAACAAAATGTAAAAAATAGCGATTTAGACTTTAGTTTGTTGGCTGAGCAATATCAATTAGAGCAATTATTTGATATTTATAACGATGTGCATCAAGCAAAACAAATGGTTGAGCAGAATGTTCAATCAAATTTAATTGTTGATCAGCTTTTTATAAAATTAATGAATGTTCAATAATCATGTATGAATACAGGGGATAGAGATGCAGCCACGTCAGGGCGGTTTATTACAAGTCAATATTAATGATCGCGAAACTCTGCAATCCAGTTATATGCCTTTTGTTGAGGGTGGTGGATTATTTATTCCAACCAAACATCCAGTCAAAATGGGTGAAGAGATTTTTATCTTGGCAACACTTCCTAATCAAACCCAAAAAATACCAATTACGGGTAAGGTGATTTGGATTTCCTATAAGCAATCAGGCATTAAACCGCAAGGTTTTGGATTGCAGTTAACTGGAGATAAAGGAGCCTATTACAAAATGGAAGCAGAAAAAATACTCGCTGGAAGTATGTCAACAGCACGCGCAAGCTTTACAATGTAGGTTCTGACTTAAGAAATTAAAAGGTGTCCTTGTGTTTGTAGATACACACTGTCATTTAAACATGCTCAATCTCGAACCTTACGAGGGAAATATCGATTTAGCAATTCAGCAAGCGATTGATGCTGGTGTCACAAAAATGATGGGGATATCGGTTGATTTAGATGATCATATTATTCTGTCAGAAATTGCAGCTCGACACGAAGGAGTAGGCTACAGTGTTGGGGTGCATCCATGTGAAGATCCAGCAGTCATGCAGCGTGCTACTGTTGAAATTTTGGTTGAATTGGCGAGTAAAGATAAGGTCTGGGCAATTGGTGAAACGGGTCTAGATTATTATCACAGTACTGAATTTGTTAAAGAACAAAAAGAATGTTTTGCACGACATATTCAAGCTTCACAGATGGTGAAAAAGCCAGTGGTCGTACACACACGCTCATCTAAAAACGATACGATAGATATTATAAGAGCTGAAAAGTCGACACACGGAATTTTGCATTGTTTTACTGAGGATTGGGATACGGCAAAAGCGGTTCTAGATTGTGGTTATTACATTTCATTTTCAGGAATAGTATCGTTTAAAAATGCTCAGGATCTACGTGATGTGGCCAAGCAAGTTCCATTAGATCGACTATTAATTGAGACTGATAGCCCTTATTTAGCACCAATGCCATATAGAGGAAAGTCTAATGAACCAAAGTATGTCCCATATGTAGCCAAAGCATTAAGTGATGTATATGATAAGTCAGTCGAGGAGATTGCCTTTATTACAACGCAAAATTTCGAGAATCTTCTACGAATGCAGTAAAAATTTAATACGGAAAATAGAAAGAAGAGAGTTTATAGAGTGAAGATGGATCGTCAGGCTCAGTTTAGAGCGAGAGAAGCATTAATATTTCAGGTCGCAGAACAACTTCTTTTGGAAAACGGCGAAGCGGGCATGACATTGGATGCATTGGCCGCTGAGTTGGATTTGGCAAAAGGAACACTCTATAAGCACTTCCAAAGTAAAGATGAATTGTACATGTTGCTCATTATTCGTAATGAGCGCATGTTATTAGAAATGGTTCGAGATACTGAAAAAGGATTTCCTGAACATTTAGCTTTTTTTATGTTGCACCATTTGCATCATCCAGAACGTACTGTACTCTTTCATCAAATTGAAGAGCGATTGTCTACAACCGGTCAGGGTATTAATCATTTGTTTAATGAAATGTATCAGATTCGCAAAAGTAGACTCAGAATTATCATTCGTATGACAGAAAATCATCTAGCATCCATTCAAAGTAAGATGAGTTCTCGGGATTATCTAGCATCCATTTGGTCGATTACTCATGGTGGTGCTGCGATATTAAACTCGAGTTTCTATCAACGCTATTTAGGTTGTCGAGATACGTTAAGGGTTGCTTTAATTGATCAAGCGTTGATGATGCCTAAACAGATTAATTTGACAGAATCAGTGGCCTAATATGCAATCTCTAGATCACCGTCAAGGCGGATTTACTTTAATCGAATTGATGGTGGTCATTGTGATCATCAGCATCATGGCGGCATTGGTGGTGATGAATATTGGTGGGATTGATCAACGTAAAGCAATGCAAGCTAGAGAGGCTTTAATATTAGATTTAAAACGTATTCATCGAGAGGCTGTTGATCAATCGTTAGTGGTTGCATTGGTGCCACAATGGAATGGTGATCAGTTTCGCTATACATTTCAAAAATATAATGATTTAACTCGTCCAGAGCAGACGCTTGTATCGAATAATAATCGTCAACCTTCCACTTGGGTTGAAATGCCAGAGTTTTCTGCGAGAGAGCTACCTGCAAAGGTTTCATTTCAGATCGAAAGTAGCGACTATAGTTTTGAAAATGCAACTAATGCAGACTTGATGAATAATAATGCACCGAAATTAATTTGGTTGGGCAATGGCGAGGTTAAACCTGTCACAATTCAAATGTATTATGAACAAAAAGCAATTGGTGATCTTATTCAAATAGATTACTTGGGTAAAATCGATGCGGGTGCTTAAAGGATTTACCTTGATTGAGGTTGTGGTGGCTTTGGCTATTTTTGCTGTAGCAGCAATGTCATTGACGAAGGTGGCTATGCAGTACACACAGGCGACTGCGAATGCAATTTTAAGAACAAAAGCACAATTCGTCGCACAAAATGAAGTCGCTGCAATGCAAATTAGTGGTGAATGGCTAGAGGGAACTCAATCGAAGCAAATTACCTCTCAAGGTCTAAGTTGGCAAATTGATAAAAAATCAGAAGCGACTATTAGCCCAGATGTTCAGAAAATAGAAGTGCAAGTGAGTCTATATAACAATGATTTAGGTAAAGTTGAATCAGGTGTCACCACCATGGTGTTTTATAACTATCCTATCAGAGAGCAATCCAACTCATGATAAAGAGTAAACAACAAGGTTTTACCTTGGTAGAGCTTTTGGTTGCCATAGCCATCTTTGCAGTATTGTCTGCTTTAGGATGGAAAATTTTTGATTATTTAAATAAAGTCAAAGATCGCAATGCGGTGCATGAGCAGCAGCTTCTCAGTTTGCAAGATAGTTATTTACAAATGCAAAGAGATGCTTTGCAAATTGTACCGCTGACTGCCAATATCGCAGGACAAATCCAACCTGCATTTTTACTGGATGATCAGTCTGTACAATTTAGTAAGGCAGGGGTCACAGACCCGCTGAAACAGGGTTTGTCTCCATTTGAGAGAATAGAATATCGTTATAATGCGCAAGATCGAAAAGTTTATCGTTTAAAGTATCCCAATCTGAATGTTCTTCAAACAACTCAACCTTTATCCAGTGCGATCCTAGAAAATGTGGATGATTTTCAAATCACGATTTTGAACCCGAATGAATTGAATTCGTGGCCGGAAGCATCAACAATAAGTTCTAATAGTAATGATGCTCAAGATGGTGTTGCTCGACTATTGCCTAAAGGTATGCGAATTAGATTTAAGCAACAAGATGTTGAATACGAGTGGATTTTCAGTTTGCTTAATACTGACTATTTAAAACCGACATCTAATCAATAATCATTAGGAAAATGCATGAAGCAGCAAAAAGGAATCGCCCTGATTACGATTTTAATGTTAGTCGCTTTGGCAACTATCATTGCTGCCACGATTGCCCATCGTCAATATAATACCAGTGAAAATACGGCCTATGTGATTCGTCAAAACCAAGCACTGTATTATGCAAAAAGTGCTGAAGCTTTTTTCTCAGAATTATTGGTTCAAGATGCTAAATCCAATTCAAAATCAGATAATCTTCTAGAAACTTGGGCTCAACCGATGCCACCATTCCCAATTGATGGTGGTTATGTTGCAGGGCGAATTATTGATGAAACGGGTAAGTTTAATTTAAACAGTTTGGTCAAAGATGATGGTGTGCCGAATGATAATGCGGTGAATTACTTTAAGGGATTATTATCAAAGCTTGGTTTACCAGAAGAATTGAGTGAAGCGGTAATTGATTGGCAAGATCAAGATGATTTGACGATTGGCGCGATGGGGGCAGAGAGTAATTATTATTTAAGTTTAACGCGTCCTTATTTGCCAGCGAATGGTCCTTTTCATAGCGTGGAAGAGTTGAAGCAAGTGCGAGGATTTGAAGGTGATAAGTTTTTATTGATAAAACCTTATGTTACAGCGATACCTTTAAAAGAAATTAAAATTAATATTAATACAGCACCAGCGATGATTATTGCTGCTATAGACCCAAGTTTGGATGTGCAAAATGTACAGCGTGATTTGGATCAGAAAAAAGCCAATGGTGAATTTTTTGAGTCCGTAGATCAGCTATGGGAACTCAACACTCTAAGTCAGTTAAGTGGAGAAGCAAGAAGCACAGCAAAAAATAATTTTGATGTTAAATCTGCATTCTATCGAGCAGATATTGAAATCATGCTATCTGATCGAAAGCGATATTTTTCGAGTTATCTGATGCGTGATGAAGATAAGGTTTATGTCTTCTCAAGAAGTTTGGCACCTCTTCAAACCAATTGATTAAATTGCTAAACTATTAATTTAAACAAATTGAATGATAGCTTTTATTTTTTTTGTTTTTAATACGTTTTGCCAATTGCTTAAAACGTTAAAATTAATGATGAGTTGTGTGAATATGCACTATAATCATTTTAATCCATGATTTTTTATTGCTCTGACATATGTTAATTCGAAAATTATTTAAGTTTGAAAACGCGCATATTGTGCGAAATTGCACATCAGACCGCTGTAAGCGTTCAATTCATGGTCATAGCTATAAAGTCGAATTATTATTGAAAGCCTCAAAGCTAGATCATGGTCAAATGGTCTATGATTTTGGTTTGCTGAAAGGTGTGATCAAAGAACTTTATGATAGTTTTGATCATGCGATTTGTTTTTGGCAAGAGGATTCAGCTGAATATATTCAAGCATGTAAAACTTTTAGTGCGCGTTGGGTTTCATTGCCAGTTTCACCTTCTGCTGAACAATTTTCTCGAATTTTCTTTTATTTGGCAGAACAAGTACTGAAATCAACTATCACGCAAAATGGTGAAGGTGATGTCGAAGTCTATTCAGTGATCGTGCATGAAACTGACACAGGCTATGCGCAAAGTTTTGCTGAAGATATCGTAAATGAACAAATGGGCTTATTGGCGCTTGATCAAATCGTATTCTCAGAACAAATTCAAAATGAATGGTCTGATCCTAAAATGTACGAACAATTGAAACAAGGATTCACTTTTAAGAACCCAAGTGTAGATTTACAAGTAAAACTTTAAAGCTGTGATTGATTTAGGGATGAACACAATGCAACTCACCGAACAAGAATTAAGTCAACTGAATCAAGTTCGGTTAGAGGATGGTTGGAAGTATGCTTTAGCAGATTTTCTGCTCAGCGATAAAATGGATCAGCTGAAAGCTTTTCTCAAATCTGAATTACAGGCGAATAAGGTGATATACCCACCTAATTCCCTTATATTTAATGCGTTCAACACTACACCCTTAGATCGTGTAAAGGTTGTGATTCTCGGTCAAGATCCTTATCACGGTCCAAATCAAGCACATGGATTGAGTTTTTCAGTGCAAAAGGGTGTTGCATTACCGCCGTCTTTGCGTAATATCTATCACGAACTCAGCACTGACCTTGGAATAGCGCCTGCCAAGCATGGTGATTTAACCCAATGGGCTGAAGAGGGTGTCTTGTTGCTGAACAGTGTATTGACTGTTGAAGCGGGCCAGCCGACTTCACACCAAAAGAAAGGTTGGGAAGATTTTACCGATGCTGCGATAGATGTTCTAAATGAGCAACGTGAAAAGATCGTTTTCATTCTTTGGGGTGCGTACGCGCATAAGAAAGGTCAACGAATTGACCAAAATAAGCATTTGGTCTTAAAAGCAGCACATCCATCACCGTTGGCAGCAAACCGAGGTGGTTTTTTTGGGTGTAAAGTTTTTTCAAAAACAAATAATTATCTTAAACAAAATGGCATTGAGCCAATTAAATGGCAGCTGGAAGCATGACAATATCTCCTGAGACGAATCAATATCATCCTGACTTAATTGTTGAAGAAGCACAGAATGGATGGAGAGTGGTTCGATTAAATCGTCCAAAATCTTTACATGCACTTGATGAATCTATTGTGACGGCTTTATTGGCTGTTTTTGAAAAGTTTCATCATGATGATGCCGTTAAAGCGATCTGGTTTGATTCAACAACACCTAAAGCTTTTTGTGCCGGTGGGGATGTGCGCAAACTCCGTCAGTTGGTCATCAATAATGAAGTTGATGCGGCAAATAAATTTTTTGAACAAGAATACGCGCTAGATCTTTTGTTGCATAACTACGCTAAGCCGATAGTCGTTTGGGGTGAAGGTTATGTGATGGGTGGTGGGCTTGGCTTATTTATGGCTGCACCATTCAGACTGGTTACACCTTATTCGCGTCTTGCAATGCCAGAAGTGAATATTGGTTTATATCCAGATGTTGGTGCTAGTCGTTTCTTGGCAGATCGTGGTCCAATTGGTCTATTTACAGGTTTAACTGGATCGATCATGACTGCGGCAGGAGCTTATGGTATCGGTTGGGCGACTCATATTTGTGATGCTCAGCGTGATGTTGTTTTACAAAAGTTGATCAATATCGATTGGGATCATTATCCTGCTGGCGATTTTAGGGCATTAGATGACACTTTAAATAGTTTGCATCGACCAGTTTCTCCAGGGCCACTGCAAATCTCGTTAGATGTGATTCACAGTGTCTGTCGCGGTGCAAACTTTGAAAATGACTACGAAGCAATCATCGGGTTAAGTGATGCACGAAGTGATTGGCTAAGACAAGCCAGTGAAAATCTGGCAAAAGGCTCACCGAGTACGGCTGCGATTACTTGGTTGTTATGGCAATGGGGGCGTCAAGTTCATCCTTGGCAAGAAGTATTTGAACTTGAAACTCAAATTTCTGATTGGAAAATTAGACATCCTGATTTTGTTGAGGGCGTGCGTGCGCGTTTAGTGGATAAAGATTTATCTCCTGAATGGACACCTGCAGAGTCTATGTCCTTAAAAGGAATTTTAGGTGCGCACCCACCAGTTACAAATATCGAGACCTGGAATAACTTGTTAAAACAGTACGGTATTATCTAATTTTGACTGAAATCCAATTTGATACTGAAGATCTAAAATGGATGCAGCGTGCCTATGAGCAGGCTGCATTCGCAGCTCAATTGGGAGAAATCCCTGTTGGAGCTGTCATTGTGAGTCAGGGAAAAGTGATTGGTGAAGGATATAATCAACCCATCCTGAGTCATGATCCAACTGCTCATGCAGAAGTGGTCGCACTTCGCCAAGCATGTAATCAAATTCAGAACTATCGTCTACCAGAAGATGCAACCCTTTATGTAACCCTTGAGCCATGCACGATGTGTGTGGGGGCTTTAATTCATGCTCGAGTTCACCGTGTTGTATTTGGTACTTTAGAGCCGAAAGCGGGTTCTCTGGTCAGTGCGCGACAGCTATTGAATAATCAAGGTTACTACAACCATATATTTGAATTTGAAGGGGGCTGCATGCAATCAGCGTGTGCTCATCAACTTTCAGAATTTTTTAAATTCAGACGAGAACAAAAAAAACAACAGCGTGTACGACAAAAAATAGAAAATAATCAGGAATGATTGCTATTGTTGATTGTGGAAAAATTGACATAATGTATTGTCAGTATGAAGCGGACTCAATGAAAAGGAATAAAAATGAATTCAATCCAAGTTAAACAAGAATTTAACCAGCCTATAGGTCGTGTATTTGAAGTTTTGTCAAAACATGCGACTTATAATGATGTATTTGCACCGATTCAGGTTGTACGCATTAAAGATGCAGCTGATCCGAGTCGTCCTGATGGGATTGGATCAGTACGAAAAATGGGATTAGGCCCAATAAAGCCAATTCAAGAAGAAATTACTGTACTAGAGCCAAATAAGCGTATTGAATACAAAATTATCAAGAATCCATTAATCAAACATCATCTTGGAATTATTGAATTTAAAGAGCTTTCAACAGCTAAAACTTTAGTCACATACACGATCGAATTACAGGCAAGAGCACCATTTGTGAGCAAATTAATTCTTGCACAACTCAAACTTGCTATTACACTTGGTTTTAAGAAATTAGCAAAACGCCTTTAAGGCGAAGTTGGTAAAGTAATGACAATTCAAATTATCACGATCGATGGACCAAGCGGTTCAGGCAAAGGAACTTTGGCAGCAAAATTGGCACAGCATTACCAGTTTCATTTACTAGATTCTGGCGCTTTGTATCGTTTGTTGGGATTGTCATTACATCAGCTGAATTTAATTGATTCAATTCACAATCCAGATGTGTTGGTTAAATGCGTAGAAATAGCGACTCATCTCGATATTCAATTTGTTAGTGATCATTTAAAAACAAAAATTTTACTTAACGGGCATGATGTAACGGATGAAATTCGCACTGAAAAAGTCGGTGAGTTTGCATCCAAGGTTGCAGTTGTACCTGAATTAAGACAGGCATTATTCGAAAGACAACGTGCATTTGCTCAAGCACCAGGTCTTGTTGCCGATGGCCGTGATATGGCGACTTCAATCTTCCCAGAAGCCCAAGCAAAAATATATTTGACGGCTTCTGCTGAGTCTCGTGCTGAGCGACGTGTAAAGCAGTTGCAGGCTATGGGGCAAAATGTTAAAATGAGCGACATTTTATCTAATATCCAAGCACGTGATAAGCGTGATATGGAAAGAACCGTTGCGCCGCTTAAGCCGGCTGAAGGTGCTTACATTATCGATAGTTCAGATCTGGACATTGACGCTGTATTTAACCTGATGACCGCATATATTGATGCGCAATAAGATAAATTAATGAATATTAGTGGAAGCATAGCTTGATCAGTTCTATATGGACTATGTCGATACTTAACTAAACCGGCCTTGTCTGATCCAAGACCGCTGACTTTTCTAGGTATATCATGACCGAATCTTTTGCAGCCCTCTTTGAAGCAAGCGAATTAAACCTCAACGTTGAAAAGGGTGCAGTCATCCAAGGTATCGTTGTTAGCATCGATTCTGACTGGGTAACTGTAGATACTGGCCTTAAATCTGAAGGCGTAGTAGCTCGCTCTGAATTCTTAAACGAACAACGTGAACTTGAAGTTAACGTTGGTGACACAGTTGACGTAGTTGTTGAAGCGCTTGACAACGGTATGGGTCAAACAGTTTTATCACGTGAAAAAGCTAAACGTGCTGAAACTTGGACTAAACTTGAAAAAATCTTTGAAGACGGCGAGATCGTTACTGGTGTTATCTCTGGTAAGGTTAAAGGCGGTTTCACTGTTGACATCGGTCCAGTACGTGCGTTCTTACCAGGTTCTTTGGTAGACACTCGTCCTATCCGTGACACGACTCACCTCGAAGGCAAAGAGTTAGAGTTCAAAGTTATCAAACTTGACGCTAAACGTAACAACGTTGTTGTATCACGTCGTGCTGTTATGGAAGCTGAATCTTCAGCTGACCGTGAAGCTCTTCTATCTCAACTTGAAGAAGGTCAAACAGTTACTGGTACAATCAAAAACCTTACTGACTACGGTGCTTTCGTTGACCTTGGCGGTATTGATGGTCTTCTTCACATCACTGACATGGCTTGGAAACGTATCAAGCATCCATCAGAAGTTGTTGAAGTTGGTCAAGAAGTTACTGTTAAAGTACTTAAATTTGACAAAGAGCGTAACCGTGTATCATTAGGTCTTAAACAACTTGGTGAAGATCCATGGTTAGCGATCATGAACCGTTACCCTAAAGGTTCTATCGTTAAAGCGCGTGTAACTAACTTAACTGATTACGGTTGCTTCGCTGAAATCGCTGAAGGCGTTGAAGGCTTAGTACACGTTTCAGAAATGGACCACACAAACAAAAACATCCACCCATCTAAAGTTGTTCAGATTGGTGATGAAGTTGATGTTATGGTTCTTGAGGTTGATGAAGAGCGTCGTCGTATTTCTCTTGGTATCAAACAAACTCGTGCTAACCCATGGGAAGAGTTTGCTAAGGCTCACGACAAAGGTGAAAAAGTTTCAGGTACAATCAAGTCTATCACTGACTTCGGTATCTTCATCGGTTTACCAGGCGGTATCGATGGTCTAGTTCACTTATCTGACATTTCTTGGAACGAACAAGGCGAAGAAGCGATTCGTCGTTACAAGAAAGGTGACACTGTTGAAGCGGTTATCCTTTCTGTAGACGCTGAAGGCAACCGTATCAGCCTTGGTATCAAGCAAATGAACAGCGATCCGTTCAACGATTTCTTAGCTGCTAACGAACGTGGTGCTCTTGTTAAAGGTACTGTAGTTGCAGTTGATGCTCGTGGCGCAACAATTAAGTTGGCTGACGAAGTTGAAGCTTCTCTTAAAGCTTCAGAAATCAACCGTGACCGCGTTGAAGATGCAACTAAATTCTTAGAAGTTGGTCAAGAAGTTGAAGCTAAGATCATCAATGTTGATCGCAAATCACGCGCAATCAACTTGTCTATCAAAGCGAAAGACGAAGCTGAAGAGAAAGAAGCTGTTGCTAACTTGAAAACGGCTTCTGCAGGTCAAGACAACGGTCCTAAGACAATTGGTGATTTGATCAAAGCTCAAATGAACCACTAAGTCTTTCGTGTTCAATGTATTGTTAATGTAATTTAACTAATACTTTTTACACAAATACTGTAAACGGTAGCGTAGTATTGACTTACTGCGCTACCGTTTTGTATTTAAACAGGTTATTATCTCGCTATGCACAGAGTAGCTTGATAATTAAAGAGGTCGCAGATGACTACTGAAGCACTTAATAAGTCTGACTTAATAGAACGTATTTCTATCAAAAATCCTCATTTGGCTGAGCCATTGGTCGAAGAAGCTGTTAAAATTATGATCGATCAAATGATTGAGTCATTATCAGCTGATAATCGTATTGAAATTCGTGGGTTTGGAAGTTTTGCTTTACATCATCGCGAACCGCGAGTTGGACGTAATCCTAAAACAGGTAAGTCAGTTGAAGTGGCTGCTAAAGCTGTACCTCATTTCAAACCAGGTAAAGCACTAAGAGATGCTGTAAATGAATCAGCAGGAAAATAATAAATTACTCAGGGGTGGTTATGCGTTACGTATTAGTTGCACTGTTAGTTGTAATCTTCGGATATGCATTGGCATTGGTTCTGCAAAATGGTACAGAACTGACTGTTGATCTTCTCTTCACTCAAGTACCGGCAATGAGATTAGGTTTATTGCTTTTGTTGACTTTGGCACTTGGGATCATCGTTGGATTATTACTCGGAGTTCAAGTTTTCCGTGTATTCCAAAATAGTTGGGAAATTAAGCGTCTTCGCAAAGATATTGAATATCTTCGTAAAGAACAAATCCAAAATGCTCAGTTAGCTGCTGCTGAAGCTGCTGCAAATGTACGTCATGAAAAGACAGTACTAGATGTGCATTCAGATCCGCGTAACTCAAATCCGCTGTAATTTATAAATATTTAAAAAACCTCTAAAATTTATTTTAGAGGTTTTTTTTTATTGAAAATAAACTGTTGAATTTTAAGCTGAGTTTTTTAAAGTTAATTTTGCAGCTTAAGTTGAACATCTTTATAATGACGCAACTTTAGATGGACGGAAGAACAACCTTGAGTATCATTGTTGCTTTAGATGCAAAAAGCCAATACGACGCATTGAAAATGGCTGAAAATTTGGATCCTAAACTTTGTCGTGTAAAAGTGGGTAAAGAACTCTTTACACATGAAGGTCCGACTGTTGTAAAAGCATTGCATGATCAGGGTTTTGAAGTATTTTTAGATTTAAAATTTCATGATATTCCAAATACTACAGCACAAGCCGTTTGCGCTGCTGCAGATCAAGGGGTATGGATGGTTAATGTTCACGCATCTGGTGGACGAAAAATGATGGAAACTTGTGTAGAAAGATTAAAATCAGGTAACTATCAAACACAGTTGATTGCAGTCACCGTATTAACTTCAATGGGGCGAGAAGATCTACGTGATCTTGGTTTGGATATTGAGCCTTTTGAACATGTAAAACGTCTAGCGACCTTGACTCAAGAAAGTGGCTTGGATGGTGTTGTATGTTCTGCGCAAGAAGCAAAAATGTTACGCGAAACTTTAGGTCAGAACTTTGCTCTCGTCACTCCGGGAATTCGTCCGGAAGGTTCAGCAGCTGATGATCAAAAACGTATTGTTACACCTAAGCAAGCAATGTTAGATGGTTCTACACACTTGGTGATTGGTCGTCCGATTACTAAATCAGAAAATCCAAATCAGACTTTAAGAGACATTTTAGCGACTTTGTAATTTTCCAATTACAGTCATTAAATATTTTAAAACGCCATGAATGTTCATGGCGTTTTTTGACTAGTTTTTAAAATGAATGATGTTTTCAAAGTTAACCTTACATTTTCTTTAGGGGAGCTATAGTCCAATATTTGGACTAGCATTTACTCATCAATAAAATAAATAAGCCCTCTAAAAAGAGGGCTTAAAGTTAAAGATTATGCACGATTAGAGAATTGCTTTTAAGCGTTTAACAACTTCTTTACATTGGTCTAAATCTGCGACCAGTGCCAAACGAACATGGCTTTCACCTGGGTTTCCTTGTTCAGTATCACGAGATAAATAACGACCCGGTAAGACTTTGATATGTGCTTTTTCCATCAGCATTTTGGCAAAAGTTTCATCATTATCGACCTTTAACCAATAATAGAAACCCGCATCAGGCTTTTTCAGTGGTAGCAAATGACCTAATTCTTGTTGGAATAAATCAAATTTAGCACGGTATTGTTTACGGTTTTCTTCAACATGTGCCTCATCATTCCATGCAGCAATCGATGCCAATTGATGTTGTACTGGCATTGCAGCACCGTGGTAAGTGCGGAATTTTAAATAAGGTTTTAATAGACTAGCATCACCTGCAACGAAGCCAGATCGCATACCTGGTAAATTAGAACGTTTAGACAGAGAGTGGAATACGATACAGTTTTTATAGTCATCACGACCTAATTCTGCACAAACTTCTAATAAGCCAACTGGTGCTTCATCAAACCATAGTTCTGAATAACATTCATCAGATGCGATGACAAAATTGTATTGATCAGAGAGCGCAATTAATTTTTTGAACTGTTCTTTTGAAAGCACAGCACCTGTCGGATTTCCGGGGGTGCAGACAAAGAGCAAAGCTGTCTTCTCCCATACTTCCGCAGGGACAGCATCGAAGTCGCCAAGGTAACCATTTTCTTCAGTACAGTTGATGAAATAGGGTTGAGCGCCAGCGAGTAAAGCTGCACCTTCGTAAATTTGATAAAAGGGATTCGGCATAACTACATAAGGCGCTTCATCACGATTGATCAGCGCTTGTACGAATGAGAAAATTCCTTCACGTGTGCCAGTCACAGGTAAAATATGATCTTCTGCGCTAATAGCATTTAATTTGAAACGGCGTGTGAGCCATTGCGCAATACTTTCACGTAATTCTGGTAAGCCTTTACTGTTTGGGTATGTCGAAAGATGATTGAAGTTATCGACAATAGCTTGTTTTACGAATTCAGGTGCAGGATGTTTTGGCTCACCAATTGACAATGGAATTAACGGAAGATTTGCAGGTTTTACAAACTGAAAAAGTTTATTCAACTTTTCAAATGGATAAGGATGTAATAGGTTTAAACTAGAGTTCATGAAACAGTTACCGTCGGGTTAAATCTAAATTTTAATGATGATTACAGACCTGATTTGAAGCCTCATCTAATGCTGCTTTTAATTGTTCAGCAAAAGCCTGAGCTTCAGTTAAATTCATAGGTTCGCCATTCTTTTTGGTTACAAAGAAAATATCTTCTGCGCGCTCACCCAAGGTGGCGATTTTCGCGGAATGGATATCGAGACCTTGCATCATAAATAAGCCACCGATACGGGCAAGTAATCCAGGCTGATCGAGGGTAGAGATCTCGACCATATTTTGCTGCAGCGCCTCGTTCAACGTAATATCAATTGTGTTTTCGATATCAAAATGACGAAGTTGGCGTGGTATACGGCGTTGCATTAAACCTGGATAATTTTGTGAATCTGTTAATGCGTGCACCAATGATTCTTTTACCGTATTTTCACGTTCTGGATCTGTCACTAATGTGCCAAAACGATCAAGCACCACGTAGGTGTCTAAGCTAAAGGATTTAGTTGCTGTAATAATGCGTGCATCTTGTACATCTAGATTCATACGATCTAGAACTGCAACAGTGGTGGCAAAAAGATTAGGTTGATCTTGAGTGTAAATAAAAATCTGCACAGCATCTTGCGCTGATTTACGGTGCGCGCGCATCATCACCAATGGTGCTGAATTATCACCATGATCTAGGATTGCACGTGTATGCCATGCGACTTCATCTGCAGTTTCTTTGAGGAAGTATTCGTCACCAAGTTCTTGCCAAACTTTTTCAACAGCTTCTAAAGCATAATCATTGACAAGTAATTCACTTGCTGCAAATTTGGTATCTTCGATCAGCATTTGGTAATCGACAGGACGTCCCAAACCACTACGAATAACGTCACGAGCATTGGTATATAACTGACGCATGAGCGATGCTCGCCATGTGTTCCAAAGCTTAGGATTGGTTGCGTTAATGTCAGCCACTGTAAGCGTATACAGATAGTCTAAGTGTTCCATATCACCTAGCTTCTCGGCAAAATCTTTTACAACATCTGGATCAGAAATATCTTTTTTCTGCGCAGTCATCGACATCAATAGATGATTTTGGATCAACCACGCAACAAGATTACACTCACGCTCAGTAAAACCGTGCTTGCTACAGAACTCAATGGCATCAACCGCGCCCAATTCACTATGGTCTCCACCACGGCCTTTGGCGATATCATGGAACAAAGCAGCGAGGAATACGATGTCTCGGCGCACCAGACGCTGGAATACCGAACTTACGACAGGAAAATCTTTAGCAAATTCTGGCGCTTTAAAACGATTTAAATTTCGTAAGAGTAGGAGCGTATGTGCATCTACAGTATAGATATGGAATAAATCGTATTGCATAAGGCCCATGATTTGTCCAAATGCAGGAATATAGTTGCCGAGTACACCATAACGTTTCATCGCAAGCAATGTTTCATATAAGTTATTCGGTGATCGGATGATCGCCATAAACAAGGCTTGATTAACTGGATTGTCTCGATACGCTTGATCAATGCGTTTTGCAGCTAAAGTAAGCAATCGAAGTGTACGAGCTCGAATGCCATCAATATCAGGGCGATTTGCTAGGATATAGAAAATCTCAAGAATGGCTGTAGGCTTCTCTGCAAAAATTTTATGGTGTTGAACTGCGAGTTTACCATCCACCAATTTGAAGTTTTCATTCACTTCCTCAATTTTACGCTCATAGTTGGGTAAACGAGGCGTGATGACAGACTCATTAAAATAGGCGAGTAGCATTTCATTCAGGGTTGAAACCTGCTGAGCTGCTCGATAGTAGCGTTTCATGAACTGTTCAATTGGATAATTGATATGTTCACCTTCGACTTTGTGGTAACCAAATTTTGCTGCGATATCGCGTTGGTAATCAAACAATAGTCGGTTTTCATCACGCTTAGTTAAGCGGTGTAAATGATGACGAATTTCCCAGAGAAAATTCTCAGCATCTTCGAGAACCCCAAGTTCAAACTCAGAAATGAAACCTAAATGTACAAGATCGTATATACGATTTACTCGGAAATGCCGTTTTGCAATCCAACCAATTTGGTTAATGTCTCGAATGCCGCCCGGTGCATTTTTGATATCAGGTTCTAAATTACTTTCAGTGTTGTTGTGCTGAGCGTAGCGTTTGGCTTGTTCTTCCATCTTGGCATCAAAGAAGGTTTTATCCGTCCAAGTTTGTGAAACAACACGACGAGGCCATTTCGCTAAGTGTTCATTGCCAATAATTAAACGAGACTCAATGAGAGATGTAGCTACCGTTAAGTCATTCATGGCCTGTTCAAAGCACTGTTGAATGGTTCTTACACTTACGCCAGGTTTAAAATTGCCAACATCCCATAGAGAGGAAATAAAAATGGTAATGGCATTTTCTTGTTCTTGTGTAAGATCATCTTCTGAAAGGATCAGAATGTCGACATCAGAGTAGGGCATCATTTCACGACGACCATAACCTCCTACAGCGAACAAGCCCAGATCGGTTTGATCTAACTCAGCATGTTGCCAAAGGAATTTAAGTGCCTCATCAATCAGGTTAGATCGAGTGAGGATGATCTCACGTATCGCCTTACCATTTTCAAACTCATGTTTTAATTGATTTTCAACATCTGAGCGCCATTGATTAATTGCCTTGATGTCGTGATTACTCGAAACATAGTTTGCTAATGGAGACGTATTGATCATGAAATGATGGCCTACCTATTGAATTATTTGTTTTGATTTACAATTACTTTTGAAGCTGCTTCAGTCGCTAATTCGCGTGCAATGTCAGTTGTTTCAGCACGTGCAGTTGCGACCCCCATACGGCGACGTTTAAAACCTTCAGGTTTACCAAAAAGACGTAAATCGACATTAGGGTTTTGCATAGCAAGATTTAAGCCAGAAAATGACAAATTCGTATCATCAACACCTGCATAGATCACAGCGCTTGCAGCAACACTGTGACGTTGCGTATTTACTGGAAGACCTAAAATCGCACGGGCATGAAGTTCAAATTCACTTTGATATTGAGATGCAAGTGTGACTAATCCAGTGTCATGTGGACGAGGAGAAACTTCACTGAACCAAACTTGATCACCTTTAACGAATAATTCCACACCAAAAATACCGCAACCGCCGAGCGCTACTGTGACTTTATTGGCAATACGTTTTGCTTCATCAAGGGCAGCTGTGCTCATAGGTTGAGGTTGCCAGCTTTCTACATAGTCACCTGCATCTTGACGGTGTCCAATAGGATCGCAGAAGTGCGTTTCGATTTCTCCTGTTTCAGGATTTTTTGCGCGTACTGTGAGTAATGTAATTTCGAAATCAAAATCAATTTGCGATTCTACGATGACAGTACCTTGATTGACACGACCACCTGTTTGAGCATATTCCCAAGCAGCGTCGACTTCATCAAAAGATTTTACGCGTGATTGTCCTTTACCCGATGATGACATCACAGGTTTTACAAAATTTGGATAGCCAATATCATCACATGCTGCACGGAATGATTCCAAACTATTGGCAAAACGATAAGCCGAGGTTGGTAGCCCTAGTTCCTCAGCTGCGAGGCGACGAATTCCTTCACGATTCATGGTGAGATTCACGGCTTTCGCAGAGGGAATAACTACGGCAGTTTTAGCATCTTCGATTTCCACTAAGACTTCAGTGGCAATGGCTTCAATCTCAGGAACAATTAAATGAGGTTGAACTTGTTCAATCAGTTTTTTTAATTCTTTTGGGTCCGCCATATTCAAAGTGTAGGAATGATGAGCAACTTGCATGGCAGGTGCATTGTCATAGCGATCTGCTGCATGTACTTCTACACCTAATCGTTGTAATGATATTACCACCTCTTTACCCAACTCACCTGAACCCAATAATAGAACTTTAAACGCCGAAGATTGAAGTGGAGTACCGAGTGTAATAAGCATTTGATTCATCCGTGCTTGATATTATGGACTTTTAGCATATCAGAACTAAAACCTCTTGAGCGCGATGAATACAAGAAAAAGCAAGAAATTATTTTGATATCGTTTAATTTTTTTATTGATAAAAATTTATAAGCCTTATCCGAGGATCAGGCTTATAAATTTAGAATCTGAATGAATAATACGCGAGAAATATTTTAAAGTGGGAAATAGGTATACACCAAACCGTATGTGAGTGCCGCTGTGAGTGTTGCAGGTACAATCTGTTTAAATTTGAAATATAAACCCGAGAGCACAATAAAACCAATTAACATGGCAACGCTCTTATTGGGTGTTTCTAAGAGCGGCGGTAAAGTCGCGACCACGAGCATTGAACTGATTGCTGCAATACCGATTGATCCAAGGGCGATTTTAAGCCAAAGAGCACCGCGTTTCTGGCGACCTTGTTGTAGTTTCTGAATCACAAAAAAAGGACCAAAGCGTGAGGCGAAATTCGCGATGCCGACTAGAATACCGACACAAATAATTTCTAGATTCATGATTGTTCACCTGTGTGCAAAGGATCATGTTGCTTCAGTACATAATGTTTAAACAAACCAGCCAAAATACCAGAGCTTATGCCAATGAATATCGCTGCGGATAAATCGATAAAGTAACACGAAATAGCAGAAACAATAATGGTGATGGTCACGACAAAGGTATGTTTTTTCTCAAATGCAGCCAATAAAAAGCTCAAGAAAAGTGCAGGTAATAGAAAGTCGAGCGCTGCTTGCAAAAATTGGGGGAGATGACTGACTTGATCTGCAAATAAGCCTCCGAGAAAAGATCCAAGTGCCCAAGACAACCAGCTAAACAGACTCAGACCTAACATCCAAGATTCAGACCATTCTTGACGGCGTTGCGAAAGTTTAATCATGCCTGATGCAAAGACTTCGTCGGTCAAGCCCCATGACCAAATTGCTGTTTTTTTCAGATTGAGTTTATCTTGAATTAAGTTTTGTAAAGCAGGGCCATATAACAAATGTCGAATATCAAGTGCTATTACAGTTAAGGCTGTCATCCAGATAGAAGTGCCACTGCCGAGTAAGGCAACCACCAAAAATTGACTGGCACCTGCATACATCGAACAGGATAAAAATAATGCTTCCCACGCCGTAAATCCAAATTGAGTTGCCGATACACCAAACGCGAATGAAACAGGCAAATAGGTGAAAATGATGGCTTGACTGTCTTTGGCACCTTGCCAAAAACCTGCCGGTGTCATGTGTGGGGAGCTTGATTGGGTCACGATAAACCTAATTGGAGATTGGAACAAAAGGTATAAAACGAGATTGAGTATTCTACCCGAATTTACTAGCATAGTGCCGAATAGTTTATTAGAGCGATGTCATGTTTGCGATTCAATCTCCCTTTAAATTAGCTGCATTGACTACATTCCTCATCTTCACTTTATCCGGTTGTGGTGGTCAGGCAGAAACTGCCGATGAAAAGGTTGAAATTAAAGAAGCACCGAAGCTGACTAATGACGCAACTGAATATGCAAATCATGCTTGGCAATTGATTAATCAGGTTGATCCTATTCTGTATCAAGCCAATAAAGCGCTTATACCATCACAAGTACGCGAGCCTGTGCGTCAATTGGTACTGGATTGGCGTATTAATGTCAAAATGACCGACTCAGTGACTGAAGGGAAATATGCGCTTTGTCGTAAAGCGCTAACAACCATAGATGCTTGGGCACGTGCAATCGTGGAAAATGAGGGCCAGCTCGCACAGCGTCAAGCCAATTATGAACGCGATAAAGCGCAGTGCAAAACTGCAATTGAGCAACCAGAATTAGGAAACACTAAGGCGTATACAAAATTATTTTAAGTGACCCTAGCGACCCCAATACAATGATTAATCCAGATTTTACTGAAGCACATCATCTTTAATCGATTAAGCTTGATCGGCTAAAGCTTTAAGTTGATTAAGATTAATCACCTCAATTTTTTTAAATGCAACTTTAATTGCGCCAATTTTTTCTAAATGCTGTAGTTCTTGATTAATGGTCTGTCTTGAGCAGACCAACATTTGTGCCAATTGTTCTTGAGATAGGTTGATGGTGTTTTTTTCAATCTCTTTGAGATTACCGTATCCATTTAAGATAAAGATTAATCTTTGTGCTAAACGTTGAATAAGGGGTTGTGTTTGAATAGAGACCAACTCCATGAAAGCATAACGGAGTTTATGACTCACCAATTGAGCCAGATAAAACCAAAATTTTGGATATTGTTCTAAAATTAGATCAAGTCCTACACGACTTATTTTGAGGATTTTGGATTTTTTACTGGTAATCGCATGATGAGAGCGGGGTTGTTGATCAATCAACGAAATTTCACCAAACCACATAATGGGATCTGCGATAACTGTCACCGCCTCACGACCTTCTACGTCAATATGTGCTAAACGAACAGCACCATCAATCACGGCATAAATGCCATCAAATTGATCAGCTTTAGAAAATATCAGTTGTTCTTTGCCATATTCAATGAGCTGTGCATGTTCGAGCATCAGCTGTTGTAGTTCATGATCAAACTGGCTAAACCACCAATTATTTTTTAAAAGATAAACGTATTGATTTGAAAGCAAAATTTTCCCTTTTTATGCTGATTATTTGTCGTCTAGTCGACAACTTATTGGTTTATATTTATATATAGTGAAGGAAATAGTCAGAAAAAGGAATGATAACATGACTCGTTTAGAGAGCTTGCTTGGACAATATGCAGCTTATCACCTAGATCGTAAAAACGTATTTTCGCATTTTATTGGAATTCCCTTGATTGTATTTTCGATCTTGTGTTTTGCAGCCAAAGCGCAATTTACAGTTGCTGGATATTCCATTGATCTTGCAATGTTATTGATCGTCGCATCAGTGATTTATTACTTGAGTTTGGATCTCATTTTTGGTGTGGTAATGGCAGTGCTATTTGCTTTAATTTATCAACCAGCCACACAAGTAGCAGCTTTAGCGACATCCTCTTGGGTATTGGTAAGTGCTGGATTTTTTATTGTGGGATGGATTATTCAATTTATTGGGCACTATTATGAAAAGAAAAAACCAGCTTTTGTGGATGATCTTGTAGGGCTCGCTATAGGTCCTTTATTTGTGGTAGCAGAATTTATATTTCTTATTGGTTTACGTAAGAAACTGGAAGAGAAAGTATTGGTTCGAGCTAAACAATTACGCTATGAAATGGACCATAAACACGTAAATCACTCGAGTACTTCAACTCAAAATCCATGATCTCATTCTTTTAAATAATCTTTGCAAAAAAAACAGCCTTTCGGCTGTTTTTTAATAACTTAAACGTTGAAACGGAAATGTAAAACATCACCATCTTGAACGACATAAGTTTTACCTTCAAGACGCCATTTTCCAGCTTCTTTAGCGCCAGCTTCGCCGTTGTATTGAACAAAATCGTCATAGGCAATGCATTCTGCACGAATAAAGCCTTTCTCAAAATCAGTGTGAATCACACCAGCAGCTTGAGGAGCGGTCGCACCGATTTTTACAGTCCAAGCACGAACTTCTTGAACGCCTGCAGTGAAATAAGTTTGTAGGCCAAGTAAGCCATAACCTGCACGAATAACCACGTTAAGACCTGGTTCTTCCATGCCCATCGCTTCTAAAAATTCAGCACGCTCATCATCTTCAAGCAAAGAAATTTCAGCTTCGATTTGGTTGCAAAGCGGAACTACAATAGCATTCTCTTCTGCCGCTAATTTTTTAACAGCATCAAGGTGCGGATTGTTTTCAAAACCATCTTCAGCAACGTTAGCAATATACATTGTTGGTTTAAGGGTTAATAAACCAAAGCCACGAACTAATTTGCGCTCGTCGTCATCAAGATCAGCTGCGCGAGCAGGGCGACCTTCATCAAGTAATGGCTGAATTTTTTCTAGTACAGCTTTTGTTGCAACTGCTTCTTTATCACCACCTTTCGCAGACTTTGCTAAACGTGTAACCGCTTTTGATACTGTTTCTAAATCTGCTAAAGCAAGCTCAGTGTTAATAGTTGCAATGTCATCAAGTGGGTCAATTTTGCCGTTCACGTGAATAACATTTTCGTCTTCAAAACAACGTACTACGTGTGCAATTGCATCAGTTTCACGAATGTTGGCTAAGAATTGGTTCCCTAAACCTTCACCTTTAGAAGCACCAGCAACTAAACCTGCGATGTCTACAAATTCCATTGTGGTTGGAATAACACGTTGAGGTTTAACAATAGCAGTTAATTTATCTAAACGTGGATCTGGAACAGGAACGATGCCAGTGTTTGGTTCAATGGTACAGAATGGGAAGTTTTCTGCAGCAATAGCAGCTTTCGTCAATGCATTGAAAAGTGTAGATTTACCAACGTTCGGCAAGCCGACAATACCGCAATTAAAACCCATGAAAAGACTCACACAGTGTTATTTAAAAATTGTCGGTGATTTTACATCAAAGCCATGACAAAGTCAGGTCATGGCTTTGATGTTTCTCTAAAAGACAGATGAGACTCAGTTGAATAGTGTGAATTAGATTTTACGTTTGTCCAAACTATGTGCCAATTGATCACCCAAAGCTTGAATCAGCATGACCAATACGACTAATACAATGATCACCGCCAACATAATTTGCATATCGAAGCGTTGGTAGCCATATCGATAGGCGATGTCACCTAAACCACCCGCACCAATAGCACCCGCAATCGCAGAGGAATTGATCATGGTTACAAGCGTGACAGTAAAACCTGCAACAATACCAGGCAGTGCTTCTGGTAAAAGCACATGCCAAATAATTTGTTTGCGATTACAGCCCATGGCTTGTGCAGCTTCTATGAGTCCATGATCAACTTCTCGTAGACTGACTTCCGCAATACGTGCGAAAAAAGGTGTAGCCGCAATAGTTAAAGGTACAACCGCAGCCCATACCCCATAACTGGTCCCCACAATCAGTCGAGTGAAGGGAATGAGCGCCACCATCAAAATTAGGAAGGGAATAGAGCGCGTAATATTCACCACCCAACCCAAGGTATGATTAATTTTTTTTGACGGATAAATCCCATTTTCTGAGGTATTGACGAGGATTACAGCCATAGGCAATCCAATGAGAAGCGCTAAAAATGCAGAAATACCGACCATTAACAAAGTATCAATGGTACCCGTAATTAAAAGATCAATGAGCTGGTTGTGCATAGCCAAGCACCTCGATTTGTGATGTTTTATGGTGGAATTGCTGATGGAGCGTATGTACATCAACATCTAATTGAGGAATACCTACGATAAGTGAGCCAACCAGATGATGTTGAATAGTGTCTACATGGCTTTGATATAAATGCACAGGCAGTGTAATTTTAGAAAGTACATCATTTAAGTTGGGAGGATTTTTCAAATCAGTTGCATAGCTGATTTTCAAAATGGTATGCGTTAAATGTGTAGCTCGCTCTTGATGTAACTGGAATGGCAAATCAAGCTGTTCCAAATTGAGGAGTTCTTGCGTGATTTTCTGCTGGGGACGAGAGAAGACTGACCAAACTTGCCCTGATTCAACGATTTCACCTTGATCAATAACCACCACTTGATCGCAAATTTCACGAATTACCTGCATTTCATGTGTAATGAGAACGATGGTGAGTCCTAATTTTTGATTAATTTCCTTCAGTAAAGATAGAACAACAGATGTGCTTTCTGGATCAAGTGCCGATGTTGCTTCATCGCACAATAGTATTTCAGGTTTACTGACCAATGCGCGGGCAATCCCAACTCGTTGTTTTTGCCCACCCGATAATTGTGATGGATAGTGATGATGCTTTTCAGCCAGACCGACTAGATTTAAAACCTCATCCACACGAGTTTGAATCTCAGCAGCAGGCACTTTTGCGATTTTCAATGGAAGCGCGACATTTTCCCAAACTGTTTTGGCAGATAGTAAATTAAAATGTTGAAAAATCATGCCAATACGCTGGCGTAGGGCGATTAATTCATTGTGATTAAGCTGCCCTAGATCATGTTGATGTATATGAATACTACCATCAGAAATTGTTTCTAACCCATTTAAGGTGCGAATCAATGAAGATTTGCCCGCACCACTTTTGCCGATAATGCCGAAAATTTTTCCTTCGGGAATATCCAAATTAATATTTTTGAGTGCGTGAACTTGTTTTCCTTGTACATCGTAATACTTATTTAAATGACGAATTGTAATATGGGGTACTGCAAATTCAATGTGTGAACCAAAACTCACCATGTTCATTCTCCTTATTTCCAGCCTTTGAACCATAGTTTTTCACCAATATCCTCATTCAATGCTTGTTTAACTTTGTCTGAGGTTTGATAAATTTGGATAAATTTTTTCAGTTGAGCTGCTTTTTCAGGCTGAGTTTGTTCAAAGTCATCGCGAACAACAAATAAGATGGCATAAAGCGTGTTGTTAATTTCATCCAAAATTAAGGCATCATTCGGATCAATCGTTTGTGCTAAGCGTAGGTACATTGGATAGCTAAATACGAGGTCTGCATCATCTACGGCACGCGCAGTTTGCGGGCCTTCGACTTCAATAAAGTTCAATTTTTTTGGATTGGATTTAATATCTTTCAAGTTGGATAAGTGGTTGTTGGAATCCTTAAGTTGTATTAATCCAGCGTGTTGTAAGAGGAGTAGAGCGCGACCCTGATTCACAGGATCATTTGGCAGTACAACTCGAGCGCCATTTTCAACTTCACTCATCGCTTTATATTTTTTTGAATATAAACCGACATGTGTTCCTGAGCCGATGCCCAAGGGTTTGAGCTTAAAGTTGGTTTCTTTTAACGCATTATTCAAGAAAGGTTGATGCTGAAAATAATTTGCATCAATATCCCCATGATTTAGGGTGATGTTGGGTGTATTCCAATCTGAAAATTCTACCAAACGTACATGAATGCCTTGAGCCTTTGCTTCTTCAATTGCGGCTTGAAGTGGTTTTGCAAAAGGTGGGCTAATACCAATGACGATTTCTTGTTGATCATTTTTTTTCAAAAAGGACCATGCAAATGCTGCAATCACAATAATGGCGATTGCAACGCCGATCCATTTAAGTCGAGAAGACTGAGCTTGTGCCATAGAAAGACCCCTAAAGATTAAAAACTTAAGCAGAATGTTGGTGTATAGAATTTAAATTTGATTGTTGTGTATCTTGGTTTGAACTTGGACATCGGAAATGATGTGCAGGATGTGAATGTGGTAAATGATCTCCCGCATTGAATAGCTTGTGCCTTAAGCTACCCTCAGCATAGGCGGTCTTATAGCGACCGCGATGTTGTAGTTCAGGAATGACATAACGAATAAAATCTTGATGTGACTCTGGAGCGACTGTACGGGCAAGGTTAAAACCATCTAATCCAGAAATATCAATGAATTCGATTAGCTGTTGAGCAACTGTTGCTCCACTGCCAACAAATAAGGGATAACGTCCACCGAGTACATGCTGAGCTTTTAAATCTGCCAAAGTGACTTTGTTTTCCTTAAAGCGCTCATTTACAGAAACGATGCTATTGGTTTTTTTATATGGAATAGCATCCTCATCTTTTAGATGACCTAAGTCTGTTCCGATTGAGCTTGAGAAATGCGCAATGCCAGCTTCAGGACTTGCATATCGAATATATTCCTGCAGTTTTTCTTGCGCTTGTTGATCTGTTTCAGCAGTGACGACAGTGATGCCGGCAAATAATTTAATAGCTGTACCGTGACGACCTTGTGATTGTGTTAATTGGCGAATCTTTTGTGTTTGAGACGCAATTTTTTCAGCGGTATCTCCACCAATAAACATGGCTTCTGCATGCCGAGTGGCAAACTGTAGTCCTTTAGGTGATGTTCCCGCTTGATATAGCACAGGTGTACGTTGTACTGAAGGCGAGACTTGGAAGACGCCGTGACTGTTATAGAACTGTCCTTGATGGTGGATCGTATGTACTTTAGTCGGATCGGTAAAAATGCGATTGAGCTTATCTTGGATGACAGCATCATTTTCCCAAGAGCCTTCCCAAAATTTGTAGCAGAGTTCTAAAAATTCTTCAGCTTGTTCATAACGTAAATCATGATCTTTCAGTCCTTGCTGACCGACCAATCGCGCTGCGCTATCCAAATAGCCTGTGACGATATTCCATCCCAAACGTCCTTGGGTCAGATGATCCAGACTCGCGAAGCGACGAGCAAATTGATAAGGAGATTCATAACTTAAGTTCACTGTAATACCGAAACCCAAATGCTGTGTGACGGCTGCCATTGCAGACACCAGCGTGCTTGGATCATGGCTCGGCAGTTGAATTGATTCTTTCAAGGTTAGATCAATGCCATTTTGATAGACATCGTAAACGCCAGTAATATCGGCAATGAATAATCCATCGAAAAGACCTTCCTCTAAAGTTTGAGCAAGTTCTGTCCAATAACTTAATTCATTAAATCGGTAGGATTGATCACGTGGGTGTGTCCAAAGCCCATGGTTGATATGACCTACACAATTCATATCAAATGCATTGAACAGGATCTGTTTTTGAGGTTTCGATTGAATTTTTGTCATTACAGCGTACCTCGTCTTGGGGGGAATACGCCGTTTAAAACATAATTGGCTATGAAGAAATATTTCCAACGCGCTGGATCATGCAAGGTATGAACACGTGCGTTTCTCCAGTATCGGTCAAGATTATCTTGTCGTTGACTTCCACGACTACCAGCCAGTTCAATCAGTTTTGACGAGACTTTTAGTGCAGTCTCGGTACTGTGTGCACGTGCTTTAGCCACTTGAATAGAAGCATGTGCAACTGAATGTTCTGAAGGGGAGACTTTGGCATCTTGAACCGCTTGCGCTGCTTGTTTTAGTAGTAACTCGGTGGCCTTGACGTCTGTTGCAATTCGACCAATTTCGTATAGTGTCAAAGGGTCTTGAGTGGCATGTTCAACTTTTGCATCTATCCAAGGGCGTGCTTGACGAACGCGTATTAATGTTTCTTCAAAAGCAGCTCGAGCAATGCCTGTTTCAATTGAGGCATGAATAATTTGTGCAAATGGACCTGAAATGGTGGCAGTTGAATAAGCCAAATCAAAAGGGACTATATCCTCTGGGTCAATCTGTACATTTTCAAATTTAACAGTCCCACTGCCTGTGGTACGTTGACCAAATCCACTCCAGTCATCTAATAGGCTTAAGCCTTCGCTATCATATGGAACAAAGACTAGAAACTGGCGCTCTTGTTCATCACTAGCAAGGGTTGGAATACGGTGAGCGAATAGACTGCCAGTGCAATAAAATTTTTCTCCATTGAGGACATAACCATTTTCGACTTGTCTTAAAGAGGTATGGCGTTGTGCTGCATTTTTAGTTTTAAACTCAGCCAAGGCATTTCCAAAGCGAGCACCTTGTAAAACTTCAGTAAATAAACGTCTTTTTTGAGCCTCAGACCCAGTATTCCTCAAAATTTCAAGTGCATAGAAATGATTTTGTGGAATTTGTCCGATAGAGCCATCAACACCACTCATTAATGCGATGATTTTTGTCAGTGTATGAATAGAAACATCGGCACCGCCATATTGTTGAGGTACTGTAATGGCCCATAAGCCAGATTGACTGTACGCTTCGATTTCTTCATTAGGAAGCTCACGATTTAAATCTCGTTCAGATGCACGGTACTTAAACTTTTCTGCAAGTTCGTGTGCGACTTTTAATGCTTCTTCATCAGAGCGAATAATATGCGCTGGTCTATAACTGCCTGATTCTTGGATCTCTAAAGCTTGTAAAGATGACATGATGACTCCTTAAATCCAGGCATGACGTGCAGGAAAAGTATGGTTTAAGTAATACGAACCCAGCGCGTGAAGTTTCCAGCGAATAGGATCATGAAGGGTATGTACACGTGCATTTCGCCAGTGTTGATCAAAATTATGGACATTGAGGCTGGCGCGACTTCCTCCGAGCTCAATCAACTTTTCTGAGATATGCAGTGCAGCATCATTGGCATAGACTTTAGCTTCAGCAACTTTGATCGAAGCTTCAGCAATCTGTTCATCAGAGAGTTGTTCAACTACATTGAGTGAATCTAAATAATCAGCTGCTTCATCAAGCAAAAGAATGGCGGCATCTAACAAAACATTAGCTTTGCCAACTTCTTGTAAGGTGAAATACTCATCACTGGCACGCTCAACTTGTGCATCCACAATTGGGCGTGCTTTACGGATCGCAAACAACATGTCCTCAAATGCTGCTTCAGCAATACCAACATCGATAGCCACTTGCATCAGCTGTGAAAACGCGCCTCTAAAATTAGGGACGTCCAATAATTTTCTTTCATCAAAAATCAGTAATGGATCAACTTCAACATGGTCTAAAATCACTGTGCCACTTGAAGTGGTACGTTGACCAAATCCATCCCAGTCATTGATCACTTCGACACCAGTGGATTCACGGTTCACTAAAACTAAAACCACGTGACCTTCAGGGTGTATGGCTTTGATAGCTAACCAATGTGCAAATGAACTACCTGTAGAATAGAATTTTTTTCCTGAAACTCGATATTTCCCATCCTCCAAAACAAGGTGTGTGTCTAAAGTCTTGGTATCTTTGGTATGTCGTTCTGGCCCCCCATTGGCAAGACGCTTACCTTTTAAAATTTCGTTGAAAATAAATTGCTTTTGTTCATCGCTTCCCATGATGTTGATCATATTGAGCAATGCAATTTGATTTTGTGGAATTTGCCCTAAACTTGAATCCGCTTTATTTAGAATACGAAATACTTGGGCAAGGGTACGATGAGATACTTCAGCACCGCCATAGACGTGGGGGATGCGTAAGCCTCCTAAACCTTTTTGGCTGAATAATTCAATTTCTGCAAATGGTAAAGCTCGTTGTTGGTCACGCTGATTGCGACCTTCGAGCGCATAATCAGCAACATGATAGGCTGCATGAATGGCATCTTGATCATTTTCAATAACATGAACATTTTCAGTAATTAAACGAGACATAGATCAATTCCTCTTTGAGGAGATATACGCTACGCTCATACAATATTTTTTTTTAATGCTGATTTTTGTGGAACTATTCAAAAAAATTGCTTAAGACAAATATAGATATCGATTGAAAAATATTAGAAAACTTAAATTATTGATTGATAATGAATTTTAATAAACCATAGTGCTCTAAATACGATGGATTCATTTAGACTTTGCAAAAAAAAAGATAAAGATTTGCTAAACATTTATAATTTAACGGATTCATATTTCCAAAAATAACAATTTAAGTTGCAATTGATGCATTATCACATTGTGTTTTGGCATAGGGTTGCATAAAGTAAGCAAAACAATAAATCCTATGATTGATCAAGACTTCGGAGATTTTATGCGCATCCTTTACCAGTTTCCTTTATCTCACTTTTGTGAAAAAGCTCGCTGGTTACTTGATCATAAGGAATTGGATTATGTTGCTCAAAATATGATTCCGGGCGTACATCGTGCATTCGCAAAATTAAAAACAGGTCAAAACTCTCTGCCGATATTACGCGATAAAGAAAAGTGGATTGCAGATTCAACCCAAATTGCTCTGTATTTGGATGATGTCTATCCAGAGCATTCATTGCTCAGATCAGATTTAAAGTTAAGAAAAAAAGCAATTGAAATTAATGACCTGAGTAATCAATTGGGTGTATCAGTGAGGCGGTGGGGGCTTGCTCAAGCTTTATCTGAAAGCGATGAGCCACTAGAAATCATGATCGGTGAAAAAGGATATCTGAGAAAATTTCAAAAGATCAGTAAGCCACTTATTAAAACTTTAGTTTCAACTAGCTACCAACTTGATGATGAACAAGTTGCGCTTGCTAAAGAAAATATGCATGAAATTATTTTGCAGTTAAACGACCAATTGATTCAGAATCAAGCTCGATATTTGGTAGGAGATCGTTTAGGTTTGGCAGATATCGCTGTTTGTTCAATGCTTGCTCCACTACTCGAGATTTCTGGTACACCATGGGAAAGAGAATATCATCAGCCAGTTTCATCTGAATTTGAGGACTATCAAAATCAATTGCTTGATTTGCCGATAGGGCAATATGTCAAACGTATTTATGCCAACGAACGAAATGCGCGGGTAGATTGGCGCGGGATATAACAGAGCATATTTTCTGTTATGTTGTCTGATTGGTTAATTTATTTTCATTTTAATCGATATTTTTGAAAAAATAACGCATAATCATTTTGTGCCATGAAAATATTGAGAAGAAGATGGAATTAGATCGATACGATAAACAAATTTTAGAAATCCTTACGCATGAAGATTTGAATCTGAACGAGCTTTCGGAGCGTATTAACCTGTCTGTAAGTTCAGTGCACCGTCGTATTAAACACCTCATTGAAACCAATATCATGACAAATTTAAAGCGTGATATTAATTATCAAAAATTGGGGTTTAATTTACATGTGTTGTTACAAGTATCATTGAGTAAGCATGACTCAGATACTTTTGCAAAATTTTTAGATGAACTTAAAAGTATTCCTGAAGTGATCAATGCTTTTTTAGTCACAGGGCAATCTGCTGATTTTATTATAGAAGTTGTTGCTCGTGATATGGAAAATTATAGCCAGATTTTGTTACAGCGCATTGGTAAAATTGATCATGTTGTGGCATTGCATTCAAGCTTTGTCATTAAAGAATATGATGTATTTAACTGTCATGGTTTATTGAGTAAAGCATAATTCAAGCAATTACAAAATAAAGACGACCATCAGTTATAAAAAAACGCACCTGAAGGTGCGTTTTTCTAATTCTGAATATAGATTAAGCATCCAATTGTGCTAAAACTTCTTCAGAGAATTCAACGTTGGTATATACGTTTTGAACATCATCTAAATCTTCAAGCATATCAATCATTTTCATGATTTTTTTCGCTTGATCGATATCTGTGATTTCTGCTTTAGTTGAAGGGTTCATCACCACTTCTGCATTGTCAGATTTTAAACCTGCAGCCGCTAAAGCATCTTGCACTGTACCAAAAGATTCTGGTGTAGTGATCACAAGAATTTCATCTTCTGTCACTTCAATGTCTTCTGCACCAGCTTCCAACGCAACGTCCATAATTTGGTCTTCTAAAGAAACATCTTCAAAAGTAATTTCGCCACGTTTTGTGAAAAGGAAAGCAACTGAGCCGTTAGTACCTAAGTTACCATCTGTTTTAGAGAAGCAGTGACGAACATCTGGTACGGTACGGTTTAAGTTATCAGTCATTGTCTCAACAATAACAGCTACACCACCAACACCATAACCTTCGTATGTGACTTCCTTTAAATCATCATTGTCTTCACCACCAGCACCACGCTGAATGGCACGGTTGATGACATCACGAGTCATGTTAACGGACAATGCTTTTTCAACAACTGCACGAAGACGTGGGTTGCTTGCTGCATCTGGACCACCGAGTTTTGCAGCTGTAACAATTTCACGAATATATTTTGTGAAAACTTTACCACGACTAGCATCTTGTTTAGCTTTACGATGCTTAATATTGGCCCACTTGGAATGACCCGCCATGCGAAATATGCTCCTTGTAGATTGGCCTTATGCCTAATCAAATCTGCGAAATTCTACCATAAGGGCTTTTTTTTAATAAAGACCCTTATTTTAGCAATTGATCAAGATCAGGCTTTATTCTTCGGTTCAGGAATAATAATGTCTAAACCTGTATGTTCCTTATAAAGTTCCTGAATCAATTTCAAATCATGATCCAACTCTGATGGCATGATTTTGCCAAAAATTCCGCCTTGTTTGGTTTTTTGGTTCACAAACAAGAAAACGATAGGGACGTTTGCCGCTTTTGCGATATGCCAAAAACCAGTGCGGATCGGTTTACGTTGTTCACCATTTTTCGCACGAGTCGCTTCAGGCGCAATCACGAGATTAAATTTGTCATTAGAGTTGAAGAGTTCAACCATTTGCGCCACGATATCTTTATTTGAGTGACGGTCAACTGGAATACCACCAACCCCTTCTAGAATTGGCTTAAAAGGTCCTTTGAATAGTTCTTTTTTAATTAGTGTGTGAATCGGGATATCATGGATTTGAAACAGTGCGATTGAGAGTACAGCATCCATCATCGTGGTATGTTCAAAACCGATAATGACTTGTTTATCACCAAGAACATTCGGTTCAACATGATATTTGACACCAGCAAGTTTAAACGCCATTTCGGCAATGTGTTTTTTCATGATTCACAGAGATATTTGAATTTTATATGGCAGAGTTTCTTACTTCATTTTAAAAAATTCAATCCCTTTAGTAATAAATTATAGAAAAATTGACTACTAAATTTAGATTTTATCTGCAAACTTTACATCCTCGACGCTTACCAAAAATTCATAATTTTTCACATATTTGTGACTGAAATTCTATAGATGATCAAGATCGTACGTGATTTGTAAACTGCGATGAATAAATTTTGGTCAAGCTGAAGATAAAAAAATGAAAAACCTTGTTTTTGAATTTGATATTGGCTAGTATTCTGATTCGAAAATACTTGAGAAATCAGTATTTATAGGGCCTATAGCTCAGTTGGTTAGAGCAGCGGACTCATAATCCGTTGGTCGACAGTTCAAGTCTGTCTGGGCCCACCAAATTTTATAATCATATGCATTCATATGAAATCCAAACCCTTAATTCTAAAAGAGTTAAGGGTTTTTTATTGCTTTGTTTAACGTCATATAACTTCATATGGGAACACGCTCTGTGTATCCTTGTTTGTATCCTAAATGGCTTTGTTGCACAAAGATTTGAAAGGCAAAGTGCCCCTAATTGAGCCAAATTTAAGGCGTAACTTGGGTAAGTGGTCGACCTAATTCCGTAAATCTGTTGAGGACTGCTACACGTGCGTGAACCTCATTGACTTGGCTATCAAAGCTCCTTGCACTGAATTTATCTCCTAATAATTTGATGCAGTGCATTTTAGTCTCAACCAAACTTCGCCGATGATAGCCTGACCATTTTTTCCATAGTGTCCTACCTAAACGTTTAACTGTTCGAAGTAATTCATTTCGCTCTAGCGAGCTGCTCTTTGTATCTTTCCATGGTTTCGCATTTTTTCTAGGTGGAATCACCGCATGCGCTTGCTGATCTGCAATGGCCTGACGGCATTGCTTGGTGTCATAAGCTCCATCGGTATAAACAGAGTCAATCTGCTCATCTTGTGGAATCTGATCAAGTAAATCACCAAGTACCTGTGAATCACAGATATTATTGGTTGTGAGCTGAATAGCATGTATTTGAAGAGTTTCAGCATCTATAGCAATATGTAGCTTACGCCATTGGCGACGATATTCAGGTCCATGTTTCTTGTGTTTCCATTCACCCTCACCTAGAAACTTCAAGCCTGTAGAGTCCATGAGTAGATGCAGCCCATAGCTATTTTTTTGGTAGCTGATTGCAATATCAATATACTTTTGTCTTCTACAAAGTGTACTGTAATCTGTGCTGTCCAATTTAATCCGCAAAGTTTAATCAGACTTTGCATAAAGCCAGTGACCATACGTAAAGACAGACAGAATAAGGATTTAATTATTAAGCAGCATTGGATGGCTGCGTCGGAGTAGATTTGATTTCGTCCTTGTTTTCCTTTTGATGGAGCATACCATTGCGTAGTAGGATCAAACCAAATGGCAATATTTCCGCGATTAATGAGTGCTCGGTTATATGCGGGCCAATTGGTTGTGCGGTAGATTTTGTGTAGGCTTCTTCATTTGAAAATTATATGGCTGAAGAAGCCCTTAAGAATAGCTTTCTGCAACAAAGCCGTTGAACCTTGGAAAATTCCTGGAGTAAAAGTAATCAGTGAGAAGCCTCTAAAATGAATGAAGTTCAATCTATAAAATTAATCATAAGTGAAATAATTAATTTGCTTAAAGAATTTGACTTAACATATTGGTCAACAGCATTTAAACGTTTTTTGACGGAAATTGATTCAAATTTTTCTCAAGTTAAGCACGATATTTTAAGGAATTATGCTGGAATGGGCTCATTTAATGACATCGTTTTAGAAAAAAATGGAGAATATCCACCTTATGAAAATGACAAATTTTCCAAATTACGGAATGATCTTTATGATTTGTGCTTAGTATAACTCAATTGAACGTAAATCTATTGGCAGTTAGAGCTAAATTAATAAAAAGTTAGATGAGGCAAAAAAAGCTAATGAAGCAGGAACACTGAGTCAAGCTGAGTTCGACAAGAAACAGCAACAACTTCAAACCTTAGGTATCTTAGTCGATAGTATTTCAGCAGGCTTGTCTGTACCAACGAGCAGTGGCTTAGGTATAGCAGCAGCAACAGTGAGTCCTAAGCTTAGCTATGAGATTGGGCAATATTTCAAATCAAATGATAGTGAAGGAAGTGCAGCGCATATTCTAGCGCATACTATATTAGGTGCGGCAGTTGCAGTAGCAGGTGATAATGATGCACTCCTTGCAGGAGTTTCTGCGGGTGGAGCAGAAGCATCAGCACCTGTACTAGCTAAATACTTATATGGTAAAGAATCCAAAGATTTAACAGCAGATGAAAAGTCAACGATTAGTACCATTACAGGCTTAGTTGCTTCAGGTGTTGGTGCTACTGCTTGAGATGTAGCGAGTACAGTGCAAAGTGGACAGGTTGCGCAGAATGCGGTTGATAACAATGCTTCCATTGCTGGTGCTTATGCCAAGAAAAAATCTGAACAATACAATGATCTTTGTAAACAAAGTGGTATTTCTGCTGGACAGTGTAGTGAATGGACTGGTCAGCGAATTATAAATAATTCGAAAGAACTAGCAATGATTATAGTTCCTACAGAAATATATGAATTAATTCCTGTTGGTAAAGGGTTGGAATAATAAGTAAAGCCACAGGTAAAGTAATAGCAAAATTTGATGATGCGAAACAAGCCGAGAAAGTTTTAGAGAATATTAAAGTCAGCAAGAAAGCTAGAGAATCATCGAATTTTAAAAAATATAGTGAAGATATACGAAACAAATATTTTGAAAATATTAATAGTAAAAACTTTTTTGAAAATACTAAATATACCTCCAAGGTTAATGCACAAATCAAAAAAGATAATTATCATGGTTTTCCTGCTACGATAGACGAATTGGCTGAAAAGTATGGAAAAACAACAGTATTTACAGGATCAAAAGATGGGGTGCCACGTCTAAAATTGGAGTTAGAGGGGAATTATAAGGGTAGAAAAGGTACTTTTGAATATCTTCGTAATCATGATGGTACTATTAATCATCGGTTGTTTGTTCCAAATAAGGATTAACTATGTTAAGTGAAGTTTTAGAGATCTATGCAAAAGATGGTTTGACATTAAGAGATAATGGCTTAAAGGAGGCAGTTATCAGCATTAATGCATCTCTTGAAGTGCTTGAATTATTTACAAATTTTAACATTTTAATTCTAGGAGGTGACATTTATGAAAAGCAACCTGATGGTAGCTTCAAAAATGCTTACACCGATTGGTATTATGAAGGGGATTGTGCTTTAGAAAGCATAGAGGTTGCAAAGAGTTTTTTATCAAAAATTAATAACGATCTCTTTGTTTCATTTGTATTTAATATTTAGATAATGTGAGGTTTGCTTGGGCCAATGATTTGAATCGTTGGCTTATTTTAAAAATAATGATAGTGATGAATTATAAGGCAAAGGTGTACAGATTGATGCCAATGAGCTGAATCTTGAAAGTTTGCAAGATACGGCCACTTATAATAGCAAACAACAAGATATTTCAGGCCAAATTAGCGTTGGTACCAATGGCGGTAATGCATCGGGTAGCTTTAGTAAGTCGAATGTTGATGCAAATTATGCCTCAGTTAATGAGCAATCAGGGATCTTTGCTGGAGATGATGGTTACCAAATCAATGTGAAGACTAATACTGATTTAAAAGGTGCTTTGATCACATCGACGCAAAAAGCTGAAAACTTAAAAAATAATAGTCTAAATACAGGGACTTTGACTTATTCAAACATTCAAAATAACAGTGAATATGATGCTAAAGGGATTTCACTGAGTGCTGGATTAAATGCGACTAAATCTGATCAGGGTAAACCCGGTACTGTAATATCAGCGCCTGAAAAAATTGATCAACATGCTTCCACAATCCAAGGTGTAAGCAAGTCGATTGGTTTTGGTTTGGACAGTGATAAAGACAGTAGTGTGACGCAAAGTGGTATTAATACGTCTAATATCACAATTAGAGAAACAGTTCGTCAAGAAGAGCTGATAGGAAACTCTGCTGAGCAGATCAAGTCAGAAATCCTCACACATGTCACAACTGATACAGCACGTGAAAACAGTGGTTCATTGCAAAATAACTTTGATCGAGATCAAGTTCAAAGCGAAATTAATGTACAGATGGATGTGACGAAGAAGTTTGATGCGAATCGTCAAGAAGTACGTACCGAAATTAATAAAAAGTTAGATGAAGCTAAAAAAGCTAAGGAAGCAGGAACACTGAGTCAAGCTGAGTTTGACAAGAAACAGCAACAACTTCAAACCTTAGGAATATTAGTCGATAGTATTTCAGCAGGATTATCAGCCCCAACGAGCAGTGGCTTAGGTATAGCAGCCGCAACAGTGAGTCCTAAGCTTAGCTATGAGATTGGGCAATATTTCAAATCCAATAATAGTGAAGGAAGTGCAGCGCATATTTTAGCGCACACTGTGTTGGGCGCGGCGGTTGCAGCAGCAGGTGGCAATGATGCTTTAACGGCAGGTTTGGCAGCAGGTGGAGCAGAAGCTTCAGCACCGCTACTTTCAAAATATTTGTATGGCAAAGAAGCCAAAGATTTAACAGCTGATGAGAAAGGAACGATTAGTGCAATCACTGGTTTAGTTGCGTCCGGTGTTGGAGCAAGCACTGCTGAGGTGGCTTCGACTGTGCAAAGTGGGCAAGTGGCGCAAAATGCGGTGGAGAATAATGGATTAGAAAATGTTCTTCTTCCTCATGAAATTCAAAATGATCACAAAGGAGAAATTCCTAAACGAACTCTGCAAGCGATTAAAGATAATACAACTTATAAAATAAATGAGAATGGTGAGTTTATTTTGTGTGTCAAGGTCGCAGGATATTCATGTGCTCCTAGACAAGGAGAACGTTACGCTACAACTCAAGAGATTGCCCAAAAAGGTGGGGAAAGCCTTCTTACTATGGCGGCAGGTTATGGAGCAGGCAAGGTAGTTGAACCTGTAGTATTAAGTATAAGTAAATCGGGTGTAGTCTCAAAAATAAATGATGTTACTAAGGCATTATTTATATCGAAAATTAATAGAAAAGATCTTGAGTATTTGAAAGCAAATAATATTAAATTTGGTGAAAAAGATTTAATCAGTACTATACGTGCTCCAGATGGAAAGGTTGTTTTTCTTGAAAAAGGAAATGAAAAAGCTGGTTTATTGCATGTCCTAAAAGAGCATCAGAAGAATTTTGAAGATATTGGTGTACAAGTAGATGATATTCCTAACGTATTAATGGATGCAATTAAAAAGGGAAAAATAGTTGGGTATCAAGGAAAAGGAAAGGGGCGTCCAATATATGAAACTGAAATAAAAGGGAAAAAACGAGGAATTGCAATTACAATAGGAAACAATGGATTCATAGTTGGTGCAAACCCTACGAGGATTAAGTGATGAAAAAATTGATAAAGCTAATGGCTGATTATGAATGTTATCCACTTTGGGAATATGATGAATTAGGGCTAATAGGTAATTTAAATCCTGAGGATTTACCTATTTCCGAAGAGTTGATAAAGGCATTAGACGATTGGTCAAAAATATTTGATACAACTTTAAATATGGATGATCCAATTAGATCAGGTTTTAATAGTCTAGAAGATGAATTGAAATTTAAAGCTTTAGGAGAAATTTTAGCAAGAAAATTAATGCAAGAGCTTAAAAATAAATATGAAGTTGTTTATGATAATTAATATCATATCTCAAGCGTCAATTTAATAGTAATAGAGTAGAAAGAAACTCGTTACATATTCTAGCGCATATAGTATTGGGTGCGGCAGTTGCAGCAGCAGGTGGCAATGATGCACTCCTTGCAGGAGTTTCTGCGGGTGGAGCAGAAGCATCGGCACCTCTACTAGCTCAATACTTATATGGTAAAGAATCAAAAGACTTAACCGCAGATGAAAAGAGTACGATTAGTGCGATTACGGGATTAGTTGCATCGGGTGTTGGTGCAACAGTGGGTGATGTAGCGAGTACTGGGCAGATTGCACAGAATGCGGTGGAGGAAAATTGTTTCACTATTATTGACGAAAATTATCTAAAAGTTGTTGAAAAGAATAAAAAAGAAAAATGGTCTTGTCGAACTGGATATATCTGTCCGATACCTGAGAAAACCATAGGTGAAAAAGACTTATTGGTTATTAATGATTTAACGATTAGACAATTGGCTGCTGCTTTAGGTGCGACATATGATCCTTTAACAGGGGATTTTATTACTCCAAAAGAAAGACAAGATGCTAAAGTTGCCATGCTTGGCTTAGGTTACTCAAAGACACTCAATGGGCCAATTAAATTAACTGATGAAGCATTTGAGAATATTGGGAAAAAATATGGTAGTGACATTGCGAAATTGTTAAAAGAACCTGAGGCAGATTTTGCTGGTCGAATTCCTGTTCGACCTAGAGATGGCTATACTGAAGTTGGTACAAACCAAATTGATACACCTTTAGGGAAACATTTAATTGATGCTACAGTTAATAAAAAATCTAAAGTAATTTCTTGAGGGCATAATGCTGATAATTTTATGATGTTCTTGAGCGTAGTGGTGGGAAAGTAATTGGTAATCCAAATCAAGTCACAAAAGGTATCACTGATATTAAATATCAACTACCAAATGGAAGAGTTGAGACTAAAACAGTTTATGATCCGAAAGTGTACAGTGATAAACAAATGACAACGATGGCAAATGAAGCCGCAGCAAAAGCAATTGTAAATTATGGGGTAAATGGAAATAAAATACAGCATGTAATAGTGAATGGGATTACTTTTAGAGTACCGATTAGCTCATATAGAGGGGCTAATTATGTTCCATCAGCATTCCCTATAAACCCTACTTCTAGAGGAGTTAATTAATGATAGGTTATATTAATGAAGAGGGCTCTTCAGCAGATCTAATGCCTTTGCTTTGGTGCTTGGGTTTTGGAATAATAGGGGGACAAGACCTAGAATATTATTTGAGAGGTATTATAGGTAAAGATCCTATGGAGCCTGTTGGAGGTGATCCTGGTTGGAGTTTAGTTCCTGAGTTACAAGAAGATGGTACAACCATTTATTGTGCTTGGGTTCATGAAATGATGGGTTTAGAGCCGAATGAAGGTGATTATGAAGAAATTATTGTAAAGTTCTATATCCGGCAAGGATTAGAAAATGTTTTAAAAGAGCAACCAAATAGAAGCGTAGAAATTGAAAAAATATTCAAAAACTACAGTTTATAAAAAGCTAGACGAAGCCTAAAAAGCTAATGAAGCAGGAACATTGAGTCAAGCTGAGTTCGACAAGAAACAACAACTTCAAACATTAGGCATATTAGTCGATAGCATTTCAGCAGGATTATCAGCTCCGACTAACAGTGGCTTAGGAATAGCAGCCGCAACAGCAAGTTCTAAACTCAGCTATGAGATTGGACAATATTTCAAATCAAATGATAGTGAAGGAAGTGCAGCGCATATTTTAGCGCACACTGTGTTGGGCGCGGCGGTTGCAGCAGCTGGTGGAGCAGAAGCATCAGCACCTGTACTAGCTAAATACCTGTATGGTAAAGAATCAAAAGATTTAACAGCTGATGAGAAAGGAACGATTAGTGCAATCACTGGTTTAGTTGCGTCCGGTGTTGGAGCAAGCACTGCTGAGGTAGCTTCGACTGTGCAAAGTGGGCAAGTGGCGCAAAATGCAGTGGATAATAATTACCAAACCAGAGCTACTCTTAAAGCTGTGAACAAACATCTGCAAAAATGTAGTTCGAATGATAGAGCTTGTATTGAGCAAGGAATTTCAATATTAAGAAAGACCGACCAAATGCTTGATAAAGCTTTCAATAAGTGTGTGCAAACAACTGATGCTGCTTGTGTAGAACAACATTTAAAAAATATTTTGGCAAGTGATGTTTCACCGGAAATGAAAGAGATTGAACAACAGCTAAGAAGACTAAAAGTTTTAATTGAAGCAAAAGGGCTTCTCAATGAAACTAGTGGATTTTCAATACAAGCAACGAAGCAATTAGATTTCTTGAGATATGCACAAAGAAGTTAAAACATGACGTATGGTGCTTGCAGTACAAAATATAATGGTTTAAAGCAAAGCGCAGCAGAAAAAATATTGATTCCAGCGAAATCAGCTGTTTTAGATTATATGGTAGGGGAAAAGCCAAGAACAGGAGCAAGTTACTATATTGCTGGTTTTGGTTATGTTGCGACAGAATTATTTTTTCCTGAAAGTGCAACAGATTTAGCTTTAATGGCAGTAGGTGGTGGAACAGCTAAAGGAGTCAGTCTAGCCAATAAGGAGGAAAAAGTAGCAGATGGTTTAATTCAGCGATAAAAAATTGATAATAATCATGGTGTTGAAGATTTTCAATAATATGATCATTATAGATTGGATAATGCAAAAAATTGGAGAACTGGAGAAGCAGAAATAGGAGGAAACTGGAATTGGGATAAAGTGGCTCCAAATGGGGGGGGCTGTGCCAGGTAGTAGTATTGAGAAAAATGTACAGGTTGGTCAAATTTTAGATCGTTATGGTCCTGAAAATGGGAGGTATTTAGCAAGCCCAATAGATTCATTGGAGCAAAGAGCATTACCCCCTGGGACAAACCGACCTCAATCATATCATCAATATGAAGTGCTTAAGCCCTTTAAGATTACCGAAGAAAAAATTGCACCAGCATTTGGGCAACCAGGTGGAGGAACGCAAATTCGTGTGAAAATACCAGAGCTTGAACAATATGCTACAGTTGAGCAGCTGAAAAAATTCGGTTATTTAGGAGACAAAATATGATCATTAATCTCAATAGTGATTTTGATGGTATCAATGTTAATCGTAATTCTTTTTACAAAAGTGAAGAGGAAAGAGTTGAGCGATTAAACAAAGCAGAAAAAATTGCTTATCAACAGTTAACTGATGAATTGATAAAATTCGGCTATAAAGATTTAACAGTAAATATTGGTGCAGAACATGCAAATTATTTAGATGGAGGCTTGTGTATTAATAGAGATGATGAATATTGGTTGGTTTATCATAGCGAACGTTACCGAAAGTCAAGATTATCTTTGTTTACTTCTCCATATGATGCAGCAAATTTTTATTTATGGAGCATTGTGGCTCACCCAGCACAAGAAAGCACATCGGTTGGATGTATTCCTAGGTCGGGTACATTTTAAACAGTTTATATGAAAAAGTTTAATCGTCGATGCCTCTTAGCTGATATGTGTCCCAACGCAATTAGGTTGAGCTACTGCGAGAGCTACATCAAGTTCAAAAGTTAGTTATGAAATTGGTCAATATTTAAAATGTAGAGATGAGGAAGGCTATTCAGGCCATATTCTCAGTACATACAATTTTAGGTGCGGCAGTTGCAGCAGCAGGTGGAGCAGAAGCTTCAGCACCGTTACTTTCAAAATATTTGTATGGCAAAGAAGCCAAAGATTTAACAGCTGATGAGAAAGGAACGATTAGTGCAATCACTGGTTTGGTTGCATCTGGTGTAGGTGCAAGCACTGGTGAGGTGACTTCGACTGTGCAAAGTGGGCAAGTGGCCCAAAATGCAGTGGATAATAATTACCAGACCAGAGCTACTCTTAAAGCTGTGAATAAACATCTGCAAAAATGTAGTGCGAATGATAGAGCTTGTATTGAGCAAGGAATTTCAATATTAAGAAAGACCGACCAAATGCTTGATAAAGCTTTCAATAAGTGTGTGCAAACAGCTGATGCTGCTTGTGTAGAACAACATTTAAAAAATATTTTGGCAAGTGATGTTTCACCGGAAATGAAAGAGATTGAACAACAGCTAAGAAGACTAAAAGTTTCAATTGAAGCAAAAGGGCTTCTCAATGAAACTAGTGGATTTTCAATACAAGCAACGAAGCAATTAGATTTCTTGAGATATGCACAAAGAAGTTGCCAAAACATGACGTATGGTGCTTGCAGTACAAAATATAATGGTTTAAAGCAAAGCGCAGCAGAAAAATATTGATTCCAGCAAAATCAGCTGTTTTAGATTATATGGTAGGGGAAAAACCAAGAACAGGAGCAAGTTACTATATTGCTGGTTTTGGTTATGTTGCGACAGAAATATTTTTCCCTGAAAGTGCAACAGATCTAGCTTTAATGGCTGTAGGTGGTGGAACGGCTAAAGGAGTCAGTCTAGCCAATAAGGAGGCAAAAGTAGCAGATGATTTAATTCAGCGATAAAAAATTGAGAATAACGCTAATGTGGAGAATCCTAGTTTTGGAGACTCATCAGTACGTGACTTTCAATCCGGTACAACGTATAGGGCGGAAAATATTAATGCTGGACAAGTAACAGATAGAGATGGATTAGTACGAGCAAAAGAAAATCTTATTGGAAATAATCCAAAAACATTGAATGATCAACAGGTTGGTGGTAGTTATCATCCTACAGGTTATCCAGCATGGAAAGCAGGCACAACTGTAACTGATCGAAGAGTAATTCAATCCGAGAAAATGCGAATGGTGATTGATGAAGTTCAATACTCTAACATGGTAGAAGCTATCAAAAAAGGAGAAAATCCGGCACAGAAATTAGGTGGTTGGGCGACAAAAGAACAGGTTAATTCTGTTGCAGATATGCGAAATAAACGTGCAATAACTGAAGAGTTTAAGCCTAGTATTAATAAATCTGGTAAGCCAAATAAATTTTATGTGGTTGAATTTGAAGTACAGCCAAGTGTGGGTGTTCGAGAAGGAAGAGCAGGCTCTATGTATGATTATAAGACTGGTAAAACTTTACCAGGTAATGCTCATCAGATTAATTTCGTAGATAAATCTCCTTACACGAACCCTGAGCTATTTAAAATTAGCTCGACAAGAGAGATTAAATAATGAAAACAATACAGAAAGTAATAGAGACAAATGTTTTTGAAAATGGAGAAATTTATGAATTTATGAATTATCCTGAATATGATTCTGATATTTCGCTCAATATTTTTAATAATTTATTATTGAAGAATGAGAAAATTATTGCTTTAAAAAAAAAATTATTTATAGCGATGGTAGTGAGTATATTTTACCTATTGCGGAGAGTGTTCATGTTTTATTAGATTGTAAATGCTTTTTGATTATTTTTAATAACCAGCCTTCTAAGTTAAGTAAAAAAATAGAATATCCTTGGTACTTCTTAAGACCTAACAACGCTGCTGTATACAATTCGGATGGTAGTTTAAGACATCAATTAATTATCCCAAAAGATCTAATCAACTTAACTAAGATCGGAAAAGAAGATTGGTATATACATTCTCCTTATTATGGTGATTTTCCTAATTTTCAAGGGTTTGGAGTAATGGTTACTAATGATTTGTATTGGCCTGATTTGTGTTTTTGTATATATGATGGTACACCGAATTTAATTTGGACAGAATATACTCAAGCGCGACGATGATATTGTGTAACGGATTTAAAAGGGTATTTCTTGAAAACCCATTCAGTTGAAGATGCAAAGTATGATATTTTTTGATTGAGTGATTAGCCGCCTATTTTATAGAGACCTTTTAGTTAGATAAAATGGCAAATTAACGAGGTGCTTATGAGCAATAAACCATACCCTGAAAAATTTAAAATTGAAGCAGTAAAACAGGTCACAGAGAAAGGTCATAGTGTTGCTGATATCGCATCACTTTTAGGTATAACTACACATAGTCTTTATGCATAGATTAAACGTTATGATCCACAGCAGCCCAAGATCACAGAATCTAATGATCCAAGTGCATAATTAACAAATTTAAAAAAATAACTGCAATGACTCAGCGAAGAAAGGGCTATATTAAAGAGGTCGCGGTGTACTTGGCAAACCAGTCCAAATGAGGTACGCCTTTATTCGGGACAATATGATGCTAAAGGGATTTCACTGAGTGCTGGATTAAATGCGACTAAATCTGATCAGGGTAAACCCGGCACTGTAATATCAGCGCCTGAAAAAATTGATCAACATGCTTCCACAATCCAAGGTGTAAGCAAGTCGATTGGTTTTGGTTTGGACAGTGATAAAGACAGTAGTGTGACGCAAAGTGGTATTAATACGTCTAATATCACGATTAGAGAAACAGTTCGTCAAGAAGAGCTGACAGGAAACTCTGCTGAGCAGATCAAGTCAGAAATCCTCACACATGTCACAACAGATACAGCACGTGAAAACAGTGGCGCATTGCAAAATAACTTTGATCGAGATCAAGTTAAAAGCGAAATTAATTTACAAATGGATGTGACGAAGAAGTTTGATGCGAACCGCCAAGAAGTACGTACTGAAATTAATAAAAATTTAGATGAAGCTAAAAAAGCCAAGGAAGCAGGAACACTGAGTCAAGCTGAGTTCGACAAGAAACAGCAACAACTTCAAACCTTAGGAATATTAGTCGATAGCATTTTAGCAGGCTTGTCAGCCCCAACGAGCAGTGGCTTAGGTATAGCAGCCGCAACAGTGAGTCCTAAGCTTAGCTATGAGATTGGGCAATATTTCAAATCCAATAATAGTGAAGGAAGTGCAGCGCATATTTTAGCGCACACTGTGTTGGGCGCGGCGGTTGCAGCAGCAGGTGATAATGATGCACTCCTTGCAGGAGTTACTGCGGGTGGAGCAGAAGCATCAGCACCGTTACTTTCAAAATATTTGTATGGAAAAGAAGCCAAAGACTTAACTGCAGATGAGAAAGGAACGGTAAGTGCGATTACTGGTTTGGTTACATCTGGCGTGGGTGCAAGTACTGGTGATGTGGCTTCGACTGTACAGAGTGGTCAATTAGCTCAGAATGCGGTAGAAAATAATGGATTTTCAATTATTGATGAGAATTATGGGCAGGTAGTTAAAGAAAATACTAAAGAGAAATTTTCTTGTCCGACAGGATATGTTTGTCCAATACCCGAGAAAACTTTGGGTGAAAAAACTCTACTGGTTATTAATGATTTAACAATAAGACAGCTAGCAGCTGCAATGGGTGCAGAATATGACCCTATAACTAAGGAGCATTTTACGCCAAAGGAAATACAAGAAGCTAAAGTTGCAATGCTAGGTTTAGGTTTTTCTAAAACGTTATGTGGACCGATTAAATTAACGGATGAAGCATTTGAGAATATTGGGAAAAAATATGGTAGTGACATTACGAAATTATTAAAAGAACCTGAGGCAGATTTTGCTGGTCGAATTCCTGTTCGACCTAGAGATGGCTATACTGAAGTTGGTACAAACCAAATTGATACACCTTTAGGGAAACATTTAATTGATGCGACAATTAATAAGAAATCAAAAGTGATCTCTGGTGGACATAATGCAGATAATTTTTATGAAATTTTAAATGCCAATGGTGGTAAAGTAGTTGGGCAGCCAACAGAAATATCCAAAGGAATTACGGAAGTAAGATATCAATTGCCAAATGGAAGGATTGAAGCAAAAACTGTTTATGATCCTAAAGTCTACAGTAATGCGCAAATGGCAAGTATGGCAAATCAAGCTGCTGCAAAAGCAATAGTGAATTATGGAGCTAGTGGTAAAACTCAACAAAATGTCGTGATAAATGGAATTACTTTTAGAGTGCCTGTCGTTACGCGAAGTGGAGTACCTCAAGTACCAACATCATTTCCTATTAATCCTAATTCAAAATAAATTGTATCAATTGAGAGGATTTTTGAATGAGTTTTACCTATAAAAGTGATTATTTTAGTTTTGAACATGATGATCTTCAGGCACCATTGTTGTATTGTATTTATGAAATGATACATGGCGGTAAAGATTTAGAATATTATTTACGTGGAACGATAGGTAAAGACCCAATGGAGCCAGTTGGAGGCGATCCAGGATGGCAGCTCTATTCAGAAGTTCAGGAAGATGGTACAGAACTATATTATGCTTGGGTCGATGAAGAAATGATAGGAATAGAGCCAACTGAAGGGTGGTATGATGAAAAAACGGTTAAATACTATATTCGACAAGGATTAGAGAGTGTTCTAAAAGAACAACCATCTAGAAGAGATGAAATTGAGAAAATATTCAAAAAGTACAGTTTATAAAAAGCTAGACGAAGCCTAAAAAGCTAATGAAGCAGGAACATTGAGTCAAGCTGAGTTCGACAAGAAACAACAACTTCAAACATTAGGCATATTAGTCGATAGCATTTCAGCAGGATTATCAGCTCCGACTAACAGTGGCTTAGGAATAGCAGCCGCAACAGCAAGTTCTAAACTCAGCTATGAGATTGGGCAATATTTCAAATCAAATGATAGTGAAGGAAGTGCAACAGATATTCTAGCGCATACTGTATTGGGTGCGGCAGTTGCAGCAGCAGGTGGCAATGATGCTTTAACGGCAGGTTTGGCAGCAGGTGGAGCAGAAGCATCAGCACCTCTACTAGCTAAATACCTATATGGTAAAGAATCAAAAGATTTAACAGTGGATGAAAAATGAACGGTAAGTGCGATTACTGGTTTGGTTGCATCTGGCGTGGGTGCAAGTACTGGTGATGTGGCTTCGACTGTACAGAGTGGTCAAAGTGCTCAAAATGCGGTGGAGAATAATTATCAAACCAGAGCTACTCTTAAAGCTGTAAATAAACACCTTCAAAAATGTAGTTCGAATGATAGAGCATGTATTGAGAAAGGAATTTCAATATTAAGAAAGACCGATAAAATGCTTGATAAAGCCTTCAATGATTGTGTGCAAACGGGTAATTCTGCTTGTGTAGAACAACATCTAAAAAAATATTTTGGCAAGTGATGCTTCACCAGAAATGAAAGAAATGGTGAAATAATTATAACGATTAAAAATATCAGGACAGGTAACAGGCTTATTCAATGAAACCATTGGTTACACAAGTCAAGCAATAAAAGATATAGAAGCCGTCCGTTCAGGTCAGGATGTAGGTTCCGTCAGTGGTGCTACTACAAATTGTATTGGGCCCACACCTGAAAAAACTTTAGGTAAGCGAACTCTTGCTTTGGCTAATGAGCTTACTTTGAAACAAATTTGGGCTGCAGTTGGTTTGAAGAATGATTTCCTAACAGGTCAGGAAATTACAGAGAATGAAAGACAACTTGCAATCGCTTCAATAGGCATACCACAAAGTCAACTTAAAAATGGCAGTTTAGTAAGGATTGATATATCTAATCCAAGATCTGCAGGTTTAAGACTACCATCTGGTAACGAGGCTGGTGCAAATAGTCAGTGGATTCCTGAGGGTAAATTACTAATGGTAGTTTAGAGGCTGTTATTGATGCAACAAAGGTCAGGAAAGACATGTTAAAGGTCAGAAAAATAGGAAATTAAAATGAAATTTAATTTTAGAGATATATATGTATCAAAAGAATTAAAATTTAGTGTTGGGATTGAAGAAGGAATGAAAAAATATTATGTATCTTTTCTAGTTCCGACTCATAATAGGCAAAGTGATTATGAAATATATTATTGGTTACCAGTAAGCTATTTAGAATATATTTACTCTGAACCCGAAAAAATTTATCCATTTATTTTAGAGTGCGACAAAGGGCTACATAAAGAAATGGAAATAGATTTAACTTAAAAAACTATACTAATTTCGTTTAGATTGCTGTTTTTTAATAAAGGGCGTTTGACTGACTTTTCAAAGGAAATATTCATCAGTTCACATATGAAGGACTGGCTCAAATACTTACCATTGGGCTGGCAGTTCAGATGGTGCCAGAAATTCTTTAAAGTTAGATAATAAAACCAAAGCCATTTTGCGTAAAAATGGATGGAAGTCAGAGGCACTAGAATGATTTTAAAGTTTAATGATGATTTTTTTGTTCAATGGGATGTAATTTTTGCATTAAATGATGGATTAAATTTAGGAATATTTAGTTTTTGGATTCAGGATAAATGTTATCCAGGGAAAGGAATTAATATCACTTTGAACTCTATTTTTTATACTTTGGTCAGTAACATTGAAGTGATTAATAATCTAAAAAAAGATTTTGGAGAAAAGCCTATTAATGAAATTGATTTTTCATCTTTGGATGGTGATAATTTTGTTTGGATTGATACAGGGGAGTTATTTCAATTTGGTTTTGGTTTAGGGCTTGGTTTTAATAATAGAGTTCTATCATAAGTCATTTTTTATTCAGTTCCATGGTATAGATCCCAGCAATTAAATTGAATCTTAAGCCTAATCTTTTGCCTCGATTACGATATCGCTCGGCAAGGATTTTGAAGGTCTTCAAAGTCCCAAATACATGCTCAATCCCAATTCTTCTTTTATTGATTTCTTGATTGTAAACTTTTAGCTCAGGATCTAGTTTACAGTGCTTTTTGGCTTTTTGGCTTTTTGGCTTTTTGGCTTTTTGGCTTTTTGGCTTTTAGGTTTTAATGGTGTTCATCTTTCAGCGTGCGAAAATTCAGAAGAACAGAAGGTTCTGCAAAATTATATTGAGCAATATCAACATGATGATTTAGAGGAACTTGAAGCACGCTGGAAATCTCTTTGGCAGATTAAGACTGGAGATGAGTTTGTTCCAGAATTAACTTATGATGCGCGTCAACCGACATTAGGTCAGCTGATTAAATATCATCATTTGCATGTCATGCATAAAGCCCTTTTTGAGTCCAAAATCTCTAAAGGTGTAGGTAGGTTTATTTTTAAAGCGTCCTTTTGGGATAATGAGTTGGCATCAAAAACTTTGTTAAAAACCGAATTTAAGTCAAAACATATGGTTGTGGGCTGCGAAAATTGTGGTCAATGTAGATTGGCTGATACTTTATATATTTGCTCTGAAACATGTCCTAAAGGACTTGCAAATGGTCCTTGCGGTGGCACCACATTAGATCGATGTGAGTTTGGAGATCGGGAATGCATTCACTCTGTAAAAGCCCGATTAGCCAAAGCCGTAGGACAAACTGACGTTTTAAAAGATACCCTGATTGCAACCGTACCCGTTGAAGTTCGTGGAACCAGTTCTTGGAAAAATTGGTTTTTGGGAAAAGTTTAAGTCTTTTCAATTTCTTGTATGGGTTGATTTATAGTATTGAAATGCAATTATTAATTAGCGTTATATAGGGGCTTAAATTAAATTATCCTATAAATCTAAAAGCCAAAATTTAATCTATTTTCCTATATATCAATATTTACTGATTCTTAAATTCTCATGATGACTCTATAATTTATTTATTACATAGATGTAAAACGAGAATTAAGGATGAGCATAACGCCCATTAAGTCAGGCACTGGCAATTTAGCTAATGTGATTTATCAACAAATAAAGGATGATATTTTTAGCTTTAAGCTCAAACCTGGACAACGTTTTACTGAAACGGACCTTTCTGAAAAGTATGAGGTCAGCCGTACCCCAACACGGCAAGCACTGTATCGTCTTGAACAGGAAGGCTATGTGAATGTGCATTTCCGCAGTGGTTGGGAAATTAAGCCTTTAGATTTTACCTTTTATCAGGAGCTCTTTGATTTACGTATGATCTTGGAAAAAGAGGCTGTTAAACGTTTATGCGTAATGGATCATGAGCAATCTGAAGAATTACAGAATTTAAAGCGATTATGGCTTGTAGACGAACAGGACTATAACCAGAACACCAAAGCATTGGTGCTGCAAAGTGAAGATTTTCATTGTGCCTTGGTTAGAGCTGCAGGAAATCGTCAAATCGCCAAGATTCATCATGAAATCAGTGAAAAAATCCGAATTGTGCTCAGTCTAGGCGCCATGCGTGAATTCGATATCCAGCATGCTTATCAAGATCATGCTGCAATACTTAGATGTATTTTAGCTCGTGATGCTGATGGGGCGATCCATTTAGCAGAACATCATGTCTTACATAGTATTGAGGACGTGAAGAAAATTACTCTTAAAATATTTTCGACTGTTTAGGATAAATTATTAAAAAAATGCCAATTTTAAAAAATTGGCATTTTTTTTGCCTCTAATTCATATCTTGTATACAAGAATGTACACAAAACTAATCCAGCGATGCCAGAACAACATTTGCTTAGTTTTAGTGCATAGATTTAATGAATAGTGCACCAATTTGAATTCAATATTTGTAAACGCATCAATATTGTGCGTATAAATGAGGATAGTTTTTTTGAGATCTCGTGTAACTTTATTAATAGGTTTAACTGGCATCAATCAAGGGGTGTTTGCAACAGATCAGGTCAAAACCCTAGATACGATTTATCTCAGCACAGCTTTAGCCTCAGAATCTACACAGCATGCTCAAGCGCTTACCAAATTTCAGCATGATCTATTGGATATCCCGTTTAATAAAAGCCATTTGTCGCAAGACGTTATCCAGCAGCAAGATATTCAGCGCATGGATCAAGCCCTCAGCATCGTGAGTGGGGTATTGCATCAAAATAATTATGGTGGGGGCTTTTGGGATAACTATTCATTCCGAGGATTCCAAGGCAATCCCAATATGGGGGTGGATGCCATTCGTAATGGGCTGAGTGTCAATCGTGGCATTTCTGCACCTAAAGATATGGTCAATATTGAATCACTGGATTTTTTAAAAGGTCCCAGTACCGCACTGTATGGACGTGGTGAGGTCGGTGGGGCATTGAATGTCACCACAAAAAAACCAAAATGGACGTCTGAAACAACGCTTAATCTTCGTGGGACAACACAAGATGAATATCGTTTAAGTCTTGAACAGACCGCGCCAATCAGCGATGCGTTGGCGTATCGAATAGCCGCTGCAATGGAAGATAACCAGTCTTTCCGTGATCATGTCAGTAGCCAACGTTTATTTGTCGCGCCACAATTCTCATGGAAATTATCTGAAAATACCCAAGTGGATTTAGATACTGAATTTACCCAGCATCTAGGCACATTTGACCGTGGTATCACGGCTGTCAACAACCAGTTATTGATGGATCCAAAGACCTTTACGGGTGAGCCTTCTGATGGTGATATGCGCGTCAAAGACAATCTCTATCAAGTACGATTAAAGCATCAGCTCAATGACGCATGGCAGATGAATGCTGCGATCAGTTATAAAGATGCGCAAATGGTCGGCTATTCAACAGAACCACGCAAATTACAGGCTGACCTTGAAACATTAGAGCGTCAGCGTCGTCATCGTGATTATCAGACCGAGGATATGCTGCTCCAAAGTGAATTACTTGGTCAACTGGAACTCGGTCATGTTCAGCATGAATTGGTACTCGGTGCAGAAACAGGGCGTTTGGACTTTATGCAACGTCAATTGCGTCTTAATCACTCGGCTGCTCAGCCAAATTGGATCAACATTTACAATCCCACTTATGGGCAATTTAGCTCTGAACTACCTTTACATACCGATTCCGATGAACGTCAGCAGTACATGGCTGTGAATGTACAAGATCAGGTCTTTTTTAATGACCAATGGAATGTGTTATTCGGAGGTCGATTCGATCGTGTCGAACAGCGCTTCATCAACCATCGCACGCAGTTCAAGGATCAGAGTACAGCACAAAAGTTTAGCCCACGCATAGGCCTTAATTACCGTCCTACACCAGCACTGTCTGTATATAGCAATTATGGTGAAGCATTTTCCATGAATAATGGCATGGGTCGTACAGGGGAGACGTTTGCACCTGAAACAGCGAAAAGCTATGAAATCGGCGCGAAATACCATTGGCAAGATCACAGCATGCTTAGCATCGTCTTGTTTGATATGAGCAAAAAAAATGTCCTGATGACGGATGCCATTGATCCAAACTATGAAGCTGCGGTTGGTGAAGTGAAAAGCAAAGGGCTCGAAATTGACTTCAACCATCGTATCAATGACCAGATGATGGTGTCAGCAGGCTACGCCTATATGGATGCCAAAGTCAGCAAAGATGATGTGTTACCTGCAGGCTCAGCACTGAGCAACGTACCCAAACATAGTGCACATGTCATGGCAAGTTATGACCTTTGGCAAAATACGCAACATGCAGCAGGTCTAAATTTCAACCTCAATTATGTCGGGCAACGGAGTGGAGACAGCCCAACCAATACGGCTAATGGTTTCAGCTTACCTGCCTATACCGTATTGAACCTTGGGGCTTATTACCAAGCAAATCCAAATTTACGCTATCAACTGAATATTCATAATCTGTTAAACGAGGAATATTATCTATCCAGTTATAGCCATGTATGGATTCAACCCGGTGAGCCGATCAAAGCAGCGTTATCGGTACAGTGGCAATACTAATGCAAAGATTTATTGTCCTTTTACTGAGCTGTGTACTGTTGGGTTGTACGGCAACAGAGCAACCGATATCAGCAAAAATACAAAGCCCAACATCGCACTGTGTGGTTGATAGCTCAGAGACCGAAGTCTGCCTAGCTCAGCCAGCACAGCGTATTGTGTCCTTGTTTGAACCAGGTTTAGACGGGCTATATATGTTGGGGCAGGGTGCAAAGGTCGTGGGGATTCCTGCTGAGGTCTATTTACAGACCTTGTTATTTAATGCTTATTCCAAAATGGATCCACGTATTGCCAATAAGCAACTCGCTACACCTTCACAAGGCTCAAATGCCACCAACATTGAAAGCTTAATGCTATTAAAGCCAGATTTGGTGATTTTAGGTAGTGGGCAAACACAAACCATTCAATTGCTTCGACAATTTGGTATTGCAGTCTATGTGATGGAATCAGGCACTTACGATCAGGTGAAAGAAGAGCTGTATGAAATTGCACAGCTTACAGGTGCTAAGCAACGGGCTAAAGAAATTCTGGATTTTTCAGATGTGCTTCTGGCTGAAGTGGCACTCAAAACCTCAAAGCAAAAATATAAGCAATCAATATATTACGCATGGTCAGGTGGACGAATTTATTCATCCTCAGGCCGTAAATCGATTACCAATGATTTTATTGAATTGGCAGGGGCTTACAACGTGGTTAAAACGGAGACCAATCAACCGAATGTCAATCCAGAAACGTTGATTGAGTGGAATCCTGACAATATTGTACTGTGGAATACCGACCCAAACCTGATTTATCAGCGTAAAGAATTGCAAGGTCTAAAAGCAGTACAACAACAGAAAGTGTTTAATCTCAGCCCTGCATTTATCTATAACCCACATACCATCAAAATTCTTGTGACTGCGATTTATCTGCATCATCACATTTACCCTGACACCTCAGACTTAGCAGTTGAAGCCTTGCAACTCAAAATTTTAGAGAAACTCTATGGTCAGAAAATTGCCAAGGAGTTGATGTCATGAATAAGGCAAAATTGAAATACACCTGGTTTTATCCATTGCCGATTCTGCTGATTTTTATGTCGCTGTTGCTAGGACCGAGTCAAACATTAAGCGCAGGGGATTATGCACTGTGGTTTATCCAGTGGATGTTGGGTACAGCGTATTTTGATGCGCAACAATTTAGCTTGATGCAAAATATTGTCTTCAATATTCGCCTACCACGCATCTTATTGACCTTTATGGTCGGGGCTGCTTTGGCAACAGCCGGCAATGGCTTGCAAGCTTTGTTCCGCAATCCCTTAGTGGATTCCTATGTGCTGGGGATTTCTTCAGGTGCCGCCTTTGGTGCAGCCTTAGCACTATCTTTGAGTTGGTTGTCGCCCAATTTATCGGCGTTTATTTTTGGCGTATGTGCAGTGGCATTAACCTATGTGTTTGCCCAGCAAAAGCATGAAATCCAAACTTCATTGGTGATGGTGATTTTATCCGGCATGATTGTTTCAGGTCTGTTTTTAGCAGGACTGACCATTATTCAATATTTAAGTGATCCTTTTAAATTACAAGCGATCGTGCAGTGGACCATGGGGAATTTACATCAGGCATCGTGGCAGAAAGTCCAATATGCGGTTGTGCCGATTACGGTGGCTTTAATGGGCTTATACGCCATGCGTTGGCGCTTGAATCTGATGGCATTGGGAGCTGATGAAGCACAAGCCGTGGGGGTAAATCCGAAGTGGGAGCAGCTCATACTGATTTTATTGGTCACGCTATGCACCTCAACTTCAGTGGCTGCCGCAGGCATCATTAGTCTATACGGACTATTTATGCCGCATATTGTGCGTATGTTGGTTGGCCCTGACCATCGTTACAGTATTCCTGCCAACATGGTTTTAGGCGGCAGTTTTTTGCTACTCATTGATAATTTTTCACGAGTTTTACTCAGCTTTGAAATTCCAATTGGCATTTTCACCATGCTCCTCGGTGCGCCATTTTTCTTATTACTGATCAAAACACAAAGGACGGCTTGGGCATGATTCGAATTGAACAGTTGAACTATGCCTATGGGCATAAACAAGTGTTAAAAAATATTCAGCTTGAATTTCCAGCGCATCAGTTCTCGGTGATTTTAGGTCGCAATGGTTGTGGCAAATCCACATTATTTAAACTGATGGCAGGTTTAGAACAGACCATAGATGGGCGAGTACTTTATGCGGGGCGGGCGTTAGAACAGATAAAAGGCAAAGAAAGAGCCGCGCTACTTGGATTTTTACCGCAGTTCCATAAAACGGTTTTCCCATTTTTAGTTAAAGATGTGGTGATTACAGGTCGGGCTGCATTTAGTCGATTTCGTCCATCTAAACAAGATTGGGACATGGTCGATCAGGCTTTAGTTGATCTCGATATCGAGCATTTAAAAGAGCGTCCTTATACCGAGCTATCAGGCGGGGAACGTCAATTGGTGATGATTGCCCGTATTTTAGTGCAAGCACCGAAAGTGATTTTATTAGATGAGCCGACCAATCATTTGGATGTTTATTATCAATCTTATTTGATGAAAAAACTGCGACAATTGTCACGGCAGAATTTTACTGTGATCGCCATTATGCATGATCCGAATTTGGCATTTTTATTTGCCGATCATTTGTTCTTTATGCGTGAACATGAAGTGATTCGTCCTGATTCAAAAGCGCGTCTCACCGATCCGAAATTTTTAAAAAGCGTCTACGATGTCGAGTTTCATGAAGCCATGATTCAAGACAAGACCATTGTTATCCCTGATCATTCTTGGTTGTAAAATGAATTTAACCTATGAAACACTGCAATCCGCCGATCAATCTGTCATTCAATTTGCTTTATATTCACGGCAGCTTTTATTTCCAGAACTGTATGGTGCTTGTATTCCAAAAGATATTGCCCAGTTTGAGCAGTACTATGTGGACAGTCCTTTAGGCTGTTTTATCGTGGTCAAAAATCAAGCCAAAATTATTGCAACGATTGCTTACCGTGCCTATGACGGACGTTTTGATTTGGATATTGCTGAAGGTGCTGTTGAGGTGGTCAAACTTTTTGTACTGCCTGAATATCGTCGACAAGGCATTGCCACGCAACTGTGTCAGTTATTATTTACACATGCCGAGCAACACGGCATAGAAACCTTGTATTTGCATACACATCCCTTTTTACCTGCAGCGGAGCAATTTTGGCGTTTACAAGGTTTCGACGTGATTAAACGTGAGTGGTTAAAAACTTACAATACCATTCATATGTTAAGAACTATAAAATCTGATCAACGATTTTGAAATTTAGCCATAAGCTTAATTATTTATATAGATTATAGCTAAATACTGCAGTAATCAGTCTAGATCATCCAGAGCATTTGAATAGAATTTCACACCTATTTTGATGCGATCACGCCCTTGGCTCATACGCCAACGATTAGTATCACGTAAGGAATAGACGCAACCACAATATTCCTGTTGGTAAAACTCCTCTTTTTTGCTGATTTCGAGCATACGCACAGCACCACCATTCTTACGCCAGTTGTAATCCCAATAAGTTATCCCTTCATAATGTGAAGCTGAACGATGACCACAGTCGTTGATTTGCTTCATATCTTTCCAACGGGAAATACCAAGCGAACTACTTATTAGACTGAAGTCATTTTCAGCTGCATATAAAGCTGTACGTTCAAAACGCATGTCAAAACACATAGTACAGCGAATGCCTTTTTCAGGTTCATTTTCCATACCTTTGGCGCGTGCAAACCAATTGTCTGTATCGTAATCACAGTCGATAAAAGGGATATTATGTTTTTCGGCAAAGCGAATATTTTCTTCTTTACGAATTTCATATTCTTTGACAGGGTGAATATTGGGGTTATAAAAAAAGATCGAAAAGTTGATGCCTGATTCAATCAGGGTTTCCATCACTTCACCCGAGCATGGTGCACAGCAGGAATGAAGTAGAAGTTTGTCGTGACCTGCTGGGAGAGACAGTTTTTGACGTTCAAGTTTGTTTGACATGGTTATATAGGTTTAAATTTAAACCCTATATTTTAAAGATTGAGTAGATAATTAAACCTCTAATAAGCTGATATTTTCTAAGGTTAGGTTGAGATAAATTCACTTGAGCACCATTTGAGTGGACGGAATCGCATCCGTATACCAGTGATCTACTCATTAACTGCATGGATAAGTTAGCTCATCTATTCTAAATCGCTTTGAAATAGCGAATATGCTTTAACATGAGGGATTCTCATCTTAAGCTGAATTTATATCGTTTTACTCACTTTATTATTCACGTTTAAATACAGCCATTCAGAAATTTAGCTTTTTATAAAATTTTAGGTGGCAATCTCCATGAGTACAGCATTTGAGTGTTCAATTAAACGTATCCGTTTTGATGAAAACTATACGCCAGCAGAAAGTACACGTTTGACTACAAACTTTGCTAATTTGGCTCGTGGTGAAAGTCGTCAGGAAAATCTGCGCCGTACACTTGCGATGATCAACAACCGTTTTAATAGCTTAGCGACTGTCGATAATCCTAAAGGTGATCGCTATTCACTTGAGATCGACATCATTTCTGCAGAAATTGATATCGAAGGCAATGGACAAACTTTCCCATTTATTGAAACACTGAAAAGTGTGGTGATTGATCACCAAACAGGTGAACGTATTGAAGGTATGATTGGCAATAGCTTCTCATCTTATGTGCGTGATTATGACTTCAGTGTGGTATTGCCTCAGTTGGGTTGTGGCGTGGGTGAAAAACCTGAAGATTTTGGTAATCTACATGGCAAATTGTATAAACATCTGGTGAATTCAGCAGTATTTAAAGCAGAATTCAATAAAGAACCAGTAATTTGCTTGAGTGTTTCAACCTCTAAAACCTATTACCGTACCACCAACGTACATCCTATTTTGGGTGTGGAATACAAAAATGATGAATATTCACGTACCGATGAATATTTTGCCAAAATGGGCTTACGTGTACGTTATTTCAAACCTGAAGGTGGTAACGCACCACTCGCATTCTATTTCGCTGGAGATTTACTTCGTGATTACACTGATTTTGAATTGATCAGTGCGATTGCAACTATGGAAAGCTTTCAAAAAATCTACCGTCCTGAAATTTACAATACTAACTCACCAGCAGGCGTGGAATATAAACCAAGCTTAAGCTATGGCGACTACTCACTAACTCGTATTGTTTATGACCGTGTAGAACGTGCTGAGTTAGCAGTCAAACAAGGTAAATGGACAGAAGAAAATTTCATTAAGCCTTATCAAGACATTTTAAATGAATGGGCTGAAAATTTCGAAGTCGAAACAGCTGCTTAAAACATCCAATTGATATACAGATTCACGAATTTAGAGAAAGAAGATTAGACATGGCACTTACACCACCGAAATTATTACTCCCAACTTCAACTGCGGGTAGTTTACCGAAACCATCTTGGTTAGCTGAGCCTGAAAAACTATGGTCTGCATGGAAACTCGAAGGGGAAGAGCTTCTTGAGGCAAAACGTGATGCATTGAAATTATCATTACATGAGCAAGTCACTGCTGGTATTGATATCGTGAGTGATGGTGAACAAACCCGTCAGCACTTCGTCACTACATTTATTGAGCATCTTGAAGGTGTGGATTTCGAAAAGCGTGAAACCATGCGTATTCGTAATCGTTATGATGCAAGTGTACCTTCTGTTGTGGGCGAAGTTTCTCGTAAACAAGCGGTATTTGTTGAAGATGCGAAATTCTTGCGTAGCCAAACCAATCAGCCAATTAAATGGGCGTTGCCTGGTCCAATGACCATGATTGATACTTTATTTGATGGTCACTACAAGAGCCGTGAAAAATTGGCTTGGGAATTTGCCAAAATTTTAAACCAAGAAGCTTTAGAGCTTGAAGCAGCAGGCGTGGATATTATCCAATTCGATGAACCGGCGTTTAACGTATTCTTCGATGAAGTAAATGATTGGGGGGTACCAACCCTAGAGCGTGCACTTGAAGGTTTAAAATGTGAAACTGCGGTTCATATTTGCTACGGTTACGGTATTAAAGCCAATACCGATTGGAAACAAACTTTGGGTAATGAATGGCGTCAATACGAAGAGTCATTTCCGAAGCTACAACAATCTAAGCTCGATATTATTTCGCTTGAATGCCAAAACTCACGTGTGCCAATGGATTTGATTGAATTGATTCGTGGTAAGAAAGTCATGGTCGGTGCAATTGATGTGGCAACTAATCAAGTTGAAACCGCAGAAGAAGTCGCGAATACCCTGCGTAAAGCTTTGCAATTTGTGGACGCGGATAAGCTTTATCCATCAACGAACTGTGGTATGACGCCGCTCTCTCGTCAAGTGGCACGTGGCAAGCTTGAGGCTTTAAGTGCTGGAGCTGCCATTGTCCGTAAAGAGCTAGAAGCTTAATCAAACGTAGTCTTGTATTAATCAGGGCAAATCGTCGCAAGATCATTTGTTCTGTCTAATGTACGACACGTCATATGTATATTTGAGATGAAAGAGATGATTGAAGCAACAGACTTTAGAAATGCAATGTCTTTACTTACAACTGCGGTAAATGTGATTACAACCACAGGCGAAGCAGGGATGCATGGCTTTACTGCATCTGCGGTATGTAGTGTCACAGATACTCCGCCAACACTATTAGTCTGTATGAATCAGTCCTCTCGTTCACATGCACATTTTGTTGAAAATAAAGTCTTAGCTGTAAACGTACTGAGTACTCAGCATGAACAGCTTTCGAATGCTTTTGCTTCAAGCAAGCTCAGCTCAGAAGATCGCTTCAGAGTAGGTGATTGGATTGATTTAAAAACTGGGTCGCCGATTTTAGAAGATGCTTTAGTCAGTTTTGATTGCGAGATTGAGAATATTCAACAAGTCGGTACACATAGTATTTTTTTATGCCGTGTGACTGCAGTAAAGCAAAGTAATCAAGAAGAGAGTTTGGTGTACTTTAACCGTGCTTATCATCAAGTGGGTCAGTTGGAACACGCTTAACTCAACCCCTTAATCCCTTCATCTTTTTAAAAGTTAGTCTATTGTGGAACTTATAACCTTTTTAATCATCGGTGCATTTGCTGGTTTTGCGGCTGGGCTGTTTGGTGTAGGCGGTGGTACGATTATTGTGCCACTACTTTTTATTGTCTTTACCCAAATGGGTTATGATCCTGATGTCATTATGCATCTGGCATTAGGTACATCTTTAGCAACAATCGTTGTCACTTCGATTAGCTCATTAATGGCACACCATAAAAATGGTGCCGTGCTATGGCCTGTATTTAAAAATTTAGCTCCACCCATGGCCATCGGCTGTTTTGCAGGTGCTGGAATTGCTGGTTTGTTACCGGGATTACATCTTCAAATCATGGTCGGCTTATTTTTGATTTGGGTGGCGTATACTATGTTTACAGGCTCGAACAAAGCAATTAATTCAACAATGACTCTTCCTTCATCAAGTCAGCAAGTTGCAGCAGGTAGTGTCATTGGGATTGCATCGGCACTCTTTGGAATTGGTGGTGGTAGTCTGACCGTTCCATATCTGAATCGTTATGGGGTGGTGATGCAAAAGTCTGTCGGTACATCTGCTGCTTGTGGATTACCAATAGCTCTAGCTGGTGCTATAGGGTTTATGGTTTTTGGTATGACTGCTGAGATCAATGTGCCGAATACCATCGGGTATGTTCATATTTATGCTTTCATTGGCATTAGTGTGATGAGTTTTATAACAGCAAAATTTGGTGCCAAAACTGCACATACCTTATCGCCAGCAATGTTAAAGAAATGTTTCGCTGTCTTGTTGGTTATCATAGGAAGTATCTTCCTTGTAAAAGGATTGATTTAATTTCACCCAAATGTCTTATCAGCCTAGATAGCTCACTTAATGTGGGCTAAAGCGAAGATTTTAATATGTCCCTAGAGGGATCATAATTTGAGTTTTTTCCCATATGATCGAACTAAAACATTTGAAAATGCTATTGGCTTTGAGAGAGCATGGCTCTTTAGTCGCTGCAGCGAGTGATCTCTGCATTACACCTTCAGCCGTATCTCATCAGTTACGTGAGCTTGATCAGTGGATGGGGGTTGAAGTCGTCAACCGCAAGACGAGACCAATTACTTTTTCTAATGTTGGCTTAAGACTGTTGCAGTTAGCGGATGAAATTTTACCGCAAGTTCAGATTGCTCAAAGCGATATCACGCGTATTATCCATGGGCAAACTGGCAGAATTACATTTTCTTCAGAATGCCATAGTTGTTTTGATTGGCTCATGCCGATATTAAATCAGTATCGAAACCAATATCCTGATGTTGATTTAGATTTCGCATCAGGGTTTGAAGCAAATCCTCATGAATTGCTACAAAATGGCGAATTTGATTTGTTGATTACTGCAGACCCAATTGCATTAAAGGGAGTTGAATATTTCCCAGTATTTAAATATGAATCACGACTTGTTTTATCTACAACACATCCTTTGGTACGTGCAAAAAACATTACTGTTCAAGATTTAGCTGAAGAAACGCTGATTACATTTCCAGTAGACAAACATCGTTTAGATATCATGTCGAAGTTGTTCATTCCTGCAAATATTCTTCCAAAAAATATTCGAACCACAGATCTGACCCAGATGCTGATTCAGTTAGTCGCAAGTGGGCGTGGAATCGCAGCTTTACCAGATTGGGTGGTAAACGAATATGAAACCAAAGGGTGGGTCACTTCACGTCGCCTAGAGTGCGTTGCACCAGAGGGGTTAAGGCGTACTTTATATGCAGGTTTTCGAACTGAAGATAAGAAAAAAGATTATTTCGATTCATTTATAAAAAAATTAGCTAAATTTTCAGAATCAAGAAAACTTTATTACATGTAAGAAAGTTTAATCATTCTGAATAAAGTGAAGATTGAACCTCGAATGAATCTTCATATCAATAATGAGCGAAGTTAAGATGAAAATTAGATAGTCGCTATTATTTGTATGAAGACGAATTTTTTGCTTTTGATTATACTTTTTTAACTAAGATTGATGTCTGACATCGAGACATTGGACTCATCATCTGTTTGTAGAAAGTAAACGATTTGATCTCAGTCCATTGTCCATTATTTTGGTCATTTATCTAAGTGGTTTTTTAATTATAAAACTCAATACATTATAAATTTAAGATTATATCCATGATACAACTCATACCTTCATTTTCAGTCTCAGACTATCTCAGCTTATTTTCGATTATTTGTACGACGCTTATAGGTATCGTCGCTGTCTTTTACGGTCGAAAAACGTATTTTGTGAGTCTAAAAAGTTTTAATGAAAATAAAAATTTATATGAGGCTGCATCTTTTTACATTCGAGAATTTATCTATGTAAGCCCGAATAAAACAATAGATCCTTTTTTGAAGAAAATTGCCAGTGATCAACTTAATGGCGGTGTCGAGATTCCTTCATTTTTATCCGATATACTTATACGCAAATATGCAGATTACTATTTTTACTTAGTGAAGTCCCTTCGCACTACATGGAAATTTTTTAAAGTTGAAAATGGAGAAATTCAATGTATTTATTCAGAACGGGAATTAGTCTTTAAAGGGTTAGCGTATGGTGCTCTATATACCGTCACCGGTTCCTTAGCTTTTTTTATATTTTCAAATTTTACTTGGTTTTTAGCTCGTTATACCTCAGATAGCGCATTAAACACAGGGATGACTTTAATCATTTTACTTGTATTTCTTTTGTTCGTAGCACTTGGAAGCTTAGTTATGATTTTTAAGTTAATCACTGTGCGTGATATCAATCAGAGTCTAAACCTACTTAAGCAATCAGAAAATAACCGCTCAAAACAAACAAAATAGAATCATGTGTTAGCTTTTTTCTTTGCACAAGAAAATTGCACGCAGGTTAATTTCGGTGCTTACCGAGTATTCTTTACTCCGACTGATTCAACAGGTTTACTTGAATTAAATTCTGTTCAATACAATCAGCTCTAAGAGAAATGTTATATATCAAGCGATAGTAATACTAAAATACAAAAAAGTATTACTTTGGCACAGCCTTTGCATCTATCTATTCAATCATAAAGTGATCTAGGGTTCCGATACATGAAGTTTCATGTAGGTCTGCGACCGAGAGTTCACGGCTTAAGTTGCAAGCTCAAGCTACACGGAGGGATAAAAGCCCGGGAGGTAAACCGTAGAAGATTGGGATGGATGCATATGAGCACAATAACTTATCACGAAGATCAAGTCCTTTGGACGGAACGTTTACCGGGTGGACACCACTGGTCAGCACGTATTCAGCGTGGCGCAGTATTACAACTCAAAGCCTTAGGTAAAAATGCCAATGTGGCACTGTACTGCATCAATAGCGAAGATAAGCTCGAACGCTACAACATGCCAGACAGCTTAAAAGGGCAACATACGGCATTTTTAAGTACAGGACATATCCTTGCATCTGACCTTGGTCGCGCGATGATCTCTATCGTCAAAGATGACCATGGCTGGAATGATGCATTTTGTGCACCAAGTACCGCACAACAAATTGAACAACAATTTGGTTCAAAAACCTTTCAAGATGTACGCAACGACATGTACCGTAACGGCAAAGATTCGTTATTGCTTGAAATGACCAAGTTTGGTTTATCTGCAACAGACCTCAGCAGTACTTTAAATTTGTTTTCTAAAGTTCAACCGGATGACCATGGCAATCTCAGCTATGTGGCATCTGACAATACGAATCAAGTGATTGAACTGCGCTTTGAAATGGATTGCTTGGTGTTTTTATCCTCTGCACCGCATGCTTTAGACACCAGCACCGAATATGCACCTGCCGATGTTCAATTGTCTTTATACAAAGCACTTCCTTTAAGCGACAGCGATGTATGTCGTGATTCATGCCCGCAAAATCAGCGTGCATTTCAAAACAATACTCGTTACTACGCACTCAGCGCTTAATTGGGAGAATACAACATGACTGCACTCGTAAAATTAGAAAAATCAGTTTTAAGCGAAGTATGTCCTGCTGGTGAAGCATGGATGTGCGAAGTCAAAAAAGGGCAATATTTCCGTATTGTGGATTTAGAAGGCAACCAAGCGGTGGATACGCTGTTTATCTCGGCTTCAAACCCTGAAGAGCGTTATAGCGCAACTGATACCTTAGCGATTAATAAACAAATCTATTTAGAAAAAGGTACAGCTTTATACACCAACTTTGGCAACAAAATTGCCATCATTCATGATGATAACTGCGGTCGCCATGACACCTTAGGCGGTGCTTGTTCATGTGAAAGTAACACCGTTCGTTATGCACATGACAAATATCCAATGCACAGTTGCCGTAACAATTTCATGATTGCGCTGTCTCAGCATCCAATTGCCAAAAAACACGGCTTAAACGTGCGTCACATCGGTCCAAATATTAACTTTTTTATGAATGTGCCCGTGACCTCTGAGGGGCATCTAAAGTTTGATGATGGTATTTCTGCACCGGGTAAATATGTGGAAATTAAAGCGGAAATGGATTTAATCGTGCTGATCTCCAACTGCCCACAACTGAATAATCCTTGTAATGCCTATAACCCAACCAAAATTCAATTGATCATCCGTGAAGGCGAGGACGCATAACCATGACTAAAAAATATGGATTGAATAAAGTTTTGATCGCCAACCGTGGTGCAATTGCGTGTCGTGTCATTCGTACCCTTAAAAAATTAGGTATCCAATCAGTTGCGGTCTATTCAGAGGCTGATCGTGATTCATTGCATGTGACTTTGGCCGATGAGGCAGTGTATATCGGTGAAGCACCAGCCAACCAAAGCTATTTAAATGTCGATAAAATTTTAGAAGTGGCCAAGAAAACCGGCGCACAAGCGATCCATCCGGGTTATGGCTTCTTGTCTGAAAATGCTGAATTCTGCGATTTGTGCGAGTCACAAGGCATTGCTTTTATTGGTCCAAACTCCGCGCAAATGCGTGCCTTTGGTCTTAAACACACGGCACGTGAACTTGCGATTCAAGCCAATGTACCGCTACTTCCGGGTAGTCAGTTATTGGCGGATGAAGCTGAAGCACTGCTTGAGGCTGATCGTATTGGTTATCCTGTGATGCTGAAAAGTACCGCAGGTGGCGGTGGGATCGGCATGCGCTTGGTCTGGAACGAAGCAGAGCTGAAAGATGCCTATGCAACCGTGTCTTATTTAGCACAAGCCAACTTTAAAGATGCAGGTTTGTACTTAGAGAAATTTGTGCAAAATGCCCGTCATATCGAAGTGCAAATTTTTGGTGATGGTCAAGGTCAAGTGATTGCACTCGGTGAGCGTGATTGTTCGGTACAACGTCGTAACCAAAAAGTGATTGAGGAAACCCCGGCACCGCATATCAATGATGAACAACGTGCCTACATCCAAAATGTTGCCATTCAACTCATGCAGTCGGTAAATTACCGTTCTGCCGGTACGGTTGAATTTGTGATGGATACTGACACACAAGCATTCTATTTCTTAGAGGTAAACACTCGTCTACAAGTGGAACATGGCGTGACCGAGCAAGTCTTTGGTGTGGACTTGGTGGAATGGATGGTGACATTGGCCAGCGGTGATTGGACTGCGCCAACTGAAAAACTCGAATCCAAAGGTCATTCGATTCAAGTGCGTTTGTACGCTGAAGACCCAATTAAAAACTTCCAACCAAGTGCCGGTTTACTGACACATGTTGAGTTTGATGCTAATGCCCGAAATGAAACATGGGTCGAAACAGGCTCGAATGTATCGTCATTCTATGACCCGATGATTGCTAAAATCATTGTCACTGCAGATGATCGAGCTTCTGCGATTCAAGCCATGACCGATACTTTGGCGAAAACCTCTGTTGCGGGGATTGAAACCAATCTTGAATATCTACAAAACATCATCGACTGTGAAGTGTTTAAAGCCGGCACACAAACCACACGCTTCTTAAATACCTTTGAGTGGAAAACTCAAAAGATTGAAGTGCTACAAGCCGGCATTCAAACCGCCGTGCAAGATGTCACAGGGCGTTTGGGCTATTGGGATGTCGGTGTGCCACCCTCAGGTGCGATAGATCCATTATCGCTGAATGTTGCAAACCAGTTGCTTGGTAATGCCTATAACACTGCAGGGCTTGAATGTACCCTACAAGGGCCAACCTTAAAATTCCATTGTGACAGCCAAATCGTACTTGCCGGCGGTGATATGCCGTCGACTTTAGATGGTCAGTCTGTGCCAATGTGGCAAACCGTGAATGTACGTAAAGGTCAGATTCTCAAATGTGGCGAAATTGCCACAGGTTGCCGTACCTATATCGGCATCAAAGGTGGGCTAAATGTGCCTGAATATCTAGGCTCTCAAGCAACCTTTACCTTAGGTCAGTTTGGTGGTCACGCAGGTCGTAACTTACTTATTGGCGATATGCTCCCAATTACAGCATTCACAAGCGATGAAATTAAAGCTCTTGCACCTGAACAAGTGCCTTCATTTAGCCATGAATGGGAAATTGCGGTGATGTATGGTCCGCATGGTGCACCTGATTTCTTTACCAAAAATGACATTGATACTTTCTTTGCCAATACCTTTGAGATTCACTTTAACTCGAGCCGGACCGGTATCCGTTTAATTGGTCCAAAGCCTGAATGGGCACGTATCGACGGTGGTGAAGCAGGTCTGCATCCATCCAACATTCATGACAATGCCTATGCGATTGGTGCCATCGACTTCACGGGTGATATGCCGATTATTCTCGGTCCAGATGGTCCAAGTCTCGGTGGTTTTGTTTGTCCTGCAGTGGTGATTCATTCCGAACTATGGAAACTCGGTCAGCTTAAAGCCGGTGATAAAGTAAAATTTGTCCCTGTGAGCTATCACCAAGCCAAACTTTTAAATGAAAAATATCATGCGCAATTAGAGGCTTCAGATACAGAAGCGGTGGCATTTGATGAGTCTTTCTATCCTGAGCTTGCTACTTTAAAAAATGCCGTCCTCGATACCTTAAAAGGTAAAAATGGAGCGCCTGATGTGGTGTATCGTCCTGCCGGCAACAACTACATGTTGGTGGAATATGGCGAGTTGGTGCTGGATCTAAACTTACGTTTCCGTATTCATGCTTTGATGCAATGGGTACAAAAGCAAAATATTCAGGGCATTATCGACCTAACACCGGGTATTCGTTCACTGCAAATCCATTTTGACTCATTAAAATTCGATCAGCTTGATTTACTGCGTTTATTGCAAGTCGCTGAAGCTGAATTGCCTGATGTGACGCAAATGCAAGTGCCATCACGTACGGTGTATTTACCACTCGCTTGGGAAGACTCACAAACCCAATTGGCAACCGAACGCTATATGCAAACTGTGCGACCTGATGCACCATGGTGTCCGGACAATATCGAATTTATCCGTCGTATTAATGGCTTAAAAGATAAACAAGCTGTGAAAGATGTGGTGTATGACGCAAGTTATTTGGTCATGGGCTTGGGCGATGTTTATCTCGGTGCTCCTGTCGCAACACCACTTGATCCGCGTCAGCGTTTGGTGACGACCAAATATAACCCTGCACGTACATGGACCCCTGAAAATGCCGTGGGCATTGGTGGTGCTTATATGTGCGTGTATGGCATGGAAGGTCCGGGGGGCTATCAGTTTGTTGGTCGTACCACGCAAATGTGGTCACGCTACCGTAAAAATGCTGACTTTGAGCAAGGTAAACCGTGGTTATTACGCTTCTTTGACCAAATTAAGTTTTACGAAGTGTCTGAAGAAGAACTCATGCAGATGCGTGAGGATTTTAAAGCAGGGCGCTTAAAACTTCGTATTGAAGAAGGTGTGCTCAACTTAAAAGAGTACAACGACTTCTTAACGGAAAACCAAGCATCCATTTCAGCATTTAAGTCGGTACAACAGGCTAACTTTGATGCAGAACGTCGTCGCTGGCATGAAGCAGGACTTGCAGAATATGTCTCTGAAAGTTTAGATGCTGTGGATGATGGTGAAGGCGTGGAAGTGCCTGAAGGTGGCTGTGCGGTGGAATCGCATATGCCGGGTTCAATTTGGAAAATTGAATGTCAGTCAGGGGATATTGTGGAAGAAGGTGCAACGCTTGCTGTAATAGAAGCGATGAAAATTGAGATTCCGATTATTGCGCCTGAACGTATGAAGGTTGAAGCGATTACCATTGAGAAAGGGCAAACCGTAAAAACGGGGCAGGTGTTATTTACGTTGGCGCCAGTGGCTTGATGAGATAGAGATAAAAAGGCGGTCCGTAAGGGCGGTTTTTTATTAGCACTTGCTAATAACGACAATTGTCGCTATTATGATTTTAATACAGCCGCCACGCTTAGTTCTTCTTAGGAAGTCCGCGCAACCTTGGCGGTTTTTTATGTCTATATATTAATTGATTATGTTAAAACCTTATAATAAAAAGCCATTATCTTATACTGAGCAAGTACATCATCTACAATCCAAAGGTATGAATATTCATAATATTCCTTGGGCTGAGAATATATTGGCAAAATATGGTTATTATCGTTTAAGTGCATACTGGCATCCTTACCGAGTAAGACAAGAAGGTGAAATTTTAGATATCTTTCATAAGAATACAAAATTCGAAGTTATAATCCAGTTATACGAGTTTGATACAGAGCTAAGATTACAAATTTTTAATGCAATAGAAATGGTTGAAACTTATCTACGCACAAAAATCACCTATTATATGGCACATCAATATGGTGCATTTTGTATATATGATGCGAGAAATTTTTATCCAAAATTTAATCATAGTAAATTTTTAAATACCTGCAAGAAAGAAGTAGAGCGTTCTAAAGATACTTTTATTCAACATTTTCAACAAAATTATGATGGATTTCCCCAACTTCCAATTTGGATGCTGACAGAAGTTTTAAGCTTTGGTTCTTTGTCATTTTTATATAGTGGTTTAATAAATAATAAGGCTGACAGTAAAGAAGATAAGAAAGCTATCTCTCAGCAATTTTCCGTGCATAATGAAAAATTAGCTGAATGGTTGCATATATTGACCTATGTAAGAAATATTTGTGCGCACCATGGTCGATTATGGAATAAAGAATTAGCGATTAAATCGAAAGTTGATAAACATCCACATTGGAAAGCACCAATTACCCCGACAAATAAACGTATTTTCTACGTGTTATTAATATTAAAGACTTTACTTAGACCAACAGGCTTCGATACAGAGTGGACTCATCAATTAAATAAGCTTTTGAGACCTATTGTTAATAATGAGGCTTGGCGTGTGGCTATGGGTTTCCCTGATAATTGGGAGCAACATCCTATTTGGAGCTTGTAAAAATGGTTAAAAAATTACAATTGCTTTTGAGCAATCGTAGTCCTGAAAGTCAAAATCGAATTTTAGAAAATGCAAAAATAATTTTGAAAGATTGTCTTGCGGAAGATGTGCATTTAACAGAACTAGCAGAAAAGCTAAAGGGCAAAAAACGATAAAGGTCACTTTAGACGAGCTACGAGCTCGAGTTCACAAAAACCGCGCTTAAAAAATTCGATAAACTCAATCCACAAATTGCGGAACAGTTTATTCGCAATATGATGCCATTTTAAACAATCCCAAAATCCCGAAAAACAAACTCAGTGGATCGGTCGATTTGTATAATGTAAAACTCAGGTCAGCAGTCTATCATTTGGTTTATCAAGTCATCGATGCAAAAATTGTGCTACTGGTCTTAGACTTAGACCGCCTTGATACGATCTATAAAAAATTATAATTATTTCAAACTCTCTTTATGCTCTTGTCCCCAAACCGCCATTTGTACCATCAACTTTTCTAGGCCACGACCTGATGGTGTCAGATCATACATTGAGGTCGTTTTACCCGTGGTTTCATCAACAGACTCAATTTTTTCAACAACATTGTTCAATTCAAGTTCTTTGAGCTCTTTAGAAATCATTCTGGGTGTAATGCCTTGCAGCAGACGTTCAATCTCATTAAAACGGCGTGGCTGTTTAATCATGGTTGCAACAATCGCTAATTTCCATTTGCCATTAATGACGTTCATGGCATTTTTAAGCGCTACAATAAACATCAAATTACATTGGTCATCTTCACTTAATGTTTCTGCATTCTCTTTCATAAAATCAGCCATCTATCCTCCCATCTCGTCATAAAATTTAATCAAATAAAATCCTAAATTCACTATACAACAGTATAGTGATCTCGTTTTTTAACTCGCCTATAAATTACATCATTGCAAAAATAATCCAAGGTTATTGAATGATTTTAGTTACTGGTGCTACTGGCCATTTAGGGCGAAGTGTAGTGCAACAATTAAAGCAACAGTTACAAAACAATGAGTTTGCTGTATTGGCGAGAAACTTAGAAAAAGCCAAACCTTATGTCAATGAACATATTGAAGTCCGTGAAGGAGATTTCAATCAGCCTGAAAGTTTGATCAAAGCCTTTCAGGGTGTCGACAAGCTACTTCTCATTTCAACGATGGAAATGAATCGCTTTGAACAACATAAGAATGTCATCGACGCTGCGCGTGAAGCAGGTGTTCAACATGTGTATTACACAGGTTTGTCCATTCAAAATATTGCAAATTCAGCGGTGAAAGATTTGATGATCAGTCATTTTCAAACTGAAGATTACCTCAAAGCAAGCGGACTGAAATATACACTCCTACGCAACACCATGTATGCAGAAGCGATTCCACAAATTATCGGTGAAGGAGTCATCGATACAGGCATCCAGCTCTCTGGAGGAGCGGGAAAAGTGCCTTATGTGCTAAGAGCAGAGTTAGGAGAAGCAATAGCAAATGCCTTAATTCAAAATGATCATGAGAATAAGGTCTATGAGTTAGTCGGCAGCCAAACTTATAGCTATCAAGATATCGCTGATGAGCTGAGTCAACTCAAAACAATATCAGTGGAATATCACGATCTCACTGAAGAAGCCTATCAACAGCTGTTAAAAAGAATCGGTTTGCCCGAATTTCTGATCTATCTCACATATGGCACAGTCGTAGATATTAAACATCAACAGTATGAAGTTCAAAGCCAAGATTTAGAAAAACTTTTAGGTCGTCCAAGCCAATCACTCAAATCAATGTTGGCGAGTTTATACGCTTAAAGAATTAAAAATATTCACATTTAAACATTATAGGTAAATACATGAAATTATTAGAAGCTTTACATTGGCGTTATGCAACCAAACAAATGACTGGTGAAAAACTACCGCAAGAATTAGTCGATCAAATTCTTGAAGCTGCGCGTTTAGCACCGACCTCAGCGGGCTTACAGCCGTTCCATATTATCTCGATCAGCAACCAAGAACTTAAAGAGAAAATTTCACAAGTTGCATTGAATCAACCGCAAATTACCCAGTCATCGCATCTTTTGGTATTTACGGCTTGGGATACGATTCCAGACGAGCGTATTGATGAACGCTATAACGCCATGAATCGTGAGCGTCATTTACCTTTAGATACGACCATGGATGTGGTGCAAAACTTAAAGAACCTGTTCTCGACGTTTACTGAAGAGCAGCAATACCATCATACTGCAAAACAAGCGCATATTGGTTTTGGTATGGCAATTGCGGCAGCAGCTGAGTTAGGTGTAGATGCAACGCCAATGGAAGGTTTTGATAAAGACGGTCTGGATGAATTATTAGGTTTAAAAGAAAAAGGCTTAAAGTCTGTGGTGCTATTGGCACTAGGTCGCCGTAACCCAGAAAAAGATTGGTTAATTGGATTGAAGAAATTCCGTATTCCGCGTGAGGAGTTCGTCACTGATATCCAGTAAAGTATTTCATTAGAACAAGAAGACAAAATAATAACCATTCGAGTTGACCGTCTATCTCCAGAAAGGCGGTCTTTTTGCATTTCTGAACATTGAACAAATCAAGTGCACAAATTTGATTCATGCACATTTTTGAATCTTTCCAACGACTTTTTTCCTAGCTCTCTTTTATATATCTCAAGAAAAGTTTTGGCACGTTTTCTGCATTTACCAAGTATTACCAATTCTTTTTTTTGTAATACCTAGAGGTGCTGCAGATGACGACAAATCAAACCAAACAATCGAAGCATCCCATCCTTCAATTCTTCATTGAACTGATGAGTGTCCGTGCCGGTTTACACTTACAACAATCTCAAAAACCTAAGGAGCTCAAACGTGCCTAAACAGAAGCTGGCGCGGATCAGCATCACTTTACCTGAAAATACATTGCAGGCTATGGATCAAAAAATTGTAGATCAACATTATGAAAGCCGATCTCAAGCCATTGTTGACATGATTAACCACCATTTGATCAATGACCTCGTCAGCCGAAATGAGGTCATGGTCGGTACTTTAACCTTACTGTATGACGTCAGTTTAAAGCCATTAAGAACACAGCTTATAGATTTACAGCAACAGTTTTTGACTCAGGTGATTAGTTCACTACATATCCAATTAGATGATGACAAAGTCATGCAGGTGATGTTGATGCAAGGGGTCAGCAGTGACCTAAAAGCCATCAGTGAGCAATTTAAAACATTAAAAGGGGTAATTAAGGGGCATTTAGAGCTGATGGATGCAGTCATGCCACCTATTCCTCAAAATTCGGAACACGTATAAGGAGCACCGCCGTGCAGACATTATGGACTATACAAGATTGGCAACAGGCTTATACAAATCAAACTATTCAGTTGAATGACTTAAAGCGTTATGTTGCTGAACTCTGCAATGATGATCACGCTTGGATTTCAATAGCCAGTGCAGAGCAAATACAGGCGCAGATTGATGCATTGGTCCATCAGGATATCGCTGATCTTCCGTTATATGGCGTGCCATTTGCTGTCAAAGACAATATTGATGTTGCTGGATTTTATACCACTGCGGCGTGCCCAGACGCGGCTTATTTAGCAACGCAAGATGCAACCGTAGTGGCTAAGCTTAAATCTGCTGGTGCAATCGTGGTGGGCAAGACCAATCTAGATCAATTTGCCACGGGATTGGTTGGCGTACGTTCACCCTATGGGGCAGTAAAAAACAGTTTCAATCCGGATTATATCAGCGGTGGATCAAGCTCTGGCTCAGCGGTTGCAGTAGCAAATGGGTATGTACCATTCGCCCTAGGCACTGATACAGCAGGTTCTGGCAGAGTTCCCGCGGGTTTCAATAATATTGTCGGACTCAAACCAACCAAAGGCTGGTTTTCAGCCACAGGTTTAATCCCTGCATGTCGAAGTATTGATGTGATCTCAATTTTTGCAACTCAAGTAGAGGATGCTTGGACGGTAGCACAATTGATGCAAGGTTATGATGCGACCGATGCTTATTCAAGACAGCATCCGAGAACAGTCCCGACACAATTTTCGAAGGGCAAGATTGCAATCCCAGATCACTTAGAATTTTATGGTGATATTCAAAGTGAGCAAGCATTTCAAACAGCCATTGCTCGAATGAAATCGCTCGGATTTCAAGTTAAAGAGATTGATTTCACAGTATTTAATCAATTGGCTGCTGCATTGTATAACCGCTCATGGGTTGCGGAGCGTACGCATGCCGTCGAACACAAAGTTCGACGTGAGCAATGTCATCCGGTAATTAAGCAAATTATTGATCAAGCTGATCACTTCAATGCTGTAGATGTGATGCAAGATGAGTATCAGCGTGCAGAATGGGCTAGGCAGATCAATCTTCAATTAAAAAATTATGATGCGTTGATGGTGCCAACAGCTCCTACGATTTATCGCATTGCAGATGTTGAAGCAGATCCGATCCAAAAGAATTCGCATATGGGGGCTTATACCAATTTTGTTAATTTTGCTGATTTATCAGCATTGGCACTCCCAAATGTCATCCGTGATGATGGTTTGCCAAGTGGTATCACTTTAGTTGCTGGCGCTTGGATGGATAAAGCTTTGGCACACTTCGGTCAGCAATGGCAAGCGACTTCAGGATTAAATTTAGCAACGTCAAAGCAAGGCTATCAAATTCATAAATCAATAGGATCTGAGCACACCATTAAATTAGCAGTGGTGGGAGCACATCTTACAGGCATGCCGCTGAATTTTCAGTTAACGAGCAGACAAGCCACCTTGGTTAAAAAAACGCGTACTGCGCCGTATTACAAACTATTTGCTTTAAAAAATACTCAGCCACCTAAGCCGGGGCTACAACGAGATACATCAGGTCATTCTATTGAAGTGGAAGTGTGGGATGTACCAAGAGCATTGTTCGGTGACATTGTTGCTGAAGTCCCAGCACCACTTGGTATTGGCAATGTCCAACTCATTGATGGAACATGGGTGAAAGGCTTTATATGTGAAAACCATGCTTTAGCAGATGCACTTGATATCAGTCACTTTGGTGGATGGCGTGATTATATTCAAGCCTCAAATTTTACCAATACTAAATTTAAGTGCACGAGCATTGGTGAGGTGGTGCAATGAAAACGATAGTCTGGGGAGTCATTGGAACTGCACTGTTATTCGTGGGTTGTGATAAAACCGCAAAAATTCCAGAACCAAGTCAACATGCTCAAGCCGAAAAATCAATGCAACCGATTCGTATTGGTTACAGTGATTGGCCAGGATGGGTGGCATGGCAAGTTGCTATTGAGAAAGGGTGGTTTAAAGAAGCTGGATTAAACGTAGAGTTTAAATGGTTTGATTATTCAGCCTCTATGAATGCTTTTGCAGCAAACCAATTGGATGCGGTTTCTGTTTCTCATGGGGATAATTTGGTCATTGCCTCAGGTGGAACGCGGGGCATTATGATTTTAGCAACTGATTATTCATCAGGGAATGATGTCATTCTTGCAAAAGAGGGCATTCATAGTGTGGCAGATCTTAAGGGTAAAACGATTGCAGTCGAAAAAGGGCTGGTCGATCATAATTTATTGAATACCGCACTTTCAGATCAAAATATATCAGCCAATGAAATCAAACTGATTAATGCAGCAACCAACGAATTACCCCAAGTGTTTAGCAGCCCAGATGTGGATGCCATCGCTGTATGGCAACCTGTAGCAAATCAAGCTTTAAAAAGCGTAGCTGGGTCCAAAATCATCTATAGTTCTCAAGATAAACCAGGATTGATCTATGATACGTTGACGGTAAATATGACGCATTTATCTAGGCATCAAGCAGAGTGGAAAAAAGTGCTTCAAGTATGGGATCGAACCGTCAAATTTATTCAAGACCCTGGGACGAGAAACGATGCTTTGATGATTATGTCTAAGCGTGTTGGTGTAGAACCTGAGCAATATGAACAATTTATTCAAGGCACACATTTGTTGGATCTTGAGGCAAATCAAAAGGTATTTAAACGCTCTTCAACTTTAGATTCTATTTATGGATCAACTTATCATGTCAATAAGTTTAATCTTGAAAATGGAGTTTATACGGTAAAACTAGATATTGATGGGCTGATTTATCCAAAATTGGTTGAATCATTTAAATAAAAAAAGCCCAGTGCAGAGGGGCTTGCACTGGGCACAAAGTTGGACTGAATGATTGGTCGGTAGAGCAACAGAGTTGCCTACCTTGTATGGATTAAGAATAGATAAAAATGGAAAAACTGGGAAACGGATTAAAATCATAAAATCAATCGTTTTATACAATGAATGCGTTAGCGTGTATGAAGTGTCTATAAATCAACAAAAAATCACATATTTTTCACGAATGAACGCTTAACATCAACGTTTGATGCGAATGAAAAAGGATCATGTGCGTTGTATACAACAGCTGATATTTCCAGAATTATTGAAATGGCGTGGGAAGATCGGACACCCTTCGAAGCCATTCTGCTGGAATACGGATTAAACGAAAGTGCAGTCATTCGATTGATGCGACAACAATTAAAAAAAAGTAGTGTTGAAATGTGGCGTAAACGTGTTGCGGGGCGGAATACCAAGCATCTTCACAAGCGCTCACCAGATATTTTAAGAGCTTACTGTACTCGACAATATAAACCGAAGTAGGCCTATTGGGAGATAAAGCTTTGCGTATTTTAAAACAACGAAAATGGTGGATTCTCATTCTGCTCATTTCGATGGGTGGGATATATTTCATTTTCCGTTGGTGGCAAGGTCCTGTAGTCGAAACTTACCTAATCGAAGAAAAACCACTGATTCAAACAGTGGTCGCTTCAGGTCGTGCTGAAAATGTAGCACGTAGTGAAATTGGGAGTGAAATTTCGGGTGTGGTGATTGAGCGACGCGTGCAAGAAGGTCAACGAATAGCAGCAGGAGATGTACTGTTAATTATTCAATCTGATGATTTAAAAGCACAAGTCCGTGAAGCAGAAGTTGCGCTAGAGGAATTGCGGAAAATTCGCTATCCACAAGCGCAGGTTGAATTGAAAACGGCAGAATTCCAATTACAACAAGCCAGTCGCGAAGCAAGACGTCGTCAGCAAACGGAACCGGGAGTGCTTTCTGTAGAGGAAAAAGAACAAGCCTTAGAAGCTGAACGCTTAGCGAGAAATCAATTATCTGCGGCAAAACTGAAGGCGCAAAGCCTTGCTCCAGGTCAAGTGGAAGAAAAAACCTTAAGTGAAAGATTAAATGCACTACGTGCCCAATTGGCAAAAAGTGAAATTCGGGCACAAGTATCGGGTACGATCTTGACGCGTGAAGTCGAAAAAGGGGATGCGATTCAACCTGGAAAGGTGCTCTTTACAGTCGCAGTTGATAGTCCAACGCAAATTAAAGTGGCGGTGGATGAGCAAAATTTACCTTATCTGAAATTGGGTCAAAAAGCGGTAGTGATTGCAGATGCTTATCCAGAGCAAGCATTTCCAGCTGAAGTTAACTTTATTGCACCTAATATTGATCCTCAACGTGGTACGGTTGAAGTCAAATTGGCGGTGAACTCTGTACCCAATTTTTTGAAGCAAGATATGACAGTCTCAGTGAATGTCGAAACAGCACGTCGAAATAAAACCAAAGTAATAGCCAATGACGCGCTTATTGACCCTTCAACCACGCAAGCTGAAGTTATGGTGGTAAGAGAGGGCAAGGTCCAACGTCAATCTGTAAAATTAGGGTTGCGTGGGACTGCCATGTCTGAAATCTTATCAGGGTTGGATCACAATGATCAGGTCGTTATAAAGCCTGATCAAGTAAAAGCGTATCAGCGTGTCAGAACTAAGCAGGTACAAGCACTTTGAAGATGAAGCGTTTATGGACCAATTGGCTCATCGCTGTTGGGTTTTTACGCGAGGGTCGCAGTCAAACACTGATGATTATTGGTGGTGTTGCTATTGGTGTTGCCGTTATTGTCTTTATTAGTGCATTAATTCAGGGGCTTCAGTCCAATTTGATTGAGCGTACGTTGGGTACTCAGGCACATATTAGTTTACATGCACCAGATGAGGTCAATCGCGTCGTTAAAGTGCCTGAGGGCGTAGCACACATCATCCATGAAGATCAAAGGGCTCAAAGACTCAAGTCGATCAATAACTGGCAAGAAGTTCTTGAAAATCTAGACAATATCAAGACGCTCAATGCCGTTTCTCCCATGGTTTCAGGGCCTGCACTGGTAAAACGGGGGGAAGCGATTCAGTCAGTTGCGATTATGGGGATTGATTTACCACGGTATCAACGTATTGTACCTTTGCAAGAGTATCTAAAAACTGGTCAGCTTCGTTTAAAAGCAGATGATGTACTCATCGGAAGTGAGTTGGCCAAAGACCTTGGTGTGCGCGTAGGCAGTAAAATTCGCGTTGATAACGGTCAAGATATTAACGCCGTCATGAATGTAACGGGTATTTTTGAACTCGGGGTCAAAGAACTAGACTCACGCTATATGTATATCGATCTAAAGCGGGCACAGTCTTTATTGGGTTTGCCGGGTGGGGTTACCATTATTGATCTTCGTATTTCTGATATTTTCTCCGCAGATCAGGTCGCAACGCAAATTCATCGTCTCACTGGATTAAAAGCTGAAAGTTGGATTGAAAGTAATGCGCAATTGATGAATGCGATTTCAGCGCAAAGTCTTTCAACCAATATGATTATTATATTTGTTGGAATATCTGTTGCATTTGCGATCGCCAGCGTACTCTCCATTACAGTGGTACAGCGTACACGTGAGATCGGAATCTTGCGTGCGACAGGTGCGAGCCGAGAACAGATTTTGATAATCTTTCTCATTCAAGGTGCGATTTTCGGCTTACTTGGTTCTATTGTCGGAATCCTGACCAGTTATGCATTGGTTTGGTCATTTAATGAATTTGGTCCAGGATTATTTTACATTCCAATTTCACCTTATTTGATTGGATCAGCTTTATTACTTGCAACATTGAGCGGTTTAATTGCAGCGGCGATTCCTGCCCGTCGTGCAGCGCGTTTAGATCCTGTGGAGGCAATCCGTCATGTCTAATCATGATGAAGTACTGCGTTTAGAGGCTTTGAAAAAGTCTTATAACATTGGACAACCCAATGAAATTGAAGTGCTGCATGGGATTGATTTTGCCATACATCGTCAAGATTTTGCTGCGTTAATTGGACCTTCTGGTTCAGGTAAAAGTACGTTATTAAATATTTTAGGTTTGCTGGATCAACCCACCAGTGGTGAAATTTATTTACTTGGTCAACCAACCAGTCAAATGGAAGATCAACAAAGAACGGAATTGCGTGGGAAGAGCATTGGATTTGTGTTTCAGTTTCATCATTTGATTCAAGCGTTCACCGTTATTGAGAATGTTTTGATGCCTCTAATGTTGGCGCATGGCAAACCCAATCAACAAGCTTTGGATCGAGCACATGATTTGTTAAAAGCGGTAGGATTGAGTCAATTTGCACAACGAAAAGCCAGTCAACTTTCTGGTGGGCAGCAACAACGTGTCGCAATCGCCAGAGCTTTAATCACTCAGCCTGCTTTACTCCTCGCTGATGAACCTACAGGTAATCTAGACAGTCAAACAGCGAGCGAAGTCTTTGAGCTGTTTCGTGAAGTAAATGAGCAACAAAATTGTGCGGTATTGTTAGTGACCCATGATCCACGATTATCCGCTACATGTGATCGAACCATTCAATTGGTAGATGGGCGAATTGAGCGTGATGAAATGAAGTCGTGATTAATCCAAGTCTGCATTTAAAATGGTGTGGTCAAAAGGATTGATGTTGTATGCTTTATCCTGACCGTTTGTGTGATCAGGATATAGCGTCTTATTTAGAATGACTGACCTTGGTCATTCTTGGAATTTTAGGTAAGTCGGCGAGTGCTGGATCAAGTTCATCTTCTTCAGCATGTACCAAAGCATCTACACGTTGTCTTAACGATTTAAATTTTTCAGTGAGCATCAATTCATGCTGACGTGGTCTTGGTAGATCAACCTCAATGATTTCCTTAATTTCGCCAGGATTGGCCTTCAATGCCACAATCCGATCGGCCAGTAAAATTGCCTCGTCCATATCGTGTGTCACAAAAATAATCGTGATATCGATATTGGCCCAAAGATCGATCAGATGCTTTTGCATTTTTTGACGCGTATGAGGATCTAAAGCCCCAAAGGGTTCATCCATTAAGAGAATTTTTGGCTGATTCACGAGCGCGCGAGCGATGGCAACGCGTTGTTTCATCCCTCCAGAAAGTTCATGAGGGTATTGCTGCTCAAATTTTTCAAGTCCGATAATGTTGATCCATTCACGGGCTTGCGCCTCAGCTGTAGCATTGCTGGCACCTCGCATGAGTGGACCAAACATGACATTTTCTTTTACCGTTTTCCATGGAAACAGTGTGTAGCCTTGGAAAACCATGCCACGCTCTGGACTCGGTCCTGTGATGGTTTCACCGTCTACCAGTAATTCACCACTGGTATATGGATCAAGACCTGCCACAATACGGCTAAAGGTAGACTTACCGCATCCTGAAGGACCAATAACACAGATAAATTCACGTTTATGAATTTTTAAATCTAAAGCATTTAAAATGGTGCGCTCAGTTTTTCCGTGGCTAAATTTCTGGGTGAGATTTTTCGCTTCTAAAATGACGGGACGAGCGTAAATTTTGTCAAAGTAAGCGCGGGCATCAAAATCTGAGGGTTGAATTAGTGAAGACATTAGCGAGCTCCCGTTTTCCATTTAAATAAGTGCTGTCCAAGTTTCATTAAAATCACGTCGCAAATCAGACCAATCATCCCGATAATCAAAATTGCGGCGAAAACATTGTCAAAGTTTTGATAGCGAGCTTGTTGAGTGATGAACCACGTGATACCGGATGTACTTCCTATGAGTTCTGCAACGATTAAATAGGTCCAAGCCCAACCTAAAAGTACACGAAGGTTTCGATAAATTTCTGGGAGTGCAGCAGGGATGACCACATAAAATAAACTTTTGATTTTATTAGTTCCTAAGGTGAATCCAGCTTCAATAAGACTGCGGTCGACCAGACGGGTGGTATTGGCAATAATCAGAATTTGTTGGAACAAGGTACCAATCACAATAATCGCAATTTTAGGTGCATCATTAATGCCCAAAATCGCAACAGCAAGAGCGCCAAAGGCTGGTGCAGGCAGATAGCGAAAGAACTCTACAAAAGGTTCAGTTAACTGAGAAATTTTATGAGAAAAACCGCAAAGAATACCCAAAGGAATCCCGATCAAAGAAGAAATAAAAAATGCGGTAAACACCAGTTTAATGCTGTGCCATAAACTTTCATGAAACCATGGTGCATTTGCTTGAGCGGGTGGCGTTGTAAATGCGGTCACTAAGGCTGTAGCGACTTCATCTGGTGCGGGTAGGTAAATGGGATTGACCAAAATTCCCCGAGGTGGTGGCAGTCCTTGATCGACTGCCAATTGCGCTTCAGCATAATAAACTTCTCTACTGACACGGCTATCGAATTGTAAAAATGTTGTGCTACCAGAATCTGTGATTTGAACTTGGGGATGCCAAATAAAAGGCAAATAACTCACTGCACACCAGATTAAAATTGGAATTAAAAACGATCCAAAACCAAGCAAAAATTTATGCTTTTGACTCAATTCTCGTGCAACATAGCTCATCGTTGCCACCTCAGTAATACAAAAAATAAAATTCGTATGATTAGGTTGCAAAATCGATGCCATTTTCGAAGCGTGCTTTAAAAGCGCTAAATTTTTAAGTTTTCATTCATTTTTCTTATGTACATTCTTTCAATATCAAGGTTTCGATCATCAAAATATGATGGAGAATTACAACTCTTCACTTGATGGTGATCACTATCACGTTTTAAATGCAGATAGAAAAGATGAGAGCCTGCTTAAATGAGATCGGCTAAATTTGTGACATTCTTAGCATGTATGTTCATGTTCCAAAGCCTTTGGAATGTGGCGGCGGCTTTTTGTGTTCATGAAAGCGACTCAACATCGACACAAAGTTTTCACTTTGGTCATCATCAACCTGTACTTTGCCAAGCCGATCTTTCAAATAAAAGTCCGAAGTCCCAAATTGAAAAAGGCTTCGTGCTTGGTGATGATCAAAGCGTGACGCTAGAAGAAAAAGCGCAAATCGATGTTTTGGATCATCAAGATCATCTGCCGTCAATGTCTCAGTTTATTCTTGCTGTAAACGAGAATTTGCCTTCGTCACAACACATCGAAAAGATTTACCAAAATCACTTTCTTTGGATTAATGCCTATCAATCGCCTCATTTAGGTAAAATCCCTCCGCCTCCTGAATTAACCCCGCTATTGGTGGGGTAGCCTAAAAATTTCCCACCACTTATTTTTAAATTAGTGGGAAATTCACATGTCTTTTAAATTAAAACATTCCATTCGATTATGGCTGGTTTTAGGTTCGCTTAGTTTGGGTGCAAATGCTCAAGCAATGACAGTCAATTCGCTTGAACAAGCACTGGTTCAAGTGTCTCAATATCAACAATCAGAACAGATTTGGCAGCAACGACAAGAAATGTCAGAGCTTGCAGTCAAGCAAAGTGGACTTTGGCAAAACCCGACTATCAATCTCTCTCGAGATGGCTTTGGCTCGAATCAAGATCAAGAGTTAAGTCTAGGTATTAGTCAGCCGATCGACATTTTTGGTCAAAGACGGATTCAAAAAAATATAGCGCGTTTGGTTGGGCAACAAAATGAATTGCGAGAAAAGTTGTGGGAAGCACAAAGCCAATTAATCGTGAAGTATGCTTGGTCACAGTTTTTAATTTCGCAATCTGAAGCGCAAATTCAAAAGTCTCAACTGCAAGTCAGTCGTGAAACTTTAGACAGCGCTAAAAAACGATATCAGGCAGGAAGCATAGCCTTAGTTGAGTATGAACGAGCGCAGATTGAAGCGGCAGAAAATGAACGCAATTATCAGCAAGCCATTTTAAATAAGGAAATTGCAAAACGTAATCTTTCTAATCTCTGGGGAGAAACTGAAGCAGAGGTGAAGGTTGATTCAAATCGGATTTATTGGCCTGACCAAGTTGAACAGAATGTTCAAAATTATATTTCTGCAGGTTATTTAGAAAAGCTTTATGCACTCAATGTTGTTCAGGCTAATCAACGAATTGAGCAACTTAAAGTAAAAGCAAAACCAAATCCAAATTTGAATGTAGGGATGACGCGAACAAAAGCGCCCAATGAGACAAACGATACTAGTTTATCTGTGGGTGTCGATATTCCGTTCAATATTTTTAATCGTCAGCAATACCAAATTCCGCTTGCCCAACGTCAGCAATCTCTACTTGAGCGTCAACAACAAAGAGAACTCAAACAACAAATTTTAGAGATTGCAAACTCATTTCATCAGGTGCGTGGCTTAAAACTACAGTATGACGCTGTACTGAGACAAAAAGGCTTGTCTGAAAAAGTACAGACGCGCTCTTTGCTCGGTTTTAAAAATGGAAAACTTTCAATCACTGAGGTGCAACAAGCAACGACACAATTACAAAATATTCGGCTCAGTCAAATTCAGCTCTTAAGACAGGCATGGCAAACCGCACTTGCTGCTGAGGCATTAAGTATTGGTACCAGTTATGAACAAATTAGTCGTTCGGATGCCTATACCCAATTACTCAAAGAGGCTGTGTCACAGTCAGAAAATTTCATCAATATAGGGGCAGAATAAAATGAGATCTATACAACAAGGAAAAATAAACCAAGCATTCCTCATCGCCCTGATTATTGGGGTGACGGTAGTTATCGGGATTTGGATTTTTTTCAAAGATAATAAGAAAACAGCAATTGTTGAGAGTGAAGAGCAAGCTGAAACGTCGAATGGCGCAGAAGCTGATCATGCAGAAGAAGGTGAGATTGAACTGACATCTAAACAGCTAGTCGAACATAGTATAAAAATAGAATCAGCTCAATTAGGTGCAATTCCGCGATACACAAACTTGCCTGCAAAATTGATGGTAAATACAGATCAACAAGCGCATATTTCCCCTAATTTTGCTGGTCATGTTGAACAAGTGAATGTAGCACTGGGACAAGAAGTAGGTAAAGGTCAAATACTTGCAGTATTAAGTGTCCCAGAGCTCATTGACCAACAAGCAAATTTAAGAATGGAACAATCCAATTTAGATTTGGCACGCCAAGATTTGCAACGTGAACAACGGATGTGGTCGCAGGGGATCTCTGCAAAACAGGATTTGCAACGTGCTGAAAATGCATATCGTCAAGCACAAATCACAGTGCAAAGTGCCAATGCACGTTTACAAGCTTTGGGAGCTTCAGCAGGTTCTAATGGTCGTTTTACCATTCGTTCGCCTATCTCGGGCGTGATCAGCCAAAAAGACATCGTGGTGGGTGAAAATGTGCAACTTGCAGATCAGATTTTCATCATCGAACAATTAAAAGATTTATGGCTGGAATTTGTGTTACCTGCAGATGCGAGTAATCAAATTCGTGCACAACAAAATATTCAATTCAAATCTTTACAATCAGGTCAGACGTATACAGCAGTTGTGCAATCGTTAACGTCGCAAGCAGATGCGCAGACTGGTCGCTTGATTGTTCGCGCTAAAGTTCAAGGAAAGGCAAGTGAGTTAAGACCAAATTTGATGGTAAATGTTGAACTTCAAAGTCCCGATGCATCCAATGTATTACGCGTTGCAAAAAATGCAGTGCAACAAATCGAAGGTAAATCAGCAATATTTATTGTTACAGAACAAAAAAATGGAAAACTCCACTTTAAAGCACAACCCATTGAAGTAGGTCAAATGTCTTCAGATGGTCAATGGGCAGAAATTAAGTCTGGTCTTCAAGCGGGGCAAAAATATGTCAATCAAGGCAGCTTCTTACTGAAATCGGAGTTAGAAAAAGGAGAAGCTGACCATGGGCACTAATCATGACATGCCGGAGGCTGAAGGGCTATTTGAGCGAATTATTCAGTTTTCAATTCAACATGCGATTTGGATCATGCTGTTTGCCTGTGCTTGGATTGCTGTTGGAGTTTATAGTTATCAAAAATTGCCAATTGATGCAGTTCCAGACATTACCAATACACAGGTTCAAATTAATACCCAAGCTAATGGATTTACTGCGCTCGAAGTTGAGCAACGCATTACGTATCCAATTGAAAATGCCATGGCGGGGATACCAGATCTTGAATTAACACGTTCGATCTCTAGGTATGGTTTATCTCAGGTCACTATTGTCTTCAAAGATGGCACAGATATTTACTGGGCACGTCAACAAATCAATCAGCGTGTGCAAGAGGTTCAATCCGAATTACCTGATGATATCGCACCTACCATGTCTCCAGTATCTACGGGGCTGGGTGAAATTTATCAATGGGTACTAAAAGCTGAGCCAAAGGCTAAAAAACCTGATGGTTCTTCATACACAGCAATGGATTTACGCGAAATTCAAGATTGGATCGTGCGTCCACAATTGCAACGCGTAAAAGGCGTTGCTGAGGTGAATAGTATTGGAGGATTCAATAAAACATATGTTGTTTCGCCAGACTTGAATCGTATGCAACAACTACAAGTCAGTTTGACGCAACTTCAACAAGTTCTTACTGAGAACAATGAAAATCGTGGAGCAGGATTTATTGAAGATGGAGGTCAACAACTGACAGTACGAGTTCCTGGAACACTGAATACGATACAGGATATTGAAAATACAACGGTGGTTACCTTAAATGGAAATCCTGTCCGTGTTTCAGATATTGCTTCAGTGTCGATTGGACATGATCTTAGAACAGGCGGAGCGACCTATAACGGAGAAGAAACCGTACTCGGCATCGCCATGATGATGATGGGTGAAAACAGCCGTAGTGTTGCACAAGCTGTTGATCAAAAAATTCAAGAAATTCAAACCACACTGCCCGAAGGCGTAAAAATTGAAACTGTTTACGATCGTACCACCTTAGTCGAGAAAGCCATTAAGACAGTTCAAAAGAACTTAGTCGAAGGGGCGATTTTGGTGATTGTGATTTTATTCATTTTCTTGGGAAATATTCGAGCAGCTTTAATTACAGCATGCGTGATTCCACTTTCGATGTTATTTACATTATCAGGTATGGCACAGCAAAAGATTAGTGCCAACCTTATGAGTTTAGGTGCGGTAGATTTCGGAATTATTGTAGATGGGGCAGTGGTAATTGTCGAAAACTGTATTCGCCGATTAGCTCATGCCCAAGAACAGTTAAGACGACCTTTAACACGTTCAGAGAGATTTAAAGAAGTATTCCTTGCCGCTCGTCAAGCGCGCCGTCCTTTAATTTTTGGTCAAACGATTATTTTAGTGGTGTACCTGCCCATATTTGCTTTAAGTGGTGTTGAAGCAAAAATGTTTCACCCTATGGCACTCACCGTAGTATTAGCTCTTATTGCTGCGATCATTTTATCCATTACTTTTGTTCCTGCTGCAGTGGCTTTATTTGTAACAGGTGAAGTCAAAGAAACTGAAAGTAGATGGATGTTATGGTTAAAGAAAAAATATCTAAAAGCATTAGATATGACTTATTTATATCGAACGGTCATGTTAACGCTCGCAGTTAGTATTTTGGTTTTAACAGGGTTGTTGGCGACACGTCTAGGAAGTGAATTCGCACCGCAATTAAGCGAAGGTGATTTTGCTATTCAACAAATGCGTTCACCCAGTACCAGCTTAGAAGAATCATTAAGAATGCAGGAAATGACTGAGAAACTTTTGCTTCAAAATTTTCCAGAAATTAAAAATGTTTTCGCACGAACGGGTACTGCTGAAGTGGCGACAGATGTGATGCCACCCAATATCTCAGATGGATTCATTATGTTGAAACCTCGTCAAGAGTGGCCGAATCCCAAAGAAAGCTTAGATGATTTAAGGTCACGTATTGAAACTTTTTTGGAGACTTTGCCTGGCAACAATAGTGAATTTTCTCAACCCATTGAATTGCGTTTTAATGAGCTCATTTCTGGAGTCCGCAGTGACATAGGTATAAAAATTTTTGGCGATGATATGCAGGTGTTAAACGATGAAGCTGCCAAAATTGCCAAGATTGTGCAAAAAATCAGTGGCAGTACCGCAGTCAAAGTAGAACAGACTTCAGGTTTACCCTTATTAAATATAGACGTAAATCGTTCTTTAGCAGCGCAATATGGTCTTTCGGTTCGTGAGATACAAAATTTAGTCGCTTCAAGTATCGGTGGTCAACAAGTCGGTGAAATTCTACAAGGCGACCGCCGTTTTGATTTTGTTATTCGACTTACTGATCAAGATCGGACAGTCATGGGGATTGCACAATTACCCATACAACTCCCCAATGGTGGGACAGTAAGACTGGCAGATGTGGCTACAGTTTCAAATATTGATGGTATGAATCAGGTGAGTCGTGAAAATGGCAAGCGTAGGATTATTGTGACGGCAAATGTTGAAGGGCGAGATCTGGGTTCATTTGTCCAAGAGTTGCAATCTAGCCTCACGACATATGCATTACCGAGTGGCTATTGGATTGAGTATGGTGGACAGTTTGAGAATTTGGCATCTGCCAAAGCTAGAATGACTATCGTGATTCCATTGGCTTTGATTACGATTTTTATCCTGCTGATGGCTGTATTCAAAAATATAAGAGAAAGTTTATTGGTCTTCACGGGCGTACCCTTTGCTCTCACGGGGGGAGTCTTATTTTTATGGTTACGTGATATTCCCATCTCAATGTCTGCGGGTATTGGTTTTATCGCTTTATCAGGTGTCGCTGTTCTGAATGGACTGGTTATGTTGACCTTTATTAAGGAGCTAAGAAGTGAATACAGTTTAAAAGATGCCATTTGGCAAGGTGCAATGTTGCGATTACGTCCTGTGCTGATGACTGCTTTTGTGGCGTCTTTAGGATTTGTTCCAATGGCGCTTGCTACGGGTACGGGTGCTGAAGTACAGCGACCGCTTGCGACAGTGGTTATCGGTGGAATTATTTCATCCACCATACTGACGCTACTACTTTTACCTGTATTGTATAGGTGGATGAATCAAGCAAAAGCAGAACAATAAATTAAACAATAACATTATGTATATGAATCAGAAGCCTCACTTTATTTTAAGTGAGGCTTCTGATGAGGAGTATAAAATGGGTAGTTCGCATAATCATGATCACAGTCATGTGGAAGTCAGTAAAGACAACGCAAAGAAACTAACTTTTGCTTTAGCCTTAACCACGACATTTTTAATTATTGAAGTTGTTGCTGCATTTATTACTCAAAGTTTAGCTTTGCTGTCAGATGCTGCACATATGTTTACTGATGCTGCTGCTCTAGCCATCGCGTTGGTTGCAATTAAGATTGGTCAAAAGCCTGCAGACAATAAGCGAACTTTTGGTTACCAGCGATTTGAAATTTTGGCAGCTCTATTTAATGCGGTGATGTTATTTATCGTTGCAATTTATATTTTGATAGAAGCGATTCATCGATTAAGTAATCCTCCTGAAATTCAGAGTGTTGGAATGATGATAGTCGCCGTCATTGGCTTAATCATTAATTTAATTTCGATGAAGATTCTTTTTTCGAGTAGTAAAGATAGCCTCAATGTCAAAGGGGCATATCTAGAAGTATTAAGTGATGCACTTGGTTCTGTAGGTGTGATCATCGGTGCTGTGATTATTTATTTTACAGGCTGGGTACTTATTGACACGATTATCGCAGTCCTGATCGGATTTTGGGTCTTACCACGTGCTTGGATTCTCGCCAAGCAAAGTGTAAATATCCTACTTGAAGGTGTGCCTGATGAGATTGATATTGAAAAGCTCCGTACAGATTTATTATCGCTTGAAGGAGTTAAGGACATTCACCAACTCAAAGTTTGGGCGATCACATCCAAAAAAGTCATGCTCACAGTTCATTTGGTTGCACCGAATGTCGATCCTAAACGTTTACATGAACAAGCTTTTGAAATGTTAAGTCATGATCACCATATTACTGAAATGACCTTGCAGATAGAAGATGATGCATATCACCATGAACTAGAACATCAGCATTAAAAAAAGCCCCGAAAAGCGCTTTTTTACATATAGAGAATTTAAATTGATCTACACAGATTCAAGTGTTGCGGTTTGGGTTGAAGTGTGCAGCCCATTTGTTGATGACTTACGGTATTGAGCACCACGATGATCATCTGGAAGTAATGGTCCATGACCAAACAACTTTTCTCTCAGTGTCCCCTTGGTATATTCTGTAGGGTAAACACCGCGACGTTGTAACTCAGGAACGACGTATTCGACCACGTCTTCAAAAGATTGATGTGCCAAAATATAAGCCAAATTGAATCCATCAATGCCAGTTTCATCCACCCATTCTTGAAGACGATCGGCTACTGTGCTTGGTGAGCCGACAATCACGGGGCCGTTTCCACCTACACTGGTCCATTTTGCAATTTCTTCAATGGTCCAAACTTTATCTGGATCTGCTTCTACGTAAGATTGCAACATAGACTGAATGGCATTGGTATGAATATATTCAACCTGGTCTGTAGCTTTGAATTGTGAAAAATCTACACCAGACCACCCTGAAGCGAGTGTTAATCCACCATCATAACTTCCGTAAGATTGATACTCTGCAAATTTAGCCTGTGCTTTTTCATCAGTTTCATCGACCACAATCGCAAGCATTGTATAAATTAAAACTGCGTTTGGATCTTTACCTTCCTCAATAAGATTCTGACGAATTCCTTGTGCTAACTTTTTTACAGCAACTTTCGTTGGTGCAGATATAAATACGCACTCTGCATTTTGACTTGCAAATTTCTGTCCACGCTTTGATGCACCAGCTTGGTATAATACAGGTGTGCGTTGCGGAGAAGGTTCACAGATATGAATACCTGGCACGCTAAAATATTTACCTTCATGTTGGATTGGATGAACTTTGGTGTGATCCGCAAAAATACCAGCGGCTTTGTCGCGTCGTACCGCATCATTTTCCCAAGAACCTTCCCAAAGTTTATATAAAACTTCCAGATACTCGTCTGCAATATCATAACGATTGTCGTGACTCACTTGGGTTTTTAAACCTAAGTTTTTAGATCCGCTTTCTAAATATGAAGTCACAATATTCCAACCCGCGCGACCTTTGGTGAGATGATCCAATGTGCTCATACGTCGTGCGAAGGGATAAGGATGTTCGAATGAAATAGAGGTGGTTACACCAAAGCCTAAATGTTGGGTGACTGCTGCCATTGCTGGAACAATCTGAATTGGATCATTCACAGGAACTTGAACAGCACCATTTAAAGCATGTTGAGCCGATTGATGATACACATCATAAATACCCAAAACATCTGCAAGAAAAATACCGTCAAAAATACCTTTTTCTAATATTTTTGCTAAATCAGTCCAATATTCCAAATCTTTATATTCTGTAGAGCGATCGAGCGGATGACGCCATAAGCCTGGGGACTGATGTGCAATGCAATTCATTTCAAAAGCATTAAATCGTATATGTTTAGTCATAATGAAAATATAAAATAATTAAATGTTTATATTTTGATTATATGAAATATCATACTTATTATTTAATGAGAAAAACTGCAATATACATAATAAAAAAATAAATGATTTGATTATGTTTGAAATCAGATTAGTAAATAAAATAATCGTATAAAAAATTAAAATAATTAGTGCTAATTTAATTTTATTCAATTTTTTTGAAGAGAATAAAATGACCGCACAAATAGATATAAAATTGCATGAAGCTGAAATTTCAAAAGAATTCTACCAAATTCATCAGCCAGCGCATGTGATTAAGACAGATCAAGAAGCGATTCAAATCGCACAACAGCTCGCTGAAGATTTTGCAAAGGAAGCCTCCATTCGTGATCATGAACGCCGTTTACCTTTGAGTGAAATTAACAAGTACTCTCAATCAGGGCTTTGGGCAATTAACATTCCAAAGCAATATGGCGGTGCAGGAGCGAGCTACAAGACTCTCGCTGAAGTTGTTAAAACCATTTCTAGCGCTGATCCATCACTAGGTCAAATCGCACAAAATCATTGGGTGTTTCTAGAGCATATCCGTTTAGATGCCACCGAAGAACAAAAACAATTCTTTTTTAAAGCAGTACTGGGTGGAGAGCGTTTGGGGAATGCTTTCTCAGAAAAAGGGTCTAAGACGGTTGCCGATCTCACCACAAAAATAGAATTTGATGCTTCTGGCAATGGGATTGTGAATGGACAAAAATTCTTTGCGACTGGAGCTTTACTGGCACACCGCATTCCAGTTGTTGCGATTGATGCTGAAGGAAAACCATTTGCTGCAATCGTGCCACAAGGGACAGAAGGTGTAAAAATTACCAATGATTGGAGTGGGTTTGGTCAGCGTACAACGGTCAGTGGATCAGTCGAATTAAACAACGTTAAAGTAGGTGCAAAATATATCGTTCCAATTTATCAAGCTTTTGTAAGACCGACAGCAGCTGGAGCAATTTCTCAATTTATTCAAGCTGCTGTAGATGCTGGGATTGCACGTGGTGCGATTCAAGAAACGATTCATTACGTTCGTAACTTTGCACGTCCATGGATTGATTCAGGTTTAGATAAAGCAAGTTCAGATCCATATACCATTGCCAATATTGGTGAATTGAAAATTAAGCTGCGTGCTGCTGAAGCCGTTCTGGATTTGGCAGGATTAGCGATTGATTTAGCACTTGCTGAACCGACCGAAGATCATATTAATGAAGCAACATTGCTCGTGGCTGAAGCAAAAGTCTTAACGACTGACATTGCGATTTTAGCAGCGAATAAATTATTTGAGCTTTCTGGCACGCGTTCGACCTTATCAGAATTAAATTTAGATCGTTATTGGCGCAATGCCAGAACACACACTTTGCATGATCCCGTGCGTTGGAAATACAACATTGTAGGAAATTATTTTCTAAATGATGTCCCACCACCACGTCATCCATGGAGCTAAGGAGAAATTTATTATGACTATATTAAATCAGAATGAAGAACTTTCACTTGGTGCCAACTATGAAGAGGTTGCAGCAAAGTTTCGACCGATTTTTAAGCGGATTGCAGAAGGGGCCGTTCAACGAGAAACCGATCGTGATTTGCCTCATGAACAAATTAAATGGTTAAACGATGCATGTTTTGGTGCATTACGTGTGCCAAAAAAATATGGCGGTGCAGGTTTTACCCAACAGCAACTTTTCCAAATCTTAATCGAGTTGGCGACAGCGGATTCAAATATTGTGCAAGCTTTACGTGGACATTTTGCATTTGTCGAAGACCGTTTAGTGGCGCATAAAGATCAATCACAAGCGTTTTGGTTTAAGCGATTTGTAAATGGTGAAATCGCAGGAAACGCTTGGACAGAGGTCGGTAATGTTGAGATAGGCGACGTCATTACCCGAGTGAGACAAAATCAACAAGGCGAATATGAAGTTTCAGGAGAAAAGTTCTATTCTACAGGTACTATTTTTGCCGATTGGATTGATCTTTTTGCCTATGATGAAACCACTGATCAGCATGTGATTGCAGCGGTCTCAACTAAAGCTAATGGAATTAAAGTACATGATGATTGGGATGGATTTGGTCAAAAAACAACGGGAAGTGGGACTCTAAAAATCAACCAAGTGTCGATTGAACGAGATCATATTTACCCGTTTGATCAGCGTTTTAAATATCAAACAGCTTTTTATCAAGTTGTACATCTAGCAACACTGACCGGCATCGCATTTTCTGCGGTGGAAACCTTTAGTGAGGAAGTGCGTAAGCGTACTCGAATCTTTAGCCACGGGAATGCTGATCTGGTCCGTGATGATGCTCAGATTCTACAAGTGATTGGTAAGGCATCTGCCCAAGCATTTGCCAGTCAAGCCATTACTTTAAAAACAGCTGCAGCACTGGATGATGCATATTTAAGTCACTTTAATGCTTCATCTGAAAAAGATCATGAGATTAACCAAATTGCAGAACTAGAATCTGCTCAAGGGCAGGTCGTCATTTCAGATCTTGTACTTGATTTAACAACTAAACTATTCAATAGTTTGGGCGCTTCAGCCAGCGCTTCATCGAAGCAGTTAGATCGTTTCTGGCGTAATGCACGTGTCGTATCCTCACATAATCCGATTATTTATAAGGAGAAAGTGGTGGGGGCTTTTGTCGTGAATCAAACTGAATTGCCATTTGTATGGCAAATTGGTAATAGTCCTTTGGCGAAACACTTGAAAGCTCAAGTGGCTTAATTGATGTAATTTCTATGATGCTGCTAAGAAGGTCCTGTTAAGGACCTTTTTTCTAGCTTCGTAAATAAGAGCTCTAATAGCCTAAGCGATTTAGATAGATCACTTTAAAAAACACTAAAAAAAGACACTAAAAAATAGTGTCTTAACGATTTAAAGCGAGCTCAAGAAGCCTTATCTGTTTGCAGAAGCCCTGATTCATCAACTTTACCGATACGCCATTGATAAGGGGGTAATGCACCATTTACGCTAAAGTCTCCGACAATTCGATCTTTATAAATTCTTGGGTTGTGTGATGCGAGCGTACGAATATTTCGCCAGAAACGATCTAAAGCTAAGTTTTTATCAGTGGCTGATGCTCCTAGAGCATCAAAAATAATGGTCGAAGCATTTAATGCAAGTGTGGTGATAATGGTTTGAGATTGAGCAACCTCTAATTCTGCTATGGCATTTTGATCTGCTTCGAGTTGTTCATTATCATTCAACCCAGCTTCAAAAGCACGTTGTATAGCCTGTGCATTTTTTTCAATAATTGCTGCAGTGGTGTACGCGACACCACGAATTTGACCCACCACTTGTAGGATTTGAGCATCATTACGGACGAAGGAAGCATTGGCATGCGTATAATTTCTTTCACGTTTATAAACCTCAGCTGATACTTCATAGCTTGCTGCTCTTGTAAGCCCTGAAATAATTGCCAATTGAATCAGTTGATAGAATGCTGCTGAATATTTAAAGCGCTGTTGGTCTCCGATGACATCTTGTTGATTCACAACAACATCAGTGAACTTAGTAGTACCACTTGCTGTAAGAATTTGACCAAAACCATTCCAGTCATCCACAATCTCAACACCTTCAGCATGTCGAGGGATTAGAATACTGGCTGATTCTCCATACAAATCAGTAATACCCACATCAATCCAGTCTGCATACAAGCTTCCTGTGGTATAAAATTTTTGTCCATTCAATATCGTGCGTCCCTCAGCATCTTTGGAAAGTCTCGTTTTAAATTCATGAATGGACTCATTTCCACCTTCAGACCATGCGCTTCCAATAATTTGACCTTGAGCCACTCTAGGAAGCCATATAGATTTAAACTGTGGGTCGCGGCTGAGCAGTAAATCTTCCACAAAGCCAAAATGTACGCGAAGTGCCTGCGGTAAATTTGCATCAGCTTCGGCAAGTTCGATTAATAGATTAAATAATTCTGGAATAGTTGCATCAAATCCACCTTGCGAAGTGGGTAAGCGAAGTCTCGTAAAACCGATGTCTTTTAACCATTGAATCTGTTCAAAAGCTAAAATTCGCTTTTCTTCGCGTTCTGATCGCGAAGCTTTGATTTTTTCAAATGTTGGTCTAAATAACGAGGCGAGGCTTTCATAACGTGAAGATGGTCCTTGTCCCCATACAGCATTAATTTGTGTGGTCAGTGCGCTGGGACGGTGTTGTAATGCAGTTTGAGTTTTTAAATTAACGATATTCATAATACTCAGTCTTTATTATAAATTAAAATAAAATAATAGCGCTTATAAAATGGGTGAAAATCGATTTATTGTGATATGTAAATATAATATATTGGATTAATAAAAAATTAGAAATTATCTTAAATAAAGAAAATTATATTCAATAAAATGAATTGAGATATAATAATGTTGTGATTGAAAAAAGGATTTAAATTAAATGAGTAAAGATTTTAAATCGAATACTTATATTTGTGATGATCATGTCATAGATACGATTTATTGGTTGATGCACCACCAAGATAGTTATGATCGCTTTGAGTTTGATGCATTTAGTCAAAAAATAACGGTACACCATGCCAATGGAACAGATGAAATTAAGCCAGGACAGTATCTTAATGCCTGTTATGGCATATTGATCACATCATAAAAAACCGAAGCAAAGCTTCGGTTTTTGATTGAGCGAATCTTATAAATTAACTTGCCATTGCATCTATAGTCAGCTCTGATACAGTCGGCTTCGCTTTTTCGGCTTTTAGACCTAACTTATCGAATAACTGCTTATCTTTGCCTTCACCAGCATTAGGTGTCGTTAAAAGCTTTTCACCTGAGAACAAAGAGTTAGCACCTGCCATAAACGCTAAAGCTTGATCAGAATCAGAAAGAGATTCACGACCCGCTGAAAGTCTTATATAACTTTTTGGCATGATAATGCGCGCTACGGCAATGGTGCGAATCCATTCAGTCACATCGAGTTTTTCAACATCTGCTAAGGGTGTGCCTTCGATCGGCACAAGCATGTTGATTGGTACCGATTCTGGATGAATAGCTAAGGTCGCAAGTTCATGTAATAGACCAATACGATCTTGAGTATCTTCACCTAAGCCAACAATTCCACCGCTACACACTTTCATGCCTGCTTGGCGCACAAAGTCTAAAGTATTTAAACGATCATCATAAGTGCGTGTGGTAATCACATTTGGATAGTACTCACGAGAGGTATCTAAATTGTGGTTGTAATAATCTAACCCCGCTTCTTTTAAACGTTCCGCTTGTGATTGATTAAGCATCCCTAAGGTCATACAGGTTTCAAGTCCTAGGGCTTTTACCTCACGTACCATTTCAAGTACATAGGGCATATCGCGTTCATGAGGATTTCGCCATGCAGCACCCATACAAAAACGAGATGATCCAGAAGCGAGAGCTTCTTTGGCTTCATGAATTACTTTTTCAACAGCAATTCTTTTTTCAGCTTCAAGTTTGGAATCATAACGTGCAGATTGAGAACAGTATTTACAATCTTCTGGACATTTACCCGTTTTGATCGATAGTAATGTGCTGACCTGAATGGTATTTGCATCAAAGTATTGACGATGCACGCGTTGTGCTTCGAAAACTAAGTCCATGAAGGGTTGTTCATAGAGTTTTTGTATTTCTTCACGCGTCCAATCATTGCGTACTTGCATAATTTATCCATCAATTAAAAAGCTACTTATTTGATCATACTGTAATTTTAACAATGCAAAATCGTAAAATATGACAATAATGACTCAAAAAAATTATCAAAATCGCCAACTCAATAGAAATTAATCATTGTTGATTTAGTTACAAACTTAACTATTTTTATGCATTTTTCGCCGCAAAATTATTTTTTGGGAACTTGATGCTGAGAACTTGTTGCTAACGTGTACTTAAAATTTCAGATCATGCTCAAAACGGTGTTTTTGCGCTGTCAAGTCATCTTGGAAAAGTACAATTAATTATTTCTTTTTGATTGTTGTTCTTGTACTGCCCAGTCAATATGGATTTGCACAATCTCACTAGACTGATTTCTTTTTAGTATCAATTGCTCAATATTGTTTGGATGATACGGTGCATTCCCGATTCCAATCGCAATATTCCGCATAAAGCTTTCATAGCCTGTTCTACGCAGTGGACTGCCTTCTGTGTTGGCTAAGAATGTTGCTTCGTCCCATTGCCATAATTCAATTAAAGAAAGACGATCCAGCCCATGACGGGGATGGAAATCAGCAACCGTTGTAGTTTGTGCGAAACTATTCCAAGGACAAATCAGCTGGCAATCATCACATCCAAATACGCGATTACCTATGCCACGGCGTAGTTCTTCAGGAATCACCCCTTGGTATTCAATGGTCAGATAGGCAATACATTTACGGGCATCTAATTGATATGGCGCTACAATCGCCTGCGTTGGACAAATATCAATACATGCTGTACATGAGCCGCAATGTGCACTGGCAGGCTCGTCAAAGGGTAATTCAAGAGAACTAAACAGTTCACCGAGTACAAAAAAGGAACCCGATTTTTTGTGGATGAGCAGGGTATGTTTACCTGTCCAACCCATACCTGCAGATTCAGCGAGTGATTTTTCAAAAATAGGGGCTGAATCGGCGAAAGGTCTTGATTCAAATGGGCCGACTTTTTCACGAATAAGGTTTGAAAGTGTTTTTAATTTACCGCGCATGGTTTTATGGTAATCCCGTCCGCGTGCATATCGCGCAATAACGGCAGAATTAGGGAAATCAGGTACTGTTCGAGGTTGAGGTCGTTCAACCAAATAATTCATTCTGACGCAGATAATACTTTTTGTATGGGGAACCAACAGTGTTGGATTAGCACGTTTTTCCAAATTTTCTTCGAGGAACTTCATGTCACCATGAAATCCTTGTTCTAAATATGCTTTTAATCGAGGTAATTCATCTTGAGCATCAGGTCGGGCAATGACACAATCAGCGAAGCCCAGTTCCAATGCTTGAGATTTAATCCAAGCTTTAAGCGCATGAGGATCAAATTGCTGTGTTGGAATACGAGCTGGTATAGATGAGAGAGATTGAGTCATAAATAAAAAAGGAACGATAATGCATCAACAAGTTTATCACAGCAGTGAGATACAAGCTTGGGAACAGCGCTGGTTTGACGATCAAAATAGTGCTTTTGGTCTTATGCAGCAAGTTGCTTGGATGATGGCACAAGAAATCATCACAATTCTTCAAGGTATTGAAAAAAAGAAAATCCGTATCGCAGTCTGCTGCGGCAAAGGAAATAATGCAGGGGATGGTTATCTTGTTACGTACTATTTAGCACAGCACTCTTTATCACGACATTGTTCATTCAACCAAAATCTAGAAATCGATATTTTTTCTTTTTCACAAGTCGATCATCACTCGGCTGACTCCTTACAGAGTGCTTATAAAATGAGTCAATCCATACCACTTAAGCAGTTCACCGATCTGAACCATTGTAAGGGTTATGATGTCTATATTGATGCATTGTTTGGAATTGGAATTAATCGTACTTTAAGTGAAGACTGGCAGAGAATTATCCATCATATTAATGAGCAAGACGGCGTCAAAATTGCGATTGATATGCCGAGCGGTTTAGATGCAAATACAGGTCAACCATTACCAATGGCTATTCATGCTCAGCATACGCTTACCGCACTCGCATATAAGGTAGGGCAATTTGTAGGGCGTGCACAGGATTTTATAGGACATCTAAAACTCATTCCCATTTTACCATGTGACTCAGATTTAAAACCTGTGGCCCGATTAAGCCCAGTCAAAACAATTTTGCCGCGACGACACTCTACAGGACATAAAGGAACGTATGGGCATGTGCTCGTGATTGGCGGTCATGCACAAATGGGAGGTGCGGTGATTATGGCGGCTGAAGCTGCATTTGCCGCTGGGGCGGGTAAAGTCACGATCGTGTGTGATGCTAAACATCATTCAGCAATTTTGTCACGATCTCCCAATGTAATGGTGCAGGATATTAATCGTTTCGATCCATTACAACGAAAAAATTTGCTACAGCAAGTCGATTCGATTTGTTTTGGAATGGGGTTGGGACGCGATGATTGGGCAGCTGAGCAATATGATCAATGGATGAGTATTCTGTCCTCTACGAACAAACCGACTGTACTCGATGCTGATGCATTGTGGTTCTTATCTGAAAAGCCCATTCGACTCAATGAGAGAACTTACGCAACGCCACATCCTGGTGAGGCTGCAAAACTTTTACACTCTAGCGTGGCGGAAGTTGAGCATGACCGCATCAAAGCAATTAAACGATTACAAACACTGTATGCTGGTGAATGGGTATTAAAAGGTGCAGGAAGTTTAACGATTGACGCGCAGCAAACCATTTGGATTTGCACCCAAGGTAATCCAGGAATGGGTACAGGTGGAATGGGGGATATCCTTGCAGGAATGATTGCGAGTCTTAAAGGACAATTGTCTAATTCCATTCAACTTCATGAAATTGTTAACTTACATGCCATGGCAGGTGATGTATTGGCTCAACAGGGTGAACGTGGTTTGTTAGCTCAGAATATGGCTCAAGCGATTTATCAAATAGTAAATCTAAAATAAAATTCAGGGATAGATATGCGATATTTAAAATTAACGATACAAGGTCTTGTTCAAGGGGTCGGATTTCGTCGCTGGTTTATGGAACAAGCCTTAAAGTTGCATTTAACTGGTTACGTTAAAAATATGGATAATGGGGATTTGGAAGCTATCATTGTTGGCACATATAAAGATGTCAATGACATGATCAAACTGGCCATGGCAGGGCCTCATAATAGTAAAGTTAAGCAAATCTTCTATGAAGACTTAATTGACATCAAAGAGCGTGATTTCGATAACTTTCAAATTCGCCAATAAGTGCATTGAGTGTCGAGAGACTTTTAACGTCGACGACTACTGCTGCGGCTTCGTCCACGTGCCATTCCACCTAAAGCATTTAAGACAGCCAATTTACTCATACTGCCAGAGGCATGTGCATGGCAAATTGCTGCGGCAAGTGCATCTGCAGCATCGGCTTGTGGTTTAATACTTAAATTAAGTATGCGCATAACCATCATTTGAACCTGTTCTTTATCAGCAGCGCCATAGCCAACAACAGATTGTTTAATTTGACGCGCAGTATATTCAGCCACTTGTAGATCTAAATTGACCAATGCCGCTATAGCTGCACCGCGTGCTTGACCAAGTTTTAAGGCAGAGTCAGGATTGACCGCCATAAATACCTGTTCCACAGCAGCTTCGGTAGGACCATGAAATTTAACGATTCTTTCAATGCCTGAAAAAATTCGTTTTAGACGCTCAGGCATATCAGGTGTTTCAGTGCGAATTGTTCCAGCATCAACAAAAGTGAGTTTTTGCCCCTCTTTTTGAATAATACCGTAACCTGTTAGACGTGAACCAGGATCAATTCCGATAATTAATGACATTCCATGACTTTAAAAATAAAATAATGCCCATATTGTTACATAAGCGTATGAAAAAAGCTTGATACAGATTGAGCAGATGATTACGACCCTATATTTAAATTTTTGAGATTAGATTACATTTCATGAAATTAGCTCTTATTGTTTTAATCGGTATAGTCCTTGAAATCTTCGTATGGGTCGGTGTGGGTGATCTAGTCGGAAGTATGTGGTATGTATTCTTCTGGTTTATTGCTGCATTCTTTATTGGTTTAAATATGGTTCGTTCTCATGCATCAGGTTTAATGCCACAGATGCAGCAAATGCAACAAGGTCATATGAGTGCTGATCCGAATTTGACCAATAACTTACCTAAAATTATTGCGGGTATTTTCCTTTTGATTCCGGGGTTAATTTCTGATCTATTCGCCTTACTTATTCTAATTCCACCTGTTCAAACAGCATTTAAAGCGGTGATGATGAAAACCATGATGAAGCGTCAGCAAGCCATGATGGAAAAAATGATGGGTGGTATGATGGGAGATATGGGCGGCATGGGTGGTCAAGCAAATGGTCAGAATCCATTTGCAGATTTAATGCGCCAAATGCAAGAAATGCAAAGCCAGCAGCACGGTCGTGGTTCAAATGACTCTACTATCATTGATGGTGAAGCAAGAGAAATTACACCTGAAGCAAAGAAAATTGAAATGAAAGACGTTAATCAAAAGTAAATTGCGCATGTTCAAAACCAGATGTAATGTCTGGTTTTTTTATTTTTGTATCTCGATTTTCCTAAAAAACAGTATAATTCAAACAATTTTTATTCATTTTTGATTTATGTCTCTATTACTTACCATCTGTGTCCTACATCTTGTTGCTCAATTGAGTCCTGGACCTGATATTTTGTTGATTGCCAAATGCGCAGCGTCAACCACAATCGCAAACACGTTGAAAGTTATTTTAGGTATTTCTATTGGAATTTTATTTTGGGTGATTTTAACTTTATCAGGTTTTGCACTTTTGATTGCCCAATTCCCATGGATTCAACAAGTCTTAATGTTAGTCGGTGGTTTATTTTTGGCAAAAATGGGCTGGGCGATGCTAAAGGGTGGTTGGCAAACCTATAAGTCTTTCAAACTTGATGCAATTGATGAAAATCAGTTACCTTTAAAAGCTGAAAAATACTTTCTGATGGGGTTGTTTACAAACCTATCCAATCCTAAAACACTGATTTATTTTAGTAGTGTATTTTCACTTGCCTTAACTGCTTCAGCACCAGAGATGTTGAAAATACAACTGGCAGTCATTATTCCGATTCAAACGTTTTTAACCTTTACGTTTTTGATGGTCGTTTTAGCACGACCTAAAATTAAACAGCTCTACCAGCGTTCAGGGCATTACATAGATATGGCATCGGGTGGTCTATTTTTGATCTTTGCAGTCTGGTTGTGGATAGATGCGCTTATTTTGCTTAACTGAATCCTGATCTAACTCTTCTGTTTGAGTCAGAACGAGCGTGTCTTGCTGATAACGTCTTGGTCGCAAAGTTGCTTCAGTATTTTCAGAACCTTGATAAGAGCGACTTCTGTTTGCTCTTTCTCTCAAGCCGCCTTTCTTAATTAATTGAACCATAGTCATATCATCATTTTTTCACTACGTTTATTTTACTTCAATTTATGATTTCCATGCGGATATGATGGGCGAGTGCGTGAATAAAATATGGATAATCTCTAGAAGAAAAAAGAATGATAGAGCAGGTTGTCAAAAAAAATTCATATAGATATCTGATAATACAAGATATTGAATGAAGACATAGATGGTTGCTGTTTTATAGCTACATCATGAGGTTGATTATTGGTGAAGGCTTATATAGTATAAATATTAGCCTCTAAGGTGATGTAGATAAAAATAAAAAGACAGTCAAATCGGGAGGATGAGTATGCTGTATCAGTATCATTGTGCGTGTTGCGACAAGGTGGTTGCTTCGACAGACAAAGTGTGTTCTGAATGCGGATCACAAAATATCAGAACACCTTATGGTTTTTGGATATTTTGTATCATTGCGTGTTTAGCCGCAGCCATTGTGTTTAAAGTGGCCCATTTATATTTACAAGATAACCAAAATGTCCCTGTGAAGCAGTCGTTTTTGGACACGCTTCATCAAAGTGATAAAGCAAATTGAATCTATAAAAAAGCCCACATTGATGTGGGCTTTTTTATTTGGAAATTACAAACCAGCTGATGCTTTAAGCGCTTCAACCTTGTCTGTCTTTTCCCAAGTGAATGCAGTATCAGAACCTTCACGACCAAAGTGACCATATGCAGCAGTTTGCTTATACATCGGTTGAATGAGATTCAACATACGTGTAATTCCATATGGACGTAAATCGAAATGCTCACGTACCAATGCAATAATCAATTCTTCAGAAACCTTAGCAGTATTGAATGTATTGATTGAGATAGATGTTGGTTCAGCAACACCAATCGCATAAGACACTTGAATTTCACATTTATCGGCTAAACCAGCGGCAACAATATTTTTTGCAACATATCGACCAGCATAAGCAGCAGAGCGGTCTACTTTAGATGGATCTTTACCAGAGAAAGCACCGCCACCGTGACGAGCCATACCACCATATGTATCTACAATGATTTTACGACCTGTTAAACCACAGTCACCGACTGGACCACCAATCACAAACATACCCGTAGGGTTGATGTGGAATTTGGTATCCGCATGGAACATATCTGCTGGAATCACTTTTTTCACGATTTCTTCAATGACAGCTTCTTTTAAATCAGTCTGTGAAATCTCAGGATCGTGTTGAGTCGATAATACGACCGCATCTAAACGAACAGGTACGCCATTTTCATATGCAAAAGTCACTTGGCTTTTCGCATCTGGACGTAACCATGGCAGACTTCCGTTACGACGAAGTTCTGCTTGTTTTTCCATAAGACGGTGCGCATACGAAATAGGAGCAGGCATTAAAACATCTGTTTCGCGACTTGCGTAGCCAAACATTAAGCCCTGATCGCCAGCACCTTGATCTTCAGGTTTTTGACGATCTACACCTTGAGCAATTTCAGGAGATTGTTTGCCAATCATGTTGATAACAGCACAAGTTGAACCATCGAAACCTAAATCAGAATGATGGTATCCAATGCCATTTACGGTTTGGCGTACAATTGCTTCAAAGTCTACATTTGCAGTTGTTGTGATTTCACCTGCAAGAACAACAGCACCTGTTTTTACAAGCGTTTCACAAGCAACCCGTGCATATGGGTCTTCTTTTAAGATTGCATCCAAAATAGCATCACTGATTTGGTCAGCCATTTTATCTGGATGGCCTTCGCTTACAGATTCTGAAGTAAATACAGCGTACTCGCGCATAAGTCCTATCACAGTTATTTCTAAAGACGCAATATGGTACATCGACTTAACGTTAAGGACTAGCTTAACCTGACTAAAAAGCATGAATTTATGTCATTTTTGTGTTTTTTTAATTGATATCATCATCTGTTAAATTGATAAGTGAAAACTTTTGTATAAGACTTATTCTTTTTAAGACTGAGCTGAAATAAAAAACAGCTTAAGTGGGTACGAAAGAATATGAATATATGATTCAACATCAGTACTTTAAAAAAAGGCCAAGCGACTAAAAAATATTGGATTGAATTGAATATTGGTAAAACCGACTCGCATTGTATGAATTTTTTCGCTTTAGGGCTGAAATATACGTTTCTGGGCTTTACGCTGTTTGATTTTTTTAAGACAATACACCCAGTTTTTGAATTTTATTCATTTCCCATCTTTAATTTATCGGACACTGATCTATGACAACCCCGCTGAATGAACGTCGCATTGCTAACGCAATTCGTGTACTTGCAATGGATGCTGTGCAAAAAGCAAATTCTGGACATCCAGGTGCACCAATGGGGATGGCTGATATTGCTGATGTTGTATGGCGTGAATTCTTAAATCACAATCCGACAAACCCTCAGTGGGCTAACCGCGACCGTTTTGTATTATCAAATGGTCATGGCTCAATGCTTCAATATGCATTATTACATTTGACTGGCTATGATCTTTCAATTGAAGATTTAAAAGCATTCCGTCAATTGCATTCTAAAACACCGGGTCACCCAGAATTAGGTTATGCACCTGGTATCGAAACAACTACTGGTCCATTAGGGCAGGGTATCGCGAATGCTGTCGGTTTTGCTTTGGCTGAAAAAACCTTAGCAGCGCAATTCAACAAAGAAGACATTAAAGTCGTTGATCATTTCACTTACTGTTTCTTAGGTGACGGCTGTTTAATGGAAGGTGTTTCTCATGAAGCATGTTCATTGGCAGGTACTTTGGGTCTAGGTAAATTAATTGCTTACTATGACGACAATGGTATTTCAATTGATGGTGAAGTAGAAGGTTGGTTCTCTGATGACACAGAACAACGCTTCTTAGCTTATGGCTGGCAAGTATTGAAAGTTGATGGTCACGATGCAGATGCATTACGTGCGGCAACTTTAGAAGCTAAAGCTGAAACGAAGAAACCAACAATCATTATCTGTAAAACGATTATTGGTTTAGGTTCACCAAACAAACAAGGTAAAGAAGATTGCCATGGTGCACCACTGGGTAACGACGAAATCGCATTAACACGTGAAGCGTTGGGTTGGACTGAAGGTCCATTCGAAATTCCTGCTGACGTTTATGCTGCATGGGACGCTAAAGAAAAAGGTCAACAAGCAGAAGCAGCTTGGAACGAAGTATTTGCACAATATGAAGCAAAATATCCAACTGAAGCGGCTGATCTTAAACGTCGTTTAAGCGGTGAATTACCTGCTGACTTCGTTGCAAAAGCCGATGCGTATATTGCTGAAGTAAACGCAAAAGCTGAAACCATCGCAACACGTAAAGCAAGCCAAAATGCAATCCAAGCATTTGCCCCAATGCTGTCTGAAATCTTAGGTGGTTCTGCTGACTTAGCAGGTTCTAACTTAACACTTTGGAAAGGCGCACAAGGCGTTCAAGACAATGCTGCAGGTAACTACGTACACTATGGCGTACGTGAGTTCGGTATGACTGCAATCGCAAACGGTGTTGCACTTCACGGTGGGTTCATTCCTTACGTAGCAACATTCCTCATGTTTATGGAATATGCACGTAACGCAGTACGTATGTCTGCATTGATGAAACAACGTGTGATTCATGTTTACACACACGATTCTATTGGTTTGGGTGAAGATGGTCCAACACACCAACCAATTGAACAAATCGCATCTTTACGTGGTACACCAAACCTCAACACATGGCGCCCATGTGACACAGTTGAAGCAGCAATTTCTTGGAAATCTGCGTTAACACGTTCTGAAGGTCCAACTGCGTTGATCTTCTCTCGTCAAAACTTAGCATTCCAAACACGCACAGAAGCACAAATTGCTGATGTTGCGAAAGGTGGTTATGTATTGGCTGAAGAAAAAGGCGAATTGAAAGCGATTATCATTGCAACAGGTTCAGAAGTTGCATTGGCAATGGAAGCTTATGCACAGCTTGAAGGTGTGCGTGTTGTGTCTATGCCATGTGCTGAAGAATTTGTTAAGCAAGATGCGGCTTATCGTGAGGCAGTTCTTCCATCTAACATTCGTGCACGTGTTGCTGTAGAAGCAGCACATGTAGATTACTGGTGGAAATTTGTAGGTCTTGATGGTCGTGTGATTGGTATGACTACGTATGGTGAATCTGCACCAGCGAAAGATTTGTTCCAACACTTCGGTATTACGACTGAAGCAGTTGTCGCAGCAGTGAAAGAAATTACTGCTTAATTCTTAGAATTAAGTGTTTTAAAAGGCGTCCCAACTGTGGGGCGTCTTTTTATTTTTATGTATCTATATAGATACATTCATTCCCTAGATTTCAGATTGGAAGTGAGTAGCGCAATGAGTTTGTATGAGCAAATTAGTGATGAAATTACTTTAATGGATGCGGGTGAGCAAAAGTGGATTGGTGAAGACTTACCACTTGAAGCGATGGTAGCAGTAGAGTTATTGCTACAAGATATGGCAGAAGAGAAAATCATTAAAGTACGTCGAAAAAATCGTGAAAAAACTTCAGGATTAAAACAGATTGATCGTATTCTGATTGAAAAGCTTTAACAGTCATAAAAAAGCCTCCTATGAGGCTTTTTTAATAGCCTATTTTTATTATTTTACAGTTAATTAGCCGTAGTTTCTGACACGGTAAAATTTAATTTTGGATCAGCATTTTGTTGAATTGTCCATTCACCACTTACTCTGAAAGATGCTGCTGAAGCATAAGTATCTTCCATAAACTGGAAATACGTGATTAAGCCATCTTTAACTATTGCTTTAATTGAAAAAGGTGAAGTAAAAGTGCGCTTAGCGTAAACAGATGTATAAGTAAATTGACCGAATACAGCCACTGTTTCATCTTCAGCTAAAATATCTGTGATTTGAAAATCATCGATCGTCCAATAAGTTCCGACATTAGAAAAAGTATAAATGTAGACATCACGACCTGTAGAAGTACCAGCCCAAGGTTCAATTTGTTTAAGTTCAGGATTATTAAAATTTAGCGAAGTATAAATGGCATCTTTAGCCACTAACTTTTCTGAAGCAATCGCTACTCTTGATTTATCAGTATTATATAAAAAAGCCAATACGACATCTTTAGGTGCTTTAGTTTTAAGCGCTTTATCAATCGCTTGTTGTTGTTCACTCATCATTATTCTCCAGTTCAAAGTGGTAATTTTAGTATTATAAATGAGACAAAATATTAGTATATTGTATAAATGTTTAATTTAATCTCATATTTAAGATATGTGTTGATGTTAACTGCTTATTAGGAGAAAGCTTAAAGATGAAAAACATGATCTATACACAAGTGATAGTCATAATCTGATCAAATTGATTTGATAAAAGTGACACCTTCTTAAGGTGCGTTCTAATCTTGCAACAAACTGTTCTATCTGTACTGATGCAAGAATTTCAGAATGCTATACATTATTCACTATCCATTTCATAAATGTTTTAAAAAATTTGAGGAAAAATTGATGAACTTTAAAACAATAGCGTTAAGTGCCGTAGTGCTTTCTGTAGCAACAGTTTCATTTGCTAAACCAGTTGAATATAAAATTGATCCAACTCATACAGCGACAGTATTTACTTGGGATCATTTTGGCTTTTCTACACCATCAGGTAATTTTAGCGATATCCAAGGAACGATCAAAGTAGACAATGAAAAGCCTGCTAATTCAGCGGTGAATGTCACAATTCCACTTTCAAGTATCAATACAAATGTCAAAGCATTAGATGAACATTTATTGAAACCAGATTTCTTTGATGCTGAAAAATATCCGAATATCACTTTTAAAAGTACTAAAGTTCAACCAAATGGTAAGAACAAGTATAAGATCACAGGTGATCTAACGATTAAAAATGTTACTAAGCCTGTCGTACTAGATGCTGTTTTGAATAAACAAGCTGAACATCCTATGACGAAAGCGCAGTCTATTGGTTTCAATGCAACGACTTCATTTGACCGTTCTGCATTCGGTGTTGGAGCATATGTGCCTAATGTAGGCGACAAAATCACGGTGAATATTACGACTGAAGCTTCAGTCGCAACTGATAAGAAATAATATTCTTCAAAAACAGTACATTTTAGAAAGCACCTACGGGTGCTTTTTTAATCACGATTAAAAATTAAGAAACATCCAAAACTGATAAAAATACTACCTGTTATAAGATCAATCTTCTTGCTGATTTTTTGATATATTGTGTTTACTTGTTTAGCAGAAAAAATAAAAGCAACTATCGCAAACCAAATCAAGCTTTCAACAAAAATTAACATTAACAGTGAACTCTGCTGTATCAGAGTTGCATCACTATTCATCGCAAGCGCGAAAACACTACTGAAGTAAACTAATGCTTTAGGATTTGCCATATTGGTGAGAAAGCCTTGAATCAGTAAAGAACTGTATTTTTTCTTGACTATGCCTTTTGTAACGTAAGCTGAAGCAGGTTCTAATTTCGTTAGCCCTGATTTAAAGAGTTGAATGCCTAAATAAATGAGATAAACCCCTCCTAAAATCATCATAATTGTTTGGAGCCAAGCCATTTTTTGGAATAGATAGTGTAATCCACTCATAGCACAAATTGCCCAAACTAAAATACTAAGAGAAATTCCTAATGCTGCAAAAAGTGCATGTATGCGAGACTGTCGAACCGCACTTTGCGTGACAAATAAAAAATCTGGTCCAGGACTAATAAGTGCAAAGAAATGAATGATGGCTAAACTGAACAGTGGTGACATTTATATCTTCATTATAATTTTTGGATATTGAATTTAGGTATAGCACAATCCAATATCCTGATCTACAGTTGGGTTGAAGGCAATCAAATCAAAATCATTTAATCTGTTCAATAAAACGGCTTAAGATTGAACCTGCCACAGATTCAAGTTTTTCAGCATAACGATGGTTATCTGCACGTAATTGAGTAATATCTATACCCGCTTTACGCAATTCGCAAGTATGACCAATCAACCATTTCTCTAAACTATCTGAGGTCACTTCAGGATGGAACTGGAGTGCTAAAATATTAGATCCAACTTGAAAAGCCTGATTTTTATAAATTTGAGTGCTCGCCAGAAGTTTCGATTGCGCGGGAAGATCAAAGGTATCACCATGCCAATGCAAAACTGGCACACCATTTAAAGAATTTAGAACGTTGTCTTGCTCATTTATAATATCTACCGTACTCCAGCCAATTTCTTTAGTGTGGCCAGCATATACTGCACCGCCCAAGGCTTTTGAAATGAGTTGAGCACCTAGACAGATGCCAAGCGTAGGGCGTTGGAGTTTTAATCTTTCTTTAAGTAAGTCTATTTCTGTTTGTAGGAAAGGGTAATCTTCTGTCTCATAAACACCAATCGGTCCACCCAAAATAATGGTCAGACCTTCGTACTTTAAGGCTACTGAAAGATCATCCACACCTGCATCAAAATATCTGACCCGATAACCCAGTTGATATAGTGTCTCCTCAAAAGAACCTAGATCTTCAAAGGCTAAATGCTGTATTGCATATACTGTTTCAGGAAGCTTTCTCATGATGTGACGTTCTTAAAAGAATGATGAGGAGATTATAGTATAGAACTTTTGGAACTAAGGTTTCGTCCATAAAACAATATAAAACGATTTATTTCGCAATCTCTTTTTTTAATAATTTCTTAAGCATCGCTAGACTAGAATTGAGAATATCTTTTTTTAAGCGTTCATCTTGAACTCCACGCGCTAATAGTACGGAGCCCACCATTTGACAGAGTATGGCCCAAGCGAAATCAGGTTCTGGAGCATGCTGCGCAAATAGTTTGTAACCACGCTGAAGTTCTTTTTCAAAACATTGTTTAATGTCAGCATCAGCGCGTGAAACTTCAGCAGCAAGTGAGGGTAAAACACAGCCTTTTTCTGGGTGTTGAACGTGTAATAGAGAAAGATATCGGTTCATTTCAAAATCTAACCAAGATTCTGGATCTTGATGAGGATTCATTTCCCACTGTTGAATACTTGCTCCGATTTCAGATTCGATTAAGGCTTTAAATAAGTCGTTTTTTGAAGAAAAGTGAGAATAGAAAGCGCCGCTGGTCATATTTGCAGCGTGCATAAAACCATCAACCCCAGTATTGTTAAAACCTTGTTTTTTTGCGAGTTCACCACTGGTTTTTAAAATTTCGCGACGTTTTTCTTCTTTGTATCCTGCTTTATATCTCATATTGAATATTCAATAACCATTGACTGTGCCTCAAAACTATAACATAGTGATCGTTATAATAACGATCGTTATTTAATGGAGAGGTGATGAACGATCAGCAGTCAGAAATTAATCATTCAGAAGAAAAATCAACATATAACAAGGTCGCACTGATCATTGGTGCAGGAGATGCCACAGGCAGTGAGATCGCAAAACGCTTTGCACGAGGTGGATATACTGCTTGTATGACTCGACGCAATGCAGACAAGCTTGCACTTGTTATCCGAGAGATTGAAGCACACGGTGGTAAAGCTTATGGATTTGCTTCAGATGCAAGAAAAGAAGATCAAGTGATTCAACTGATTGACACAATTGAACGTGACATTGGTCAGATAGAAGTATTGGTTTTTAATATTGGAGCAAATGTGCCGTGTAGCATTCTAGAAGAAACAGCACGTAAATATTTTAAAATCTGGGAAATGGCTTGTTTTAGTGCTTTTTTAAATGGTCGTGAAGTAGCTTAACGGATGGTCGCAAGGCAGCGCGGCACTATCATTTTCACTGGTGCAACAGCAAGCATCCGTGGTTCATCATATTTCAGCGCTTTTGCTGGCGCTAAACATGCGTTAAGAGCCTTAGCCCAAAGTATGGCAAAAGAGTTAGGGCCTCATCATATTCATGTTGCGCACATCATTATTGATGGGGCGATTGATACTGATTTTATTAAAGATACTTTCCTTCATTTGTATGAAAAAAAACAGCATGACGGTATTTTGAATCCTCAACATATAGCTGATAACTATTGGCATATTGCTCATCAACCACGAGATGCTTGGACACATGAATTGGATTTGCGACCATGGTCTGAACAGTGGTAATCATATTTAATAAGGATAAGACATGACTACACAACAACAAAAAGTTGAATTTTATTTCGATCTTGGCAGTCCATTTAGTTATTTGGCTTTTTATAAGGTACAAGAAATCACCAAAAAATATAATGCAGTGATTGATTACACACCAATTTTATTGGGTGGAATTTTTAAGTCGACTGGTAACAAGAGTTCAATTGAGGTGCCTGTTAAAGGGATCTATTCAATGCAAGACTTAAGTCGTTGGTCAGATTATTATCAGATCCCGATGCAGATGAATCCATATTTTCCAATGAATACATTGACTTTAATGCGTATGTTAACGGGAGTCAAAATCTATCATAATGAATATTTTGAAGTGATTTTGACCAAGCTTTTTGATGCGATGTTTAGAAAGCCCTTGAATTTAGCCGATCCAGAAGTTCTGATAAATTTATTTCAAGGTGATGCAATCGACGGTCAGCAACTTTTGGATTTAAGCCAAGATCCGGTGGTAAAACAAAAATTGATTGATGAAACAAACAATGCCGTACAACGAGGGGTATTCGGAGCACCTACATTTTTTGTACGGGAAAATATGTATTGGGGACAAGATCGCTTGCATTTTGTAGAGCGCGAATTACAAAAATAAGTGAAAAAGAAATTGGATTGAGACTCAGCTAAATTTATTAAAAATATTGATGTGATATAACGAATAAGAGAGTACGAAATTAACAGCTTGAGGGAGTCACGATGACCCATAATGTTTTAGCTTACGCAGCGCTTGATTCTAAAAGTCCATTGGTTCCATATACTTTCCAGCAACGTCAAGCTCGCCCCGATGATGTCATTATTGATATTGAATACTGCGGTGTATGTCATTCTGACTTACACCAAGCGCGTAATGATTGGGGATTTAGTCGTTACCCAATTGTACCGGGTCATGAAGTAATTGGTCGTGTAAAAAGCATCGGAACATCTGTAACGAAGTTTAAGGTTGGAGATCTGGTCGGAATCGGGTGTATGGTAGATTCATGTCGTACTTGTTCAGCTTGTCACCAAGGTTTGGAGCAATATTGTGAAGCTGGCAATACACAAACGTATGGTAGTTTAGATCGTCATGATCAAACATCTACTTATGGTGGCTACGCACAAACGATCATTGCGAGCCAAGATTTTGTATTGAAAGTACCTGAAAATTTAGATACACAATCCATTGCACCCATCTTATGTGCTGGGATCACGACATGGTCGCCATTAAAGCATTGGAATGTCGGTGAAGGCTCTAAAGTGGCTGTTGTTGGACTCGGTGGTTTAGGTCATATGGCGATTAAACTTGCTCATGCACTTGGTGCAGAAGTGACTTTATTTACACGATCAGCAAATAAAGAACAGGATGCACGTGATTTAGGTGCAGATCATGTCGTGTTATCAACAGATCCAACACAAATGAAATCAGTGAAAAATCAGTTCGATTTAATTATTGATACTGTGCCATATGATCATGATCTAAAGCCTTATATTCCGACACTTGCATTGAGTGGGACACTAGTATTGGTAGGCTATCTCGGAGAATTTAGCAGCAATTCCGTACCCATGATTATGGGAAGAAAATCAATCGCAGGATCGGTGATTGGTGGGATTCAAGAAACTCAAGAACTACTTGATTTTTGTGGTGAGCACAATATCGTGTCGGATGTAGAAGTCATTGATATGCAAAATATTAATGAGGCATTTGAGCGAATGCTTCAAAGTGATGTGAAATATCGTTTTGTGATTGATATGAAAAGTCTACAAGCCAGCTAATCCATTAAACTCCTGTAGCAGAAAAGAAGCGGCAATCTGCCGCTTCTTTAGCTTTTGTTTTAGAAGAAACCCATTGGTTTAGTAGAGTAACTCACCAATAAATTTTTAGTTTGTTGGTAATGATCCAGCATCATTTTATGATTTTCACGACCAATCCCTGATTTTTTATAACCGCCAAAAGCAGCATGAGCAGGGTAGATATGGTAGCAATTTGTCCAGACTCGACCTGATTGAATTGCACGTCCTGCACGATATGAAGTATGCGCTGATCGAGACCAAACACCAGCACCTAATCCATAAATGGTGTCATTGGCAATTTTGATGGCATCGTCGAAATCTTTAAATGTTGTCACAGCCAAAACTGGTCCAAAAATTTCTTCTTGGAATGTTTTCATGCTGTTATTGCCTTTGAAAATAGTCGGCTCAATATAAAAACCTTGTCCAATTTCTTCACGAGCTTGACCACCCGTAAGAATTTGAGCACCTTCTTCACGACCTGTCGCAATACAACCTAAAATTTTATCTTGTTGCTCTTGCGAGGCTTGAGCACCAATCATGGTTTCTGTATCAAGTGGATGTCCCGTTTTAATTCGCTTCACGCGCTCTACAGCCATCTCTAAGAATTTATCTGCAATACTTTCCTGGACTAAAGCGCGTGATGGACAAGTACAAATTTCTCCCTGATTCAGGGCAAACATGGCAAAACCTTCAAGCGCTTTATCTAGATATTCATCATCCTTATCCATGATGTCTTCGAAGAAAATATTTGGAGATTTGCCACCCAGTTCTAATGTCACTGGAATAATATTTTCGGTGGCATATTGCATAATTAATTGACCAACCGCAGTTGAGCCAGTAAATGCAATTTTTGAAATACGTGGATTTGTGGCAAGAGGGCGTCCTACTTCAACACCATAACCATTGACGATATTCAGCACACCTGGTGGTAAAATATCTTGTATCAGTTCAACTAAAACTAGAATACTGACAGGAGTTTGCTCAGCTGGTTTTAAGACAATACAGTTCCCCGCTGCTAATGCAGGCGCAAGTTTCCACGCCGCCATTAAAATCGGAAAGTTCCATGGAATAATCTGTCCAACGACACCCAACGGCTCATGAAAATGGTAAGCGATAGTATCTTCATCGATTTCTGAAATACCACCTTCTTGTGCGCGGATACAGCCAGCAAAATAGCGGAAATGGTCAATACACAGTGGAATATCTGCAGCTAAGGTTTCACGGATAGGTTTACCATTGTCCCATGTTTCTGCCACAGCAAGTAATTCTAGATTCTCTTCTAAGCGATCTGCTATTTTTAATAAAATGTTAGAGCGAGTTGTTGCAGACGTTTTGTTCCATTCAGTTTTAGCGGCATGAGCTGCGTCCAAAGCGAGTTCAATATCCTCGACTGAAGAACGGGGAACTCGAGTAAAAACTTTCCCATCTACGGGAGAAAGATTATCAAAATACTCACCTTTTACTGGAGGAACCCATCTCCCACCAATGAAATTTTCGTATTGTGCTTTAAATTGAACTTTAGAATCTGGTTGATTGGGATCAGCGTAGCGCATAGTGTCCATCCTTTGGTTGTGCTGTAAAGTTATGGAAAATATCTTCGTCTTTGGTATTAGATATCTTCTATTATTGATGAGTTAACATAACCACAATAAGGTTGGAAAAAGGTTGGAATGATGAAGGTTTACAACTGATCAACAAATACTATAACTATAATAAGTACAACATATGCATATTGGGAAATGTTGAGATAATAAGGAATGAACTCAATGCAGACTCTTATCAAGCAAAGACAACAAATAGAAACACTTAGAGAGAAAATCAGTCTTTCAACTGTACAGGCGAAACAACTTGGTCAGCATATTTTAAAGTCTTGGCAAAGATCGAAGTTGGCAGAAATTCCGAAAGAGCGAATGGTAGCGCCGTTGATCACAACGAGTACTGTTGAAAGTAACAGCCTAAATCAAGCATTGAAAATATGTGAACAAGAGTTAAAACATGTTGCACAACAATCATCTATGGTACTTGCGGTAGGCGATATCAACAGCACCATTATTTGGACGGAAGCTAGTCAACAAATGCGTAAGGCTGCAGAACGTGTTCACTTTATTGAAGGCGGTCAATGGCGGGAGGAAGTGGTTGGAACCAATGCTTTAGCATTAACCTTGAAAACTGAAAAATCAAGTTGTGTGTTTTCAAATGAACACTATATGGAGTCTATTCATGATTGGGTGTGCTATGCAGCACCAATTGTTGATCCATTTTCGAAGCAACTCATTGGTGTATTAGATTTATCAACGACATGGGATCATCACAATAGTTTTGGACTACTCGCAGCAGAACGTTGTGCATCTTTAATACAATCAGCATTACTGAATTATCAACGCCAACATTTATTTATTCGTACCTTTGGAATTCCTCAAGTCATATTTAACGGACGTACCTTGGTGGTTACACCTAGACAGATTGAAATTTTGACAATATTGGCATTATGTCCTCAAGGGCTTAGCTTAGATTCGCTTCATCAAGCTTTGTATGGGGAGCGAAAGGTAAGCATGGGAACTTTAAAAGCTGAAATGTCGCAGCTTCGAGATTTATTGGGTGGAATGTTAGGCTCAAGACCCTATAAATTACTGGCTCATATTGAGGCTGATTTCCTCCGAATCGAAAATGCTTTAGACGTTGGATTTATTGATAAAGCTTTACAGCAGGTCAATGGTGTAATGCTCGCAAAAACAGAAAGCCCATTCTTATGTTCTTGGCGAAATTGTTTAGATTCGCGTTTGAGTGAAGCAATTTTTAACTATTGTGATGTTGAAGTGCTTTTAAAATACATTGCACGAAATCCTGATGCAGTTGATGCAATGGAGCGTTTAATGGAGTTGTCACCGCAAGATTATTCAACGCAACAACTTTTACAGCACTATCGTAATTGAGCCGAATTAAAGTAAAACACAGCGGCCTAAAGCATATTCTTCGTATTGTTAACGTATTTTATCCTCATTTATTTATACCTACAAAAATTTAACGCCGCCGTTCCTGATGTAATGCACTATCAGATTCGATTGAGAATCAAAGAGTAAAAAAGAGAATCTGAAGTGTATCCAGATTCTCTTTTAGATCTAGCAACTCAAAAGTTTACATTGCAGCTTTAAAAATGTTGATGACTTGTTGGAGATCTGCTTTACGTGGGTTAGTGAGCATGCAGGCATCTTTTTGTGCATTTTGAGCCATCACTTCTAAATCTTCCACTTTAACCGAAAGCTCTTTTAATCCTGTTGGAATGCCAATAGATTGAGAGAGGATTTTTATCGCATCAATTGCTGCATATGCAGCTTCATTAATGGTTAATCCTTCAATATTTACACCCATTAATTCAGCTATTTTGGCATAACGATCAGGGCAGGCAATTAAGTTGAACTCACAGACATGTGGGAGTAAAATCGCGTTACACACACCATGCGGAAGATTATAAAAACCGCCTAATTGGTGAGCCATGGCATGTACATAACCTAGAGAGGCGTTATTAAATGCCATGCCTGCCAAATATTGTGCATAACTCATTGCATCACGTGCTTCAATATTCTCACCATTAGCAACCGCAGGACTCAGCCATTGACTGATCATGCTGATGGCTTTTTCAGCACAGGCATCTGTAATTGGGTTTGCTGCTGTTGAAACATAGGCTTCGACGGCATGAGTAAGCGCATCCATACCTGTTGCAGCTGTCAATGCTGCAGGTTTTGCGATCATCAGTTTAGGATCATCTATGGCAATGAGTGGAGTGCAACGCCAATCGACGATTGCCATTTTTACATGAGTTTCTGTATTAGTAATAATACAGAAACGCGTCATTTCCGAAGCAGTTCCTGCAGTTGTGTTGATTGCAATAAGAGGTGTCATCGGGACGGTACTTTTATCGATTCCTTCATAGTCGCGAATGTGCCCACCACCTGCAGTCACTAAACCAATACCTTTAGCACAATCATGTGAAGAGCCACCACCTAAAGAAATAATAAAATCACAAGCATTATTATTGTAGGCTTCCACACCATCGTGGACATTAATATCAGTCGGATTAGGCTCGGCACCAGCAAATATGTAGCTCTCCACTTGCGCTTCTTTTAAATAGCCAGCGATGATATCTGCGACACCAAATTTGTATAAACCTGCATCAGTCACAATCAGTGCTTTTTTAGCGCCCAAATTTTGAGCTTTGCTTCCAACTTCTTTAGCACTACCTGGTCCGAAAAGTGAAACACAAGGGATATAAAAACCGTTTGTTTGGTCTGCAATATTTTTAAAAGCCATGGTGAGATTCCTTTTACCATTTATTGTTGTGTTCGGTGATATTTACCGTGTTTGCAGTATTGGACACGCTTGAGAAGATGTGTACCTACCAAACACCAACCCAATTTCTCCATGGCTTAAAACAAGATACAGCAAATAAGAAATAATATTTCAAATGGGTGAAAAAGGAGATTGGTAGCAAAGGTCTGTGAAGAGATGGGGAGGTAAGAATAGAAATATTGTATGACCAAGTGAAGGCCTCTTAAGCTTGATCATTACACATTAACAATCAAGACCAGTAAAATGAGGTCTTTGATGAACAGAATTTATAGATTTTTTGAAGAAAGCCAAGCAAAGAGTTGGTCATATACTTGCTGACGAACCAGTTTTTTTGAAAGAACCAAATCATGCAGGCCATCTTTAATTGTCATTACAGTGACATCACCTTGTAATGCTTTTGCAGATTTTTCGATAGCTTTTACATCTAAAATCACATCAGAGGTCTGAACATCAATGTTGTATTTCTTCGGATTGGTCGTGCGACTTGAGTGCATAACAAGGAGTGGAACTGAAATTTTAGGACCAGATTGAATTTTCTGTTGTGCTTTCACAACAGCACCAATAAAACTCAAATACACTTTGGTGTAGGTTTTAGGTTTAAGCTTGAGATCAAAACTCCATTCACCGTTCAAATTTTCGTGCAAACTCTTCACGTAAAACTTATTTAATTCACTTGGTAATTGCATCAACGGAAATTGCTGAGCTAATTTTGCAATCATTGGAAGCGCATATTTCTTTTTCAAGACATTCATATTGAAATCATAAAATGGACTGTTGGCCCAGATTGCTTTAATCAATGGATGATCAGGGTGTCGAATTGAAAAATAAGTGGCAGTTAAACCGCCTGTAGAATGACCGCATAATAATACCGATTCATTTCCCTCACTCTGAATTGCACTCAATGCGGCATGAATATCTTCATCATATTCGGTTAGGTCTTTCACAAAATAAGGTTTTTGATGTGGAAGTAGTGATCTACCGTATTTTCTAAGGTCAATGGCGTAAAAATGAAAACCTTGGGCATTAAATTTTTTCGCCATTTCTTGTTGAAAGAAATAATCAATAAAGCCATGGATATACAGCACAGCTTTAGTTGATGGAATATCTGATGGACGACGTACTAATGTTGCAATAACCTCACCATCATAATCAGGCGAAAATTTGAAAATATGTTGCTCAAATTTTTCACCTAAAATGTCGGGTTGGTATTGTAGCGTGGTCTCAGCACTCATTTTTTCGATCATCTATTGATTCATTCCCTGATTCAAAATTGTTTATATTGACTATAAATATTCTTTTAAAAGTTGTTCTGTCTCGTCAAACAATCGCTGAGCTAAACTACGATTTTTCGCATGTGCAGATTGAAAAGCTGGTGTTTGCAAACTTTTGTATTGACCTGTTTTCTTAGACCATTCAGGTGATAACGCAATTTGATGAATAAGATTTGCTGGTTTGTTGGGTGAGATTAAGAACAATTTTAAAGCGCGATATTGATAGTTAGGAAGCTCGCGATAAATTTCGGAATCCACACCACCTGGATGAATTGCATTACTGGTGATAGATGTGCCTTTGAGCTTTTCAGCTAAGGCATGACTAAATAGTAAATTTGCTAATTTACTATTTCCATAGCTGAGTACACCGTTATATTTTTTAACAGAATGAAATTTAAATTGATGTGTGTCAATTTTACCCAGAACATGCATCATTGATGCAAGATGAATGATACGGCCTGAAGGCGCGTTTTGAAGTAAAGGTAACAATTGTATTGTCCACACAAAATGTCCTAGATAATTGACACCTATTTGTTTTTCAAAACCATTAGCCGTTTCTTCTAATTTAGGCGTCATTAGACCTGCATTGTTGACCAAAATATCAATCTGTGAATATTTTTCTTTTAAAGTTTGTGCTGCAGATTTGACTTGATTTAAATCATTTAAATCTAATTCTACAATATCAATTTGACCATGACCTTTGGTGCTGATTTCTGCTTTAGCTTTCTGAGCTTTATCCAAATTACGACAGGCAAGTACGACATGATGACCATCTTCAACAAATTTTTTTGCTGTCGCTAATCCAATTCCTGTATTTGAACCTGTAATCACCACTGTTTTCATTATTGTCTCTAAAGTTCTTAGTATGAGATTGTTTTAATACAGTCAGAGCAGTGAGTCAAACGTACTTTCAAGAAATTTTCATATAATTGTTGCATGATACGAACTGCTTATCTGACTCATACAAAAGTTACAGAATCTGAATAGCACAACTCATTTTAAGATAGAATAATATAGTTATATCGTTGTTATTTTTAAAATTCTTCCAGTCTTTCTTATTTAGGCAAACTGTATGCTGGCGTGTCCTCCGCAAAATTCAAAGCAACGTCATCAATATACTGCACAGGCATTAATTGATCATTGCGATACACTCAAAGCCGTATTTCAGGATCAGTGGTTATATCTATGGACGATTACGCCTGAAAATTTATTCGTAATTGATCAGGAAAATAATAGCTTAGTGATCGCAGATGGACTGCTCACAGTTGAGTGTATCGATGATTATAAAATTCAATTTTATACATCCCACTCAAATGTCGAGATTCAAAAAATTGCGGATTTTATGTTCAATGATTTTAGTTTTATCTTTAATCATAAGGCCTCACATCATTCTTTATATTTAAAAACGAAAGTGCAGTTATTTCGTCAAATGCTGGTTGAAGAAGTCTTTAAATGGGTCGATGGAGAAAATCGTGTTGAACAGTGCCTCTATAATTTGACCGATCAGCAAGCGATGCAGTTAGATCGAATCATGATGCAAAGTGAGTATTATGATGAACCTCATTTGCTGAATTTCAGTCGATTTGGTGCTGAAATACCTCTGGAAGTTGAACTAAATTTTAAACATCTGTGTTTGGTCAATTCAGTCATGGGAGATAATTTTCTTGCAGTGCAAAAATTGATTCCAGTATACGATCGGTTAAGCACTTCAGCAGAATTAATGTTGCCAAAACGGTTATATCGTATGGCACAAATTTCTTTCGAAGAACAATTTAGCTTATCTCAATTGGTAGACTTAGAGCCTGATTTCAATTTACTCAAACAGCATAACGAGCAAACACCGCATTTATTAGGTTTTACACGTTGGATCAAACGAGGGTATTGGCAGTATCAAGATATTTTCAATAAACAAAATTTTTTAAATAAAGATGTGCAGTATTGGGTAGAAGATATAGCGCAACAGTCGCCACTGTTTATACACAAAAGAGCAGTGAATTGGTTATTTAAACAAGATTATCTTGTCATCGACTGGGTAAGTGAAAATTTAAAAGATCCCAATATTCGATTGGCCGTTACCGCTTTAAGTTTTGTGGATTGCTCTAAAGTACATCCGCATGTCATACAACTCTCGATTCAATATTTTGAACAGGTTATCGGTCGTTTATTTATTTCTGAGTGTTTACGTATTTCACAGCAACAATCATGGTTTGAACTATCTGCTGAGCATGAGCCGCTAAATGTTCAATATTCTAAAAAATCACAACCTCTCACGGCTTCTATTTTATATCTTAATGAATGGTTGGACTTGTTATGGTCATTGGATCAGCAAGGATTGAGTTCAGTGAAATATGTCTTTAAACGTATTTCTCAAGTGATGCAGTCTTATATGTTGTTTTTAAATGACTTAGTTAAAGATCTACCTGATGAAATCATCAAATTTATTGAGCCCTCAACACAACACCAAACGCATTTTCATTTCTTGATGCTGCAGTATCATATCAATCTAGATGAGTTTAGGCAGCGCTTTAAACATCCAAACTCTCAATATAACCGCAGCAATAGTATTTTTGACTCTTATGTCGCAGATTATCTCATTGATTTTTTTCAACAAGATAGAACTATTTCGAAAAACATGACATGGCCCGCATGGTATCAGCAAGCAATACGTTGGCATCAGCATTTACATTATGTGGATACATTGACGACTTTGAAATTGAGACATGCTGAAAGTCATTGGAAACGAGTATCACCTCAAGCAGTCATGTATACAGAGAATTGGAAATTTGTGGAGTTGAATGAATTAGAGCAAATTATTCAAGAGTCTGTTAATTATAAACATTGCCTGGCTTTATCTTATACCCAAAGAATTATTGATGGTGAATATGTGGCGTTCCATATGTCAAATTTACATGATCCCTCACAGCATTTGACACTCGGTTGTTTTTTTAAATTCGATCAGCTTCATTTTGACCAACTGCGTTTGCCCAATAATGAAGTTGCTGATCTAAAGGTTGTGAGGGAGGCCAAAGCGTTTGTACATCAAGTCAATGAAATGTTGATTTGGAATTTTGGAGATCCGGAACAAATCAACAACTGATGCGCCTTAAATTGACGTATTAACGCGTTGACATGATCACAAGGCTGATTTTTGGCTTAACTTTTTTATGAAATGTCGTTAGGCTATGAGCGTTCAAATTAGGTTAAGCACATATGAAACAAGAAACTGCACTGAAGTTAATGAAAGCAGGAGAAAATGTCTTTTTGACAGGTTCTGCAGGTGCAGGAAAAACGTATACGCTTAATCAATATATTAATTATCTTAAGGCACGAAAAGTTTCAGTCGCCATTACCGCATCTACAGGCATTGCAGCCACACACATGAATGGGATGACCATTCATACGTGGGCGGGGATCGGGATCAAAGATTTTTTATCAGATGATGATCTAAAGCGCATGAAAGAGCGTAAATATCTCAAAGAGCATTTAGAAAATGCGCAGGTATTGATCATCGATGAGATTTCGATGCTACATGCGAAGCAGCTTAATTTAGTTAATCAAGTGCTTAAGTTTTTTAAAGAGTCTGATGAAGCATTTGGTGGCATACAGGTGATTGCCGCTGGAGATTTCTTCCAGTTACCACCAGTCGGACGCAATGACGAAAAAAATCGAGATAAATTCTGTTTTATGTCCCAGGCTTGGGTAGAAGCGAAATTTCGTGTTTGTTATTTAACTGAACAACATCGACAAGATGACTCAGCCTTGAATGATATTTTGAATGCAATCCGTGCGCAAAATATTCAAGCCGAGCATATTAAAGCTTTACAACAAACGCGTGAGCAAGATATTGGTGAAACATTTACACGTTTGTATACCCATAATATGGATGTTGATGCCATTAATTACCGTCATTTAAATGAGATTGATGGGGATGGTCATCAATTTTGTGCACAAATGGATGGTAATGAAAAATTAATAGAGACATTAAAATCTTCCGTACGTGCACCAGAAGAATTGACCTTAAAGAAACATGCCAAAGTCATGTTTGTAAAAAACAATTTTGATGTGGGTTATATCAATGGCAGCCTTGGTGAAGTCATTGGCTTTGAAGAAGTAGATGATCACGGGGTATTACCTAAAGTTAGATTAACAGACGGCACTATTCTGGTGGTCGAACCTGAAACCTGGTCTGTTGATAATGATGCAGGAAAGACAATCGCGAGTTTTTCCCAAGTTCCTTTGCGGTTAGCTTGGGCGATTACTATTCATAAGTCTCAAGGGATGACTTTATCGGCGGCAGAAATCAATTTGGCGAATACCTTTGAAAAGGGTCAGGGCTATGTCGCGTTATCTCGTTTGAAATCTATTGATGGTCTAAGGTTACTCGGTTTCAATGAGCAAGCATTAGAATTGGACAGTTTAGCGATTAAAGCCGACCGAAGATTTCAAGAACTCTCTGATGAAGCAGAAGCGCATTTTGGTGATGCTGATTTAGAAGCGCAACATAAGGCATTTATTCGGCACTGTGGTGGCACACTCAATGAGCTTGAGATTAGTCGTAATGAGAAAAAAATTGCCAAAAATGCAGGTAAAGCCAATTATGCCACCGCGACTCTCGATGAAACTCGCGAGCTCTTTGAAAATGGTTATGAAATTCAGGATATTGCGGTTGAGCGTGGTTTAACGCCAGCAACCATTATTAACCACTTAGGCAAACTTCATCGAGAGCAGGGCTTAGATATCTCGGTTGCTCATCCTGGGGATGAAGTCGTTGAACAAGTACGTAAAATCTATAAAAAATTACTTAAAAGACAGAGTCCTGAACATTTTGGTGAAGATGGTGCGATCAAGTTGCGTCCGATCGTGGAAAATACCAATCCGCGTATGGGCTATGACCAAGTGAGATTAGCCTTATTATTCATTGAATAATGAGTTACGCATTTGAAATTGATTTTTTAACACACAAGCAAAGGGAATTAAGATGCCACAGATGATCGTTGAGTATTCGGATAACATTCAAAATTTAGATGCGAAAGCGTTGCTTTTAGGCTTAAACCACGCTTTATTTGATACAGGTCTAGTGGGGCATCCTTCTGATATCAAATCACGTATTCGTGCTAATAGTGATTTCCTGATTGGTTTTGGCGAAGAGCCTCAAGCCTATATTCATGTTCGTTTAGGGATCATGACGGGGCGTAATGAAGAGCAAAAGAATCTTATTTCAGATCGCTTAAATGAGTATCTTCATAGCTTTAATGGTTATCATGCTCAAGGCTTAACGGTTCAATTGATCATTGAGTTGGCGGAAATGCCAAAAGAGCATTATCGTAAAGGTAGAGTTCAGAAGTAAGACAAAAAAGGCTGAAGTGATCTTCAGCCTTTTGTTATGCAGCAAAAGTCAGTATTTCGATATCTGCACTATTTTGAATTTTTTTAGCCGAATAGCTATAGAGTTCATCGATAAAAGCGACATTAAAACTTCCGACAGTTTGAGCCTGCGTATAAGCGAGCTTACCTGCGATGGCAAAGTGTACATGGGCAGCAATACAGGCAATGGTTGGGTTTGTTACGCCAGCATAAGCAGCAATTAATGCACCTAAGGCGCATCCTGTAGCGGTAACTTTTGGCTGTAAATGTGAACCTCCATTAATCTTAACCATACATCCATAAGACTTAGAAAGAATAAAATCAGATTCGCCAGAAATTGCGATACATTCAGAGTAATCTAATAAAGTTTTTGCCTGTTCTACTACGGCAGCGCTATCGAGGGTACTGTCTACACCCTTAGATTGGTTTTGTTGTCCTGCTAAGCTCCCAATTTCTGAAGCATTACCTCGGATAATGGTGGGTTTAAACCGCAATAAATCATTTGTAATTTCAGTACGCCATGGCAAAACAGCACTATAGCCAACAGGATCTAATACCCAAGGTATATTTTTTTTGTGAGCAGTTTCTGTGGCAATTTTCATTGCGGCAACTTGTTCTGTATGAGGAGTCCCTAAATTGATACTTAAAGCTTGACTAATACTCACGAAACTTTCAGCTTCAAAAGGATTATCAATCATGGCAGGTGAGGCACCAGCAGCTAACAGTACATTTGCGACATAGTTGGCAGCAACCAGATTGGTCATACAATGCACTAAAGGTTGAGTGGTTTTTAACAGATTCCATGCTTCAATGACCTGTTTAAGAATCTCTTGGGTTTGAACCTCAATATCTTTTGGAGCATTTGCTATCAAGTTTTCTGGATGATTCATAGTCGTTCGCTAGCGTGTAAAATAGTGGTCTTGGTGATTACAATTACGACAAATTAAACTGACATAGTCATCTGCGTCATAATCCACAGAAAGTTCATTCGAGCCACAATTCATACAACGTTTTTGTGAGTAGAAATTTAAACGTGGCTCGATTTTACTCCACGATCGCCAAACAGGTTGAAAAAAGATTGATTCATCATAGCCTAGAAAATGAAAAAATAAGATTTCGCTCATTTTACTTAAAGGCAAGTTAGGTAGCCTTGGCAGTGTTGAGGTTTCCCATTTTTCAGCTAAAGAACGTTCACGATATTGCTGTAAAGTCTTTTTTAAAAGGTTGGTATTGATAAAATTTTCATTACGGGCTTGGAGTGCTTTCTGATGGTGCAAATACTCAAGCGCAGTTTGAACTAAATAATAGATTTGACCCACAGCAAGAGAGTCTAATAATCTAAAACAAAAGGTTTGAAAACTCTGATTTCCAGCAATTTGAACGCCCCAAGTTCGACAGTAGTATTGCGCAAATTGAATAATTTCTTGGTACAACAGAGTATAGAGTGCACTTTTGACTTCATCACTATTTTTAAATGGTACACCTTGGCTCAGATTTTCATAAAAGAGCTGACGTAACGCTTGAGTAATACTAAACAAGCTCGGCTCAGAATAGCCGTCAAGACGGACATTAATATAGTATTGACTGAGTTCACTCGAAAAGTCACGTGGGACAAGAATATTGTCTTTCAAAAGTTGTTTCATCAAATGATTTTGAAATAAATAACTTGGGGTAATGGTATGATATTTAATATTTTCCCAATCGATGAATTCTTGATGTTGGGTATGCTCATGGACTTGTTGATCTAATATTGAGAGTAAAAACAACTTGTGCATAAAGCTCAGTTGATGCAAATCGAGTTCTTGTATGCCTTTATTCTTCGATGCAATCTTACGTTGTTCTTGAATGCGAGTTTCCTGCATCATTTTCTTTCGTTTTGCTGTGCAGCGCTCACAATGGCAGTTGCGGTTTTCATCTTGAAAGACTTGATGGTGGCAATGGGAACATTGATGGAATAGGATTTCTTTATCAAATTCTTCTGCTTCAATAAAGTACATACTGGCCTGACAAAGTGGACAGAAACTACTTTCATCAGCATTTTTTTGGAGAATTTGCAACATGGCAGCACTTTAATTTCAAGATGAAAGAATTATACACACGATTGTTCAACATCGCTTGATTGAGTCAGTATTGAAAACAAATCTGACTGGTGTTGCGATCAATAAAATAAGCAGGTGAATGCCTGCTTATGTGAAATATATGAATAGATCGAACCGGAAAATCATTTCCTCAAGTGTTAGATCGACCTAGATAGAGGATTTAATAGGTTAAAGGGCAAGGGAGCTCTGAATCGGAAAAATGTTGCATTTTAGCTTGGATCAGTACCTGAGATTTCTTTTGAGATAATCTCTTGATTCCGAGTACATCATAGTTTTTCAATACAGCTGTGACTTCTGATGTTTCAATAGGCATTCCCTCACTGGTTAAAAACGCTGCAATCACGCGATGATCAATTTTAGCAGCATCCATCATCTGCATGGTTCTGATGTTTTCTACTCTGACTATATGGTCCCTGATGAGCATGATTCACCTCATTTATGATTTATAAGTTTTTTGATGATTACCGCTCTTAAACTGAAGCAATAATTATGCTTGAAAATAAAGAAGTGAATTTTTGTTACATTTCTATCGTACTTAGACAAGATATTTGAAACGGGTAATAAAGAAGCAAACTGTTGTTACTACAAATAAATTAAATTGAAAAAAACATGAATAGACCCATATTAAATAGAGCGTCAAACACAGACAATTCGTCAATTTTGACCTATGATCAATTGATTTCACATAAAAGCATAATCGCTGTAAAGAACAGCTTATAGGACGAGTTATGAATATCGCGGCAAATCCAGTGATCGAAGCAGATCAAACGATTTTTTTGAAAGATTATCAGAAGCCAGCATTTGTCGTGGATTCGATTGATTTAAATATCCAAGTCTATGACGATCATACGATGGTGACAGGCACACTAAAAATGCAACGTCAGACTGAAGGTGATTTGGTATTGCTTGGTCGTGAGCTTGAGTTGAAGTCAATTACACTGAATGGTCAAGAGTTAGATTCTTCGCAATATCATCTAGATGATGAACAGTTAGTGATTAAAGATGCACCTGATGATGCATGCATCGTTACAGTCGTTGAAATTCATCCTGAATCAAACACACAACTTGAAGGTTTATACCAAGCAGCATCTGATCTGTTTGTAACTCAAAACGAGCCAGAAGGCTTTCGTAAAATTACGTTCTATCCAGACCGTCCAGATGTGCTGTCTGTTTTCACAACACGTGTCGAAGCGGATAAGAAATTTCCAGTCCTACTGGCGAATGGTAATTTAATTGAAGCGGGTGAAGTGGGCGAAGGACGTCATTATACCATTTGGCAAGATCCAACCAAGAAACCAGCTTATCTCTTTGCATGTGTCATTGGAGACTTAGCGGTATTAAAAGATCGTTACGTCACTTCTGAAGGTCGTGATGTAGCTCTAGAAATTTATGCTGAAGAAAAAGATATTCCTAAGTGCCATATTGCCATGGAAGCACTTAAACATTCTATGCGTTGGGATGAAGAGCACTATGGATTACCTTATGATTTAGACAATTATATGATTGTCGCGACCAGTGCATTCAATATGGGTGCAATGGAAAACAAAGGGCTTAATATTTTTAACACATCATGTGTTTTAGCTGATGAAGAATACACGACTGATGCTGCGATTATGCGTGTTCAATCTGTTATCGCTCATGAATATTTCCATAACTGGACGGGTAATCGTATTACTTGCCGAGACTGGTTCCAACTTTGTCTGAAAGAAGGTTTAACCGTTTTCCGTGATCAATCTTTTTCTGAGGATTTGCAGTCTGCTGCTGTTCAACGAATTGATGATGTGGCAGTGCTTAAAGCGCATCAATTCCCTGAGGATTCAGGCCCATTGTCTCATCCTCCACGTCCAGATCATTTCGTAGAAATTAATAACTTCTATACAGCGACTGTGTATGAAAAAGGTGCAGAAATTAACCGAATGATGGCAACTTTATTAGGTAAAGAAAAATTCCGTAAAGGAACGGATGAGTATTTCCGTCGCCATGATGGTCAAGCTGTGACTGTGGAAGATTGGGTTGCTGCATTATCAGCAGGTTCTGGTGTGGATTTATCAGGATTTTTAACTTGGTATAACCAACCGGGTACACCTAAGCTTGAAGCCAAAGGTGAGTATGATGCTGAGCAGAAAACTTATCGTTTAAACTTTAAGCAAAGTTTAAAACCACATCCAAAATATCCAAACTTAAAAGCGGTTCCAATTCCTGTCGCTTTGGCTTTGTTTGATGAACACACTGGTGAGCAACTTCAACTTGAATGCTCAGCTTTAGTTGAAGATCAAGTCAAAGATGGTGTTTACTTATTCACGACTGATGAAGCAACGATCGAGTTTAAAAACGTGGCGAAGGTGCCTGTAATTTCACTATTACGAAATTTCTCTGCACCTGTGAATTTAGAGTTTAATTATACTGATGAACAGCTTGCGTTCTTATTACAGTACGAAACCAATGGCTTTAATCAGTGGCAAGCGACGCAAACATTGCTTGAGCGCATCTTATTAAATGACCAACCTGCTGACATATATATTGAAGCGATGTTAAAAACGCTACCTAGAGTAATTCAGCAAGATCCGCTGTTAGCTTCACGTTTATTTGATGTTCCGAGTGAAGGTTATTTGGGTAGTCGTATTGACCACGATTATCAACCGACAGCGATCTATGAAAAGCGTAATGCTCTATTAGATACTTTGTCTCGCCGTTTAGGTGATTTTGCTAAAGAGACTTATTTATCATTAGATCCAGCAATACAGTCAGATTTTTCCCAAGCTATGGGTACACGTGCTTTAAAGAACATCATGCTTTCATTTATTGCGCGTCAAGGAGATGAGGCTGCATTTGATTTAGCTGAGCAACAGTATCGTCAAACACGTAATATGTCTGAACGTTTAGGTGCTTTAAAAGTGTTGGTGTGGAATGATGCACCGCAAGCTGTTGAGATTTTAGAAGATTTCTATACGCGTTTTAAAGATGAGGCTCTATCAATGGATCAGTGGTTTATGATCCAAGCAGCTCATCCGAAAGCGACAGCAGAAACGATTCAAAAACTGACATCACATGCTGATTACGATCTTAAAGTACCTAATCGAATCCGTGCTGTAACTGGTGGTTTAAATTCAAACCCTGTCAATACTTGGAGTTTTGGGGTAGATCATATTATTCAGTTGGCTCAATATTTGGATGAAAAGAATCCGATTGTAGGCTCACGTTTGTTACAACTTTTATCACGTTGGTACACGTTAGCCCATCCTCAACAAGCCGAAGTCAAAGCGAAACTCGAAGCATTGAAACCTATCGTGAAATCTAAAAATGTATCTGAAACTTTAAATAGTATGCTTGCTGTTTAAATCACAAATAAAAAACCAGTGCAATGCACTGGTTTTTTTGACTCAACAGAATCAAGCTTGCATGGTCATTAGACTCGCATTACCACCTGCAGCTGCGGTATTAATACTAATTGCACGTTCAATAAAGAAGCGTTCTAAAGGAATGTCATAATTACCAGGCTCTAGATGTGTTATTCCGATGATCGGACCTTGTCGCTGAGCCACTTTATCTTGCAATTTTAACAGTTGATTTTTGGTGCCATGATGTAGAATTGCATCAAAACTACCTGTCTCAATATCAGCAATAATGGCGATACGTTGAGCGACCTCTTTAGGCATAGACTGTAAGTATTTTAAAACAAACGTATTCTCACCTAGAACAGTTGGCTGAGAGCCAACCGCGAGAATGGCATGAAGTTGATGAATCTGATCTATTTCTTGATCTGCCAAGCTTAAAACACGATGTCTCGGTAACACAACATATTGATTGCTTTCACCTGTTGGTCCTTGTAATTCATAGCTATGTCCGACACAACTTGGTTGCAACACCTTCATTTGATAATGAGGAAATGACTTATTGACCCAATCTTTATATTGATTCAATAAGTTTTGATGTTCAGTCAATTCAACGCCTTTGCTCGTTGCATAAGGTTGTTCAATTTTTTTATGTGTACATTCATGCATTAACCGATAAATATACATCGGTCCACCAGCTTTGGGACCTGTACCAGATAAACCTTCTCCACCGAAGGGTTGTACACCGACAACAGCACCTACAATGTTGCGGTTAATATAGAGATTTCCAACTTCTGCTTTTGAAATTACGGTTTGTATGGTTTCATCGATACGCGTGTGTAAGCCCATAGTCAAACCATAGCCTTTGGCATTGATTTGATCAATAAGTCGATCAAGTTCGCCATATTTATAAGTAATGACATGCAGTACTGGACCAAAAACTTCACGTTCAAGATCATCTAAATGTGGTAACTCAACTAAAGTCGGTTTAACAAATGTCCCTTGCTTGAGATGAGAGTCATCTTCATCCCACATGAGTTGTTGAACGGGATAACCCAGAGATTTCATTTTATTAATATGTTGATCAATGGTTTGTTTTGCTTCTCGATCAATTACAGGTCCAATATCAGTTTTCAATAAACTTGGAATGCCGACACGCAATTGCTTCATTGCACCTTTGAGCATTTTGATCACGGTATGTGCATTATCTTCTTGAACACATAAAATTCGCAGTGCTGAACAACGCTGACCTGCACTATCAAATGCTGAGCTGACAACATCTAATACCACCTGTTCAGTCAGGGCAGAAGAATCTACGATCATGGCATTTTGACCGCCAGTTTCTGCAATGAGAGGTATTGATTGACCAAATTGATTCAGTCGTTTTGCAACGGTTTTCTGCAAAATTTTCGCAACCTCAGTTGACCCTGTAAACATAATACCTTGAATACGATGATCACTACTGAGTTGTGCACCCACTGTTTCACCACGTCCTGGCAAGAGCTGTAAGACAGATTGTGGTACGCCAGATTCCCAAAGGATCTGAACTGCAATTGAGGCAATTAAAGGAGTTTGCTCCGCTGGTTTGGCGATTACAGTATTCCCTGTTACAAGTGCCGCCGCGATTTGACCTGTAAAAATTGCCAATGGGAAGTTCCAAGGACTAATACACAGTACTGTACCTAAGGGTTGAATAACGGCTTTGTGTTCTAGATCTTTCACTTGTGCTGCGTAGTAGCGTAAGAAATCTACTGCTTCGCGTACTTCAGCAATCGCATTGGCAAATGTTTTACCGCTTTCGCGACTGAGCAGAACCATTAGCTCTTCAAGTCGAGACTCCATCACATTGGATGCTGTAATTAAATATTCTGCACGTTGATCTTTTTCTAAATTTTGCCAATCCTGCTGTGCTTCAGTCGCATTAACTAACGCCATTTCCACTTGCATGGCATGAGTCTCCGTCACTTCACCGACAATATCTTGATGGTTCGCAGGATTGAGAATTGCCATTGACTCTGTATCGTGTACGGATTCATCTAATCTCAGACCCATTGGGGTGGCTTTAATTTGAACTTTAGACCATTGTTGATAAGTATGATTCAAATGTTCAAGGTCTTGGTCATTTGCAAGATCAATTCCAAGAGAGTTAGGGCGATGATCAGCATATAAATGTTTCGGATATGGAATAGCAGGGTGCTTTAATCCAACTTTGCCTTCGATTCGACTTGTGACATCAATGGTTTGATGTGGATTTTCAATCAAGTCATCAATTTTGAGTGTTTTATCAGCAATACGATTTACAAAAGACGTGTTTGCCCCATTTTCAAGCAATCGTCTAACCAAATAAGCCAAAAGGGTTTCATGATTTCCGACAGGTGCATAAATTCGGCAAGGTACGCCAAGTTTATCATCTGCTTTAGAACCGACGACTTGTTCATAAAGTGGTTCACCCATGCCATGTAAACATTGGAATTCGTATTGTCCCTTATAATATTGTTCAGGATTTGCCAAATGATAAATAGTGGCTAAGGTTTGTGCATTATGTGTTGCGAATTGTGGATAAATAAAGTCTGGTTCGGCTAAAAGTTTGCGAGCACATGCAATATAAGATAAATCTGTGTGCACTTTTCGAGTAAAGACAGGATAATCGGTCATGCCTTCAACTTGTGCTTTCTTAATTTCACTGTCCCAATAGGCGCCTTTGACTAAACGAATCATTAAACGTTTTTGACTACGCTTAGCTAAATCAATGATGTAATCGACCACGCAAAAACATCTTTTTTGATAAGCTTGAATCACAAATCCAATGCCTTTCCAGCCATTCAATTTTGGTTCGAAACATAAGCGTTCAAGAAGTTCCAATGAAATTTCCAGCCGATCAGTTTCTTCAGCATCGATATTTAGACCAATATCATATTGTTTCGCTAGAACCGCTAAATTAAAGACTTTGTGATAAAGCTCATCGTGTACACGGTCAATTTGCGAGCGTTGATAACGTGAATGAAGCGCCGAAAGTTTGATTGAGATACCGGGGCCTTCGTAAACATCTTTGTCAGACGATGCCTTACCAATCGCATGAATCGCATTTGTATAATCTTGATAATAGCGCTCCGCATCATGATCTGTAAGTGCTGCTTCACCTAACATATCATATGAGTAACGGAAGCCTTGTTCTTCTAATCGTTCGGCATTATTTAACGCCTCATCAATGGTTTCACCTGTAACAAACTGTTCACCCATCATACGCATAGCAACATCAACGGCTTTGCGAATAATGCCACGGCCACTTCGTGCCAAGATGCCTGTGAGTAGACCAGATAAACTATTTGCTTTAGGTGTTTCCATTAATTTACCGGTCAACATTAAGCCCCATGCTGCCGCGTTTACAAACATTAGGCTGCTTTGACCTAAATGATCTTTCCAATTGCCTTGGTTGATTTTGTCTTTGATCAATAAGTCACGTGTTGCTTTATCAGGGATACGTAACAGCGCTTCAGCTAAACACATGAGCGCAATACCTTCTTGTGAAGATAATGAAAATTCTTGTAATAAACCCTGTACAATGCCTGCTTTGCCCGCTGACCCTTTACGTTCACGTAATGAATGCGCTAAATTGAAGGCTAATTGATAAATTTTGTCTGAAATTTCTTGATCAATCTCGGTCTGTTCGAGAAGTGTTTCGACACATTCAGATTCATCACGGCGCCATGCACGATTTATTTCTAATTCTAGATCTGATTTATCTTTAAATTCAGTAATGTCTTGAATGTCTAATGGGCGAGAAAGGGGTGAGCTAAGTTGTTCCATGAGATATACGCCAGCGTCCTGTGACAATGAAATAGATTTATCTTTAAGGTTTATTTAATTTATAATTACAGAAAATATGGTGCATAACTCACTATAATTAGAGTTAAATTTAGAGAATAATTCGCATGCAGACTCAAATGATGACCTTGGATCGTACAGATTTAAAAATTTTAGATATCTTGCAAAAAGATGGGCGTCTATCAAATATAAAACTTGCTGAAATGGTCAATCTTTCTCCCACAGCAGCGCTTGCTCGAGTACAAAAACTAACCAAAGATGGATATATTACAGGTTATGAAGCCAAGTTAAATCCAGATCTGCTGAATCGAAGTTTTGTGGTATTTGTCGAAATTTTATTAGATAAAACAACTCCAAATGTATTAGAAGAATTTTCTGATGCAGTGAGAAGTTACCCTGAAATTGTTGAATGTCACATGATCAGCGGTGGGTTTGATTTTGTAGTTAAAATTCGTTGCGCCAACATGGAAGAGTTTCGTAAGATCTCTGGACAGGTTTTATGGCAACTGCCTGGCATCAAAGAAACCCGTAGCTATCCAGTGATGGAAGTTATTAAGGAATCTTCGCAAGTGCAACTTAAGCAAACATTTAAAAAGTAAATGTATAAGAAAGGGGCTATAAGCCCCTTAATTTTTTATTTCTCATTACCTTCCATTTTTGATTTCTTGCATTTCAATTTCATATTTCTGTTGAGCTTCATCAAAACGGTCAGTCACATCTTGCGCTGGCGGGCGGCCTAATAAACTCACCACCATAATACTCACCCAAGATAAAATAAAGCCAGGAATGATTTCATAGACGCCAGTATCAGCCATGGTGTTTTTCCATACAATGACGGTAACAGCACCAACAATCATACCTGCCAATGCACCATTGATGGTCATTCGCTTCCAGAAGAGAGAAAGGATAATCAGTGGTCCAAATGCTGCACCAAAGCCAGCCCACGCATAAGCAACTAAACCGAGTACCTTGCTGTTCGGATTCATTGCAAGGAAGATTGCCATAATCGCAACGATTAATACCATCAAACGACCTACCCAAACCAGCTCGGTTTGTGAGGCAGATTTACGAATAAATGCTTTGTATAAGTCTTCTGTAAGCGTGGTAGAGCATACCAATAGTTGGCAGCTTAGGGTACTCATCACTGCAGCAAGAATCGCGGCAAGAATCACTCCTGCAACCCATGGATTAAATAAGATTTTAGTTAATTCCATGAAGACTGTTTCAGGATTTGCATTGACTGCAGCACCGAGTTGAGGAAACGTATCAAAGTAAGCGATTCCGAAATAACCGACAGCGACTGCACCACCAAGACATAGAATCATCCATGTCATTCCAATTCGACGTGCTGCTGGAATAGACTTCACGGAATCTGCTGCCATAAAGCGCACAAGAATATGTGGTTGACCAAAGTAGCCAAGTCCCCATGCCATTGAAGATAAAATTGCTACAGTGCTGAGATCTGAAAGTAAATTATTCGCTAATGGGCGTGCGGATTCCACAATGACACTAACTTGCTGAGCATTTTCACCAATGGCTAAATAGGTCATTACTGGAGCAAGTAAAAGCGCAAAGATCATCAAGCCTGCTTGGAATGTATCTGTCCAACTGATGGCTAAGAAACCGCCAATACAGACATAACTAATCGTTGCCACTGCTCCAATCCATAGGGCTGTGTTGTAATCCCAACCAAATAGGCTTTCAAATAAACGTGCACCTGCGACCATGCCAGAGGCACAATAAATTGCAAAGAAAATCAAAATTACAAAAGCTGAGATGATACGAAGAACTTTTTTCCGATCACCAAAGCGGCTGGTGAAATAGTCGGGGAGAGTCAATGCGTTATGTTGTATTTCGGTATGAACACGTAGACGACCCGCGACCAACAGCCAGTTCAACCAAGCACCGATAATTAAACCAATGGCAATCCAAGCTTCGGATAAACCTGAGAGATAAATTGCACCAGGTAGGCCCATGAGTAACCAGCCACTCATATCTGATGCACCTGCGGATAATGCAGTGACGACACTGCCTAAACTCCGACCACCTAAAATATAATCATCAAAATTATTCGTGGCTTTGTAGGCATAAAGCCCAATGCCAAGCATCGCCACAATATAAAAAATAAATGTGATTAGCGTAGGATTTAATTGGCTCATTGCTATGCCATCCTTTGTCTGTCCTAAATGACCATCTTTCCGAGATGAATTTTTAATCGAATTATTCGAGGAGCTGATTCAAGCACGTTTTGAAAATTACGCTCTGTTACATTTGAGTGAGATTTATAGTCGTTTAGTGAAACTGAATGTAATTTTGGTTACAAAGACTATTTTTTCAAAAAAGTTTACTTTGAGGTTCAAAACAATTCTATAAATGATTATTTTTAACATAAAGTTACATTTGTCACTTAAACAGCGAAGTTGTAATTTTTTATTGCATAAAGAAGTATTAAATCAATAGTGAAAATAAGCATGAAGCCTATCATCGATATTGCACGATAATGGTGCATTATTGTTGAGTATTAAAAGTGTCTACGGTTCAATTTGATAAAACAAGAATAGAGCATGATCTGCTCGGTGAAAAAGCAGTTCCTTTCGATCGTTACTATGGGATTCATACCCTGCGAGCGATGGAGAATTTTCAGATTTCGCATCAACAGGTAGGTGAAAACATACATTTTATTCGTGCATTGGCGCAGGTAAAAAAAGCATCAGCACAGACAAATTTAAAATTTTCCAAATTGAGTCAAGACGTCAGTCAAGCGATTCAATGGGCTTGTGATCAACTGATTGAGCAGCCTGAAAGTTGGAAATCATCATTTCCAATTGATATTTATCAGGGTGGGGCTGGAACTTCTATTAATATGAATAGTAATGAAGTGGTGGCTAACCTTGCACTCGAGCATCTCGGCTTGCCTAAAGGTCAATATGATGTAATTCATCCAAACGACCATGTGAATAAATCGCAATCGACCAATGATGTTTATCCCACTGCATTGAGATTAGCAACATATTACAGTTTAGAAGATTTATTGTCTCAAGTTCGCTCATTAATCGCTGCTATTGAGATCAAAGCATCTGAATTTCAACACGTAATTAAAATGGGGCGAACTCAACTCCAAGATGCTGTACCCATGACACTCGGACAAGAGTTTCGTGCATTTGCGACGCTATTAAAAGAAGACTATCGCCTCATCCAAAAGATGCGTCATTTACTGCTAGAAATAAATTTGGGTGCGACTGCGATTGGAACGGGTGTGAACACACCTCATGGATATGCACTAGAAGTGGTTCAAACGCTTTCTCAAATTACTGGATTGAAATTACAAGGTGCTGAAGACTATGTTGAAGCCACCAGTGATTGTGGCGTATTTATTATTCTATCAAGTACTTTAAAGCGTTTAGCCGTCAAGCTCTCAAAAATTTGTAATGACCTGCGCTTATTAAGTTCAGGGCCTCGTACGGGATTAGCTGAAATTAGATTACCTGAATTACAAGCCGGCTCATCCATTATGCCTGCGAAAATCAATCCAGTTATTCCTGAAGTAGTGAACCAAATTGCTTTTAAAGTCATAGGTAATGATTTGACAGTGACCATGGCAGCTGAAGCGGGGCAATTACAATTAAATGTCATGGAACCTGTAATTGCACTGACCATGAATGAATCAACCAATTTATTAATTCAAGCAATGCAAACACTAGAAAACAAATGTATTCAAGGTATTACTGCAAATGAACAGACTTGTTACGATGCAGTGATGCGAAGTGTTGGTATCGTCACATTATTAGATCCGATTCTAGGTCATGCCAAATGTGATGAAATTGGGAAGGTTTGTCTTGCAGAAAATAAAACCATTCAGCAAGTTGTCATTGAGCAGAATCTTTTGACGCAAGAGCAGTTAAATCAAATTTTCTCTTTTGAAAATTTAGTGTCTGAGATCGCTGGTCATGTTGTCGATGATATGAACATGGACAAAGTAAGCTAATAGAGTAGATAGAATCTGAAAATCAATTGAATATGAATTGATGGCATATTTCGTTCAATGAGGTATGCCATTTTCATTGAAACTTTTAAGTATAATTTCTTAATTGAATGTTTATAATAATTAAAATTATGAGCTATCAATACAAACATTATAATTTAGAGAGAATGAATGAAAAGAATAGCAATAAGCACGCTGCTGTGTTCGATGTTGCTGGCATCCTGTTCAAAAAAAATAGAGGAACATTCTGCTGAAGCAGTTCAAGAAAATACTGCTGATACTCAAGTCGATATGCAAGAAGCGGCTGAACCAAATACTTTGCCCGTCCAGGAGCAAAAACCTGAGGTCATATTAAATCAAGAGGTTAATCCGGTTGAACTGACTCGTCGTATGGTTCGAGAGGCGCAAGTTAACTTTACCGTTAAAGATGTGGTGAAAAGCAGTTTAGAGATTGAAAAAATAACCCTTGAAGCAGGCGGATTTATTGAAAGAAAAGATATTGATTTCAATGTGGTTGATCTTAAACGTCAGAATATTTCAGAAGGTAAAGTAAAAGTATTTGAAAAAGTTGAACCTATATCTTTTATGGTGCTACGTGTACCGAGTGAGCGTGCCCCACATGTTGTTAATCAACTTTTACCTTTAATGTTTTTTCTGAATCAGCAACGCTATAGTGCACAACGTTTTGAATTGAAGCTTCTTCAAGAAAAAATGAATCAAGCACAGACTATTTCAAGTCAAGCACGACCAGCTCATTTGAATGAAATCACACGGCTCACTCAACTCGAAGTTCAAGACCGTGTTAAATTCAGTACGATCAGTTTACAACTGAATCAACCAACACTGGTCCGAGAAAGGGTTGATATTGATATTGATGCAGTGGCGCGATTAAATGGTGATCACTTTATTCAGCGTGCTTGGAATAGCATCAAATATGGCTGGCAATTTGTGCTCGATCTTTTGGTGTTTTTATTAATGATTTGGCCTTTTTATTTGATTGTCTTAATTGGCTTCTGGTTATATCGATGGTTAAAACCTTATTTTGATAAACTCAAATAAGCCCATGCCTCAATTTGGCTGAACTGAAGAAAGAAGTTTAGCCAAATCTTGCATTCCTTCGGTTGCTGATTTTGAGATACATGTATAGTGTTGTGGCACACGGCCGAGATCGGCTTTAGGGTCGATATAATACGCATCACAGCTTGGTGAAATACTGTGTACTAAGCTTGCAACAGGATAAACAGCTAAGCTTGTTCCAATCACAACAAAGATTTCAGCTTGCTGGCAAATCACTTCTGCTTCTTCAAAAGCGGGAACGGATTCACCAAACCATACGACATGTGGACGAAGCGGATATCCAGCGTCACAGAAGTCACGAGAAATATCCAGTTCAGTACCTTCAATTGTGTAAAATTTGTCTGCGAATTGAGCATCTGGCCCTGAGGTTTTGGCCAGTCTTATATTTCCATGAAGATGTAGTACTTTTTTGCTTCCAGCGCGTTCATGTAAGTCATCAATATTCTGCGTGATCACATGTACATCATAATGTTGTTCAAGTGCTGCAATCGCCAAATGTGCTGCATTAGGTTCAGATGCTAAAATTTTTTTTCGCCGTTCATTGTAAAAGCGCTGTACTAAAACAGGATTGTTACGCCAAGCTTCGGGCGTTGCGACATCCTCTATGCGATGGTTTTCCCAAAGTCCATCGCTATCTCGAAATGTATTGATACCACTTTCAGCACTCATACCAGCACCCGAAAAAATCACAAGCTTTTTTTTAGACTGATTCATCCAATCTCCATCCTATTGATTTTATGCCCACGTATGACGTCTGGATCAACTTAATATTCAAATATTCATTAGAGCTTATATAGTTTGATTCAGAAATTTAGAAATTTCTTGTGCGAATTTAATGGGTTCATTGATCAAAGGCGTATGCCCTGAGCGCTCAAACAGTACGATACGATGATTTTTAACCGATTCAGCAATGAGCTTTTGCCCTTGCGCTGGATAGAGTGCGGATTTAGCGCCGATAAAAAAAGTTGCTGGACATTCTAACTTTGAGATCGCGGCTCTGTAATCTTCTTTATGGTTTAGATAGTTGTCAATGTACCAACGCATATAGTCGAGACGTTGCATAGGGAGGATTAACTTTTGAATTTTCGGTTGATTGAGTGTTGTTTTAAAAATTTTAGCGCTCAATTGATGATTATCTTGTAAAGATAAAAATTTAACCCAAAGCTCGACTAATTCGCGGCTTAAGTGAGTAGGTAATTCACTCAGGTTTTGATAATTTTCATGTTGATGTAAAAAAGAAGAAAGTTCGATGAGTAGCTTTTTGAACTCTGGATAGCGATCGCCCAATAGCCCGAAACTCCAAGTTTCATCAGAAGGTATTTTAGGGGTTTGATCAATATGCAAGTATGCTTGGATTTGATCAGCAAATTGACCATATTGCATACCATGCATGGCAGTAGTTGCCCCCATAGAATAAGCAATCACTTTATATTGTTGTCTAGGGCGTTGACTGATCAATGCCTGAATATCGTTCCAGTGACTTGAAATAGCATCAGCATCTGGAATTTTACAATGCTTAGACCCACCAAAACCACGCCAGTCAGGAATAATAAATTTATATTTCTTTAAATTAAATGCAAAAAAAGGAATCCATTGCCAACTTTGCATTCCTAAACCAGATAGCACCAAAACAGGTTCACCTTGACCTATTTCACGAACATATAATTTTTCGTCATCTTGCATGGTATAAAATGGCATAGATATATCCTTTATTTTGTATTCATTATTTTCAATTGTGGAATTACACGTTCTAACCAACTGATCCAACCTTGCTCTAATTCAATGCCTAATTGAAGAATCATTTTATGAATATAGAGTGTACGATCATCATTATTTTTATTGGCAAAATCTTTGTCGTAAATCGCTTGGTATATTTTTAACTTATTTTTATGAATTTCTAAATGAGACTCCAATTCTGTCAGCACATTATTACCACCTAGTTGTGCTTCAGCTCTTAAACGCACCATCAATTCTTCTCTGAGTTGGGCAGGCTCACTATGCTGTACCATCCAATTGGCAAGTTCAGTTCGACCTAGAGCATCAACTTTATATTTTTTCTTTCTCGAGTTGGGATCACCTTCATCAATAGTCGAAACCCAACCTTTTTTTTGCATAGCATTGAGTTCACGATAGATTTGTTGGTGAGTTGCATTCCAAAAGAATCCCATAGAACGGTCAAAGCGACGCGCAAGTTCAATACCTGTACTTGGTTTTTCAATGAGACTGGTCAACAAAACATGTGCTAAAGACATAAATCATATATCGTAAAATGTTGAATCAACTTTATTATGCAACATGTTGCATAAAATGCAAAATTAGAATATATATTTATGCAACAAGTTGCATGAAGCACACAATAATAGCAAGCAAACGCGAGCCATGAGGTCAGAATGTCAAATTATCCAAACTTACTTGCACCACTAGATTTAGGTTTTACCACTTTAAAAAATCGTGTATTGATGGGTTCAATGCACGTAGGTTTAGAAGAGGTTGAAGGTGGCTATGAACGTATGGCCGCATTTTATGCTGAGCGTGCTCAAGGACAGGTCGGTCTTATCGTGACGGGGGGGATTTCACCCAACGATGCTGGTGTGACTTTTGCTGGAGGGTCAAAATTAGACTCGATTGCTGAAGCTGAGAAACATAAAATCATTACACAAGCAGTACATGATGCTGGCGGTAAGATTGCAATGCAGATTTTGCATACTGGTCGATATTCATATCAGCCTGAAAATGTTGCACCATCAGCAATTCAGGCACCAATTAATCCAGTTAAACCTCATGCTTTAAGCTCGGCTGAAGTTCATCAAACCATTGATGATTTTGCCAACTGTGCAAAGCTGGCTCAATATGCAGGTTATGATGGTGTTGAGATTATGGGGTCTGAAGGTTACCTCATCAATGAGTTTATCGCAGCACGTACCAATCACCGTGATGACGAATGGGGTGGGAGTTATGAAAACCGCATTCGTTTGCCGATTGAAATTGTAAAACGTACCCGTGCAGAGGTGGGTGAAAACTTTATTATCATTTATAGACTTTCGATGCTCGACTTGGTTGAGGGCGGTTCAACGCTTGAGGAGGTCATCCATCTTGCAAAAGAAATTGAGAAAGCCGGAGCGACTATCATTAATACAGGGATTGGTTGGCATGAAGCGCGTATACCCACGATTGCAACGAAAGTACCTCGAGCAGCATTTACATGGGTGACAGAAAAGCTAAAAGGTGAAGTTAATATTCCATTGATTACCTCAAATCGTATCAATACCCCTGAAATGGCTGAACACGTGTTAGCTTCAGGTCATGCAGATATGATTTCTATTGCTCGCCCAATGCTTGCAGATGCAGAATTTGTACTAAAAGCTGAACAGGGTAGAAGTGACGAAATCAACACGTGTATTGGCTGTAACCAAGCGTGTTTGGATCATATTTTTTCACTCAGAATTGCGTCATGCTTGGTTAATCCACGTGCATGCCATGAAACTGAACTCATTTTTAAAGAAACCCATACGCCTAAAAAAATTGCTGTCATTGGTGCAGGTCCTGCAGGATTGAGTTTTGGTACTTATGCAGCTGACCGTGGTCATCAGGTCACCATTTTTGAAGCAGCCGATCAAATTGGGGGGCAATTTAATATTGCAAAAACGATTCCAGGAAAGGAGGAGTTTTATGAGACATTGCGTTACTTTAAGCGAAAAATTGAGTTGCAGCCTTTAATGCAATTAAAACTTAACCATACTGCAACTTTTGAAGAGCTCAATACAGATCAGTTTGATGAAATTGTAGTCGCTACAGGTGTGACACCTCGACATTTAGATATTGAAGGAATTGATCATCCAAAAGTGTTGTCTTATATCGAAGTTTTAAGAGAGAAAAAACCAGTCGGACAGCGTGTTGCGATTATTGGTGCTGGTGGTATTGGTTTTGATACTGCTGAGTATCTAACCCATGAGGGGGAAAGTGGAAGCTTGAATCCTCAAAAATTTTATGATGAATGGGGAATTGATACATCATATTCTAATGTAGGAGGTTTAAAACCTGCTCAAGTAGAACAGCCATCACGTGAAATCTACTTATTACAACGTAAAGCCACTTCAGTTGGTGCAGGCTTGGGTAAAACGACGGGTTGGATTCATCGTACTGGATTAAAAAATCGCGATGTAAAAATGATTCCAGGTGCAACGTATAACAAGATTGATGACCAAGGTTTACATATCACAATCAATGATCAAACTACCGTCTTAAACGTGGATCATGTGGTGATTTGTGCAGGTCAAGAGTCATATACGGCTATGTTTGATCAACTTGAACAGGCAGGTAAAAAAGTTCATTTAATTGGTGGGGCGAAAGAAGCGGGTGAGCTAGATGCAAAACGTGCGATTCGTCAAGGTGCTGAATTGGCTGTCAAGATTTAAGCCATAAAATTTCTCTCTTATATTATAGATGAAAGTGCAAGAAGAGGATTTGGAGAGGGTACTTAATTAAATGAGACCTCTCCTTGACGCAGTATTCTCCCTTTTCTTCTAAAAGGTTGGACTGATACAACAAAAAGGACATAAAAATGACACTCGAAACCACACAAAAATCTATTCAACGTTGGCACCACATGCTTGAAACACGTGATTTAAGTCTATTGAATGAGCTTTTGTCTGAAGAAGTCGTATTTAAATCACCCGTCGCATTTAAGCCTTATCCAGGCAAACAAGTTGTTACTTTTATTTTGACCAATGTGATTGAGATCTTTGAAAATTTTCGTTATCACCGTGAGTTCTATACAGCAGATGGGCTCAGTGTTGTGCTCGAATTTTCCGCAAATGTCGGTGAAAAAACATTAAAAGGGATTGATATGATCCAGTTTAATGAGCAAGGTCAAATTATTGACTTTGAGGTGATGATTCGGCCTAAAAGTGGTTTAGAGGCTTTGGCGTTGCAAATGGGCCAACGTATGGCTCAATTTCTACCAAAATAAATTAGGCATGTTTTTGGCTTATGAATTGGAGTAAGTAAATTCGGAGTCTGTATGAATCTTAATCAGCGTTTCAAGTGGATGCAAGAATTCACTCAAACCCAACTTGATCATTTTACTGGTGCAGCTATACCTTCAATCTATTTTAATCCGCAAGGTGAGTTAGCGCATGTGATTTCAAACTTGAAACGTCTGCATTATAAATATAGACCAACGCCGTGGCTCTCGAATACGCATGCTCACTTGGTGTATTTTGATAAAATTCGAAAGAAAACCGTAAAATTAGAATATGACTTCATTGAACAGTTAACAATGTCTGATGGGGGAACAACGGGTATTGCTTGGTATGGCATGCATCTGCCTGCGGAAACACCTACTATTTTAGTGCTGCATACCATTACTGGAAGCCCAGCCAGTATGAGAGAATTGGTCAGAGACTTACATCAAGTAACTGGTTGGCGTATTGCATTGTGTTTAAGACGAGGGCATGCAGGTCTACCACTTTCAGTTCCTAAAATTAATCTTTTTGGAAACACGCAAGATCTAAGAGAGCAGATTGAACATATTCAACAGCGCTTACCATATTCTAAATTGTATGCAGTTGGGTCTTCAGCAGGAACTGGATTATTGGTTCGATATTTAGGTGAGGAAGAAAGCTCCACACCAATTCAAGCGGCTTTCGCACTTTGTCCTGGATACAATACGGAAACTGGTTTTTCAAATGTTCATCCTTTTTATAGCCGTTTGATGGCAAAAAAGTTAAATGCACATTTTTTAAAACCTTATGAGCAACATTGGCGAAATTTAGAAAGTTTAAAGCAACTGAGTGTTGCTAAAGATTTATTTGATTTTGAAAATACATATTATCAGTTCGCTGGATTTGAAAATTATGACGCATATTGTAAAGCGACAAATCCCATCTATGTCTTTGAGAAGATTAGAGTGCCGTTGATGATTTTAAATTCGGAAGACGATCCAGTATGCCATATCCGCAATTTAGAGCCTTATAAAGAAGTGATTCAACATATGCCGAACATGGCAGTAGTGACCACAAAAAAAGGAAGCCATTGCTGTTTCTATGAAGGTAATAAAAATCCAGAATCTTGGGCACACAAATTAATTGCAGAATTTTTTTTAGAATTAGAGAAAGCCTGACAATTTTTGTTGTTTATAAATGAATAACAATTTGACTTTCATTTATGTTGACATAAAAAAACCGAGTCTTGTCACTCGGTTTTTTTAAATTCGAAAATTAGTTTTCTAAAGCAGGGGTAGCAGCAGCAATAGCAGCGGCAACAGCATCATCTTCAGATTGAGAACCACCTGTTGATGCACTTGGAGAAGGTGTAGGGCGTTCTACATTTTCAACAGCTGGTGCTGGGGCAGGATTCGTTTGTGCAGGAGCATCGCGGTATTCACGACGAATAGTCGCTGACGTATTGTTTGTCTCCTGATGCTCAATTTCAACTTGAGTTGGTGGCTCAGGTTCGATTTCTGGTTCAGAAATCTCAATGTTCTCAATTTGTTCTGCCTGTTCAGTTGTTTCAACAGTTTGTTCCTGTTCTTCTTCCTTAGGCGCTTCTTTTTTTACACATGCAGTAACGAGGAGTGCAGATAAGATTGCACCACCGATTAAAAATTTTTTATTCATAGTTGCTCAAAACAAACTAGCTAGATCGACTGACGTAGTATAACAGCAAATTAACAGATGAAAATCACTGAAAGTGTGCGTGAATCTTTATTGGAAATGATGATAGAATAACCAATTGTTTATTGTTCTTTGAATTGATGCGGATTGACTTTGCTTTATAGGTACAGAGTAAAGTAAAATTGCGCAACATTGCAGGCCGATTTAGGCTCGATTGTACGAGAAACCCAATGACCCATTTTATTTTCGTTACTGGTGGTGTTGTTTCATCACTAGGTAAAGGTATTTCAGCTGCTTCAGTTGCTGCACTTTTAGAAGCCCGTGGATTAAAAGTAACCATGGTGAAAATGGATCCATATATTAATGTCGATCCAGGGACGATGAGCCCGTTCCAACATGGTGAAGTTTTTGTCACAGAGGATGGTGCGGAAACTGACTTAGACTTGGGTTATTACGAACGTTTCTTGCGTCGTGCGAAAATGACCAAGCTTAATAACTTTACATCTGGTCGCGTGTACCAAGACGTTTTAAATAAAGAGCGTCGCGGTGATTACCTTGGTGGAACAGTTCAAGTTATTCCACACATTACAGACAATATTAAAGAACGTGTTCTTCGCGCTGGTGAAGGCTATGACGTTGCTATTGTTGAGATTGGCGGTACAGTAGGTGACATTGAATCTCTCCCATTCATGGAATCTGTTCGTCAGTTAATGGTTGAACTTGGTCACAAACGCACAATGCTGATGCATTTAACGTTGTTGCCATATATCAAGTCAGCTGCAGAGTTGAAAACAAAACCAACTCAGCACTCAGTGAAAGAATTACTCTCAATCGGTATTCAACCAGATATTTTGATCTGTCGTACTGAACACGATGTTGATGCTGATACAAAGCGTAAAATTGCGTTGTTCACGAACGTAGAAGCTCGTGCAGTTGTGGTGTGTAAAGATGCACGCACAATTTACGAAATTCCACGTACGTTCTATGAACAAGACGTTGATGATTTAATTTGCGAGCGTTTTGGTTATAACGATTTACCAGAAGCCGATCTTTCAGATTGGGATAATGTCGTAGAAGCACTATTAAATCCTGAGTACACTGTTCGTGTTGCGATGGTGGGTAAATATGTTGAACTTCCAGATGCTTATAAATCTGTAAACGAAGCACTCTTACATGCAGGTATCCAAAACCGCGTTAAAGTTCAAATTGATTATGTCAATGCCGAAGAACTAGAAAGCCAAGATGTAGCGGAGGTGTTGAAAGATGCTGACGCAATCTTAGTTCCTGGTGGTTTTGGCGAGCGCGGTACTGAAGGTAAGATGCAAGCGATTAAATTCGCACGTGAGAATGGAATTCCATTCCTTGGTATTTGCTTGGGTATGCAACTTGCGGTCATTGAATACGCACGTAATGTTGCTGGTATCGTAGATGCAACTTCAACTGAATTTAACCGTTCAACTAAATCGCCTTTAATTGGTTTGATTACGGAATGGTTAGACGAACGTGGTGAAGTACAACAACGTTCTGTAGATTCTGATCTTGGTGGAACAATGCGTCTTGGCGCTCAAAAATCAGAATTGGTTGAAGGCACTAAAACTGCAGAAGTGTATGGTTCAGTAGAAATTATTGAACGTCATCGCCATCGTTACGAAATGAATAATCGTTATATTCCTACTTTAGAAGAAAAAGGTATGAAAATTTCTGGTTATTCACCAATCCAACGTTTAGTTGAAACTGTTGAAATTCCTCAACATCCTTGGTTTATTGCTGTACAATTCCACCCGGAATTTACAAGTTCTCCACGTGATGGTCATCCATTATTTGCTGGTTTTATTGATGCTGCTAAAAAACAGTATCAAAAATCGAAATAATGAATGTCTTAGGACATAACTAGGAAGTTTAAATGTCACAATTAAAAGCACAAGAAATTGTACGTTTAGGCGATATACAAATGGCAAATCATTTGCCATTTGTATTATTCGGCGGAATGAATGTACTTGAATCAAAAGATTTAGCTTTTGAAATTGCAGAAACTTATGTTGATATTTGCAAACGTTTGGATATTCCATATGTTTTCAAAGCAAGCTTTGATAAAGCAAATCGTTCGAGCTTAAATTCTTTCCGCGGACCTGGTCTTGAAAAAGGAATTGAGTGGTTAGCTGACATTAAAAAACATTTTAATGTACCCATCATTACAGATGTTCATGAACCATATCAAGCAGCACCTGTGGCTGAAGTGGCTGACATCATTCAATTACCTGCTTTCCTCAGCCGTCAAACAGATCTTGTTGAGGCAATGGCAAAAACTCAAGCCATTATCAATATCAAAAAAGCGCAATTCTTAGCACCGCATGAAATGCGTCATATCTTGCATAAGTGTTTGGAAGCAGGGAATGACAAGCTGATTTTATGTGAGCGTGGCTCAGCATTTGGTTACAACAACTTAGTTGTCGATATGCTTGGTTTCGACATCATGAAAGAAATGAATGTGCCGGTCTTCTTTGATGTGACACATGCACTTCAAACCCCGGGTGGTCGTGCAGATTCAGCAGGTGGTCGTCGCGCACAAATTACGACATTAGCGCGTGCGGGTATGGCGACAGGTCTAGCAGGTCTTTTTCTGGAAGGACATCCTGATCCAGAAAAAGCAAAATGTGATGGACCTTGCGCTCTTCGAATGTCTCAACTTGAGCCATTCTTAGCTCAGCTTAAAGAATTGGATACCTTGGTTAAAGGTTTCAAAAAATTAGATACACACTGATGCAGCGTTAGACGCATCGTTTTATTAATCAACTGAGGAATTGTTCATGAGCCAAATCGTTGACATTCGTGCACGTGAAATTTTGGACTCTCGTGGTAACCCAACCATCGAAGCAGACGTTATCTTAGCATCTGGCGTAGTTGGCCGTGCATGTGCACCATCTGGTGCTTCAACTGGTTCTCGTGAAGCTTTAGAACTTCGTGATGGCGATAAAGCACGTTACTTAGGTAAAGGTGTTAAAACTGCTGTGAACAACGTAAACACGTTAATCCGTGACGCGTTAGTGGGTAAATCAGTATTCGAACAAAAAGACATCGATAATACGATGATCGCTTTAGACGGAACTGAAAACAAAGAAAAATTAGGTGCGAACGCAACTTTGGCAGTGTCTTTGGCTGCTGCGCGTGCTGCTGCTGACGAAAAGAAAATTCCTCTTTTCCAATACATCGCAGACCTTCGTAACAACAGCATTTTAACAATGCCTGTTCCAATGATGAACATCTTAAACGGTGGTTCACATGCGGACAACAACGTTGATATCCAAGAGTTCATGATTGAGCCAGTTGGCTTCACTTCATTCTCTGAAGCACTTCGTGCAGGCGCAGAAATCTTCCATTCTTTAAAATCAGTTTTAAAGAAACAAGGTTTAAATACTGCTGTTGGTGATGAAGGTGGTTTCGCACCGAACTTACGTTCAAACGAAGAAGCAATTACAGTTATTCTTGAAGCAATTGAAAAAACTGGCTACAAAGCAGGTTCTGACATTATGCTTGCGCTTGACTGTGCATCTTCAGAATTCTACAAAGATGGTCAGTACATCCTTGCTGGTGAAGGGAATAAAGCATTCACAAACAACCAATTCTCTGACTACCTTGCAGGTCTTGTAAACCAATATCCAATTATCTCTATTGAAGATGGTTTAGATGAATCTGATTGGGAAGGTTGGTCTTACCTAACTTCGATTCTTGGCGACAAGATTCAATTGGTTGGTGATGATTTGTTTGTTACAAATCCTAAAATCCTTCAACGTGGTATCAACGAAAAAGTTGGTAACTCTATCCTGATTAAGTATAACCAAATCGGTACGTTGACTGAGACTTTAGATGCGATCTATCTTGCTAAAGCAAATGGTTACTCTACAGTGATTTCTCACCGTTCTGGCGAAACTGAAGATTCTACAATTGCGGATCTTGCAGTAGGTACTGGTGCTGGTCAAATCAAAACTGGCTCACTTTGCCGTTCTGACCGTGTAGCGAAATACAACCAATTACTTCGTATTGAAGAATTAACGAATGCTATTTACCGCGGTAAAGCTGAGTTTAAAGGTTTAAATTAATCGTTTAGATTATTTTGAATTTCAAAAAACCACTCTGTAAAGAGTGGTTTTTTTTGTTATTAAGCTATGAAATAAAAAGTGTAAATATAATGACTCTAGAATATTCAATAACTTTTGATATTTAACAGTACATATTTTTAAAAGAAATCAATCAATGTGAATTTGTTTAACATTTGCATATTTAACACAGTTACACATACTACCTTTCTTTGTTTTAGGGTATATTAGTGCTCTAATTTCATGATGTTAACTAAGCCTCAAATATAATGTTAGACGTCTTTAAAACTACTTCAAGTAAAGTGATTTTGCTGGTGGCAATAATTTTAATTGCCATCTTTCAATATCGCTTTTGGCTCGGTGAAGGAGGATATTTCCCTCATCAGGCGCTACTTCAGCAAATGAATCAACAAGCTGAAACAAATGAAGAGTTAAAAGAGCGTAATCGTATTCTGGCTGCTGAAGTATATGATCTAAAAAATGGTGTAGAGGCGATTGAAGAACATGCACGTTTAGATCTTGGCTTAATTAAGCCTCATGAAACGTTTATTCAAATGAGTACAATCAGTACGAATTACAAGCCGATTTACATCGACCCAAATGCTAACGTAGATTTAAGAACCAATGAGTCTAGACAACCTGAATCTGAACAACCGTAAATTATGGGCTATTATTCCGGCAGCAGGTTCTGGTAGTCGATTTTCCAAATCAGCGTTAAAGCAATATCAAATTATCCAGAATAAAACTGTACTTGAGCATACTGTAGAACGTATTGCTCAATTGCCTATTGCTGGCTATGTATTGGCCATCTCAGAGCATGATAAATTTGCTCAGACACTTCAATTTGCTAAATCAGAAATCCTTCATTTCTGCTTAGGTGGTCAGGAGAGGGTTGATTCTGTACTTAATGGTTTAAAGTATTTAACCAATATTGCAGATGAAAATGATCTGGTGTTTGTGCATGATGCTGCTCGACCTTGTGTGAGCTTGAGTAATTTAGAATCTTTGATTCGCCATGTTATCGAATCTAAGCATAGCGCAATTTTAGCAACGCCTGTACGTGATACTTTAAAAAGAGTAGATCAGTCGAGTGCCATTGAAAAAACTGTTGATCGAAGTGCATTGTGGCAAGCACAAACTCCACAATTGTCGACCATTAAATTGCTAAAAACCTCGATTGAACATGCATTAACTCACAAGATCACAATCACGGATGAAGCGAGTGCGCTTGAATATGCTCATCATCCAGTAGATGTGGTGATTGGACGATCTGATAATATTAAAATTACTTATCCTGAAGATTTAGAACTTGCTCGTCTGATTCTTCAGTCACAGTCTGACTCGAAATAATTTAGTTTTATGTTTGGGACTTTGCTTAAATAGCCAAAACATTGTCTTATAATAACGCCACTTAGAATATGCAATTCAGCCAATGATACCTTCACAACAGTACCGTTTTTTGCGTCATGCCTTGAGAGATGGACGAACAATCAAACATGATTCGTCACGTTGGACTAAATTACATTTAGATCCATGGTTACTTGGTTTTTTGATATTAAACGCAGCTTTTGGACTCATGGTTGTTTATAGTGCAACCAATCATGATTCAAGCATGGTGATTCGTCAGGCGACCAGTTTTGGTATCGGTTTTATTTTGCTGTTTATTTGTGCACAAATTCCTCCAAAAGTTTATCAAATTGTCAGTCCTTATCTGTATGCATTTTCGATTGTGCTTCTGCTTTTGGTATTGCTAATTGGTGATGTCCGCTTAGGCGCAAAACGCTGGATTTCTATTCCTGGATTAGGGAGTGTGCAGCCCAGTGAATTTATGAAATTTACGATGCCACTCATGATGGCTTGGTTTTTCAGTCTGCGGACTTTACCACCCAAATTTATGCATATTCTCTTTGCATTATTTCTGATGATGATTCCTTTTGTTTTAGTCGCATTACAGCCTGACTTAAACATTGGATTAATTATTCCCGGAATTTTTGTCATTTTTTTAAGTGGTATTTCTTGGCGTTTGATTGGGGCTGTGGTCGCTGGGTTTGCAGTGGTTGCACCATTATTATGGAATTTCTTTCTACAGGAATACCAAAAAAAGCGAATTTTAACTTTATTTGATCCTGAATCAGATCCGCTAGGTGCAGGGTGGAATATCATTCAGTCTAAAATTGCGATTGGTTCTGGTGGACTATTTGGTAAAGGTTTTAATGAAGGAACACAGTCTCATTTAGGTTATCTCCCCGAACATCATACAGACTTTATTATGTCTGCTTATGCAGAGGAATTTGGCTTTTTTGGTGTGTTCGTATTATTTGTTATTTTTGCTGCGATCATTATTCGTTGTTTGATTATTTCCATGAACAGCTTCCATAATTTTGGACGTCTTTATGCCGGTGCGGCAGGTTTAACTTTCTTTTTCTTTGTGTTTTTGAACAGTGGGATGGTGAGTGGAATACTTCCAGTAACGGGTGATCCATTGCCACTCATGAGTTATGGTGGTACGGCAGTCATTGCAACGCTAGCAGGTATGGGCATTGTAATGTCTATACATACTCATCGCTAAAACATCTGGGGTTGACAGCAAATTTTCAACTCACATTCTGCTTACTCTCACATCTATTGAAACTTTGAGTTTCAATGATTGCTCTAATCAGTCATTACACTTTTATGCTGAAGAAGATGAAAGTGTAGATGGAAGTTGATCTATGCTATTTGAGAGAGTAACTCTAAAAAAATTAACTTATTTCCTCATTTTTTTGTAATAACTAAATTTTTATCGATGGTAGAGAAAATTTGAGCTAAACAATGATCTTTGTAACGTTTCCCAAGCTAAAAATTCCTGTCTTAGCTGTTGTCTTAAACTTGGTGATCCATTTGTATAAAAATATTTTTTAAAAATGATTTTCGTAGATGTATAAAAAAATTAACTATGGCATATTAATTGCTAAATAAGAATTAAACGAATATTGCAGGAGAGAGGTCTTCTGTAGATCCGCCGAAGGAGCAACGACCCCGGAATCTCTCAGGCAAAAGGACTGTAATTATTCTCAATCATCTGGAGAGAAGTCTAATGATGTTTAGACTCACCGAAGGGGATGGAAATAATCATATGTTATGAAGATTTCCGAAGCTCTCAGGTACCGTGACAGATGGGGCATTGAAAATATAAAATTTTCAAGGAGCTTTTATGTCACATATTATGGTGATTGGTGCTGGCATTACAGGAATAACCACTGCCTACGAATTGTTAGAACTTGGTTATCAAGTCACGATTCTTGATAAAAACTTATACCCAGCAATGGAGACTTCATTTGCGAATGGAGGTCAACTGTCAGCATGTAATGCAGAGGTGTGGAATCAGAAAGCAACGGTACTGAAGGGTATCAAGTGGATGACCCAAAAAGATGCACCATTATTACTCAACCCATCTTTTGATTTGCATAAATACGCTTGGCTGATTGAATTTATGGGTAATATCAAGCATTACGAAGCCAACACACAAAAAACGGTAAGACTGGCATTATTTGCAAGAAAACGGCTGTTTGAAATTGCACAGAAAGAAAATATTCAATTCGATTTGGAAAAGCGTGGAATTTTGCACTTTTATCATAATCAGCAGGATTATGACGTTGCTATACGAGTGAATGATTTGTTATGCAAAGGTGGATTAGAGCGTCACGCTGTTACAAATGAAGAAATTCACAGTATTGAACCAAGTTTGACGGGAGAATATTACGGTGGTTTTTATTGTCCTGATGATGCCACAGGAGATATACACAAATACACCACGCATTTAGCCCAAGTAGTAGCGCATAAAGGCGGGAAATTTTTATACGGTGTAGAAGTTGAAGATTTAAATCTGGATCATTCTACAGAGCAAGTTTCAGCTAAATATCGCGCTTGTGATCCTAAAAATAAAGATATACCCGATGGATTTATTCAAGCTGATGCAATGGTCATTTGTGGTGGAGTTGGAAGCTATCATTTAGCAAAACAGGCTGGGGATCGTGTCAATGTTTATCCAGTGAAAGGGTACTCGATTACAGTTCAGCTGAATGATGAACATAGCCAACAACATGCACCATGGGTAAGTTTATTGGATGAAAGTGCAAAAATTGTGACGTCGAGATTAGGTCGAGATCGTTTAAGAATTGCTGGTACTGCGGAATTTAATGGCTATAACCGAGACATCCGTATTGATCGCATACAACCTTTAGTTCATTGGGTGAATCGTAATTTTGATATTTCAACTGAGCATTGTGTCCCTTGGGCTGGATTAAGACCGATGATGCCGAATATGATGCCAGTGGTAAGACAAGGGAAGCATCCGAGAGTCTTTTATAATACCGGTCATGGGCATCTGGGTTGGACGCTGTCAGCTGCAACTGCTGCAATGATCAGTTTAGAAATTTCACAGAAAATAGCGGCTTAATGAAAAGCCACAATAGTATGAAAACTATTGTGGCAAATACATTTATAGTCGAGTGAAAACTTGATCTGCATTCAAACGAGATTTAGGTAATTTGGCATTAAAATCTTTTTCACTTCGATAACCAAGTGCCAATAGTACTGACGGAATCAGGCCTTTTGCGTCAAGATTTAACTCTTCAGCGATAATTTTTTCATCGAATCCTCCAATTGGAGTGGCATCGATACCTTCTAAACCTGCAGCAAATAAGGTTTGCCCAAGTGCAATAAAAGTTTGATTTTCAGACCAGCGCTGGATATCGCCTTTTTCGTTGCGATAATAATCAACATAGCCTAACCGCGTATCTTTTTGAGCTTGTTTTGCTTGGTCATCTTTAAAACGACCACTGATTTCATCTTGATTTAATAATCGATCTAGATGAGAGTCTGTAATGTCTTTATGCGTACAAAACAGAATTGTGTGTGAAGATTCAAGGACTTTGGGTGCATTATAAACATACTTACCAACCAGTGCTTTAGCAATGCGCTGTTTGGCTTCATCAGTTTCGATGACAAAGAAATGCCACGGTTGAATATTGATAGACGAAGGTGCGAGCCTTAAAGATTCCAATAATTTTTCAAACTTTTCTTGAGGGATCTTTTTTGAAGAATCGTATGCTTTGGTGGTGTAGCGAGATTGGGAGATGTTTAACAAATCCATATTATCCTCCGATTATTCACAATATATTCATCTAAAAATTTTAAATGACTCTGAACTTAAATATTTTCTATAGTTGATGCTAAATGATATGAAAAATCTGACTTTTCTTTAAATCAATAGGCATATTTTAAATCAGTATATTTTTCTAATGACATTGCAATTTGTTGGTTGATAAATGCGCGCACATCTTCTTCAGTCATAGGTTGACCATTCTTGCTGATATTATGTTCGATCGGTGCTTGGTCTGCGGCCTTAATTTTGTAGACAAGGTGGGTGATCAATTCGTAATCGTTATTATGGTTTACGATGTTAGTCACATATTGATATGAATGCTCAAAGTTGAGATCTTGATGGGAAAATATAAATTGTTCAAAGATTGTCAATGCGGCGCCATCATCAAGATTTTTGAGTTCATCAATAATTGTGGCATCTAGGCGTACATCATAACGTTCAGAGATTGCTTTACCATCGATTAATAATGACACTTTATCATCTTCATGGTGTTGAACAGTAATATTGCTGAAATTAGACATGACAAACTCACGAATTGAATTGAGTCGTTATTATCATATGCAGAAAAACTTAAAGCAAAACATACTGATTAATATTTAAACATTGAGTGAAATTTCAATTTAAAGGTTGATGAGATCATTATAAAAATAGAGGAACTAATAAGACCATGTTTTCAGTGTCAGATCATTGATTGACTGCTTAGAGAATTTCGATTGATTAATTTCCAAAATTTGAGCTTGATCCAAACGCCAGTCGCCTAAGACAATTCTTCTTTTATCTTGAGAGATATGGATTTGAGGGCGATGCGTATGACCATGAATTAGTAAATCAACTTCTTTCAATGCATCGTGGACAGCATCTTGATTTACATCCATGACATCATAAGATTTAAATTCTTTTGATTCGTGGCTTTTTTTTCTAAATCCATTTGCAAGTTGAGTACGAAAAGAAAGTGGGGTTTTCCGCAGTATCCAAATGAGGAGTGGATTTCTGATTATTTTTTTAAAACGTTGATAGGCGACATCGTCTGTACATAGCGAATCACCATGTTCTATACGAATTTGGACGTCATTTATTTTTAAGTTAGAGACTTCGGACAATAAGATGCCATCAAATTTATTTAAAAAAAATTGATTCAGCGCAAAATCACGATTGCCGACAGAAAATAGAACTTGATTTCCCTGTGCAGTAAATCTTTTTAAGCGTTCAACGATTTCATCGAGCCAAGGAGCTGTATAGTCATCACCAATCCATGCATTAAACCAATCACCTAAAATATAGAGTTGGGTTTGCTGGTCTTGATAATGATCTAATAAATCTAAAAACCCTCGAACGAGTCGAGGGTGTTCAGGTGACAGGTGTAAATCTGAAATAAACAGATAGGTCACTTAATATTCCTTATTTGCCTACATCCCCATCAACTTTAGATGGGGAAACGATCCCTTGAACATGATATTCGTTTTAAAGCAGTGCTTGAAAACTTAATAAGTTAGGGAGTAGGTTTCTTATTCAGAGAGAATTTTAGCAGATTCGATCACAACGTTTTCTAGTGGAACGTCAGCGTGGTAGCCACGGTTGCCAGTGCGAACACTTTTGATTTCATTAACAACGTCCATACCTTCTACAACTTTACCAAATACTGCATAACCCCAACCTTGAGCTGTTTTACCCGTATGGTTAAGGAAAGCATTGTTTTTCACGTTAATGAAGAATTGTGCAGATGCTGAGTGAGGAGCTTGAGTACGTGCCATAGCAATCGTACCTTCGTCATTGCTTAAACCGTTGTCAGCTTCATTTTCAATAGAATCGCGAGTTGCTTTTTCTTTGAAGTTTTCATCCATGCCACCGCCTTGGATCATGAAACCGTCAATTACACGGTGGAAAATTACGCCATCATAAAAACCATCACGAACGTACTCTAAAAAGTTAGCAACAGTTTTAGGTGCTTTTTCAGAGTTAAGCTCTAGAACAATACGTCCTTTATTGGTGTTTAATTCGACTTGAGGAAAACTCATTCTATAATCTCCTGATCATGGACAAAAAGCCATGGGTTTGTGGTTGAGAGAAGCATAAGCAAACTGTAAACTACAAGGCAAGCAAAAACGTTATTTTCTTTGTTAATAATATGAAGATAGCGTTTTAATTATCCTATTTTATCTTATAGAAGTGATTTATCAACTATGAAGCCGAATGATGTTGTTTCATCCCTGCCAAATACCCCGACGACTAACAATCCATCAGTCGATGCTGCGCAGCAAGAACAACAACCGGGCTTAGACTTTGTACGTCAAGTAATTACAGAAGATCTTGCAGCAGGGCGTACAGATAAAGTCGTGACGCGCTTTCCACCAGAGCCTAATGGTTATTTACACATTGGACATGTTAAAGCGATTTGCCTGAATTTTGGTATTGCAGAAGAATTTTCTGGTTTATGTAATCTTCGTTTTGACGATACAAATCCAGATGCAGAAGAACAAGAATATGTAGATGGTATTGCGAACGATGTTAAATGGCTCGGTTTCGACTGGAATGGTGAACCACGCTACGCATCAAGTTACTTTGATCAATTGTATCAATGGGCGATTCAATTAATTAAACAAGGTGATGCATATGTCGATTTGCAATCTCCTGAAGAAATTAAGCTGAATCGTGGAAATTTTGTAGAACCAGGTAAAAATTCTCCGCAACGTGATGCAACGGTTGAAGAAAACTTAGCACGTTTTGAACAAATGCGTAATGGTGAGCTTGGAGAAGGCCAAGCAGTACTTCGTGCCAAGATTGATATGGCATCACCGAACGTACATATGCGTGATCCAATTCTTTACCGTGTTTTACATTCTGAGCATCATCAAACAGGCGATACGTGGAAAATCTATCCAATGTATGACTATGCTCATCCTTTGTCTGATGCGATTGAAGGCATTACGCACTCGTTATGTACGCTTGAATTCCAAGACCATCGCCCGTTCTATGATTGGGTTATCGCTAAGGTAAATTCTCCAGCAGTTCCACGCCAGTACGAATCAAGCCGTTTGAATGTTGATTACACCATCACCTCAAAACGTAAATTACGTAAGCTGGTCGAAGGTGGTTACGTCAATGGTTGGAATGATCCACGTATGCCTACAGTCGTGGGAATGCGTCGTCGTGGCTTTACTCCAGAAGGCTTACGTGATTTCTGTAAGCGTGTGGGCGTATCTAAAACTGATGGTATTGTCGATGTTGCAATGCTTGAATTCTGCATTCGACAATCATTAGAAAATACTGCTGCACGTGGTATGGCGGTATTGAATCCTCTTAAAGTGACATTGACCAACCTTCCAGAGGATATGGATTTAACACACGCACGCCATCCAAATGTTGATATGGGTGATCGTGTAATTCCACTGACTTCTGAATTGTATATTGATCGTAAAGATTTTGAGGAAGAGCCGCCTAAAGGGTTTAAACGCTTAATTCCTGGTGGTGAAGTCCGTTTACGTCATGCTTATGTGATTAAATGTGATGAAGTGATTAAGGATGAAAATGGCGAAGTTGTTGAACTTAAATGCTCTATCGATCCGCATACTTTAGGTAAGAATCCAGAAGGTCGTAAAGTCAAAGGTGTTATTCATTGGGTATCTGCAAATAAAGGGATTCCTGCTGAAGTTCGTATTTATGATCGTCTATTTACTGAAGCCGCACCTGATGCGGACGATGATTTCTTAGCGAATTTAAATCCAGATTCTCTAAAAATTGTTCAAGCGGTAATTGAGCCTGCTTTAGCTCAAGCGAAACCTGAAGATCGATTCCAATTCGAGCGTGAAGGTTATTTTGTCGCTGATCAATTTGATCATACTGTTGAAAAACCTGTCTTTAACCGTATTTTGGATTTAAAAGATAGTTTTAAGCCTGCAAAATAAAGTTTGGTAATATCAAAAAAAGCCTGATTGATTCAGGCTTTTTTTTATTCAAATTTAGGTTAATAAATAATTTTTGTGATTAAATTCACATGATTAGATAAAGGTGAGTATTTAAGAATAATTTAATAAGTTATAAATAAAAACTAAAATAACATTATATTTCAAATATATATTTGACTATTTGGATTTTCAAGCGCATATTTAATTCAACCGAAAGGTTAATTTGAAACTTTGTTTTCCTCGAAACCCTGCTTAAGCGGGGCTTTTTTTTGATTTAGTTTCTGATGTTGCTGTAAAGCGATATACACAGGGCCTTTCAGTTTGCGCTGATCATTTAACTTTTTCTTAATATAAAATACCAAAGCAAAACAGGTGGTTGCTAAAGTTAAAAGAAGACTATTTAAGTAGCTCATGAGTGAGCTGATATAACCAATAGTGGTGAGTCTATTCATCATTTTGATGACTTGTGGACTACTTTCGATGCCCGTGATCGCCCAAGAACATAAGTGTTCACAATTATTAATAATGAGATGATAGTTATTTTCATGCATTCGAGAGCGCATTCGTCTTACGACAGTACGACCTGAATATTTGGGGGTGCTATAATGCCGAATCGTAATTTTTTTGCCATGTGCAAATTTTTGCAGAGATGTAATTTCGATCGGATGTTTTTTAAAGAGATGAGCAAAACCTGAATAATGAATAACACGACCCTTACCCACATAAATACCATGATGTGAATAACCAAAATGCTTAACAATTAAGTGAGCACCAAGAGGGAATGTTTTGACGTGTTTATGCCGCATTTATAAAATATTCCAATAACTTTACAGATGTACATTTATTGAAAGAGAGTCCACAGTATAACCGAATTGGAAATAAATAATGAGGTATAAATACAATATAAGCACCCTAAAAAAGGTGCCTAAATTTTTTATTCAACTCAAATGAAGTTATGAGAAGAAAGCATTTTGTGCTTCACAATTTTTAATTGCATCTTCTTTAGGAAGCTGTTTAATTTGCTCTTCAAACTCGATTTTTTGACGATCTATGGCAGTTTGAGGAATACCGCTCTCTTTCGCTAATTTTTCAATGTTGCCCCAAACTTCCTCACATGCTGAAGGTAGCTTATTACAACCACTAAGCGATATGAAAGTCGCCCCTAAAATAATGAATAGAATATTTTTCATTGAATCCCCAAATGTATTTTTAATTATCCTATGAGCTTATCTTAATTGAACATTTTTAAATTGAACAGAAAATTTATCATAAAAAAAGCACTGTCTATGCAGTGCTTTTTTTCTTTACTGAAGGGTGATTTTGTTACTCAATAAATCAGTAAGATCTTTTTTTGAATAGCCACGCGAAATAAGAACTTTTTTGATTCCGCGGATTACATCTTCATCTGATGCCTTTTGTAAAGCCTCGATCAACTGATCGTTAGTCTTACATGAACAATCATTTTCAACACAAGCAATTTGATTTTTATGCTCGTTCTGCTGCGAATCTGATGAAAACAGCTTTTGCCAAAAACTCATAGAGCCTTCATTTGCAACCAAAGATAGGTCGAAATATAGTCGATTTAAAATTTAATGCAAGTTTGTAATCGTGATTTAAGGCACATTTTAAAATAAATATTTCGATGATAAACCTAAAGTTTAACGAAATTATGACATTGAAAAATTAAATTATACTTTATTTATATGATTTTTAAGTGAAATTCAAAAAGCATAAAAAATGGACAGTGTAAGAACTGTCCATTTAGTAAGAAATAAATTGTTTAAATTTTCTCTAAAAGAACGCCTGACTCGACATGGTGGGTATAAGGAAATTGATCGAACAGCGCAAATTTAGTGATTTTATGAGTTTCCGATAACATCTTTAAATTGTCGTGCAAAGTATCTGGATTGCATGAAATATAAATAATACGGTTAAAGCGTTGAAGCAGCTTCAAGGTATCATCATCAATGCCTGCACGAGGTGGATCTACAAATACAGTATCGAAGTCATAACTTTGAATATCAATATTGGCTTCTTGTAAACGTCTAAACTCACGTTCTGCATTGAATGCTAAGGTAAAATCTTCAGCTGAAAGGCGAGCAACTTGAATATTATTAATTTGATTTTGCTCAATATTCCATTGCGCTGCATAAACTGATGATTTAGCCAGTTCCGTTGCTAGAACGCGATTAAACTTTAGCGATAATGGAAGGGTAAAATTACCATTACCGCAATAAAGCTCTAAAAGATCTTTATCACTGGTTTGAGCTGCATTACATGCCCACTCCAGCATTTTTTGACAAACTTGCGCATTAGGTTGCGTGAAGCTACTTTCAATTTGCTTATATTTGAATTTACGGTCAAATACTTTTAATTCTTCAACTACATATTCATCCGTCAATACAATTTTTTGACCACGGCTGCGACCAATAATCTTAATATTGAGTTTTGAAGATAAATTTTTTGCTAGTTGTTCCCAGTCTTGATCAAGCGGACAACGATAAATCAATGAAACCAGCATTTCACCGTTCAACGTAGAAAGAAAATGTACTTCAAACAGACGCTTAGAGAGCACTGCATTTGATTTTAGTTCAGACAGGAGAACTGGCATTAAATCATTAATAGATTTATCCGCGATTGGAAACTCATCAACACGTACAACTTTCTTTTGAATACCATCTTCCGCGCGTTCAAACATGGCATAAAACATATCATCTTCTGTATGCCAAATACGGAACTCAGCTCGCATACGGAAATGTTTTTCAGGAGATGAAAAAACTTCTAGTTCAGGTGGTTGATATTCAGCAAATTGATTGCGGATACGTTCAATTTTTGCATCAAGTTGTTGTTGATAAATAGAAGTCATAAAAATCTAAAAAAACTAGCACAAAGCAGAGTGAATGGTAGCAAATAATAAGCCAACATTCTTCTAAATCTTTGTGCTGTTGTGACTATCTTTTGGTGAGGTGCTCAACTAAGTAGTCGATGAACACACGTACAGCTGGTAATAAACCACGGCGAGAAGGGTAAACCACATGAAAAATACCGTGTGGTGCATTCCAGTTAGGCAGAACCTTAACAAGACGCCCATCTTTAATATAATCTTCAACAATACTGTCTGGGAGTAATGCTACCCCACAATTGTCACTTGCAAGTTGTGCAAGCATAAGTAAGTCAGAGCCCATCACGACTGGACTCACTTTGACTTTAATCGATTTGTTGTTTGAATCATGTAGTACGAGTTGTTGATCAGTATGTTCATCAACCATACTTAATATTCGATGATTTGAGAGTTCTTCAGGTTTTTTGATAGATCCAAATTCATTGAGATAAGCCTGGCTGGCGAAAAGATGTTGTTCAATATTTTCAAATTTTCGAATGACCAAACTTGGGTCATCATCCAAACTTGAGCGAACACGAAGCGCTAAATCAATTCCTTCATTGATGATATCGACACGTCGATTAGTAACCATCAATTGAACTTTGATTTCAGGATACTGCTTAAGGAAATTTGGCAGTATTTTGGTCATTTCATGCTGAGCAATTGATACGGGTAAACTGACACGAATTAAGCCTCTTGGTTGTTCACTTAAATGATCTACCAAATCATGAGCAGATTGGGCAGCATTCATCATTACTTGCGCATGGCGATAAATGTTCATCCCAATATCAGTGACAGCAAAATGACGTGAACTACGTTGAATAAGCCTTACACCGAGATTTTCTTCTAAATTATAAACACGTCGACTCAATTTTGATTTGGGAATGTCAGTTGCTCGCTCGGCAGCGCTAAAACCACCATGTTCGACAACAAGGGCAAAGCAATAAAAATCATCTAAATCTGAAAGCATGTAGTCATTCCATATATGCGACGTTTTGTTAAAAAATACATTATTGTTCTGAATAGTCAATTGAGTTGCTGTGTTTTCTCTAAAATCTAAGGTTGTTATATGTAGTAATGAATAAAGAGGGCTATTTAAAAATCTAAAAGCAATGGTTAAACTTATGTTTTATAGCACGTAATACTTAAGGTTGACATGGCTTATACAACAATTGAACTTCAAGATCCTCAAGAAAATGTACAGTGCCCGCATTGTCAACACGCTGTTATCGACTGGAATGAAGAGCAATATATTCAACCTTGTGATCATACATTGTTTATTGCTATGGACTTGGGATTTGAATTTATTTCAGATGAATTTGAAGCAACTATGCCTCGCACAGTAGATGAAATTCATGCAGATGATGAAAACTCGGATGTGTTTACTGAGATTACACGTTCTGATTTAGCTCAGTTTAAAATTTATAAAGTTGCATTGGGTGTCGAAAACCTCAATCGTTATATTGGTTTCCAATCATAATTTTTTTAATCACACGCATATGGTGAAAAGACTTGGAGTTACCTTGAGTCTTTTAATTTCATTGTATTTTGATATTGATTGCAAAGTTCTAAGTTTGTGTTAATTCATGATAAGTTCAATGCTTTGCATAAAGAAATCACGGCTATTATAAAATGCACTTATGGCTATAAACATCTGATCTACTTTTGGATTGGTTCGTGTTTTATCGATCAACTTCACCTTAGATCCAAGTGAATTCTATCTAACCCACTTGGATTTCAGCATTAGGATGACTCAACCTGCTTTTTTTAGGGGTTGCAATTAAATATGCTAATGTCAAAGGACCGAGACGACCCGCAAACATCAGTATCATGAGCATATATAAACTTGCAGGTTGTAATTCTGAAGTAATACCTCTAGATAATCCGACTGTACAAGCCGCGGAAACAGCTTCAAATAGTAAATCTAGAAAACGTTTATTAGGCTCTAAAATTAATAGCGTAAAGAAACCAATGAAAATGAGCATAGCAGTTATGCTAATGACCGCAAGAGCTTTATAGGTGACCGTTGCGGGAATCGAGTGTTTAAAAACAGTGACTTCGTCAGCTCGTCTCAAAAACGTGATCACACTCAATACAACAATAATAAATGTACCTACTTTAATACCACCAGCAGTACTTAAAGATCCGCCTCCAATAAACATTAATAGCATAGTCACCAAGGTTGCTGGATCACTCATACTGGCCATATCAATACTATTAAATCCAGAGGATCGTGGTACTGTGGCATGAAACCAAGCATTTAATGCTTGGTCTCCAATTGACATTGGGGCGAGGGTCAATGGATTATTTGCTTCTAAACACCAAATCATAATAAAGGCAAATAGATTGAGTCCCGCGATAGTAGAAAGAATCAGTTTGCTGTTGGTTGAGAGTTTTTTCCACTTATGAGCGCGTTTGATATCCATAAGTACCACAAAACCTATTCCACCAATGATATACAACATGCTGATGGTCAGAGTTACAGCATATTGGCCTGAAAAACTCATTAAACTGTCTGGAAAAAGAGAGAAACCACCATTATTAAATGCTGAGATACTGTAAAAGGCTGCATAAAACAGGGCATCACTAAAATCGTAGTATTGAAGCCACGTAAATGTCAGGATGAATGTTCCAATCCCTTCGAAAAATAGAGAATACAATAAGACGGCTTTAACAGTGAACGAGGCCCTTGCTAAACTGGTTTGACCAATTGTTTCTTGAGCCATCACTTGTTGCTTTAAACCAAGTTTAGTGGAAAGGCTCAAAGCAGCCAAAATTGCGAAAGTCATGAATCCTAAGCCACCACATTGGATGAGTAGCATAATGATGAATTGACCAAAAGTCGTATATGCCTCGCCAATATTGACCACAGAAAGTCCCGTAATTGTCACAGCAGACGTGGCGGTAAATAAGGCTTCTAGCCAAGAGACATTTCCTTCGTGTGCAAAGGGAAGTTTTAGCAGTAATGTTCCAATGATAATAAAACTGAGAAAGCCCAAAGCAAGCAAACTTGGTGGACTCAAATTAATACTTTGCGTTTTTTTATTGATCAATTGATCATAAAATTTCATCATTTCGAAATAAATCTCGATGAGAGTTTACGTAGAAGATTGACAGGACCTTCAACAATTAAAATGTCATTTTTTTGCAGCAATGTACCAGGTGCGATGTCATAAATTACATGTGTGCCACGTTGTAATAGTAATGTTTGTACGCCGTCGCTGTGCTCCATGATATCTTTAAATTCTACACCTTGTAGTTTTTCACTCACTTCCACTTTGACAATATAACGGTCATCATTCAACGCCATATAGCGTCTAACCATTGGGTAGCTTAATGATTGTGCAACGCGAATACCCATGTCTTCTTCTGGATGAATAATTTGACCAATACCGAGATGCGTCAAAATCATATGATGGGCTTTCGATTTTGCTTTTACTAGGATTTTTTCTACGCCTAAATTTTTAAGGTTGAGGACACATAGAATACTGGCCTCAATATCTTCTCCAATTGCGACAACGACGGCATCGCAATTCTGTACATTCAGTTCTCGAAGTACATGTTCATCTGTGGCATCGGCGATGACAGCATGACTGATGTTATCAGAGATATTTTCAACGTATTTTTTTTCAGTATCGATTCCAATCACATCATGTTTTAATTGAGTGAGTTCTAATGCAACTGTACCACCAAAGCTGCCTAAGCCAATTACTGCAAATAGCGCCATTGAATATCCTAAAATTTTAAAGATCAGAAAGTAATGATTTGATTTTAATTTCGCTTTGAGTGAGTTTATCTTGTTGATCTGAGTTGATTCAATTCATTTGTTGAGGATTATTTATGATCACTATAAAAATAGTAAATCGTAATTGAAATCAATGTCCATGAAAGTGCTAAGTAAATATAAGTTAAATGAATATGATCGATCATAAAGTTAGCATGAACGAAACTTGTCATGAGCACAATTGCCATCATATATATCAACGTCATACGATAACGATAAATAGGTGCTAATCCCAACATGATATAGGGGAGTGCTGCATAACCTAAAAAAATAAAAACTTCGAGGGATTTGCTTAAGGTGGTAACTTCAGGATATAGATATTTCGAAATAAACAGAAGTGCGGAAAAGATGATCCACATGAGAAAAGGAATTACTACAAAACTGAACCATATTTGCATGATTTATCTTAATATCTAAAATTTTAAAGTGATCGTTTTTTCTATCTTTCGATTTTAATTGTATATCAATTATTGAATTAAAAAAGCCTGTCAAAATGACAGGCTGTATTGATTTTATTTGAGGAAACGTTGATAACCAAGATTATTGGTAATTTCTTCGTATGGATAATTGATACTTTCTAACGTTTCAACTAAACCATCAGGGTTTTGTTGTGCATCTTCAGCTTCGAGTCCAACCAATACACGACCTTCAGCCGCACCATGATTACGATAATGGAACAGGGTAATGTTATGCGTTGGACCAAGACGTTCCAAGAATGTTAATAATGCACCTGGACGTTCAGGAAATTCAACGCGGAATAAACGTTCATTTTCAATATCAGCATGACCACCGATCAGGTAGCGAATATGTAATTTGGCAACTTCATCGTCAGATAAGTCATCCACATCATACTGAAACTTTAATGTCTCGAATATTTCTTGACGTTCTTTTTCGCCGCTTTTTAAACTAATTCCAACAAATACTTGCGCTGCAGTCGCACTACTTGCACGGTAGTTGAATTCAGTAATATTTCGACCTTGAAGGGCACGACAGAAATTGAGGAATGCACCTTTTTGTTCAGGAATCGTGACAGCAAAAATAGCTTCTTTACGTTCACCTAATTCAGTTCGTTCTGCAATATAACGTAAACGGTCAAAGTTCATATTTGCACCGCAGACAATTGAAACGATGTTTTTACCTTCTAAGCCGTGCTCAGCCACATATTTTTTAATCCCTGCAAGTGCCATCGCACCTGACGGCTCAACAATACTACGGCATTCATCATAGGTGTCTTTAATTGCTGCGCATATTTCATCAGTATTCACAAGAACAACTTCTGGTTCTACGATTGGACCTGAATTGTCAGATTTTTGCAGACGAATCACTTCAAAAGGTTTTTCACCGATTTGCGCCACGGCTGTACCATCGGCGAATAAACCAACTGAAGGCAGAATCACACGTTCATTTGCTTCTAAAGCAGCTTTTAAACAAGCTGACTCGTCATATTCCACAGGAATAACTTTGACATGCGGTGCTACATCACCAAGGTAAGCAGCAACACCTGCAATCAAGCCTCCACCACCAACGGCAACAAATACATAATCCACATCTCGCCATTGACGTAAAATTTCATTGGCAATTGTACCTTGACCAGCCATAACGAGTTCATCATCATAAGGCGGAATAAAAGTCATTCCTTCTTCTTGCGCACGTTGAATTGCGTATTTATTTGCGATGTCAAAAGAATCACCATGAAGTACGACTTCACCACCCAAACGCTTTACAGCTTGGACTTTAATGTCTGGTGTTGTCTTAGGCATCACAATAATCGCGCGAATTCCTAATTTTTTTCCTGAGAGTGCTACACCTTGAGCATGGTTACCAGCAGAAGCGGTAATGACACCTCGTTCTAGTTGAGCTTTAGGAAGTTGGCTGATTCTGTTATAGGCACCGCGGAGTTTGAAGGAGAATACGGGTTGTAGGTCTTCACGTTTAAAACGAATATTATTGTTAAGACGTTCACTAATTCGTGGTGCCGCTTCGAGTGGGGTTTCGATAGCAACGTCGTATACCGTTGCTTGTAAAATTTGTCGAACCAAACGAGACAGCATGTTAATTTTCCATCTAACAGTTTAAAATAGGCGCTTATTGTAACAAACCATAAGGCTTAGCGGTTTAAAATAACTGCAAAAGTCCAAATTAGTTGAGTGAAGTCATGAGTCTATATGCAACCCAAGATGAGAAAAAACAAGCAGCAGCACAAGCAGCTTTAAAACACTTACCGAAAGGGGGCATTTTAGGCGTAGGCACAGGCAGTACTGTTAACTTTTTGATTGATTTACTTCCTGAACTTCAATTAGAAGCTGCAGTTGCAAGTTCGGAAGCGACTGCGCAGCGTTTGAAGAAGCTGGGTATTGAAGTGGTAGATATGAACTCAGTGGGTGGTCTTGATGCATATGTAGATGGTGCAGATGAGATTGATCGTCATATGCACATGATCAAAGGTGGTGGTGCCGCATTGACACGTGAAAAAATCGTGGCATCGATTGCAAAAAAATTCGTCTGTATCGTAGATGATTCTAAATGGGTAGATCAGTTGGGGCGTGATTTTCCACTTCCTGTTGAAGTGATTCCAATGGCACGTTCTGCTGTTGCTCGTAAAATTGTTTCTTTAGGTGGCGACCCAGCGTACCGTGAAGGTGTAGTGACCGACAATGGTAACGTGATTTTAGACGTGCATAACTTAAATATCTTAAATGCCCTTGAGCTTGAAAAAACATTGAATGATATTCCTGGTGTGGTATGCAACGGTATCTTTGCTTTGAATAAAGCAGACATTGCGATCGTTGCGACCAACAATGGTATTGAAGAGCGTACAGCGGTTTAATTTTAACTCCTTGACGAGCTAATGTCCCCCAAATCCCTCTTTTAAATAGAAGGGCTTTTCTTCCCCCTTTCTTAAAGGGGGATTGAGGGGGATTTAATAATTAAAGAATAACAATGACTTTATCCGATCTTCCTGATATTGAAATCACCAAAAGTATTCGATCGAAAAGACTACGTCTACGTATAGATGGAACGTCAATTCGTGTGACTGCGCCATGGTTTTGTACCCATAAACAAATACAACAGTTTGTTCAAGATTCAGAAGCTTGGATTGTTCAAACTTGGCGGGCACAACAAAGTAAAATTCAACAAATTGATCGCGTTTTACCTTTATCTTTACAGTTATTTAATTTAGAAAATCCTATTCAAATTCAATATATTCAGCAGAAATTCAACTATAAGTTTGATTCAGTGATGAATGAGCTGTGTGTGAGTGATCGTCAGCCTGAACAATATTTAAAAGCCTTTGTTATTGATTATGCTAAACAGCATCTGCCTGTATATCTGGCTCAAGTATCTGATCAGTGTGGTTTAGCTTATCATGGCTGTAAGATTCGTCAGCCAAAAACGCGGTGGGGAAGTTGTACTGCACGTCATGACATTATGTTGAATAGTGCTTTGGTGCTTTTTTCTCAGGAAATAACACGCTATGTTTGTGTGCATGAATTAGCACATACAAAGCATTTTGATCACAGTGCTCAGTTTTGGGCGGAAGTGGCGAAGTATGATCCAGATTTTAAACTTAACCGAAAAAAATTAAAAATAACGCCGTTGCCATATTGGTGGATGCATAATTAATTATTATGCTGGGATTGCTTTATCGATATTAAAAAATCAATTGTTTAGCGCTAGTCAATTAGTCTGATCTGGCGACTGGTATTCTAAATTTTGGCTATCATGACTGCTCTGTTTGGTTAGTTTGTCTCTAGTATGCTCATAAGACGAATTGGTGTGTGTTTTTTGATTCTAATTTTGTCTGTACCTGCTTTAATGCTTTATAGCATCCTCATATATATTCTACTTAACCCGAGTAATCCTATTCACTATCATTGGACGAATTATTTATCGCTTTTTGGCGGGGCTATAGCGTGGTTGATATTATTGATCATGGCAACTTTATGGATAAATCAAAAAAGGATTTCTAAATTGCTTTCCGTGAGTGGAGGGTTATGTTCGGTATGGGGAGTAACTCCTTTTGTTGTGAAACAGGATCCGATCGTATTTGTTGCTCTCCCAGGGTTTATATTTGCACTGTATTTATGCTATTTGAGTTGGCAAGAAAATCAATGAAGTCACATGATAGACTTTATTAGATGCTTAACAGAGCCATCTAAATTATTAAACTTACAAAATAACAGCATTCCCATATGAAAGGGTTCAGAAAGTCATAAGTTCCTGTCATACTACTGCCTGTAACGAATACAGTCATTTAGAGGTAGATATCGTGATTTCAGTTGGTATTGTTGGTGGTACAGGATATACAGGCGTTGAACTTTTGCGTCTTTTGCTGCGACACCCAAATGTTCAAGTGAAAGCATTGACTTCTCGTACTGAGGCTGGTCGTCGTGTCGATGATATGTTTCCAAGTTTACGTGGTCATACCGATCTAGAGTTTTCAGATTTAAGCTTAGATTTATTAAAGTCATGCGATGTTGTTTTTTTTGCGACACCACATGGTGTAGCGATGAAACACGCTGAAGAATTAGTAGCAGCGAATACAAAAGTAATCGATTTAGCCGCTGACTTTCGTTTGCAGAATTTAGCGCAATTTGAAAAATGGTACGGTATGGAGCATGCTTGTCCAGATCTACTTAAAAATTCAGTGTATGGGCTTTCTGAGCTCAATCGTGAAAAAATTAAACAAGCTCAAGTGATTGGTAATCCTGGTTGTTATCCAACGACAGTTCAAATTGGTTTGGCGCCTGTACTGAGATCTTCAGAAGTATTGGTAAAACCTGAAAGTATTATTATTGATGCAAAATCTGGTGTATCTGGAGCTGGACGCAAAGCAAGTTTAGGCATGATCTATACTGAAAATGCTGATAACTTCAAAGCCTACGGTGTTGCAGGGCATCGTCATCATCCTGAAATTGTTGAAGCGCTTGAAAATATATCAGGACAGAAAGGTGTATTTGACAATATCCTTTTTGTTCCACATTTGGTGCCGATGATCCGCGGCATGTTATCTACAATTTATGTCGATTTAACAGAAGCAGGTCAGCAAGCCGATTTTCAAGCAATTTACGAACAGTTCTACCAAAACGAGCAGTTTGTTGATGTTATGCCGGCAGGAAGTTCACCAGAAACTCGTTCTGTTCGTGGATCAAATGATTTACGTATTGCGTTGTATAAACCACAACCAACAAAGTTAGTCATTTTAGTTGCCCAAGATAACCTGGTGAAAGGTGCAGCAGGACAAGCTGTTCAAAACATGAATTTAATGTTTGGATTTGCGGAAAATGCAGGCCTTAACGTGATTGGTTTATTACCATAAAAAACCTTTTTTGACTTCACACACATTTAACTTTGCAGTTAAATGTGTGTTTTGATTTTATAAATTAGAGATGACGATGCAAAACTCAGAATCAAATAATACGTCACAGCATAAAGATGAAAAAAATATCGGTTTTTTTCAATCGAATAAACCCCTTATGGCGGGTGGGATCATCTTATGTGCAGGCAGTTTACTTCTGGGCTATACGATTGGTCATCGTCAAGGTCTAACTGTAGTTGGTTATGATGCTGACGCGGAACAATTGGTTGAAGTTGTCGAAAAACAAAAAAAAGAATTATCTGAGCTGAATAAGAAATTAAATACCTCAGTTCAAGAACGTGATGTTGCTGTAACTAACTCAAACGATATGTATGCTGCATTAAATCAAGCCAACGCTGAAAAACTTCAAATTGAAGGTCAGAGTGCGATTTTCCGAGAAGTGCTGAGACAACGTGGTGGATTGAGTTTAACAGTGCAAAATTTAGCTGTTAAGTCGCTTCCAGAAAATGTATATGAGTATCAGGTTGATTTAGTTCAAGTCAGTCCGAATAAACGTAAAGCATCTGGTGAAATTGAAATCAGATTAATTCAAGGTACGGAAGTCTTGGTTGTTCCAATTTCAGAAAAATCATTCAATTTCGACCATTATCAGCGATTAACTGGTCGTTGGACGATGCCAAAAGGCTTTACGCCCCAATTTATTGAAATCCGTGTAAAAGGCTCAAGTGCTCAAACCAAGCGCTTTAGTTGGCAACGTGGTGAAGCAATCGAATCAACTGCTGCATTTGCAGCTGAAGTACCGCAAGCTGCGGCAAATTCTCAATAATAGATTATAGAGTGCTATGCGAAGTAATAAACGTCATAAATGTCTCAATGACATTAAATTATCATTTCAACAATCTGGATTGGTGGATTGGCACTTCAATCCACGATTGAGTGATGCACAAAATGATGAAGCCGATGGCGATTTAGCTGTAGCAACAGCACCACCGCAATTTAAGCGACCTCCCTTATACAATGTGGTATTGTTGAATGATGATTACACGCCAATGGATTTTGTAATTGAAATTTTACAACAATACTTTGCATTGAATCTTGACCAAGCTACCGAAGTAATGCTAACAGTACATTATCAAGGGAAAGGTATCGCAGGTGTCTATCCTAGAGACATTGCTGAAACCAAGGCGAATCAAGTCAACAATTATGCGCGCTCTCAAAGTCATCCATTGCTTTGCCAGATCGAGCCACAAGAATAAGGGGATCACATGCTCAGTCGTCAATTAGAAGTATCACTGCGTTTGGCTGTTAGCATGGCTCGTCAAAAGAGACATGAGTTTCTTACAGTTGAACATTTGTTACTCGCACTTTTAGATAATGATTCTGCCGTGAATGCACTAAAAGCCTGCGGTGCAGAAATTGTCAGTTTGCGTAAAGAACTTGAAGAGTATGTAGAGCAACATACGCCTAAATTAGGCGATAATGCTGAGCAAGCGCCTCATCCTACAGAAAGCTTTGATCGTATATTGCAACGTGCAATTTTCCATGTTCAGTCTAGTGGTGGAGATCGGACAGTTGAAGGTGCAGATGTACTGGTTGCAATGTACTCAGAAAGAGATTCATTTGCGGTTTATTTGCTAAAACGCCACCAAATCAATCGTCTTACTTTAACTCAATATCTTTCACACGGTGCGCGTAAGGAAGATGTTCCAGCTGAAGAAGAAACGGATGACTTAGATGGTGAAAACTCAGCCTCAGCAAATGCAGGTCCATTAGAACTTTATACCCTAAATCTCAATGCAGAAGCTTTAAAGGGTAAAACCGATCCTTTGATTGGTCGTGAAAAAGAAATTGAGCGTGCAGCTCAAATTCTATGTCGACGTCGTAAAAACAATCCGCTTTTGGTGGGTGATCCAGGTGTGGGTAAAACATCCATAGCAGAAGGTTTGGCTTGGCTGATTGTTAACAATAAAGCACCAAAGCCACTGCTGAATGCGGAAATCTATAGTTTAGATATCGGTGCACTTGTTGCAGGTACAAAATACCGTGGTGACTTTGAGAAACGATTAAAGCAATTGTTAAATGCCCTAAAGAAGAAGCCCGAAGCAATTTTATTTATTGATGAAATTCATATGATCATTGGTGCAGGCTCAAGTATGGGTAGCACTATGGATGCATCGAATTTAATCAAACCTGCATTGGCAAATGGTACTTTACGTTGCATTGGCTCAACAACGTTTCAAGAATATCGTCAAGTTTTTGAAAAAGATCATGCATTATCACGCCGTTTCCAAAAAATTGATGTTAATGAGCCATCAATTAATGAAACAATTGATATTCTTCGTGGACTCAAGTCTAAATTTGAAGAATTTCATAAAGTTCAATATGATGATGCAGCTCTTGTTTCTGCAGTTGAGTTATCGGCTAAATTTATCAATGATCGCTTCCTCCCAGATAAAGCGATTGACGTAATAGATGAAGCAGGGGCACAACGACGTTTGAGAGCTGATCAAGATAACACTTTGATTACAGTTGAAAATATTGAAGATATTGTTTCGAAAATTGCACGAATTCCACCTAAAACTGTGTCTAAAGATGATAAATCTGTACTTGAGCACTTAGAGCGTGATCTTAAACGAGTTGTATTTGGTCAAGATGAGGCGATTACCGCATTATCCTCCGCAATTAAATTGTCACGAGCTGGGCTTAAAGCACCAGATAAGCCAGTTGGTAGTTTTGTATTTGCAGGACCTACTGGTGTAGGTAAAACTGAGGTAACAAAACAACTTGCAAAACTACTCGGTGTTGAACTAGTCAGATTTGATATGTCTGAATATATGGAACGCCATGCGGTTTCACGTTTAATTGGTGCACCTCCAGGTTATGTTGGTTTTGATCAAGGTGGCTTACTGACTGACGCAATACATAAAAATCCACATTGTGTATTGTTATTGGATGAGATTGAAAAGGCACATCCTGATGTGTTTAATTTATTGCTGCAAGTCATGGATCATGGTTCATTAACTGATAATAATGGTCGTAAGTCAGACTTCAGAAATGTCATTATAGTGTTAACAACGAATATTGGCGCTGAAAGTATTTCCCGTACAAGTATTGGTTTTACAGAGCAAGATAATAGTCGTGATAATCAGGAAGCAATGAAGAAGGCATTTACACCAGAGTTTAGAAACCGCTTAGATGGGGTTATTCAATTTAAAGCTCTACCTACGACAGTAATCGATTCTGTAGTAGATAAATTCCTTACAGAACTTCAAGCTCAACTTGATGACAAAAAAGTTGTTTTAGAAGTAGATCAGTCTGCACGAGATTGGTTAAGTGAAAATGGTTATGATCGTCTGATGGGTGCTCGTCCAATGCAGCGTTTGATTCAAGAGCATTTGAAAAAGCCGCTTGCTGAAATGATTTTATTTGGTGAGCTGGCTGAAAACGGCGGTAATGTAGCAGTAACAGTTAAAAAAGAAGATGGCAAAGCTGTTGGATTAAAGTTGGAAGTATTTGAAGATTCTGCAGCTGAACCAGCATAGTGAGTTATTAATTGTATTAAAGCCCGTTTATTTAAACGGGCTTTAATTTTTGGGTGAAAGTATGGACATACAAGTTACAAAAGTAATATCTACGACAGCTTTATTTTTTCTGACTGCACTGATGGAAATATTAGGGTGTTACTTTCCATATTTGATCCTAAATCAAGGGCGTGCGCATTGGTTGTGGCTACCCACTTTTGTCGCACTCGCTGCTTTTGTGTGGTTATTGACTTTGCATCCAGCAGCATCAGGTCGAATATATGCTGCATATGGAGGTATTTATATTTGTTCGGCATTGTTGTGGTTAAAGTTTGTGGATCAAATGGATCTTACTAAATGGGATATCATTGGTGGCGGAGTGGTTATTTTCGGGGCGCTGATTATCATTTTACAGCCACAAGGCTTAATTCGGTGAGTTGTTATAGGAGAAAGTCTGTTTAATTAAATTAATAATAAATCGACCTTGAATATTTTTGAGAAAAATTTAGAAGCCTATTTAATAAAATTTACATAAAGGCTTTTTAAATTGGCATGAAATAGGCATATATTTTCCGCCTATAATTTTGAAATACTTCAGAGTTTCATCATTATTCGACAATAAACAATGTAATTAGAATAAGGATTTTTCATTTGTCTACAACATATTCCAAGCAAGAAAAAACCAGCCGTATCAAAGGAATTATTGGTGCAGCTTCTGGTAATTTAGTTGAATGGTTTGATTTTTATATATATGCAGTATTTGCTGTATATTTTACCCAAGCTTTAACTGCGCCAGATATGGATAGTTCTACCCAAGCCATCTATGTGTGGGGTGTATTTGCAGCAAGCTTTTTTATGCGACCTATCGGTAGTTGGCTTTTTGGTCGAATTGCAGATAAACACGGTCGAAAAAAATCAATGGTCATCTCAATTATATTGATGGCTATAAGTTCTTTCATGTTTGCAGCGTTACCAACGTATGAGCAAGTGGGTATGGCTGCACCGTTTTTATTATTAATGGTTCGATTGCTTCAAGGCTTATCCGTTGGTGGTGAATATGGTGCTGTGGCGACTTATATGAGTGAATTGGGTTTAAAAGGTCAACGTGGCTTTTTTTCATCATTTCAATACGTAACGCTCACGGGTGGTCAACTCCTTGCAAGTTTATTGGGTGTAATATTCTTAGCTTTTATGTCTGAACAGCAGCTTTATGATGGGGGATGGCGAATTCCATTTATTATTGGTGGTGTTGCAGCAATTTTATCTTTATTAGCGAGAAGTAGATTAGAAGAGACTTTATCCAGTGATGAAAGTGATAAAGAAGATTCTGGTACACTTCGTGAGCTTTTTAAAAATCACTGGAAAACTTTCCTTTTGGTGGTTGGTTATACTTCAGCAGGCTCTCTTAGTTTCTATGTGATTACAGTTTACTCAAAAACTTACCTTACCAATATTGGAATAGATCCTAAAACGGTAGGGTTGATGATGACAGCCTGCATTTTTGTACTCATGGTCGCGCAACCATTCTTTGGTGCATTGTCAGATCGTATTGGTCGCAGAAATTCTATGCTGTTATTTAGTGGTCTGATGGCTATATTTATCTATCCAGTCATGGCAATCGGGATGAGATATTTTAGCGAAACTCCATTTATTGTCGCGATGCTACTGATTTTCCTGATGCTATTGCTTAGTTTGTATACCTCTATTGGCGGTATTGTAAAAGCTGAAATGTTTCCTCCGCATGTACGTGCGTTGGGTGTAGGTTTCTCTTATGCGATAGGTAATGCCGTATTTGGTGGTTCTGCACCTTCTGTTGCCTTGCAGTTTAAGGCCGCAGGAATTGAAAATTCATTTTTTATTTACGTGATCATTATTTTAATCGTATGTTTCTTTTGTAGTTGGCAACTTCCCAAAGAACCTAAATATTTAAAAGATGATCATTAAGATTTAGAAAATAAAAAAGCACCCGAGGGTGCTTTTTTAGTGGATGAAATTAATCTTTTTTTAAGCGTTCATTGATGAGGAACTCAACAAGTGCTTTTTGAGCGTGAAGGCGGTTTTCAGCTTCATCCCATACCACAGCATTTTTGTGATCGAGCATATTTTCTGAAATTTCTTCACCGCGATGGGCAGGTAAACAGTGCATAAATAAACAGTCTGGATGAGCAAGATCCATTAGACGTTCATTGACTTGAAAATCAGCAAAAGCTTTTTCACGAATTTTTTGCTCTTCTTCTTGTCCCATGCTGGCCCAAACATCAGTAACGATAAGGTCGGCATTCACTGCAGCATCTTCAGCAGAGTCTACAACTTCGGCGCAGTGCGCGAATTCAGAGAGAAATTCAGGTTTTGGTTCATAACCTTTTGGTGATGCAATCTTAAGTTTAAAGCCCCACATATGTGCAGCTTCGATATATGAGTTACACATATTATTACCATCACCAATCCACGCAACGGTTTTGCCTTGGATAGCGCCACGGTGTTCTACGAATGTTTGAACATCAGCAAGCAATTGGCAAGGGTGGTGATCATCGGTCAGTGCATTAATAACTGGGACTTTAGAATATTCTGCAAAACGTGTGACAATATCGTGGCCAAAAGTACGAATCATCACAATATCAAGCATGCTTGAAATAACGCGAGCTGAATCTTCAATCGGTTCGCCGCGACCTAATTGCGTATCCCGGGACGAGAGGAAAATTGCGCTACCACCAAATTGGGTCATACCAGCTTCAAAAGAAACACGGGTACGTGTGCTCGATTTTTCAAAAATCATTCCCATTACTTTACCAACAAAGGGTTGGTAGACTTCATGATTATGCTGCATGCGTTTTAATTCTATAGCACGATCAATAATGCGATTTAATTCTGCAGTTGAAAGGTCACGTAAAGTAAGAAAATGTCGTAGAGCCATGGTTACTCCACAATCATTGTTTCGTCAAAATAGTGAATGAGACGACCAATAATTGTTGGTTGATGAAAAAAAACGAGAATCGACTAATATACTATATGTAAAGAGAATTGCAAAAAAACTAGACTTTTTGGTGCCCATCTAGGAAGCGATCGACAGAATAGCTGATGTATTCGATGGTTTCTTGATCGGTTTCAAGTACTGGTATCCCCATTAAAATTTTCCATTCTAAATTTCTTAAGATTCCAAAATATAATTGAGCAGAAAATAAAGGATTTTCACATTTTAACACACCAAGTTTATGCGCATTTTCTAATGCATTTGCGATCGCTAACTGGATATGTTTAGGGCCTTTTTCGTGCAAATAAAGAGCAAGTTCTGGATTTTTTTGGGATTGCTCAATCACGAGGCGCATAAAGGCAGTATGATCTTCTTTTTTAATGTGGCGATGAAAGTTAAGTAGTGTATGTATCAGATAAGATCTAAAATCGCCATGATCTGGATCATATGCAACACAGATATCTTTAAAAAAGAGTTCACGTCGATAATCACATATAGCAGTAAAAAGGCCTTCTTTGCCGCCAAAATATTTATAAATAGATGCTTTGGAGCCTCCAGCATGTTGAACAATATCATCCAAAGACACAGCATCGTAGCCACGTTCCAAGAATAGCGTATTGGCGCTTAGCAATAATGCTAAACGTCGTTCTTGACCACGGCGAGTATGGGGCATATCACAACCAGAAGTTTCAATATGCGGAAATGGATGTTGCATGCAGTAACAATAGCGAAAAATGAAATTGAAGATGGAGTATAACAAATTAAAGCACTTAACGCCTGACACTCAAAATAATAACAAAATCAAAAAATGAATGATAATTCATTTTTATATGACTAAAGTTTTAGAGCAAAAATACTAAACGGTCATATATCAAACTAAATTTATAGATATACTAAAAACTCGATAATTATAGTAAACACTGTGGAAAGGAATATGACAGAACAATCGTCTGCAGGCTTAAGATTTAGACAAGCATTAGAAGTGGAAAAGCCATTACAAATCATCGGAACTGTAAATGCATATGCAGCAATGATGGCAAAACAAGTTGGCTATAAAGCAATTTATCTATCAGGCGCAGGTGTTGCAAACTATTCCTATGGTCTTCCTGATTTGGGAATGACGAGTTTAGATAATGTGCTTGAAGATGTTCGTCGTATCACTGAACGTGTAGATACGCCTTTGCTTGTGGATATTGATACAGGTTGGGGCGGTGCATTTAATATCGCACGAAGTATCAAGCAAATGATCGCTGCTGGAGCTGCTGCTGTTCATATTGAAGACCAAGTTGCGCAAAAACGCTGCGGACATCGTCCGAATAAAGAAATTGTGTCACAACAAGAAATGGTAGACCGTATTAAGGCTGCTGTTGATGCAAAAACTGATTCTAATTTCGTGGTCATGGCACGTACGGATGCGCTGCAAAAAGAAGGGCTTCAAGCCGTCATTGATCGTGCATGTGCATGTGTTGAAGCTGGAGCTGATGCTATTTTTGCGGAAGCGATGACTGATATAACGATGTATAAAACAGTCTGTGATGCTGTAGGTGTGCCTGTGCTAGCGAATATCACTGAATTTGGTGATACCCCTTATTATACGACCGAAGAGCTAGCAGAACAGGGAATTTCTATGGTGTTATACCCATTGTCTGCGACACGTGCGATGCAGAAAGCAGCATTAGAAGTGATGCATTCTATTCGTAAAGACGGCACGCAAGTGAATGTTATTGATAAAATGCAACAACGAAAAGAATTATACGAGTTCCTTGATTATCATACTTTCGAAAACACACTAGATAAGCTATTCACTCAGGAGAAATAAAAAAATGGCTGAAGGAAAAGTATTGACTGGCGCAGGATTGCGTGGACAAGTCGCAGGTAAAACAGCACTTTCAACCGTTGGGAAAAGTGGTGCGGGCTTAACATATCGTGGTTATGATGTTCAGGATTTGGCGGAAAATTGCCAATTTGAAGAAGTTGCATATTTAATTTTCTTTGGTGAACTACCTACGGCGCAACAACTTGCGGACTATAAAGCAAAACTAAAATCACTGAGAGCATTACCACAAGCACTAAGAGAAGTGCTTGAGCGTATTCCAGCAGATTCACATCCTATGGATGTTATGCGTACAGGTGTTTCTATGTTGGGTAACTTAGAAACAGAACAGTCCTTTGGTGAACAGCAAGATATAGCTGATCGTATTTTGGCAACATTGCCAGCCATTATTTGTTATTGGTATCGATATAGCCATGATGGTGTTCGTATCGAAGAAAATACTGATGACGACTCAATTGGTGCTCAATTCTTGCATTTATTGCGTGGCGAAAAACCTAATGAATTGCATGAACAAGTCATGAATGTTTCCTTAATTCTCTATGCAGAACATGAATTTAACGCTTCAACATTTACGGCACGTGTGTGTGCTTCGACGTTATCAGATTTACATTCGTGTATTACAGGTGCGATTGGTTCTTTGCGTGGTCCACTGCATGGCGGTGCAAATGAAGCGGCAATGGATATGATTGAGCAATGGAAATCTCCTGAAGAAGCTGAGCGCGAAATGCTGGGTATGCTCGAACGCAAAGAAAAAATCATGGGCTTTGGTCATGCAATTTACAAAGACAATGATCCACGTAATGGGATTATTAAGGTATGGTCTGAGCGCTTGGCTAAGGACGTAGGAGATACTGTTTTATATCCAGTATCAGTACGTTGTGAAGAAGTCATGTGGCGAGAGAAAAAATTATTCTGTAATGCTGATTTCTTCCATGCTTCTGCTTATCACTTTATGGGTATACCAACGAAGCTATTCACGCCAATTTTTGTGATGTCTCGTGTAACAGGATGGGCGGCACATGTGATGGAGCAGCGTGCGGACAACCGTATTATTCGACCAAGTGCAGATTACACAGGACCTGAATTACGCAAAGTTGTACCAATTGAACAGCGTGCTTGAAAAGCATAATAAAAAGCTCCTTCGGGAGCTTTTTATTTTGTTGAGCAGAGTAAAATGGCATCTTGTTTTTCGTAGCCTGTTTCAGTAGGAATACCCATATAACTAATAACTGCAACGCGATAATTGGGGAAAGTGTGAGGAAATGCGTAAAGTTTTTTGATCTGAGGTAAATTACGATGATATCGAATATTCTCGAATTGTTGGCTTTTATACATTGAAGGTTTAGAACTTTGGCTGAGTTGTACCTGAGATTGGAATTTACTTACTTTAATTTCAGGCACGTTTAACCAAAAATTTCCAGTCTGTTCTCTTTGTTTATTTAATTTTAGGTTAGCAGTCTTAGGGCTTAATGGCGCTGGTTTGACAAGGCGAGCTTGAATACTTTGAATTTTGCGAAGCGTATGCTGAGTTTCAGTAATGTGATTTCGGCTATTTAATGGGGTATAAATGGATTGAACCTCAATCGCTTTATGTGGGTTTCTGCTGTTGAGCAAATAATAATAAAGTGTTGGTAGTCGACCAGATTCATCATGGTAATGGCGTAAATAATATATTTTCTGATCTTTAATATCTGAACCTAGTACTTCTATTGTCTCCGGACCGCCGACTGTGGCAAAGGAGGGTGAAGAAATAAGGCAGAAGATGATACCTAGATAAGTTTTATGCTTTAAGTGATTATTGTTCATTTGGACTCATCTTTTTGTATTTTATATTGAGCATGATTTAAAATTTTAGAATTATGATGAAGAATAGGTTAATCAAATGTGTTGATTAACCTAAATCTAGAAGTTTACTCGGCAGTAGTGCTTACAACTTCATCTTCATCATCTTCAGCAGTATCCATTCCTAATTCTTTTAGCTTACGAGTCAAGGTATTGCGACCCCAACCTAAAAGCTCAGCAGCATGGCGTTTTCTTCCTCGAGTTTGTTGTAGTGCCGCATTAATTAAGGTGCGTTCAAACATAGGCGTGGCGATATCCAATAATTTCATTTCGCCATTTTTGAGTTTTTGTACAGCCCACTGGCTAAGCAACTCATCCCAATGCTGAATAGCGATACGATCTGCTTGATTGTGTGGATGATTTGGATCATCAGATTTTTGGATTGGTAGTTGTTTTAACTCAGAAGGAAGATCTTCTGGGTAAACCTCTCTTCCAGTAATCATCACTGTCAGCCAGCGACATGTGTTTTCAAGTTGACGTACATTACCTTGCCAAGGCAACTGTTTCATGTATTCAATAGTTTCTGTACGTAAAATCTTTGGACTTACACCAAGTTCTTTACCTGCTCGTGCGAGAAAGTGTTGTGCGAGCATCGGAATGTCTTCCGAGCGGTGAGCAAGTTTAGGAATATGAATACGAATTACATTCAGACGATGATAAAGATCCTCACGGAAGCGTCCATCATGTACTAATTTTTCTAGATCTTGGTGAGTCGCAGCGACAATGCGGACATCAACACGCACTGGAATGTGTCCACCGACGCGATAAAACTCGCCATCAGCTAAAACACGCAATAAACGCGTTTGGGTTTCGAATGGCATGTCCCCAATTTCATCAAGGAATAATGTACCGCCATTGGCTTGCTCAAAACGACCTTGTCGCTGAGTATTAGCGCCAGTGAATGCACCTTTTTCATGACCAAATAATTCAGTTTCAATCAAATCTTTCGGAATGGCAGCCATATTAAGCGCAATAAATGGCTTGCTGCTACGTGGTGAATGACGATGCAATGCATGAGCGACTAACTCTTTACCTGTACCTGACTCACCATTAATTAATACCGTAATGTGTGATTGCGACAAACGTCCAATTGCTCGGAAGACTTCCTGCATTGCAGGAGATTCTCCAATGATCTCAGTTGATTGAATTGGCTGTACGGATGATTTCGCAGATTCTTGTTGTTGGAGCTTATTAATGTGCATGATGGCACGATTGACAAGTGCTAAAGCCTCATCAATATCAAATGGTTTTGGTAAATATTCAAAAGCACCCGTTTGATAGCTTGATACTGCTGACTCTAGATCCGAATGTGCCGTCATGATGATCACAGGTAGATCAGGATAATGACCTTTGACTTTAGCGAGAAAGGTAAGACCATCAATTCCTGGCATCCGTATATCTGTCAAAATTACATCAGGTGTATCATCAAGTAACTGATCCAGTGCAGATTGAGCTTCTTCGAAACTGGTAACATCTAAACCTTCTTCTTTAAATGTTTTTTCTAGAACCCAACGCATGGCGCGATCGTCATCTATTACCCAAATTTTATTTCGCGACATGGTTTAACTCCCAAGGTATATAAAGACTAAATACGGTTTTGCCTGGAACAGATTGGCATTCAATCATTCCATTGTGTTGATGCATAATATTTTGTGCGATGCTCAGACCTAAGCCTGTTCCTTTAGCGCGTCCTGTGACTAATGGATAAAATACGGACTCTAAAATTTCCTCTGGAACGCCAGGGCCGTTATCTTCGATATCAATTCGAACAGTTGAGCGATGTAAAGTTCCGTTAATCGTGACAAGGCGATGAATACGTGTACGCAGGGTTAATTCAGGTTGAGTGTCTTGAAAAAACTCTTTATTTTCAGTCATGGCCTGAATAGCATTTACACTGATGTTCAACATCACTTGAATAAGTTGATCCCGATCTGCTTCAACATCAGGTAAAGAAAGATCATAATCACGAGTAATTTTAATTTTCTTTTTTGTTTGGTTCACAATCAGAGAACGAACGCGTTCCAAAGGCTCGTGAATATTTACAGGTTCATAGCTTGGTAACTGCCGAGAACCGAGCATTGTGTCAGCAAGATTTCTCAGGCGATCTACTTCACTAATAATAATGTCCGTAAATTCTTTATATTCAGGATCATTTAAACTACGTGCCAATAATTGAGTTGCGCCACGTATGCCCCCTAATGGATTCTTAATCTCATGCGCGACACCTCTGATTAATTGGCGTGCGACCTGATGTTGTTGAATAAAATTTTCTTCTTTAGAAATTTTCAACATTCGATCAATTGGATTGAGTTCAATCAGAAGGAGGGGGTGATAACTTTTGCCAGTGTTAAGTTGGGCAACAGAATAGTCAACATGTACATCTTTAAAGTTCACAATAATAGTCGCTTCACGGCGGGTATAAGCTTGCCCCGTGAGTAATGTATTCGTGAGTGCTTCTTCTGTGTTAAATGAATCACCTGGAGATTGTAAAATACTGAGCACAGATTGACCTGATGCTCTTAATAAGCTGATATCAAAGAGTGCTTCACATGAGGAATTTAAATAAAAAATATTTAATTCACTATCGACTAAAAGTATCGCAGTGCTCAAGTTGTCTACGAGTAAACGGTAATCAATCGTTGGTTGTTGATTCATTAACCTCAAAATCCTGTCTTAAAATAGAGCAATTGCATCTATGAGTTTTTCCATCACTGCTCACAAAGAGGGAGTTATTTAATTTTAACGTCCTCAAATAAAGCAAAATATGAGCCAACTTTGTTTGAAATCGTTAAATACAACTAAAATGAACTCATTTATTAAGAAAAAAAGCGCGAAGCGATTGCAAAATATTCATGCAAAGTTGGGTTTATTTAATAATGCATCATATTGGTGCGATTGCAATATTTTTTAAAATTTATAGGAATATTTTGGTGCGTTATGCAAAGAGTGGGGTTTTCAACTGTTTTTATGAATTGAAAAGACATACAATACGCGGATTCTAGTGGAGCGCAGATTCATGAAATCCCCCAAAGTCGGTTTTGTTTCTTTAGGTTGTCCTAAGGCATTGGTAGATTCCGAGCGAATTCTTACTCAGTTAAAAACTGAAGGTTATGATGTAGCGTCGGATTATGACGGTGCTGATTTAGTTGTTGTTAATACCTGTGGTTTTATTGAATCTGCAGTACAAGAGTCATTAGACGCGATTGGCGAGGCGATGAGTGCGAACGGTCGCGTCATCGTAACAGGTTGTTTGGGTAAAGATGAAGAAAAAATTCGTCAAATGCATCCAAACGTACTTAAAGTTACTGGTGCAGCAGCTTATCAAGAAGTAATGGAAGCTGTGCATCAATATGTTCCTGAACCCCCTAAACACAATCCGTTTATTGATCTTGTACCAGAACAAGGTATTCGACTAACACCAAAACATTATGCATATTTGAAGATATCTGAAGGGTGTAACCATCGTTGTACCTTCTGTATTATCCCAAGTATGCGTGGCGATCTGGTATCTCGCCCAGTTGGTTCTGTATTAGAAGAAGCGGCGGCTTTAAAACGATCTGGTGTGAAGGAAGTCTTGGTTATTTCTCAAGATACTTCGGCATATGGTGTTGATACAAAATACAAGCTTGATTTTTGGAATGGTCAGCCTGTAAAAACTAAGTTCTACGATATGTGTGAAGCATTAGGTCAATTGGGTATTTGGGTGCGTCTGCATTATGTCTACCCATATCCACATGTTGATGCGGTTATCGATTTGATGGCACAGGGTAAGATCTTGCCTTACTTAGATATTCCATTCCAACACGCTAGCCCTAAAATTTTAAAACTGATGAAGCGTCCAGCGCATAGTGAAAACACGCTAGAGCGTTTAAAAGTTTGGCGTGAAAAGTGTCCTGATTTAGTCATTCGTTCTACATTTGTTGTTGGCTTCCCGGGTGAAACTGAAGAAGATTTCGTGCAACTTCTAGATTGGTTGAAAGAAGCTCAGCTCGATCGCGTTGGTTGTTTTACATACTCTCCAGTTGAAGGTGCAACTGCAAATGATCTGCCAGATCATGTGCCTGAAGAAATTAAACAGGAACGCTACGAACGCTTTATGCAGGTTCAGCAAGAAATTTCTGCTGCAAAACTACAAAAGCGTATTGGTCAAACCATGACTGTGCTGGTTGATGATCTAGAAGAAGAGTTTCCAGTTGCAGTGGCGCGTTCTTATGCAGATGCCCCTGAAATTGATGGAAATGTCTTTGTGGAAGATATTGATAAGAGCATGATTAAAGCAGGTGATTTACTGGTTGTTAAAATCACTGATGCGGATGAATACGACCTTTATGCAGAATTGATTGAAATTAAAACCGCATAATTGTTTGAAGTAATACTTATAAATGAATTCGGATATTGGAGTTTGTAATGTTAGATTCTAAAAAACCACGCTTTGGTCGTATTCTGCTAAAACTTTCGGGTGAAGCGCTAGCAGGCAATAAAGATATGGGTATCGATGCACAAGTGCTTGATCAAATGTCTTTATCTATTGCTCACTTGGTTGGTCTAGGTGTGCAAGTTGGTATCGTTGTGGGTGGTGGTAACCTTTATCGTGGTAGCCAATTACAGCAAGATGGGTTGGTTGGTCGCGTAACAGGTGATCAAATGGGTATGCTAGCAACTGTGATGAACGGTTTGGCGCTACGAGATGCATTGGTACGTCGTAATATTAAAACCCGTTTAATGTCAGCATTACCAATCGGTACAGTTGTAGAATCATATTCTAGCCGTGATGCGATTCGTCATTTAAATAATGGTGAAGTTTGTGTGTTTGTGGCGGGTACTGGTAATCCATTCTTTACGACAGATACCGCTGCTTGCTTACGTGGTATTGAGATTGAGGCCAACTTAATTCTTAAAGCGACGAAGGTAGATGGTGTCTACAATAAAGATCCAAGCAAATACGAAGATGCTGTTAAATATGATGCATTAACATTTGACCAAGTCTTAGATGAGAAACTTGGTGTAATGGATTTAACCGCGATTTGCTTATGCCGTGACCATAATGTTCCACTTCAAGTATTCGATATGAATAAATCAGGTGCGTTATTGTCAGTGGTTATGGGTGAAAAAGAAGGTACTCACGTTACTAATTGATGTACGTGGCTTTCAAAGCTATTTATACTAAACACTATTTTGATTTAAATTTTGAGAATTAGGTAAGGAAGATCACATGATTAACGATCTTAAAAAAGATGCTGAAGAGCGCATGAATAAATCATTGGACTCATTAGAGCATGGTTTTGCTAAAGTTCGTACAGGTCGTGCACATCCATCAATTCTTAACGGCGTAATGGTTCCTTACTATGGCTCTGATGTGCCATTAAACCAAGTTGCTAACATTGGTGTTGAAGATTCGCGTACATTGCTTGTTCAACCTTTCGAGCGCAATATGGTTGCTGCAATTGATAAAGCAATTCGTGAGTCAGATTTAGGTTTGAACCCAATTACTGCTGATTCAATTCGTGTACCAATGGCGGCATTAACTGAAGAAACACGCCGTGATATGCAAAAAGTGGCACGTAACGAGGCTGAAAATGCAAAAGTTGCGATTCGTAATATTCGCCGTGATGTATTAGGTGATATTAAAGCGTTGCTGAAAGAAAAAGAAATTTCTGAAGACGATGAGCGTCGTGCTGGCGATGAAATCCAAAAAATCACAGATAAATTTGTTGCTGAAGTTGAAAAGCGTTTAGCAGCAAAAGAAGCAGAGTTGATGAAGGTCTAAGCTATATAATGACCATCTCAGCAGAGCTTCTGCCTCAACATGTTGCCATCATTATGGATGGCAACAATCGTTTTGCAAAAAAGAAACATCTACAAAAAGGTGATGGACACCGTGAAGGAAAAAATGTCCTTGATCCGATTGTAGAGCATTGTCGTAAAGTGGGTGTAAAAGCACTTACTGTTTATGCCTTCTCAAGTGAAAACTGGAATCGACCTCAATACGAAGTTGATTTGCTCATGAAACTGTTGGAAGAGACGATTAATGAACAAATTCCTCGAATGATAAAGTTTCAGATTGGGCTTAGATTCATCGGGGATCGCTCTCGTTTATCGCCAGAATTGCAACAATTAATGTTGCAAGCAGAACAAAGGACTGCTACTTTCACAGAAATGACGCTCACAATTGCTGTGAGCTATGGTGGAATGTGGGATATCGCACAAACTGCTAAAACAATCGCACAACTCGTCAAAGAACAAAAAATTGATGTTGATCAAGTTGATGTTGATTTGTTTGCTCAGCATGTCAGTTTAGGTGACTTACCTCCAGTCGACTTATTGATTCGTACTGGTGGTGATTATCGATTGTCTAATTTTTTATTATGGCAATCTGCATATGCTGAGTTGTATTTTACTGAGACGTTGTGGCCAGAATTCACAACAGAAGAATTGGATCATGCCTTTGGTGTGTTTTTAGGGCGTGAAAGGCGCTTTGGAAAAACCTCTGAGCAGGTCCAACAAGAGAAAATAGAGAACTAATAATGTTAGAGCGGATAATTACCGCATTGATTTTAGTGGCTGTAGTCTTGAGCTGTATGTTTGCAACTACATCCATTTATCCAATGTTAGCGTTAATGATTATCGCTGCCGGGGGGGCTGGCTATGAGTGGTTTAAACTCATGCCTCGTCAAACTGATCAAGTGAATAAATTTAAAGCAGGATGCTTTGGTGTAATCACTGCGGTATTTTCTGCAATTGCGCTTTATTTTGATGATCTAGTACTGCTGTTGTGGAGTGCTTCGATTATTACTTGGGTTATTACCATTTATTGGGTTAAGCAATATCCTCTTTATGATGCGTGGTATAACACTTCACTGAATTGGATTGGTGTAGTGATTATTAGCGCTGCAGTATCGGCAATATACGAAGTCTGGATAAGTTCACCTTGGTGGCTCATGTATCTATTCCTCTTAGTGTGGGGTGCTGATAGTGGGGCGTATTTTGTAGGTAGGAAGCTTGGTAAGCGTAAGCTTGCACCTGAGGTGAGCCCGAATAAATCTATTGAAGGGTTAATCGGTGGTGTAATTACAGTCATCATTGTTATCTTATTTGTACAATTTAACTATTTAGATTTAACCGCAGTAGAGCATATTCTATTTTTACTCCTATCTGTGCTGACAGTATTTAGCTCAGTTCAAGGTGATTTATTTGAATCAATGATTAAGCGTCGTGCAGGTATTAAGGATTCAGGTCGTATTTTGCCTGGTCATGGTGGTGTATTAGATCGCATTGACTCATTGCTTGCTGCCGCACCTATTTTTGCTGCGGGAATATTTGTTTTAAAACTTGTTGGTGTAGATTTATAGATGTCTCAATCAGTATGTATATTAGGTGTAACGGGTTCAATTGGACAAAGTACCTTAAAAGTCATTGATCGACATCCAGAGAAGTACAATGTTTTTGCGGTATCTGCATTTAGTCGTGTAGAGCAGTTAAGCGAAATATGTCAACAATATCATCCACATTATGCTGTTGTACCTTCAGGCAAGGTGGATGAACTACATCAATTTTTCAAATTAAAAAATATCACTTCAACCGAAATTCTCTCTGATGAGTCGGGTTTAATCGCTGTTGCTGAGCATCCTCAGGTTGATATCGTGATGGCGGCGATAGTGGGTGCGGCAGGATTATTGCCAACACTCGCTGCTGTTCAAGCTGGTAAGCGTGTTCTTCTAGCAAATAAAGAATCGTTGGTGATGTCTGGTGACATCATGATGAAGGCCGCTAAAGAGAATAAAGCCTTATTATTACCTGTAGATTCTGAACATAACGCAATATTTCAGTGCCTGCCTCAAAATTATTTACAATTAGATACAGGTGGTAAACCCCAGTTAGGTGTTTCACAAATTTTGTTGACTGCTTCTGGCGGTCCATTTTTGCATCATACGCTAGATGAGCTCAGTAATGTGACACCTGCACAGGCTTGTAAGCACCCTAATTGGTCTATGGGGCAGAAGATATCAGTTGATTCGGCAACGCTAATGAACAAAGGTCTCGAGTTGATCGAGGCCTGTCATTTATTTTCAATTCAAGAACATTTTGTTACAGTGGTTGTGCACCCACAAAGTATTATTCACTCAATGGTTCAGTATGTTGATGGTAGTACTTTGGCTCAAATGGGTAATCCTGATATGTGTACGCCGATTGCACATGCATTTGCATGGCCAGATCGGATTGAAACACATGTTCCTCCGCTAGATTTATTTCTAAACGATACGCTTAATTTTATGCAGCCTGATACTGTACGCTTTCCAGCGTTGCAATTGGCTCGTGAAGCAATGAAATCTGGAGGATTGGCGCCTGCGATCTTAAATGCTGCAAACGAAATCGCGGTTGAAGCATTTTTAAAAAATAAAATCAAATTTTTAGATATTCCTAAAGTTGTTGAATCCACTTTGAACCATATTCAAAATTCAAATGCTGATTCTTTAGAGCTAATCCTAGAGACTGATGCGCTTTCACGTCGCTATGCTATTCAACTCACGAATTCACTGAGTACCTAAGATGAATATACTTTTCATTATCGTCGCGGCTATTTTGCTTCTAGGTCCATTGATTGCAATTCATGAATTTGGACATTACTGGGTAGCACGAAAACTTGGCGTTAAGGTTCTTGTGTATTCAATTGGATTTGGTCCAACAGTTCTAAAGTGGACCTCTAAAAAGTCAGGCATTCAATATCAGCTCTCTGCATTACCTTTAGGTGGTTATGTAAAAATGCTAGATGAGCGTGAAGGTAATGTAAGTGCAGAAGATTTACCTTATGCGTTTAATCGGCAATCCCCTTTAAAACGAATTGCAATCGTTGCTGCGGGACCACTTGTTAATTTAATTTTTGCTGTTTTACTGTTTTGGATTCTGTTCTTACCAGCTCAGGAACAATTAAACACTCGAGTTGGTAAAGTGATTGAAAATACGCCAGCCGCACAAGTAGAGATGCGTTCTGGTGATAAAATCATAGCTGTGGATGGAACTGCGACGCCAACTTGGGAAAAATTGAATTATGCGCTGATTGATCGCGTAGGTGAAAGTGGTACGATTCAAATTCAAGCTGATCGTGATGGTCAGGTACAAACTTTTAATTTACCGATTCAGCATTTTTTAAAAGATCAGTCTCAATCACCTTTGGATGTCTTGGGGTTTTTACCATATCGACCTCATATTCAACCAGTTGTGCATAAATTATCTGAAGATGGTGCTGCTATACGCCAAGGGATGAAAGAAGGTGATGTAATTGTCGCGATTGATAATAAAAAAATTAACGATTGGTTTGAAGTTGTTGATATAGTACAAAAATCACCAGAAAAACTATTGAATATTGAAGTGATGCGTCAAGGCGAGATTGTTCAATTAAAGGTCATGCCGCAAGGAAAGCGTGACAATATGGGCAATACGACAGGAATGTTGGGAGTGCAAGCTCAATCTGGTCAGATCAATATTCCTGCTGAATATAAGCATACAATTCAATATAATCCAGCGGAAGCTTTCGTGGTTGCGGTTGAAAAAACGGGTCAATTATCTTCTATGATACTTGGCTCAATTGTCAAAATGATTCGTGGATTGATTGGGTTGGATAATCTCTCGGGTCCAATTACGATTGCTAAAGTTGCAGGTCAAAGTGCTGAAATGGGGTGGCAAACTTTCATTTCATTTATGGCATTAATGAGTGTAAGTTTGGGTATATTAAATTTGCTTCCGATTCCGATGTTGGATGGTGGGCATTTAGTTTATTACATAATTGAATTAATTCGTGGTAAACCTGTTTCTGAACAAATACAATTGGTTGGATTAAAAATTGGTATGGTGTTGCTGGGAAGTATGATGTTTCTCGCAATATTTAATGATTTTATGCGTTTATAAGCGTTATAGATGGATAATTAACTTACTGGAAAACAATAGGCATGCAGCACAAACATTTATTTATGCCATTGGCACTCGTTAGCGCAATGGCAGCAGTACAACAAGTATATGCAGCAGACGAGTTTATCGCGCGGGATGTGCGTGTTGATGGATTAGTTCGACTAACGCAAGCTAATGTACTCGCAATGTTACCGGTGAATGCTGGGGATCGCATTAATGATCCAGTGATTGCGAATGCGATTCGTGCGTTGTATGCCTCTAATTCGTTTGATGATATTCAAGCTTTCAAAGAAAACGATGTTTTGGTTTTCAAAGTCGTTGAACGTCCTATTATTTCTAAAATTAATTTCAAGGGTAATAAGCTCATTCCAAAAGAAGCCTTGGAAGAGGGCTTGAAGAAAATGGGTCTAGCTGAAGGTGAGGTGCTCACTAAATCTGCACTTCAGACGCTAGAAACCGAGCTTGAACAACAGTATTCACAACAAGGTCGCTACAATGCTGATATTCAGGTTGAAACTGTTGCAAAAGCTAATAACCGTGTAGATGTCAATATTAATTTCATTGAAGGTAAACCAGCTAAAGTTTTTGAAATTAATTTAATTGGTAATACTGTATTTAAAGACGATGAAATTAAGCAAGTCTTTGCTGTCAAGGAAAGCGGATGGTTATCTGTCATTTCCAGAAATGATCGCTACGCGCGTGAAAAAATGGCAGCAAGCCTTGAAGCATTAAGAGCTTTATACCTTAATAAAGGTTATATCAATTTTGAAATTACCAACTCTAATTTGAATATCAGTGAAGATAAAAAAAATATTTTCATTGAAGTTTCAATGAATGAGGGTGAGCAATTTAAATTTGGTGAAACCAAATTTTTAGGTGATGCTTTATATAAAGACGAAGATCTTCGTGCACTAAAGATTTATAAAGATGATGCAACTTATTCACAAGAGTTGGTGAATGCAGTAAAACAGTTGTTACAGCGTAAGTATGGTAATGCTGGTTATTACTATGCTGAAATTAATGTTGTGCCTCAAATTGACAATGAAACAAAAAAAGTTAATTTGAATTATTACATCAATCCGGGTCAGCAAGTTACGGTTAGACGTATTAATTTTACAGGTAATACCAAGACTGCTGATGAAGTTTTACGTCGTGAAATGCGCCAGATGGAAGGTGCATTAGCGAGTAACGAAAAAATTGATCTTTCAAAAGTCCGTTTAATGCGTACTGGATTTTTCAGTAAAGTAGATGTTAAGCCGGTACGTGTTCCGGGGGCGCCTGATCAGATTGATTTGAATATCGCTGTTGAAGAACAACACTCAGGATCAAGTACTTTAGCTGTGGGTTATTCGCAAAATGGCGGTATTACGTTCCAAGCAGGTTTAAGTCAAACTAACTTCTTAGGTACAGGTAACCGTGTAGCGATTGATCTTTCTCGTTCTGAGACACAAGATTATTATAACCTAAGTGTTACTGATCCATACTTTACAATTGATGGTGTCAGCCGTGGTTACAATCTCTATTATCGTAAGACGAAATTAGACGAAGACTATAACGTTAACAACTATGTTACGGATAGTTTTGGTGGTGGTCTGAGCTTTGGTTACCCAATTGATGAGAATCAGAGCTTAAGTGCTGGTATTAATATTGATCAAACTGAAGTAACGACTGGTCCATTTGTTTCTACATATGTGCGTGATTATTTGCTTGCAAATGATGGTCGACAAACGAAAGCTCAGAAATATTGTCTCGAGTATAGTAAAGATGACCCAACATTATGTGTTAATGAAACTGATGAGATTGGCACTGAGTTCAAAGGTGATTTCTTTACTTATAGTTTAAATTTAGGTTGGTCTTATAACACATTAAATAATCCACGCTTCCCAACGTCTGGGATGTCTCATCGTGTTAATGCTGAGATTGCATTGCCAGGTAGTGATGTTGAATATCAGAAGGTTACATACGATACGCAAGCCTTTATTCCGATAGGTAAGGATTTTGTATGGCGTGGTTATGGTAAGTTAGGTTTCGGTAATGATTTACCATTCTATAAAAACTATTACGCTGGTGGCTATGGGTCTGTCCGTGGTTTTGATAATAGTACATTAGGTCCAAAATACCCGAGTATTACAGATGCTGCTTTAACTCGAGAAGATAGAAACCCTGAAGAAGTGGGGGGTAATGCATTAGTGCAATTTGGTACTGAATTGATTTTACCAGTACCATTTAAAGGTGATTGGGCACGCCAAGTACGTCCTGTGATCTTTGCAGAAGGCGCTCAAGTGTTCGACACTCAATGTGATGTTCCAACTGGGGACATATATTTTGGTAATTCTCCAGCAACTCCAGTTGGTGCGAGACAATACTGTAAAGATAACTTTGGCTTCGATGCCGGGAATATGCGTTATAGTGTTGGTGTAGGCTTCACATGGATTACGATGATTGGTCCACTATCATTAAGCTATGCGTACCCACTGAATGATAAGCCTGGTGATGAAACTAAGTCTGTTCAGTTTGAAATTGGTCGTACTTTCTAGTACGGCCTTTTGCCTTTAAGGAATAATAATGAATATATTTAAAACAATGATATCAACGGTTTTACTCACATCTGTAGTTGGCTTTGCGCATGCAGCAGGATATGGGGTAATCGATTTGGAAAAAGTGGTAGAAAATAGCACGTACTTAAAACAGCAGAATACTCAGCTTGAGCAGTCAATTAAACCGCAAACGGTAAAATTAGAACAATTGGGTAAAGAAATTGAAGCGTTGGCTAAATCAGCTCAAGCCAATCAATCGAATGCTCAGAAACTATCCTCTCAATATCAAACGAAGATGAACGAATTTCAATCTTTGCAACAGATTGTTCAATCACGTGTTCAAAGTACCATTCAAAATACAAATAAAGTTTTCGACTCAAGAATTAAACAAGTTGCTGAACAATTGCGCAAAGAAAATAATCTTGATTTAGTTTTAAATAAAAATGCTGCCTTGGCATATGACCCAAAATACGATTTAACTGCTAAAATGATTCAAAAGGTTAATGCAATCAAATAGTCAATGAAATCAAATCAATTTCGTCTCGATCACTTGGCCAAACTTGTACAAGGCCAAGTTATTGGTGATGCAGATCTGTTGCTAGAGGGTCTTGCAAGTTTAACTCAAGCGAACTCAAACCAAATTTCTTTTGTAAATTCTGATAAGTATTTAGACGAAGCGATTTCATCTCAAGCAGGTGCCTTAATTGTCACTTCTGAGATGCAGGCTCAGCTTAATCAGCATAATAATTTTATTGTCGTACAAAATCCGTATCTTGCTTTCGCGATTTTAACTCATGTGTTCGAATCTAAAACTGTGCAACGTGGTATCGAGGCCACCGCAGTAATCGATCCGAGTGCTATGATAGGGGATAATGTATATATTGGACATTATGTGGTGGTTGGCCCGCATGCCGTGATTGGTTCAAATACAGTCATTCATTCGCAAACTAAAATTGATGAGTATGTTGAAATCGGTGAGGATTGTTTCATTGATTCGCATGTCACGATTACGGGTCGATCTAAAATTGCTAAACGTGTTCGTATCCATGCGAATACCGTAATTGGAGGAGAGGGTTTTGGCTTTGCTCCTTATCAAGGTAAGTGGAACCGAATTGCTCAACTCGGGTCTGTTCAAATTGGAAATGATGTCAGAATTGGTTCCAACTGTAGTATTGATCGTGGCGCTTTGGATGACACTATACTTCATGATGGTGTGATTATTGATAATCTTGTGCAAGTCGCACATAACGTTCAAATCGGTGAAAATACTGCAATTGCTGCAAAATGCGGTATTGCGGGCAGTACTGTGATTGGCAAAAACTGTATCCTTGCAGGTGCTTGTGGTATCTCAGGACATCTTAAAATTGTAGATAATGTGACGCTAACTGGAATGTCAATGGTCACAGGTAGCATTTTAGAAGCTGGTACATATTCTTCAGGAATGGGATTGCTCGAAAATTCTCGTTGGAAACGAACAGTTGTTCGTCTAAGACAATTAGCAGATGTGCCATTGACCAAATTAGTCAAACAAATAGATGATATGCAGGCTCAGTTAGAGTCAATCGAATCAACTTTAAAATTGCGTAAATAATATGACAGAGTCTACTTTATCTTTTTCAATTCCTGAATTGCCGATGAATATTCAAACAATTCGTGAATATTTGCCGCATCGTTATCCATTTCTATTGGTAGACCGTGTTACAGAAGTGACTGAGAATGGAATTGTCGGATTTAAAAATGTCTCCATAAATGAAGAGTTTATGCAAGGTCATTTTCCAGGTTATCCAATCATGCCGGGTGTCTTAATCGTTGAGGCGATGGCACAAATTTCTGGCGTTCTTGGCTTTATCATGAACAATGAAAAACCCAAACCTGGTTCACTTTTTCTTTTCGCTGGCGCTGAAAAAGTTCGTTTTAAAAAACAAGTCGTTCCTGGTGATCAACTCGTGTTAAAATCAGAGCTTGTAATGCAGAAACGTGGTATTTACAAGTATCTTTGTAGTGCGAGCGTTGATGGTGTAATTGCAGCGACAGCTGAAATTATTATTTCTCATCAGAAATTAGAGCAAGCATGAGTAACAGTGATTTAATCCACCCTACAGCAATTATTGATCCTACGGCAACGATTGCTTCTGATGTAAAAATTGGTCCTTATTCGATTATTGGTCCTCATGTGACGATTGATAGTGGGACAGTGTTACATTCTCATGTGGTGGTTGGTGGATATACTCGCATCGGTAAATCAAACGAAATTTTCCAGTTTGCCAGTGTGGGTGAGGTGTGTCAGGATCTTAAGTATGCTGGTGAAGAAACTTGGCTTGAGATTGGCGACAACAACAAAATTCGTGAGCATTGCAGTCTGCATCGCGGTACAGTGCAGGATCAAAGTATTACTAAAATTGGTAGTAATAATCTGTTGATGGTCAATACGCATATTGCGCATGACTGTGTGGTGGGTAATAACAACATTTTTGCAAACAATGTTGGTGTCGCAGGTCATGTGCATGTTGGTGACTTCGTTGTTGTCGGTGGCAACTCCGGTATTCATCAATTCTGTAAAATCGACTCATACAGCATGATTGGTGGAGCATCATTGATTTTGAAGGATGTTCCTGCTTATGTGATGGTGTCTGGTAATCCGGCGCATGCATTTGGAATGAATGTAGAAGGTATGCGTCGTAAGGGTTGGTCCAAAGATGTAATCAATGGTTTACGAGAATCATTTAAGTTGATTTATAAAAGTGGTCTGACGACACAACAAGCCATTGAGCAGATTACTGCTGAAATTTTACCAAATGTTTCTGAAGCTCAGCTCCTCATAGATTCTCTAAATGAATCTAAGCGCGGTATTGTTCGTTAAGAGCTTTTGCTAGCAAAAAAAAGACATCTTATGATGTCTTTTTTATTTAACTTTTTTTGAAATATCCAGCTTCTTCTGAGTCAGGATAGGTGCTTAGTAGTTTATTTTTATAAATTTCAGCAGTTTGAGCGTTTTTATTTACATCTTTCGCGATGCTATACAGCTGATATAAAGATCGCGGTGCTTTTCCTGAATTTGGAAACTTCGAAGCGACAGTTTCATAGTGTTTTCTTGCTTCTTCATAATTGGGTGGTTCAATTGCTAAATTGAATTCAGCTAACCAAAAATAGGCATTACCTGTATACACACTATTTGGATTGTTACGTACAAAGTTTTGCATAGGTGCAATGGCTTTTTTTGCGCCACCTTGTTTGTATGCATCTAAGGCAACTGTATAAGCCGCTTTATCAAGTTCTTGTTGGTTGGTTTGATTCAAGTTCGTTGCATTTTGTGATGCTGTGGTATTGGAGTTAGTGCTAGTGCTTGGTGCAGTTGGCTCGTTAGGAATGGGTGGTGCAGCATTAGGATCATCGGCATTGGACTCCTCCACAGGATCAATTTTTTGTTGAAGGAGTTCTAATCTTTGATCTAGATCTGTATAGCGATTTTTTAATTCGTTGGTCAGTTGATTAATTTGATGTTCTTGTTCTTCTAATTTGCCTTGAAGTGCACGAATTTGATTTTCTAAGCGTTGATTTTGTTGGATAAGCTGCCAACTGGTGTTGGTAGGGGCTGTAGCGGTGTTATTCGCTGCGACTGCTGTTTGGTTCAAACTCGAATTTTGGCTTAATCCTTTTGATTCGATAGGAATATTGGCAAAAACTGATGTTGAGCTCATCAATGCTAGTGCAAGAAAAGTACGCTTATTGAGCATGTTCATTATTCCATTTGTGTCCATACTCAAATTTGAACTTTGAGTATTTTCAATTCTTAATAATCAGATCATTAAAAACGTCATAGCATTTAAAATCAATATAAATTTACAATGAAACTGTATAAATGAAGAAATTTAAGTTGAAGTTATTTAGATGAAAAATATCAAGTTTGTTGTTAATAGATTAGTAAATATTCACTTGAACTTTTTTAGTGCCTTTAAAGCCCATTATGGTCTTGCAAGATCGTTAAAAATCTCTATACTCTGTTCTTGCAATGGTAGCCCTGCTGGTGGCTTCGCAATTGTACTCTGAGAACCCCGCCAGGACCGGAAGGTAGCAACGGTATCAGAACTATAATGTGCCGGAGTTTTGCTAGTAGGGTTGCCACCATTATAATAATTTTATTTCTTATTCTTCATTCTCTTTTCGTTTTATAGCTTTCATAATCGCATCCATTTCAAAGCCTCTATATTGTAAAAAGCGAATTTGTTTTCCTTTTAATTTTGCGTCCTGAGCAACTTCATAGCCATATTTTTTGACTTTCAATAAGTATGCTTGTTCATACCAATCTATTTCTTCCATTTCTGGTTCAGCCAAGGCTTTATCAACGTGTTTGCTTTTAAGCGCTAGCATTATTCGATTTGGACCTTTTCCTTTGCGTAATTGGCTGCGTACCGTCATTTCTGCAACGCGAGCATCACTTTGATAATTTTCTCGCGCTAGCTCATCAACTAAGCTCAAAACCTCTTCTTTATTTTGTGCATACAAAGCAAGTTTATCGATTAAGTCTTTTTTTGAGTATTCTTTGCGAGTTAAGACTGCAAATGCATACGATCTCAAACGAGTTCCTGTTAAGCCTTTATTTTGTGCTAGAGCTGATGAATGGTTGTCATCTAAATCACATTCATTTGATGCTTGATTTTTCGGGTGTTGGCTAGCCACATGTTGATCATTGATGAGATGTTGAGGTTCATCTTCATTCATTATTGATTTTAAGTCCTCATAATGAATGAACTTGGGAAACTTCTCTGACATTTTAAATCCATGCTCTTAAACAAAAGCGCCCATAATTTGGGCGCTTCGATTTCAAATTTTTTGAAAAATTATACTTCAAATAAATCAGCTTCTTCGTCATTTTCTTCGGTTGGAGCTGGAGTCGCTGTGGTTAACAACTGTTCACGAATCATGCGATCAAGATCTTGTGCAAGTTGAGGATTTTCCTCAAGATGACGAATCACGTTGTTCTTACCTTGTCCAATCTTGTTGCCTTGGTATGAATACCAAGCACCAGCTTTTTGAACAAGTTCTTGTTGTACAGCGAGATCGACCAATTCAGCAAGCTGATTTGTACCTTTACCGTACATGATTTGGAATAATGCTTCACGGAAAGGAGGTGCCATTTTGTTCTTCACCACTTTAACGCGTGTTTCAGAACCAACTATTTCATCACCTTCTTTTACTTGACCAATACGGCGAATATCTAAGCGTACAGAAGCATAGAATTTGAGCGCATTACCACCAGTAGTGGTTTCTGGACTTCCAAACATGACACCAATTTTCATACGAATTTGGTTAATGAAGATCACCATGCAGTTGGAGCGCTTTGCATTACCTGTAATTTTACGCAATGCTTGGCTCATCAAGCGTGCTTGTAGACCCATATGAGAGTCACCCATTTCACCTTCAATTTCGGCTTTAGGGGTTAAGGCTGCTACAGAATCGACAACAATTAAGTCGATAGCGCCAGATCGTACCAGCATATCTGCAATTTCTAGTGCTTGTTCACCGTGATCAGGTTGTGACACCAATAAGTTATCGATATCAACACCAAGTTTGCGAGCATATTGAGGATCTAAAGCATGCTCAGCATCGATAAATGCACAAGTACCACCAGCTTTTTGACATTGCGCAATCGCTTGAAGTGTCATGGTGGTTTTACCTGATGATTCTGGACCATAAATTTCAATAATACGGCCTTTAGGTAAACCACCAATACCTAGTGCGATATCCAATGTAAGAGAGCCTGTAGATACAGCTTCTACAGCTTGAACAGTATTGTCACCGAGGCGCATTACCGTATTTTTACCAAATTGTTTTTCAATTTGGCTTAAAGCAGCACTCAGTGCTTTGCTTTTATTATCATCCATCTCATAACCTCAAAACGATGTAAATCACTGATAACTTAAGTGGATGTCTTTAATTAAGTCTAATGTCCACGGCATTTATAGTGACAGAAAAAATCGAACTGTTCTATAATTTTAAACTTCAAAACGACAGTATTTGTCGCTTTAACTTATTCATCATCGTATGACCAAACTTCGTCATATTGCTGACCATTTTGTTGACGGAATCTTGTAATATCACGTCGATCTTTTTTGCTTGGTCGATGATCTGGTCGTGCAAGATTATGCAATTTTCTTTGTGCAGAAAGCAACTCACGACGCGCGATACTGACTTCAGTTTCTTCATAGAGTAATTGTGCAGTAGGTGCCCCGCCTCGTACAGATGATAATGCTTTCACTATGACGGTTTTCTTTTCAAATCCCTGCTGAATCGTTAACTCCATTCCTACACGTACTTCTCTGGAAACTTTAACACGATCATTGTTGTGATGAACTTTACCACCTTCGATTGCTGCTTTGGCAATTGAGCGGGTTTTAAAAAAGCGTGCTGCCCAAAGCCACTTATCAATTCGCATTGAATCAGTGATTTTAGTTTCATGCTGTTTTGACATTCATTTCTTTCTCATGGTTAATTTGGTCTAAATAGGGGATTAATGATTTTAGATCATTAATTGCAGGATACTGAAGTTTAGACCTTTCGCGCTCAGGTTGAGCGCTAGATGGTTGGGTAATTGTGATTAGATGCTCAATACCAAAAGATTTAGCACCTTCGAGTACAACCGCAGTATCATCAACGAGAACGCAGTGACGAGGTTCAAATGGGTGCATTTGCTGTAATTGATCCCAAAATTCAAAACGCTCTTTAGCAAAACCGATTGTTTCACTACTGATCATCACTTCAAAATAAGAGGTGAGGTCAACTTGATTCATTTTCAATGCCAAACCTCTTTCATCAGCATTGGTGACTAACCATATTCGGTATCCAGCTTGCTTAAGGCTTGATAATAACGCAATGCATCCCTGTCTCGGCTTGATGAATTCTTTGTGATCGTGTTGAAGCTGAAAAGTATCAACGCCGACTTTGGCTGTCCAAAAGCGCGTAGAATACCAATCGAGCGTGTGCTTATGATCTTGATAAAATTTAAATAGAATTTGATTGCTCTGCTCTAAACTGATTTGATGAGTTTTGGCATGTCGCTCAGGGAGTTTGTGATTCCAAATTAAATCGTCAAAAGCAAGATCGAGTAGGGTTCCATCCATGTCAAACATGATGATGGGTTTATTCATTCATCTTTCCTCAGGTATTGTTGCAATTTAGCACAAATAAAAACAACAAAATGGGTGTTATTTAAATATCGATTTACACCATCATTTGATGCAAAAGGTTGGACTCGCATCAGCATTTTAAAATTGAACTTCAAGAATGAGTGGGCGTGGTGACTTCTATATTTCATTCCATTCGTATTATATCGAATTAGATGTGTGAGGTCACAAATTTAGATCTTGATAATGAATACAAAAATAGTATAGAAGTCGCTATGAAAGCATCATATTTTTTGAAAATGGTGCATAGGAGTTTGAAGTATGACAAAACATGATAATAGTTCGAAACCACACAAAGAATCTAATGAGGATAAAGGGAATCAGGACTCTTTTAAAAATAAAGAGCCTGTAAAAAAACCAAATGAACAGCCTGAAAGTCCAGTCAAAGAGCAAAAATAAAAAAACAAGCCTTCTTTAAGAAGGCTTGTTTTTTTATGTTGATACTGACTCTAAGGCGCGCTCTGATTTTTGGAACTATTGCGGGTGTTATTTAAGATGAATTGAGGGTTGTTGGCAATCATGCTTCGGATTTTGTTTTAAAAGTGTTAGAGTTCTTATGATTGAAATGGGTTATGTGTTTCAAAGTGGTTATATTTTATAGGTTTGCTACTATAAATATAAATCCAACAATGCAAATTAAATCACGCTGCATTTTAGGCTGAGGTTCTTAATATGATCGTCGTGCTTAGAGTGTGTAGCGCCAGAAAAAATAGGTTTTATCCATGTTTATCACAACGCATGCTCCCCAAGATCAACAAATGTTAAATTTGGTTCCGATTTTGGCTGTTGCAAGCCAAATATTATTAGAAGAATATCAAAACTATTGTGCTGGACGTGATTTTAAAATTAACGAAAAAGATGACCATTCTCCTGTAACTCAAGCAGATTTAAAGGTCAATCAATATCTGCTCAGAGAGCTTGCAAAACTTACACCTGATATTCCAATCATTTCTGAAGAAAGTGATTATTCGGAGCGACATGAATGGCCTCAATGTTGGATGCTAGACCCTTTGGATGGTACGAAGGAGTTTATTCATGAGCGTGATGAATTTACGATTAATCTGAGTCTTATTCAGAACCATCAAACTGTATTTTCAGTTATAGTCGTGCCGACAGAGCAAGTTATGTATATGGGCTATTTGACGGATCTTCCTTATAAATATTCATTTATGAACAATATTTGGGAAAAATATTGCAAATTTAAAGCCTCACCAGTCGATGCCATCCAAATTGGACTGAGTCATAGTAGTAAAAATCCTAAGTATCAACACTATATTGATTATATTGAAAGAGAAATACCGGTTATACGTCGTGAAGCTGGAAGTGCTTATAAATTTTGCATGATGCTTGAAGGTGAGATAGATATTTACCCAAGATTTCATCCAACCTCTGAGTGGGACACCAGTGCTGGACAAGGCTTGCTAGAGAGTATAGGGGGTGGTTTATTGACCTTAGATTCTGTGCCATTTACCTATAATCAGCGTGATACTGTTTTGAATAATGGTTTTATCGCCTATCGTGATCCTGAAATGAGGCAATTGGCTTTAGATGCGTTGTCAAATGTACTTTAGGGGAGTGGAACTATAATTTCATCGTGTTATAGTCAAATTAATTTCATTTATTAGAATTATTATGTCGCTGAAGTTGCTTCCTCCAAGTATGCTCAGAGCGGTTGATTTACTGCCCGATGTTGCTGTGCCTGTTACACTATTTACTCGCCACTCAATACGTGAAATGGTGGTGGGCCAAGGACTCGCTGGATATGATTTGCAATTAACTGATCAAGGTAAGGATCTGGCGCAGGCTTGGGGGGCTTATCTTATAGATCAAACAGATCGTGTGATAGAACACTGTATTTCTAGTCCAATTCAACGTTGTATTGATACTGCTGCACTGATGATTCAAGGTGCTGATCAAATCAATCCTAAGTCAAATACCCATCATATTAAGATTGTTGAGCAGGGGCTCTTGGTCGAGCCTGGTAGCTTTGTTTTAGATATCGATCAAGCTGCGCCATATTTTAAGCAACAAGGTGCTTTGGGCTTTATCAATAGCTTTGTAAACAATACCTTACCTGGGATGAAGCAGCCAATTACAGGTGTGGTTGATGTTTTACATTTGCTTTATCAAACTCACCCTCAACAGAATCATGGATTAAGTTTGGCGGTTAGCCATGACACTATTCTGGCTGGTATTCTGGCTGTGATTTCAGGTAAAACACAGATTATTCAGCAGGATTGGCCAGAAATGATGGAAGGTTTGTTTGTTTGGTTTGAAGGTGAAGCATTCATAGATGCAAAATTGAAATGGATATGGCGTGGTGAATGTAATGAGCTGTCTATTCGTGAATTTGTAGAGCAAGAAAGTAAATTTAAGATATAAAAAAAGCCCTTAAAGGGCTTTTTTTAACGCAACTTAGTTAGAAGCTAAAGCTTTAACTTGTGCATTTAAACGGCTCTTATGACGAGCAGCTTTGTTCTTGTGGATGATACCTTTGTCAGCCATACGGTCGATTACAGGTACTGCAGTTTTGTAAGCTTCAGAAGCTGCTGCATAGTCACCCGCAGCGATCGCTGCTACTGTGCGTTTAAGGTAAGTACGAACCATAGAACGTAAGCTTGCGTTGTGTTTACGTGCTTTAACGTTTTGACGAGCACGTTTTTTTGCTTGAGCAGAGTTTGCCACTCGTGCACTCCTTGAAATTGATTGGTCTGGGCGGGCTGAAATTTCAACTAAATACAAACATTAGAAGAATTTACACCAGCCCGTAAACAAGTGCCATATTGTGATTAAATGATGCGGCAAAGTCAAGTCTTGACATGCTTTGACAACATTTTTGATGCAGATAAAATGCGGTTAGCACGTTAGATTATATAAATATTGGAAGGAATGGCGAAAAAATGATTAAAAATATTAAAAGTGCAATAGTTATAGGGGCAACTGGTTTAGTTGGTCGATCTTTGGTAATTCATTTGAATCAATTGGTAGATTGCGAAAGAATTGTCGTAGTTGTTCGTAAGCATGATGAACAATTTGAACAGTTCACCAAAGTTGATCAGTTGGTCATTGATGACTTTTTAATGTTAAATGATGAGGACGCTTCTGGATTCTCACATGCGTTTAGTTGCCTAGGAAGTACAATTAAAAAAGCAGGCTCTAAAGAAAATTTTTATAATATCGATTTTGAGATAAATGCTCATTTTGCTGATTTGCTCGTGAATACCGATACTTTTTTTGCAATTGTAAGTGCGGAAGGTGCGAATGAAAGATCTCCATTCTTTTATAATCAAGTGAAGGGAAAGTTAGAAAATTATCTAAAATCATTATCACTCTATCAATTGGCGATCATTCGACCTTCACTCTTAATTGGTGAAAGAGCTGAAACAAGGACACTCGAAGATATTTCTCAGAGTATTTTCAAGCGAGTATCGCAATTTCTGCCAAATACATTCAAATATAAGCCAGTGACAGCAGAGCAAGTCGCTAATACTATGGTCGTGAGCGCAAGAACTCAAAATGAAAAAATTAAGATTTATGATAATTTAGAGATTCAAAAACATAACTGAGGGTATAAAAAGTGACAACGCCAACATTTGTGACGTGTGATTTACTGGATGACCATCCTGATTTAGATATTCAAGTATTGTATCCATCTATTGATGGAAAATTCTTCAAAAGTTACGGCGGTGTAAAAAGCTTTAGTGGTGAAGCTGTCACTGTTAAATGTTTTGAGGACAATTCACGAGTAAAAGAGTTACTCGCTACAGATGGGCAAGGCAAAGTTTTAGTTGTAGATGGTGGTTCTTCCATGCGTTGTGCATTGATGGGAGATATGATTGCTGAGTCTGCCGTTAAATATGGATGGAGTGGTGTCATTATTAATGGTTGTGTTAGAGATGTTGATGCCATTGCGAGTTTAAATCTAGGCGTGCACGCACTTGCAGCTATACCTCAAAAAAGTAATCGTAAAGGGGTGGGCGAAACCAATATCACGATTCAAATTGGAAATATCACAATCCAACCAGGTGATTATATCTATGCAGACAATAATGGAATCATTGTTTCCAAGAAAAAATTAGTCGACTAATTTAAATAAAACAAAAACGAGGTAATCAGTATGGTGATTCATCAATTAAAAGTGGCTCAAGCGCTAGCTTCAGCTGTTGCAGAAGGTGGACGTGGGACTTCAGGTACACCGTTTCCTAAACAGCCAGAAAAAGCATTAAAGCTTTACGAATTTGAAGGATCACCATTCTGTCGTCGTGTAAGAGAAGTGTTGACTTTACTTAATCTTGATTACGAAGTGTATCCTTGTCCAAAAGGTGGAAGGGTCTATCGAGATCAAGTAAAAACACTTGGGGGTAAGACTCAATTTCCTTTTTTGATTGATGAAAATACTGGGGCTAAACTTTACGAGTCTCAGGATATTATTCACTATCTTTTTAAGCATTATGGTGAGACAGGTCAAACACCGAAGCAATTCTCACATTACCCCAAATTGCCTGTAGTTGCTCTAGCTGGAACACTGATTAATGGTGCTCGTGGGATTTTTATAAATAAAGCGATTAAGCAGAGACCACAACCCAAGCATTTAATTGAGCTATGGGGGTTTGAAGCGAGTCCATACACCAGAATCGTGCGCGCTGAACTCACAGAACTTGAATTACCATTTAAGTTTCATAATGTTGCTAAAGAGCGTTGGCAGGATCAAGGACCAGCGATTTTACGATTGAAGCCTGGGAAATATATTCCTTTGGCTGGCGGTAAACGCGAGCAGGTTGTAAAGTTAATGAATCGCAAGGGGCAGGATATACAAGTCCCGTACTTAGTTGATCCTAACACAGGCGTAAAATTGTTCGAATCGAAGAAGATTGTAGAATATTTAAGAAAAAATTACGGTTAATTTTAGTTTGAGTGCTTTTTGGTCATGAATATAGGTGTATTCGTGACCAGATGCTAAGATAGACCATCATTTTGAGTTTTCAGCTTTTCTTACCGAACTATGTTTAAAAAATTTTCTGATTTGTTTCAAAAAAAACCATCGGCTGAGCAAGTTTATTTACAGACCCATCAAATTCGTCATGATCCTGAATTAGGATATATTATCGATGACGTTGTTTTGAATGAACTAAATGAAAGATTGTCATATTTTTCGAACCGAAAGGTGACTCGTTTTGATGATTTGGAAAATTTATTTTATCGAGGAATGTTGATCAAAGAGAAAATAGATCTCGAGTTGAATACAGGTCGTTTTACTACGAGATTAGGTAATAATCAACAGAATCTAGAACAGTTAAAAAAATTCGTGATATTGCTCAATGATTATTATCGTGAATTCAAACGTGAGCGCTAATGTTTGCGACTGAATGTTTGTGATATCTAAAAATAACTCATTCTCGATTTTGAACATGATAAAATAGTGCAATGTCCTACCAGACTTTTAAAGCGATCTTCATGTTCCAAAAAGAAATTTCTCAACTTAATCTATCACAAATAAAATCTGGCGAAAAAAGATGGTTAGGGGCGCTTAAAGGCTCTGCCATCGCTTTGCTTTTAAAAGAAATAAGTCAAAACTCTGATCGACTCTTTGTTCTGGTAGCTAGAAATAATCAACATTTAGCTCAACTTGAGAGTGAACTTGAATTTTATGGTGTGAAGCCCACCATCTTTCCAGATTGGGAGATCTTACCTTACGATCGGTTGTCTCCGCATCAAGATATTGTCTCAGAAAGATTATCAGTGCTCTCTAATATGCCAGCAAAAGGGATACTACTCATTTCAAGCACAACTTTGGCACAACGTGTTGCGCCGACGTCTTGGGTGTTAGGTGAGCATTTTGATATTAGCGTTGGGCAAAAATTTGATTTAGAAAAGCAGAAACAACGCCTGATTCAGGCTGGTTATCATTTGGTCGATACTGTATATGATCATGGAGAATTTGCTGTTCGGGGAAGTTTAGTTGATATTTTTGCTTCAGGGCAAGATGCTCCAATTCGAATAGATTTGTTTGATGATGAAATTGATTCTTTAAAATTTTTTGATGCAGAAACTCAAAGGACCACGACGAAACTTGAACATTTTAAGGTTTTACCAGCTAAAGAGTTTCCTTTAAAAGAAGGTAGAGCTCAATTTCGAGACCGTTATGCTGAAGAGTTTCCAACGGCGAACCCGAAAAAAAATCCGATTTATCAGGATGTAATGGAGGGGATATCTTCACCAGGATTGGACTATTACTTTCCACTGTTCTTTTCAAAAAAAGAAATGCTAGAACAAAGTAGTATTTCATCATACTTACCAAATCATTCCATTGTCATTACAGATCGCAATATTGAAAGTGAATTAACTCAATTTTGGAAAGATATTTATCAGCGTTATGAAGACAGACGTCACAATGTTGATCAACCTTTATTAGCTCCAGAACAAATCTTCTTTCAACAAAATCAAATTTTTGAACAACTCAATCAGTTTCCTCGTATTATCGCATCTGACGAAGTTTTTGAACCTAAAGCGGGTGTAATTAATACCTCTGCTGAACAGCCACCTCGTTTAGCGGTAGAGCCTAAACATCAACAGCCATTTCATGCTGTAAAATCATTTATCGATGCTGCGCAACACCCTGTCTTACTCGTAGCTGAAAGTGCGGGACGTCGTGAATCGTTAAAGGACTCCTTGCGAGCAAGTATGGGTGAAATTCCTGTTGTAGAGCATTATCAGGAGTTTATTAATCAACAATATTCAGTAGCAGTAACGCATGCACCACTTGAACGTGGCTTGGAGATTAAAGGACAAATATCTGTCATTTCAGAAAATCAACTCTATGAGCATCGTGTTGTACAACGCCGTAGAAAACGCCAGCATGAAGTTTCTGAAGAGTTCTTAGTTAAAAGTTTAACTGAATTAAGTATAGGTGCTCCTGTAGTTCATATTGATCACGGTGTAGGTCGCTATGCGGGATTAGTGACTTTATGTATTGATGATCAAGACCACGAATTTTTGCAACTTAATTATGCTGATGATGCCAAAGTCTATGTTCCTGTCACCAATTTGCATCTGATTAGTCGATACAGTGGAGGTGATCCTGATTTAGCACCACTGCATAAACTTGGTACAGATGCTTGGAATAAAGCTAAGCGCAAAGCACTAGAACAGATACATGATGTTGCAGCCGAACTTCTTCATATTCAAGCAAGACGCCACTCAAAACCAGGTATTCAATTTGAATTAGATCACACTACTTATATGCAGTTTGTTAGTGGTTTTGCTTATGAAGAAACGCTTGATCAAGCGAATGCTATCGAAGCGACTTTATACGACATGCAACAAGCTAAACCAATGGATCGTTTAGTCTGTGGTGATGTTGGATTTGGTAAGACAGAAGTAGCGATGAGAGCTGCTTTTGTTGCTGTACAGAACAATAAGCAAGTTGCTGTTTTAGTTCCAACAACTTTACTTGCGCAACAGCATTATGAATCTTTCAAAGATCGATTTGCTGATTGGCCTATCCGTATTGAAGTGTTATCTCGATTTGGCTCAAATAAAACACACTTAAAAACGATCGAAGATTTGGCAGAGGGTAAAGTTGATATCGTCATTGGAACGCATAAAATTTTGCAGGAAAATGTCCAGTTTAAACAACTTGGATTGATGATTGTTGATGAAGAACATCGCTTTGGTGTGCGAGATAAAGAACGTATTAAAGCGATGCGTGCCGATGTAGATATGCTGACGCTAACCGCTACGCCAATCCCGCGTACCTTAAATATGGCGTTTTCAGGTATGCGTGACCTCTCAATTATTGCTACACCACCTGCACGCCGTCTCGCTGTTAAGACCTTTGTCAATGAGCAGACCGATGCCACGATGAAAGAGGCGATCTTGCGTGAACTATTACGTGGTGGTCAGGTTTATATTTTGCATAATGAAGTGGATACCATTGAACGAGCGGCTGAAAATATTCGGTTGTTAGTTCCTGAAGCTCGGGTTGCAGTTGCGCATGGTCAAATGCGTGAGCGTGAGTTAGAACAGGTCATGCAGCAGTTTTATCATAAAGAATATAATGTATTGGTGTGTTCGACCATTATTGAAACGGGAATTGATGTACCAAATGCCAATACAATTATCATCGAGCGAGCAGACAAGCTAGGTTTGGCACAACTTCATCAACTGCGTGGTCGTGTGGGGCGCTCTCATCATCAAGCCTATGCGTATCTGATGGTTCCGTCTATTAAAGGCTTAAAAGGTGATGCTGAAAAACGACTTGATGCCATTCAGCGTGCTTCTACTTTAGGCGCTGGTTTTGTATTGGCAACAGAGGATTTAGAAATACGTGGAGCAGGCGAGCTTCTAGGTGAGCAACAAAGTGGTTCAATGCATGCAATTGGATATAGTCTATATATGGAAATGCTTGAGAAAGCGACTAAAGCTATCCAAAATGGTAAGACTCCTAACTTTGATGCCCCTTTGTCACTCACGGCTGAAATTAGTTTACATATGCCTGCATTAATTCCAGATGAATATTTAGGTGATGTGCATCAGCGTTTATTGTTCTATAAGCGAATTAGTAATACGGATACACAAGAAAAACTCGATCATATCCGTATGGAGCTTATCGATCGTTTTGGTGTGCTACCTCAACAAGTGAAATATCTTTTTACTGTTCATCAGGTGCGTATAAAAGCAGAAAAATTAGGTATTACCAAGATTGATTTGAGTAAGCAGGGTGGCCAAATTGAATTTTCACCTGATACTCCTGTTCAAGCGATGAGTATTATCCAAATGATGCAAAAACATCCGACATTTTTTAGAATGGACGGTGGTCAACGTCTGAAAGTGATGGTTATGCTTGAGGAAAATGACAAAAGAATTCAGTTTATTAATGATCTTTTAGATGAATTGATGAGAGGGCTCAACTGATCTAAGTTGGGCTTGAATCTAGACTTGTTCATTGCTCAAAATGCACTGGCTGACAGTCAACCTCATAGGTTGATTTTTTAGCGATGAGTTGCAATGAATGAGTGAGATTCAAATCAATGAAATACATATTTTTTTGTATCGAAACACATGACTAATAATACTCAGTCTAAAACTGTTGTGTTAGTATTAGCTATCCATTTAATTTTTGCGTCATTTATAAATATATGTTTAGTTTGCATCCACAACTTGCTCAAGATACTTTTTTTGTTGGCGACTTTCCACTTTCAACTTGTCGTTTAATGAATGACATGCAATTTCCATGGTTGATTTTGGTGCCGCGTGTTCCTGGTGTAACTGAATTATATGAATTAAGCCAAGCAGACCAAGAACAATTTTTAAGAGAATCTAGCTGGTTATCTAGTCAATTATCTCGAGTTTTCCGTGCGGATAAAATGAACGTTGCAGCACTAGGAAATATGGTTCCTCAACTTCATTTTCATCATGTAGTTCGTTATCAGAATGATTCTGCATGGCCTAAGCCTGTTTGGGGTGCTTCACCTGCAGTTCCTTACAGTAATGATGTTTTAGCGCATATGCGTCAAACGCTCATGCTCGCGCTACGTGGTCAAGGTGACATGCCTTTCGATTGGCGTATGGAGTAAATACGTCAATTTCAAGGAAGAATAAAAATAATGTGAATTGAGGTAATAGCAATTGCCATTTGAACGAATGCTGGATAAAGAGCCACAGCAGTTTGAAGTACTCCTCAGGATGATGGGGTATGTGATGATCGCGATTCTTGTTGTGATCTATTATTTCACTTCACAAAACCAAAATTATCAGATTTTATACCCTCTATTTATTTTCTTGCTGATTCTATTGGCACCCCGAATTTCACACAGTATCCAATATCGTTATGGTAGTAAAACCAGACGTTTTGCGTTCTTTATTATTGATGTTGTTGTTGTAGCTACCGCCTTAGCAGCAGTGCATTTAAGTTTGTTGCCAACATTTGTTTTCCTGTTTGGATTGGTGTTTACCGCCGTTAATAATAAAATTTCGATGATGGTGAGTTCGATTGCAATTTTAGTTGCGATCATTGTTTTTTATATTTGTACAATTTTTATTTTTGGTTTTGAAGATTATTTCCAGCAAACTTCAATCGAATTGTCCGTAGTCTCGTGTATATGTGCGATTCTTTTTGTGAATTTTGCTAATTATTATCAGAATCGACGTGTAAAAAAATTAGATGTTCAACGTCAAACTTATTTTAAAGAAATGAATCGATATATTGAGTTATCGAATCAGTTAAGCCGCTATGCACCAATTCAATTGTGGCAATCAATCATGCGTGGTGAAACTGAAGCGAAACTTGAATATAAACGAAAAAAAATTACGATTTTTTTCTCTGACATTCAGGGATTTACTGAGCTTTCAGAGACTCTTATTCCAGATGACTTAGCTTTTGTTTTGAATGACTATCTGAGCCATATGACTGAAATTGCCAAGCAATATGGTGGAACAATTGACAAGTTTATGGGAGACGCGATTCTCATTTTCTTTGGAGATCCAGATTCGCAAGGGGTTGAACAAGATGCCAAAAATTGCATCGATATGGCGATGGCAATGCGTCAACAAATGAAATTTTTGCGTGAACGCTGGGTGAAAATGGGATACTCAGCACTGCATATACGTATGGGCATTAGTACTGGTTATTGTCACGTTGGTAACTATGGCGCAGTTCATCGAATGGCATATACCATTGTTGGGCGGGATGCGAATTTAGCTGCAAGACTTCAAAATGCTGCAGAAATTGATGAAATTTTAATCTCGGATGAGACTTATAAGTTAGTTAAAAACTATTATCTTTGTGCACCTCAGGAACCTATAGAGCTGAAAGGGATTCATGGTTCAATTAAAAGTTGGCAGGTCATGGAAAAATATAGCACCAAGCAAACCCATCAGCATTGGTTTGATTATGAGTACAAAGGGTTTCAACTGGTACTGAATATGGAAGAAGTACAAAATTACGAATATGCTGAATTAATCGCAGTTTTAGAAAAAATGATTGAACGTATTAAACTTCAGCAGGATTTAACCAACTCTTCTGGTATTGTGAAATTAAAAATATCTGATGAAGTAAAATATCTAAATTAGGATTTTATATCTACACAAATAAAAAGGTCACTTAAGTGACCTTTTTTATATGGTTTTACAAATGATTAATGATTTTCAGAAGCATGGTTAATCGTGTACTTCGGAATTTCAACTTCTAAATCATCATTTTCAATTTTTACTTGGCAAGAAAGACGTGAATCTGGCTCTAGACCCCAAGCACGATCGAGTAAATCTGCTTCTACATCATTCATTTCTTCGAGACCATCAAAACCTTTACGAACAATAACATGGCAGGTCGTACAAGCTGCTGACATATCACAAGCATGTTCAATTTTGATACCATTTTTTAGAAGGCTTTCGCAAAGATTGGCATTTTGCTCAACTTCAAACTCAGCACCTTCAGGGCAAATTTGCGCATGTGGAAGAACTTTAATACGTGGCATAAATTTTTACCTATGTTTAGTTTGAGTTTGACCAATCGTCAAGCTTAGTGCCTTTGAGAGCATGATCAATATGTTGATTCATTCGTTTTGCAGCAAATGCATCACTATGAACTTTTAACGCAGCAACAGCAGCTTCAATTGCTTCAATATCAGAAGTTTCAAGTTGTTGAGCCAAATGAGTTTGTGCCGAAATTAAATCCTGAGCTTCCTGTTCAGTCAAGAGTTTAATATCAGCTTTAAGCGCTTGAGAAAGAGCTTCAAGTTCTCGTTGAGCTTCAACTTTAGTTTCATGTAAATGACGAAGGGCTTTATCTTCTGCTGCAAATTTAAAACCATCAACCAGTAGGCGCTCCATATCAGTATCAGATAAACCATACGATGGTTTAATATCAATCTGAGCTGAGACGTTAGATGTTGTTTCACGAGCAGATACCGATAAGAGACCGTCAGCATCGACTTGATAAGTCACTTCAATGCGTGCTTGACCAGCAGTCATCGGTGGAATGCCGCGTAAAACAAAACGTCCGAGACTACGGCAATGTTCTACTAAATCGCGCTCACCTTGGACAACATGGATTAACATCGCAGTTTGACCATCTTGATACGTGGTGAACTCTTGACGACGAGCGACAGGAATTGCAGTATTGCGTGAAATTAATCGCTCTACTAGTCCACCCATGGTTTCAATACCAAGTGATAATGGTGTTACATCAAGTAGTAGAGAACCATCTGTACTATTACCAATTAATTGGTTGGCAGTAATTGCAGCACCGATTGCAACGACTTCATCTGGATTAATGGTACACAGAGGCTCTTGACTAAATACTTCTGCTACAGCTTTTTGTACCGCATAAGAGCGAGTAGAGCCACCTACTAAAACGACATTTTTTATATCGTCTAATTTCAATTTAGCGTCACGTAATACTCGTTTGCACACTGAAATCGTTTTATCTAGAGCAACTTTAATGATGCTTTCAAACGTTGAACGATCCAAAGTTAATTCGTTTTCTAAAAGCTGAAGATTAACTTGATCTTGGTCCGATAAAGCTTCTTTCGCTTTACGTGCTGCAACAAGGAAGTGTGCATACTCGTTATCATCTAAGGTCTCGATATTGAGTGATTTTTTAGCCCACTTGACGATAAGACGATCTAAATCATCGCCTCCAAGTGCAGTGTGTCCACCTGTAGCGAGTACCTCAAATACACCCTGTGAGAAACGTAGGATGGAGACGTCGAAAGTACCACCACCTAAGTCGTAAATCACATAATTTTGATCTGTACTTAAATTTGTTGCTTGATCTAAACCATACGCTACAGCTGCTGCTGTAGGTTCGTTTAATAATCTCAGTACGTTTAAACCAGCGAGCTGTGCAGCGTCTCGTGTTGCTTGGCGTTGTGCCTCATCAAAATAGGCAGGTACTGTAATGACAGCACCATTTATGGGATTCTTTAAACTTGCTTCAGCGCGATCTTTTAGGTTTTTTAGAATTTCAGCAGAAATTTCCACAGGTGTTTTACGACCTTGCGCTGTTTCAAAAGCAGGCATCTGATTGTCTTCACCCACCAATTGATATGGGTGTTGAAATTTAATATCAGCTTTTGAGCGTCCCATAAAACGTTTTACAGAAACAATAGTATTCTGTGGGTCACGAGTTATAAACGGTTTTGCGTCATTGCCGAGCACAGTAGAGTTTTCAGCATAATGTACGATAGAAGGAAGTAACACTTGACCTTGTTCATCATTTAGAACTTTAGGTTTGCCAGAAAGCACAGTTGCTACAAGAGAGTGGGTCGTACCTAAATCAATACCAATAGCAATGCGATGTTCATGTGGCGCACTTGATTGTCCAGGTTCAGCAATTTGCAAGAGTGCCATGTGTTAAATCCCTTGAAAATAAAACAAAAAAATAAAATTAGAATTCGTCATCTAAGTCAAAATCTTCATCATCGAGAATACGGTCTTCAGCTTGATGTATATCATTCATCACTTTTTGGAAGAAACGTAATTTTCGAACAGTATCGCGAGACTCAGCCCAATCTTCAGCTTCATAGTCTATTTTGAATTCGCGAACTAAACCATCAATCCATTGTCGCACTTCAGTTTTTAAAGATGAAAGTTGTTCAGAACTTTGAGCTTCATCTAACTGTTCACGAATTTCTAATGCAGATTGTAAAAATTCGAAATCATTGATGGATTGATCTAAATGATAGTCTTGTTTTTTGAGTGTAAGTAAATATCCAGCACGGCTGTCAACTTGAGATAAAACTTTATAAGCTTGATTGATTTCGCTAGATTTGATCAAGGCTTGGTCTTTATTTTCAGCTTTATCTGGATGATATTGTTGCTGCAATTTTAGAAAGTTAGCTTTCAAAGTTGCTAAATCAATATCGAGTGCTACAGGGAGATTAAACAACTCAAAATGATTCATGGATTGGAAATTCCAAAATAGTGAAAAATAAAAGTGGGCGCTGAATAGAATTAAAACAGTGCAGGGCACTGTTTTAATCAGGTAAAAAGAGAATGATTATCTTAAACAGTGAAAGATTCACCACAACCACATTCACCTTTTTTGTTTGGGTTGTTGAATTCAAAACCTTCGTTTAGACCATTTTTAACATAGTCCATTTCCATACCTTCTAGATAAACAAGGCTCTTCGGATCAACGAAAACTTTAACCCCAAACTGTTCAAAGACTTGATCATGTTCGTCAACTTCATCAACGAATTCGAGAACATAAGCCAATCCAGAACAACCTGAAGTTTTCACACCAACGCGAATACCTTCACCCTTACCGCGATTCAATAAATAATTGCTGATATGAGTTGCAGCATTTTCAGTTAAATTGATCATGAAAACTCCATTCAATCATCAAGCGCTAAATTAAGCTTTCGCTTTTTTGCTACGGTAGTCTTCTACAGCAGCTTTAATTGCATCTTCTGCAAGTACAGAGCAGTGTACTTTTACAGGAGGAAGCGCAAGTTCATTTGCAATATCAATATTCTTGATTTGCTGTGCTTGGTCTAAAGTTTTACCTTTTAGCCATTCAGTTACAAGTGAACTTGAAGCAATTGCAGAACCACATCCGTAAGTTTTGAAGCGAGCTTCTTCAATTACACCATTCTCATCCACTTGGATTTGAAGACGCATAACGTCACCACAAGCTGGTGCACCGACCATACCTGTACCTACGTTTTCTGCGTTTTTATCTAAAACACCAACATTACGAGGATTTTCGTAATGATCAATCACTTTTTCGCTATAAGCCATGATGCGTCTCCAAACCTCAGGGTCGGCTGATAATATTTAATATGGGTGCATCTTATTAAATTTCAATATTTAAGCTTAATAAGATGCATGTGTTTGGTTTAAATTAGTGTTCTGTCCATTCAACTTTCGACAGATCAATCCCTTCTTTGTACATATCCCAAAGTGGAGAAAGGTCACGTAATTTTTCTACAGCAGCTTTTGTCACTTCTAGTACGTGATCAATGTCTTCTTCAGTCGTATATTTACCAAAACTGAAGCGAATTGAACTGTGTGCTAACTCATCAGATAAGCCTAATGCACGAAGAACATAAGAAGGTTCTAATGTTGCAGAAGTACAAGCTGAACCAGATGAAACAGCAGCATCTTTAAGTGACATCATTAAAGATTCACCCTCAACGAAGTTAAAACTTACGTTTAAGTAGTTTGCTACGTTTTGAGTCGGATGACCATTTAAGAAAACTTGTTCAAGATCTTGTAGACCATTCCAAAGTTTGTCACGTAGAGTGCGTAAGCGAGTTTGTTCAGCAACTAGGTTTTTACCTGCAAGTTCAAATGCTTCACCCATACCAACGATTTGGTGAGTTGCAAGCGTACCAGAACGCATACCGCGCTCATGACCACCACCATGCATTTGAGCTTTAAGACGCACACGTGGACTACGACGTACGTAAAGTGCACCGATACCTTTAGGGCCATAAATTTTGTGAGCAGAGAAACTCATTAAATCAATTTTCATGGTTGATAAATCGATTTCAACTTTACCAGCAGCTTGAGCGGCATCTACGTGGAAATATGTCTTATTCGCACGAGTTAATTCACCAATAGCGGCAACATCAGTCACAGTACCAATTTCATTATTGACCATCATTAATGAAACAAGAATTGTATCTGGACGTAAAGCAGCTTGAACCATTTCAGGAGTAATTAGACCTGTTTGAGCTTCTGGTTCAAGATAGGTAATTTCAAAGCCTTCTTGTTCTAATTCACGGCAAGTATCTAAAATTGCTTTATGTTCAATTTTACTCGTAATGATGTGTTTGCCTTTTGAAGCGTAGAACTGTGCAACACCTTTCAGTGCAAGGTTGTCAGATTCTGTAGCGCCAGATGTCCAAACGATTTCGCGTGGATCTGCTTTTACAAGATTTGCAACTTGCTCACGAGCGTATTCAACTTTTTCTTCAGCTTGCCAACCATATGCGTGCGAACGTGATGCAGGGTTACCAAAAGTCCCATCGAATGTAAGGCATTCCATCATGCGCTCAGCAACTTGTGGGTCGACTGGAGTCGTTGCAGCATAATCAAGATAAATTGGACGTTTCATGTCAAATACCTGTAACCGATAAAAGGGCTGAATCTAATGGAGCTGTATTCTGGCGGATCGCAACAGTTTGAACGTTATCGCGAGCAACTAAATCAGCAAGAGAGATTTTAGCTAAGTAATCGGCAATGTGGAGGGAGAGTTCTTGCCATAAATCGTGAGTTAGACACATTGCGCCATTTTGGCAGTTACCTTTGTGGTCACAACGTGTTGCATCAACAGTTTCGTTTACAGCTTCAATAATTTCTAAGACCGTAATATCAGAAGCATTACGCGCTAAATGGTATCCACCATTAGCACCACGTACACTCGAAACCAAGCCATGACGCTTTAATTTAGCAAATAGTTGTTCTAAATAAGCCACAGAAATAGTTTGGCGAGTAGCAATTTCTGCCAAAGTAATGGTTTGTTCAGTCGGCTGCAAAGCTAGATCAAGTAATGCAGTCACTGCGTAGCGACCGCGAGTGGTTAAGCGCATGATTCGATACACGTGTAAAAGGCTAGATGATGAAATTTTATGAATTCCGACTAATTTAGTCAAGTATTTTTTCTAAAAACCAACTAAATTAATCGGAATTAAATATGGCGAGGATTTAAACAGATAAAACTTTATTATTTTAATAAATATTCAATAAATTATACACGATTAAAGCCACGAATAGAACCGAAACTATCCCGAACGCAATATTGGTGCGTTTTTGGTTGGTTTGCATGCGACGAATACGATTTTTATATTGTTTTACCTCTACTTGAAGTGTATTGATTTTAGATCTTTGTAAGTCAATTTTTTCAAGTAATGGTGCAATGCGTTTTCTCGAAGCCTTTGTGTCTTGGTCTTCAGAAGCTGTTGTTAACCAGTTTTTCCAATCTGAAAGTAATTTCGGTGTTGAGAGATGTAATGCTAAATCTCTGAATTCGTCTTTAAGGTTTTGATCACCTTCAATACGCATTTTTTTCAAACTTCTGCGGTTTGCAAACCCGAAAATTTGAATGATATCGACTAAAGTACTACTTACCTTGAGGTCAGGTTCTTTTTCTGGCGCTTGAAGGTCAAATAAGATGCCTTTATCCGTAAATTGGATATAAAAGTCAAAATAGGGGATATAGCTATTCATTTTAATTGTAATTTGTTGTTCTACAAATTTTTTTGCTTGAAGGCGAACAACACGGTCATGTTTTAAGACGAAAGAATAGAATGTCTCTAAAACTAACATAACAATGTTAAGCAACAAACGGGTATGACCTTGTTGTTGTTGCGATTCACTCATAAATAAATCCTATTCAAATTTAATAAATCTAAAAAGTTCTATTAACACAAACTTAAATTAAGTCTAAGATTACATCATTTATCATTGCTTTGTAGAACAGTTTTGAACAAGGTTCAATAGCGATATTTGATATTATCAATGTATTTTATGCACGAATAGTCAGTTTAGAGGCTAAAATATACAGGAGTGTAACGGTGGATCAAGATGTAAATAACAATAAAGAACAGGAATTAATGGACAACTCACAACCTGCAAACTCACGTAAAACAAAGCATCAACGCAAGTCCACACTTGATTTTCGTAAATATACTAAACAAATTTGGCTTGCTGGTTTAGGTGCTTTTTCTCGCGCAGAGGAAGAAGGTAATAAAATGTTTGACTCTTTAGTCAAAGTTGGTGAAGAGCTTGAATCAAAAACGGTTGAATTTACAGATCAAACAGTAAACAAAGTTGCGGAAAAAACTAAAGAGTCTGTTACGGATAAAAAAGATAAGGTCGAAAAACTTTTAGATCATGGGGTGAGTACTTCGCTTAATCGTATTGGGCTCGTCTCAACTAAAGATGTACAACATCTTGAGAATATGATTTTAGATATTAACCAGAAATTAGATGTGCTCATTGCTGAAAATCAAGCTTTACGAGCTAAACTCGAAAAAAAATGATGGATTTAGAGATAAAACTGTAATTTTGGTATTTTTTGTCGCTTATTTTGATCAAAACAGGTCGAGCAGTATTGCGTTTCCCCCCAAAGCATTGCTATAAAGTCGTCATGGCCTTTTAAAATACAAGCCTTGGATTTTAAACAAACGATATAAGAGGACGTAATCTTCATGAATAAATCAGAATTGATTGATGCAATTGCAGAGAAAGGGGGATTGTCTAAGACTGATGCTGGTAAGGCATTGGACGCGACTATTGCTTCTATTGGCGAAGCGCTGAAAAAAGGTGACTCTGTTACTTTAGTAGGATTTGGTACTTTCAGCGTTAAAGATCGTGCTGCACGCACTGGTCGTAACCCGAAAACTGGCGAAGAATTACAAATTAAAGCAAGCAAAGTTCCTAGCTTTAAAGCTGGTAAAGGTTTAAAAGATTCTGTAGCTTAATTCTTATTAAGTCCAAAACGCGCCGACTTGGCGCGTTTTTTATTAAAAAGAAAATTTATGGCTTCATCTGATATATTCGGTTTGGATTATCAGTTAGAATCGCTTTGAAATAAAATATTGGAATACCTATGGAATCGTTTCGTAAACTCATTAAAGGGTGGCTCGGCAAAGTCCTTCTAGTATTATTTTTGACACCATTGGCATTGGTCGGTATTGAAGGCTATTTCGGTGGTGGAAACAAAGATGGGATTGCTAAAACCGTTAATGATTTAGAAATTTCTAATAAAGAGCTAGAAGTTCAAACGAAGAATTATAAAGATCAATTCTTACAAATGGTTCAAGGTGATGAATCACTTCTGAATCAATCGTATATTGAACAAATGGCTCTAGATAGTTTAATTGATCGTGCTTTATTGGTTCAGCAGGCTGAAAAGTTAGGCATCAGTTTAAGTGATGCTCAGATTGAACAAATGATTGCTCAACAGCCAAGTCTGCAGGTTGATGGTAAATTTTCACAACAAGCTTATGAAAACTATCTTCGATCAATTAATATGACGAGCCAGGGTCTAATCCAAAATTTAAGACAAGATCATGCGCTTCAAATGTTAGTTTCAAGCATTCGTGATAATTCTTTGGTAAGCCAAAGTGATATTCAGCAAATCGCAAATCTACAAGGTGAGCAACGTACGTTATTTATGTCATCTGTAAAATTGGATGATTACAAAACGTCTTTAAAAATAACTGATGCTGAAGTCGCTGCTTATTATGAAAAACATAAAGTGCTGTTTAAGCAACCAGCCTCAGTTGATCTTGATTATGTATTGGTAACGCCTGCTATGGTAGCAAATGCCACAACAACTGTTACAGATGCAGAATTAAAACAAGCTTATGATCAATATGTAACTCAACAAAATAAAAATGCCAAAGTTGAAGTCCAACATATTTTGATTACAACAGATAATCGTACTGCGCTTGAGGCTGAAAAAATAGCCAATGAGGTCTATGCAAAAATTAAATCAGGATTATCTTTTGCAGAGGCCGCTCAACAGTATTCTGAAGATTCTAGTTCCAAAGATAATGCGGGTCGAGTTGATGGTTATGAAGCCGGTGTATTCGGTGATGCTTTTGATAATGCAGTTCAAGCTTCAAAAGGTACGATTTCTAAGCCAGTAAAAACCGATTTTGGTGTACATATTATTCAAGCTAAAGCTGATCAAGTGAATGTTGCTAGTTTTGAGTCTGAAAAAGCACGTCTTGAAGCTGATTTATTAAAATCTAAAAATGCCAATGCTTATTCTGATCTAGTAAATGGTTTGAACGAGCTCGTTGTAAGTAGCGATGCATTAGATGTAGTCCCTCAGGAATTAAAATCGGCTAAATTGGTCACTGCGAATAATGTAACTCTTGCCACTCAAAATACAGTCCTAGCGGATCCTGCTGTAAAAGCTAAGATCTTTAGTCAAGATGTAAAAAATGGTGATCGTAACGCGACCAGCAATATACAATTGGCGAATGGTGATACAGTTTGGTTGAAAGTTCGTGAATACCGTGAAGCTGGTGTTCAACCTTTATCAGTAGCAAAAGCGAAGGTTAAAGAAAAGCTGTTGAATCAAAAGGCATATGAAGCTGCTCAAGCAAAAGTTGCTGCAATGTTAAAGGATTTTAAAACACTACCTTCGCAGCAGGTTTTAACTAAGCATCAGCAATCTTTCGTAAATGCTGGTGTTTTTAGTCGTTCTCAAGGTCTTAAACGAGAAATTGAACGTGCTGCATTTAGTGTACCTGCACCTAAAGCAGGAATGTGGTCTGTGACTACAGCTCAATTACCAAATGAAATGGTAATTATCGGTGTGGCTGAGGTAAAAAAACCATCTATGGATTCGATTTCGGCTGAAGAAAAACAGCAGCTTGCACAGCTCTATCAAAACTATCGTGGTACACAATTACTTAAAGATTACACTGAGTATTTAAAGTCAGTTGCAAAAATTAAGTAACTCACCAGTAATTCTATCTTCATAAAAAAGCACTTCGGTGCTTTTTTTATTTTGCTATGATTTATTCAATTCGATTAATTCAAATAAGTATTCCGATACTGGCTTGGACTGCATAGATAATGTTTTTTGAAGGCTTGACTAAATGCGGTCTCTGATGAATAACCAACTTTGTGCGCGATTTGTTGGATTGAAAGCTGGCTCAAGCGTAAAAGTTGACTGGCTAATCTTAAACGGTGTTTCTGTAAGTATGCTAATGGTGTTTCATTCACCATATTTTGAAATAAATGAGCGAATTTTGAACGCGACATAAAGCAAGTTTCTGCCAATGATTCTACAGTCCAGTTTCGTTCTGGTTGGCTGTGAATCGCTGAAAATGCAGGGCTCAATTCTGGGTGAGTAAGTGCATTTAACCAGTTATTCTGATCTGTAAGCGTGGAAATGTAATCTCTCACGCATTCGATTAACATAATACTCACCACGTGATCCATAATCTTATGGCGACCAGGTCGGTTCATCTTGGTTTCATCAGCCACGAAATAAAGCCCGATCCTTAACCACTCCGGCTCTCTAGCATTCAGTGCATTGTTTAAATGGATATAAGTGGGTAAGGCTTGAATCAATGGTCCACCCATAATACTGTCCATGTTAGATCGTATACTGAAGATGAGAGATTTCTCAGATTTATCATCTTCGTCACCGAGGATAATTTCATCATCTCTTAAACCTTTAAATAAATGATCTATTTGAGTAATGTTGACTAATCTTTGTTCTTGATGGCTATAGGCTTGATGTGACATTCCAGAAGGAATAATTGCCATATCTCCAGCTTTTAAGTGTAGCTGTTCGCCATTTTGAAATTTAAAAAAGGCTTGACCGTATAATAAAATATAGGTAATCATGGCTGTTTGATGACTTAACTCAAAAGCCCATTTACCTTGTGCTTGAAGGTAGAGATATTCCGTATTTTTGAGGTGAATATCTTCAAAAACTTGACTGAGGGCATCCATGTTTTTCGTATATTCCCTATACGCTTACAATTGCTGAATCTTAACATGTGTAAAGATTTCTATAATGTATTTTAGCTTCAAAATCGTTGTGGAAATACGACTCAATAGCTTTTTTGGACGATTACGACTGTATTTGAAATTTGAAATGAACAAAGATAAAAATAAGAAATAGAAAAGGAAAATGGCAAGTGAATGCAAAGGTAAAAGTTGAAGAGTTATTGAGTCAGAACCCGATAGCGCAAGGCTTACAACTGGATAAGAAGCGTTACTTATGGTTGCTTAGTCCAGCACTACCTGTATTAGGGATGGGCTTTTTGGCTGGATATCAATACGGACCTAAAGCAACTAAAAAATTGTTTGCATTAGGTGGACCTTTATTATTACACGTAATTATTCCCACCATTGATGCTTTGGTCGGTACTGATGAGAATAATCCGAGTGATGAGCAGATCAAAAAATTAGTCAGTGATCCTTACTATGATCGTATAGTAAAAATGTTTGTGCCTTTACAATATGCAGCCAATTTTTTTGCTGGATATGTGGTCTCTCGTAAAGAAACCCCATTGTTGGATCAGTTGTTGATTGGTTGTACTATGGGGTTGATCAATGGTATTGGTGTGAATACTGCCCATGAACTATGCCATCGACCGAAGCGTGCAGATCATTATTGGTCACACGTGACACTAGCACCACTTGGATACAATCATTTCCGTATTGAGCACCCATATGGGCATCATAAGCGCGCAGCTACTCCAGAAGATCCAGCGACCTCTAAGATGGGTGAGACCTTTTACGAGTTTCTTCCAAGAACCATTAGCGGTGGCTTGAAGTCAGCAATACAGATTGAAAAACATCGATTAAATCGTAAGGGTGAGTCGTTCTTTTCACTGAAAAATGAGTTATTTCACGGCGCAGCCATTAGTGCAACTTTTCACGCAACGATGCTAAAACTGTATGGTAAGAAAATTTTACCATTCTTAGCCATACAGTCACTTTACGGTGTGACTTTATTTGAAATGGTCAACTATCTTGAGCACTACGGCTTATTGCGAGAAAAGAAAGAAGATGGAAGTTATTCGCGTACTATGCCTGAACATAGTTGGAATAATAATAACATCACAACCAATCTATTCTTATACCAGTTGCAGCGCCATTCGGATCATCATGCTTATCCGACACGACCATTCCAAGCATTGAGAAACTTTGAAGAAGCGCCAGTGTTGCCAAGTGGATATGCGACGATGTTGATCCCAGTTTTAATACCTAAGTTATGGTTTAAAATTATGGATAAGCGCGTATTTGACCATTATGGTGGCGATTTAAATAAAGCCAATATTCATCCAAAACGACGAGCAAAAATTTTTAAAAAATTTGGTGTTATTGATAAATTATTGGGCTAACACTCAAAAATAAAAAAACCGACCATAGGTCGGTTTTTTTATAATACTTTTAACATGCGTATTTCGCATGCATCACTATGTCCAGTATTTCCTAATGGGTGTTCTAGATGTTGAAAACCTAATTTTTCATATAATTTTACAGCCTGCCAGAGAGATGCTGTGGTTTCGAGATAAATTTGCGTGTAACCCTGATCTCGTGCAAATTGGATACATTTTTCTAGAATTTGTTTTGCAAAACCCAAACCTCGTATTGAGGGCATAAAATACATTTTTTGTATCTCTAGGGTGTTTTCGTGGCACAGCAAAGGTGCAATGCCCCCACCACCAAAGACCTCGTGTTGGTCATTGCTAATAACCCAATATATGGAGTGAGGTTTTGTATAAACGTCATAGAGTTGATCTAGAATTGGATCTGCTACTGCGAAGCCTGATTCAGCAGCGAGAGCAAACTCCACTGAGACTTCACGAATGATTTTTGCAATATGGGGATTATCTTGGGGTTGAATAGTTCGAATAAAGTACATAATCGATGAAACTTAGTAAATCTTCACAGAGTATATCTAAGTTTCATCGGAGTTGAGTTTAATTCAACGTGATTTATTTCAATTCGCTTGATGATTTTCCAAGTTCACGGCGCGCAACAATAAGCTGTTGAATTTGTTGTGTGCCCTCGAAGATATCTAGGATTTTGGAGTCACGCGCCCATTTTTCCAACAACTCATCTTCGGTATAGCCTACACTTGCAGCAAGTTCGACACACTTCAATGTAATTTCATTACAAATTCGTCCAGCTTTCGCTTTTGCAATTGAAGCTTCACGCGAGTTAGGCTTTTTATTGTCAGCCATCCATGCAGCTTTTAGGGTTAATAAACGAGCAGCTTCCCATTCTGCTTCCATACGATAAATCTGAGCTGCAATATTTGAGGATTGAAGGTAGGGGGTGGCATATTCAGCATCTAGTTGGTCTTTAAAAATTTCCTTGATACGCTCTAAAGACGCTTTAGAGCACCCAACTGCCATTGCGGCCACAAGAGGGCGTGTATTATCAAAAGTTTCCATGACGCCAGCGAAACCTTTTGCAACATCGATTTCAGCATTGCCTAATAAATTTGCAGCAGGGACACGACAATCGATAAAGCGAATGACAGCAGTATCTGAAGCTTTAATTCCGAGTTTATGTTCAAGACGTTCAACGGTCATGCCAGGCGTGCCTTTAGGAACAACAAATGATTTGATTGCTGCACGCCCAAGTTTTTTATCGAGTGTTGCCCAAACCACGACTGAATCAGCTCGTTCACCAGAAGTGACGAAAATTTTCTCGCCATTTAAAATATAATCATCACCATCTTTAGTCGCTGTGGTGCGTATTGCTGCAGAATCAGATCCACAGCCTGGCTCGGTAATTGCCATCGCAGCCCAAGTTCCTTTGAAGCGTTCAAGTTGCTCTTCATTGGCTACAGCAGCAATTGCAGAGTTACCTAATCCTTGGCGAGGCATGGTAAGTAATAAACCAGTATCGCCATAACACATCTCAATTACACCCAAAGCAGTAGACATGTTCACGCCATTTTTGTTGCCTTGAGTAGTATCTCCACGTTTATTGACGGCAGCGCCAGCATTCATGCCATCGCCACCTTCATTCATACCATCCAATAGGGATGCTAACATGTCGAGTTCTTTGGGATAAGCATGTTCAGCTTTATCATATTTGCGTGAAATAGGGCGAAGCACGTTTAACGCTGTCTGATGAGCTTGATCAACAAGCATTTTAAATTTTTTCGGATTTTCTAAATTCATCATCTTTGTCCTTAAATTTTTATTATTTGATTAAGCATGTAAACCAGAATGCATAATGGCAGTAGCACGCAAATCCCGATACCAACGTTCAACTGGATGTTCTTTGGTAAAGCCATGTCCACCTAAGAGTTGTACGCCATCAGTGCCAATTTTCATTGATTTTTCTGCACACAAAATTCGTGCTAAGTATGCTTCACGATGGAAACTTAAACCTGATTCTGCGCGGCTTGCAGCATTCAAAACCAACATTTTCATAGCATCAATTTCAATAGCCATATCCGCGATCATAAATGCAACACTTTGACGGTGGGATATTGGTTCACCAAATGCGGTGCGTTCATTGGCATACTGAATGCAATATTGTTTAACCGCTTGGCATGTACCCACTGCCATTGCACACCACATTAAATTGCCCAGATCAATGAACGCTGAATAATCAAAATCTTGCTCATTTAGTTTAAATGCTGGTGTGTTGTTAAATTTTAGGCTCACAGATTGGGTTGCTTTAAGCCCCATTGCTGGATTTGCTTTATATGAAATCGTTTCATTTCGCTCAACAATGAAAACTTGAGCTGTTCCATCTAAATCTGCGGAAACCAATAAAAGATCTGCCTGCTCACCTAGAATAACGATAGTTTTTTCACCATTAATGACAAAATGATCGCCTTGGTGTGTCGCTTTTGTTTTTAATTGGAAAGGGTTGAAAGCAGGTGTATTTTCCTGAACAGCAAAAGTTGCAAATAGATCATCTTGTTCGCTAAATGCCGACAAATACTTATTTTGAATCTCTGCTGAACCCCACTGTGTAATTGCATTAATGACTGAGAACGTGGAGAGTAATGTAGCTGTTAATGAGAAGTCACCTTGTGCAAGTTGCTCTGCGATCAGCACATTTGTAACCACATTCTTTTCTGAAGCAACGCCGCCGTATTGTTCAGGCAATGCATAATAATTGACACCTAAATCTTTAAATTGAGCCCATAAGTTTTCTGGAAAAGTAGCTTGGTGGTCGGCTGTATGTGCTAGGGGGTAGAGAACTTCATGAGCAAATTGTTGCATCGCATCAACAGTCATCTGTTGTTCTTCAGAAAGGCTGAGATCAAATAACCCTTTTTGCTGATTGGATAGACGTTGAGTCGGAGTATTGGATTTTTGTTTAAAAATTTTCTGTGTAGAGCCCAAGGTTTTAAATCCAGCCTTAGAACCTTGATAAAGCGAGCGTTCGATAATTTTTCTTAGTTTTAATTGATCGATTAAATCACTGCCTGCGAGCTTAGTGATCAAGGCTAAGCCTAAACCTTGCGCTTTGTTTGCGATATCATTCATTGTTGTAAATTCCCTGATGGTTTTTTTATACAACAAGATCGTGACATGTGTTTAGTGAAATGACTATGTCGAAAATGACTAGCTTAAAAGACTTTTTTGACCAAACAGATAAATGGTAATTGAATAGGTATTCTAATGAAATTTAAGATATATTCTTTTTAGTAATTAAATTTTTTATTTAATAAATTGACCATAGTGACACGATAGATCACTATGGTCTTTGTTCCTTAAACATATGATTGGATCATTTTTCGCACATTTGTTTTTGCTTCGATCACAGTCATGAATGTATATGCACCTATGAACTTACGACTGATGAACATAAATTCTTTCGGTGGAACTGAAAAATAGCGCGATGCCATCGACTTGGATGCTCGTTGCATCACACGGCTATGCAGTTGGCTTTGTTTCCAATCATAGCGCTGCTGTTCATCCATAATGCCTGTTGGTAGGTCTGGATTATTGCTATAAGTACTAAAAGCTTCAGTAGCTAGAAGGAACACTTTTGCCATGTCAGGTTTAATGCTTAATGGCATTGCATCGAAAAACTCATAACCTGTCATAGCATTGACCATGGCTTGAGCATCATGATGATAGCCCGCGGTAATTAAATTACGAGCTACCTTGAGGAGTTGATCATCAAATTGACGGATCGCACCGAAGTCTAAAAGAATGATTTTATCTTCAATTTGCGCGCCGTCACCTAAGCGTACTAGGTAGTTACCAAAGTTAGGATCAGTCTGCATCTCGCCCCATTCAAACACTTCACGAACGGCAATTTCAAGCGATGCTTCACCTAATTTGTTGCGACGCTCCTGAGGGAGTGAAAGCATGACTGGGCTATTAATCGGAACACCACGCTCAAAAGTCATACAAAGCACTTGATCTGTACAATATTGATCAATAATTTGTGGAACAACATAACGCGGATCATCTTTTAAACGCGCTCTAAAACGACGTGTTGTTTCAGCTTCAATTTTGTAATTTACTTCACGGTGCATCATTTCGCGAACCTCATCAAACCATTGATCAAATTCACGAGTTTGAGGAACCATGCGTGTAAGTTTGAGCATGTTCTTAAACAAGCTCATATCTGAGTCAATTGCGCTTGCTACACCTGGATATTGAACTTTGAGCACCAATTCAAGACCATCAGACTTGCGTGTTGCACGGTGAACCTGTGCTAATGATGCGGTGCCTAAAGGCTCATGATCAATGGTGAGATCATCGAGTTTAGAGCCAAGTTGGTTGCGCAGTTGCTCATGGATCGCAGGCCACGCGAGGGCAACGGTCTGATTATTTAAAGTGTTTAAAGCTTGCGTGATCTCTTCAGGTAGAAAATGCTCACCATATAACGCCATCATTTGACCAATTTTGACGATAGAGCCTTTTAATTTACCGATTTCAGCAACGAGATAGTCAGCTTGTTCTTTCATCGCTTGTTTACGTTTTTTTTCTTTTTCTTCTTCGCTTGAAAAAATAGAACTCGCACTTGAAGCAGCCCAGCGTGTGCCAGCCAGTAGAGAAGCTTTCGCAATCGAAAGACGGCGATCCATTGAAGAAGTTTTTAATTGTTTAAGCTTTTCATTCTGATCTGACATGAAGTTTAGGTCCTTTAAGCGAATCGCGCAGAGAAATCATTGTATTGAATATTACATGTTATGAACGTATTAAAATAGTTCAAGTATTTCAATATCAGGTGTATAAATGGTCAATTTATTAAAACTGAAATAGCCTAAGCTTTTTAAAGTCGATATTTAACTGGGAGTTGAGCTCGATTAGACAGAGGCACGCGATACTCAGAGATGAATAACTTCATTAAGTTGACAACAGTTTCATGAATAAATCCAAGGGCATATGCTTTGATAATAATGACGCTAGGTAAGCTGAAGACAAAATATTTAACATCATCCAAACTTGGATTTTCAAAAACTTGATGATCCATCAAAAATTGCTTAAGAAATTGTTTTTCTGTTGTGACACGAGGGGAAGAATCATCACTCCAGTAATTTTGACGGATTGCCATTAAATTATTGTGTTTATAACTCATACTTCAACTTTTAAATCCACTTTAACTTTAATTAGGTTGAGTCTAAATTTTCTTTTTCAAGTCTGGTGAGCTTTTCGAGAGACAAAAAAAGCGGGCAAAGCCCGCTTTTTTTTAACAGTTAATTAAACTGCTACGATGTCAACAGCGTTAGGACCTTTAGGACCTTGAGTTACGCTGAATTCAACTTGTTGGCCTTCAGCCAAAGTTTTAAAGCCTGAACCTTTGATTTCGCTGAAGTGAGCAAAAACGTCAGGACCGTTTTCTTGTTGGATGAAACCGAAACCTTTAGTTTCGTTGAACCATTTAACTGTACCTTTAACAGTATTAGACATAATAGGAATCCTAATAAAACTTTAATGTTATGAGTTTGAACTCAATGATGTAACTTGGAAAAAAAATGAAACTTAAAATCTGAAACCAAACGTAGGATTATGACTAACACTGCGAAATAAAAGATTTAATGAAACAACATAAATTTTCTAGTTGGCTTCGAGTATACACGATTATTTTCAATATCGTTAGTTTTAATCAACTTTCTCGCTATTTTAAAACTTGAATGAGTAGACCTTATTCAATGGATAATTCTAACTATTCAAATTTTCAATACAAATTTGCCGAATAACACGGATAGAACTTTTTATTAAAAGGATAAAACAAGGTATCATAGACCGTTTTTAAAAATTTGACCTTGGAGACGCCTTAAGTGGATCGACCGACTATTAGCCCTGAACATCTACAGGAAGCCGCTGAAAACTTAACAACTATTCGAGATTTTATTCGTTTTGGAGTTACAGCATTACGTCAATACGATGCACACTTAGGTCAAGGTACTGAAGATTATTTTGCTGAAAGTTCTGCTTTAGTTTTACAAACTTTGTCACTGGACTGGAATGCCGATGCTGAGATTTTAGACTCAAAATTGCTGCCAAGCGAAGTTGCGGAATTCTTGAGCTTACTCGAACGTCGTATCAATGACCGTGTTCCTACTTCATATTTATTAAATCTTGCTTATTTCTTTGGTAAACCATTTTATGTCGATGAGCGTGTACTGATTCCACGCTCACCAATCGTTGAGCTGATTGAAAATCGTTTTGCACCTTATTGTTTGACTGAAAATGGTGAAATGGGTGAGGCGGTCAATAATTTGCCAGTGAATCCAAATCCTAAAACTCCACAGCGTATTTTGGATATGTGTACTGGCTCTGGTTGTATCGCGATTGCTTTGGCATATGCATTCCCTGATTCTGAAGTCGATGCTACTGATATTTCAAAAGAAGCCCTTGAAGTTGCACAAATCAACTGTGAGCATCACAATAAACAGTATCAAGTCGCTTTATTGGAATCTGATCTTTTCGCTAAAATACCTGCCGAAAATCAATATGATTTAATTGTTTCTAATCCGCCGTATGTCGATGCTGAAGATATGGCAGATTTACCAGATGAGTTTCATCACGAGCCAGAATTGGCATTGGCAGCGGGTCAAGATGGTTTGGATCTTGTGCGTAAAATGCTGGCTCAAGCCGCAGACTATTTAACTGAAGATGGTTTAATCGTCATTGAAGTGGGCAACTCAGAATGGGCGATGAAGCAAAACTTTAATACTGTTGATTTCTACTGGTTGCAATTCCAACGTGGTGGATCAGGTATTTTTGCACTGACTGCAGCACAATGCCGTCAATATCGTGATTTATTCATTCAATCTGTTCAAGTTTAAAGGAGTTGTTGAACATGGCTGGCAATAGTATTGGACAATTGTTCCGTGTAACAACTTGTGGTGAATCTCACGGTGTGGGTTTGATGGCGATTGTAGATGGAGTTCCACCAGGTCTGAAGTTATCAGCTGAGGACTTACAAATAGACTTAGATCGTCGTAAACCAGGTACCTCTAAATTTGCAACACAACGCAAAGAACCAGATGAAGTTGAAATTATTTCAGGTGTGTTCGAAGGTAAAACCACTGGGACATCCATTGGTCTTTTAATTCGTAATACAGACCAAAAATCTAAAGATTACGGTAATATCGCACAAACTTTCCGTCCAGGTCATGCAGACTATACCTATACACAAAAGTATGGTTTCCGTGATTACCGTGGTGGTGGTCGCTCAAGCGCACGTGAAACAGCGATGCGTGTTGCAGCGGGTGCAATTGCTAAAAAATTCTTATTTGAAAAATTTGGTATTGAAATCCGTGGGCATGTAACTCAAATCGGAACTGAAAAAACAGCAAAATTAGATTGGAATGAAGTGCCGAATAATCCATTCTTTTGTGGTGATGTTGATGCCGTACCACGCTTTGAAGCACTTGTGACATCATTGCGTGAAAAAGGAACAAGCTGTGGAGCACGACTTGAAATTATTGCTTCTAAAGTACCCGTAGGCTGGGGAGAACCTGTTTTCGACCGTTTAGATGCTGATATCGCACATGCGATGATGTCAATTAATGCGGTTAAAGGTGTAGAGATTGGTGATGGTTTTGGTGTGGCTGAACAATTTGGTCATGAAACACGTGATGAACTGACAACTGATGGCTTCTTAGCGAATCACGCTGGTGGTATATTAGGTGGTATCTCAAGTGGTCAAGATATTCGTGTATCAATTGCACTAAAACCTACTGCTTCTATTACCACACCAGGCAAAACGATTACCATTAATCGAGAAGATACGGATGTTCTTACTAAAGGTCGTCACGATCCTTGTGTGGGTGTTCGTGCGACACCAATCGCTGAAGCGATGCTTGCAATCGTGTTAATGGATCACTTTATGCGTCATCGTGCCCAAAATGCCGACGTTGTTGCGCCATTTGAGCCAATTTAACCAAAGTAAAAAAGCGTATGATGTAAAAAGCCAGATGATTGATCTGGCTTTTTAATATAATTTTAAAATTGCAATTGAACGTTTTATGGGGAATTCAATTGAAAATAAGGATATTGGTTGGGGCGATGGTCTTATGCGGATTATCGTATAGTTATGCGAATGGCTTAACACAATCTCAGTTTGATATTGAAGTGAAGTCAATTTATAACGAAATTGAAGCGAGTCAAATTCGATTACATCAATCGGTCGATAGTAAGCAGAATATTTCGTTGATCATTCAAAGAGCTTGTGAATATGCAGATGCATTAAATGCTTTAGAGCGAATAGCACAAAAGAATATTCATATGGCTAAAGCAAAAGAAGAAGCATTATTTGCAAAAAAAATGAGAAATTCTTTTGAGTTATCATTCCAAGATTTAGGAACAAGTTATCAAAAAAGTTGTAAGCCTTAAAAAAAGCCAGTTCAACGAACTGGCTTTTTAGTGAATAATTCATTTATTCGATAGTTTGACCTGTATAACCTTTGATAAATGTTAAGTAAGCAGAAGACTTCTGACCGTCAGCTTGCAGTATGGGACGAGTCACTTCGCCGTTAGCTGTCACGATTTTTAGATCAATTTGTTTTGCGTCTCTAAATGAGTTTAAAAAACTTACAGGAACGACAATAAAATTAGATGAATTCGTTACACCAGCTGCAGTTGCATATTGGGTTGGTTGAATTGTTGAATAGACATAAGGCTGACCATCAACAATAAAGTTCAATTGTTTTATATCGTGCTGTATAGTGTCATTTACATCTGCAGTTATTTTAAAACCATTACGCTTTTCATCATTCCAACGGAGTGCAAGCTCAGGGCAAATTTCATCAGTAGCACAGATGAGAGGTCCTTTGGTTACAACACGTTCTGGATAACTTCCTGCACAACCTGTTAATACAACCAATGCTGAAATAAGCGCTAGTTTGATTTTCATGATTTTACCTATTGTCTTGTTTATTATAACTGTGTACACAATTTGTTAAATCTAACGAAAAATTCTAAAAAATGAAATGCCTAGCAGTCTAATAACACGTTGCAGTTTTGTATCGATGATTAAAAAAAGACCCATAGTGGGTCTTTTTTTACTTTTGCTTAAATTGTTGGTAGCCACTTTTAAATGTTTGATAGGCAAACGATGCATGCCCATCTTTTAAAATGCTATGCGTAATAGCACCTTGATCTGTCACTACAGCAATATCGATAGATTTAGACTGATCAAACATAACGACAAAATTCATTGGTACATCAATGTAATTTGTAGAGTTAATGAGATCAGAATTGTTGACTGATCGTGTATTGGTTTGAGTTAAAGTTGTGTAAGGATAAGTTTGACCATCTAGCGTGAAAATCACTTGCTTGATATCAAAAGATTTTCGATCAAATAGATTGGTATGTACTCTAAATAAATTATTGCTCTGCTGTTTCCAATCAAATGTTAACTCAGTACATGGTTTTGATGGTTCACAAATCACCTGACCACGTGTTTCAATTCGTTTGGCATTTTCTGAAGGTTTAAAATCAATAACATTAGATGCATAAGCTTTTGCAGAACTTGCATTTGGTTTATTGGATACAACGATACACCCACTCAGTGAAAGAGCAGTAAGAATAGATATAAATTGAACTTTCATTATTATCAACCAGTTAAATAGATGTTGTTTTTGTATATGCTAAATTTAGCATACAATCCATATAAATGTTAACCAGTTATCAAAAAATATATATTTATTGTCGTGTTTTGCTATTTTTCTTTTTGTGATGCTTGTCAGGTTGCTTGAATTAAGTTTAAAGGTGGTAAAAAATAATTGATTGAGTCCTTTATGGTCAAACGTTTCTATTTTTGATTGAACACTTTTCAAAAGGTGATATAACTAAAAATAAAGCGTTAATAAAAGAGTATGAAATGAAAACGACTGTGAAATATGTGGTGCTGAAGAGCAAAGACTATCAACTGGGCACTCCATTGTTTGAAGAAACCATCGAGGCAGACTATGCGTATTTCGATTCAATTCCATCAGTCATTCAGTACCAGAATCATGAGTTTAAAGTGAAGTCAAAAGAACTTAATCGAAAGCAAATATTTGATGACTTTGAAGAATCACAAACAATCTTAGTTAAAGTCATCGCACTGAATTAATTTAATGGCAGCCTTGAGCTGCCTTACTCATTCTCATCACTATTCATTATCTATTTTATAATATTATAGTTCTATTCGAAATTAAGCACGGTTCAATATGCACCAAACATTCCCAATCCAAAGTAGGTTAGGTGGATTCTACTTTTTCTATAACACCATTGTGGAATATTATTAACTTAAAATTATATATTTATTAGTGGTTTATATCAATTTTAACGATGCTATAAAAGTCTTAAAAAATCACGTGTAGACTATTTGTAGACTGTTGAGAAGCATGATTTAATAAACTTACTGAAGGTTTATTGGATTAATCATGAAACTCAACAAGTCTAATGTTGATGCTATCCCATTGACGGATTCTGGTCAAAAAATTATCCGAGATAAAGATTTGATCGGTTTCGCGATTCGAGTCACCACGAAATCAAAATCCTATATTGTTGAACGTAGACACGAGGGGAAACTTTATCGAGTCGTGATTGGGAAAGCGAATGAAATATCCGTAAATTCTGCTCGAGCAAAAGCCCAAATGATTTTGGCTCAAATCTCCAATGGGGAATACATTAGTCCAAATGAAAAAGTAAGCGTAAATAATTTTTTAAATATCACTGTGGATGAAGCATTAAAAATTTACATTGATAGAAATGATTTCAAACCTAAAACAATTAGACAGTATAAAAAATACTTTGATTTATACTTAAAGTGGTCAGATCGAAAGCTCTTTGAAATTACAAAAAAAGAAGTCCTGGATAAATTTATCGAAGTATCTGAGCTCAGCAAGTCATCAGCCAATGGTGCTATTTCATTGCTTGGCACGGTATGGAAATATATTCATGTACTTTATTCAACCGATGAAAACCCAATTTTAAAAAGCAATCCGGTAGATATTATTGCCGTAACTAAAGGTTGGAATAAGATTGAAAGTCGTAATAGGCATTTAGATAAAAGTATCATTCATAAATACTACAACGCCGTTCTAAATTATGAGGATGAGCTCAATTTAGAAAATACTGCACGATCCAACACGCATAGAGATATCATTTTATTTACCATGTATACCGGTTGCCGTCGCCAAGAAGTCTGTGGTCTTAAATGGGAAGATGTGAATTTTAAAGAAGGTATAGTTATTTTTAGAGATACGAAAAATGGTTCAAATCATGAGTTTCCAGTAGGGGACCACTTACTATCCATACTTAAAGAAAGATACTTACTAAAAGAAAATGATTGGGTGTTCCCAGCGACTAAACTTCCAACTTCTCATAATATTCACGCTACTGTAGTAGATACTGCACTCAAGAAAATAGGTACCCAAGTTAATTTTTATGTATCGATGCATGATTTTAGACGCACCTTCGCGACGATATGTAACTTACTAAGATTTAATATCTATGTGACTAAACGACTGCTTAACCATACTGCTAAACCGCGTTTAGATGTAACAGGTGGATATGTACAAATACCGATGGAGGAATTAAGAGCTTCCATGAATATGATTGAGGCTGTATACCAAGGAAAAATTGATTGTTTTAACTACGAAAGTGTCTGGGATGAAAGACTCAAACAATTAAAGGCAGAATAAACCTGCCTTCTTAATTATACGTATTGAGCAGTGCAGGTCACAGTTCTCCTTTTTTCGAAAGCGAGTACATCAGCTTTTCTATAAGCAACTCGACGACCTATTTTGGTGTAGGGAAGTTCAGACCCATCACAGCGCATTCTAGCTAAAGTCCAAGGCGAACAATCTAAATATAGAGCTACCAAATCTTGTCCAAACTTTTGATCATCTGGAGCATCTAAAAAAGGTTTTAATAATTTAGATCGTTCATCCTCATTGATATTTTTTAAACTTTTCAAAGCCATGAAAACACCTCTGTTGTTTGTATTTGTTTTTCATTATGCAAATCTGATACATAATTTTTTTTCATTACTTTCTCCATGTTGCTTCTTTAAACTTTGCATTGATGAGCAACGTATCAATTTCACCAATACCAACATTTTCGAAAATATGGGTCATTCGCGTCCCGAACACTGTAAGTGTTCGGGTAATAGAGGAATAATTAAATTTCATGTTTTCACCATACTTTTCGCATAGTTATCTATATCGACTTTAACCGCTGCAAATTGCTTTACCTCAATCTGTGCCAAGGCATCTAAGCCTAAGTATTCACAAACGGTTTTAGTGTCTAAGCCACGTTCTGCAATAAAGTCTTGAAGATGAGCTAGTTGTTCATTTGAAATGCCATTGAATTCAGGTGAATTGAGCCATTTCTTTTCATCTTTGTTGTATGGACAGCCTAGTTCTTTAGCCCGAAGTTGAACTGCGTACCACATATCCATTACATACCGATGGCCCTGAGGTAATGATTCAGTGAGTTGGTTTAAATCCCCAGCATGTTGAGCTTCATTGCAACTTTGTTTCCAATTTTCAAAATCTTCATCCGCTTTGATGGTTTCCAACTGCTCAGGTGTCATTCTGTTGATATGGTCTTTCGCTTGTTTAATGATGTCAGCCAAGAATGTAGGATTCTGTTTTAAGTCAGGTACCCACACCTCACCAGTTTCACCACCTAAGCCACCAGCATTTTTTGCATGATGAGTAGGGCAAGGCTTAAAGCTAATGACACGAGCATTTTTACCTTCACTAGTGGTCACAGTCGTTAAATAACCCATAATGTCGGCTATTCGATAAAGCTCGTTACGGTTCTTACCGCCTAGATCAGGACGATATACAATTTGATCGCCGTTTTGATCTTCAGAAGCATGTGCTATGAAAACCACGTCCTTGCCTGATGCAATCAATGTATTTACATATTGTTTGAAGATATTGTTCGCTAAACCTTGAGCTTTTAATTTCAGTGAACCATCTTTTTGTTTGTTGGTATTGTTCAAAGCCAAGTGTGTCTTGATGCTTTCAAGCATGGCGCCAACAGTATCAATAACCACTGTGTTATATGGTGCTAAATCTTGAGGTGTAAGATTTGCTACATCTGACCATTGTTGAACTTGAACTACTGCACCACGACGAAGTTCACCAGTACGATGTGCTCCTTTATCAAAGTCAAAGGAAATGGCTTTATCACCTGTAAAGCCAATTGATGTTTTGCCAAGTCCTGGATCCGCATATAGATAAACAATGATGGCTTGCACCAATAATGTTTGGTTCGCTTCAATGATAGGAAGGGCCATTACACACCCCCTAACATGCGATTCTTATGCATGTGAGTAATCAGCATTTGATTAATGTTGTAATGGTCATTGTGATCAGTGAAATCTGATACAGAGTTACCTAATACATCGTGAATTTTGTCGATCGTCAGAGATGTAATCATTGCATCGTCAAATTCACTACCAGGAACGCCGTAATCATTCGTGAATTTTTCGTAGTCAAATGATACATCTAGCGTGTATTCATCAAGACGTACTACAGCGTAGCCAGTCGTTTCAGAGGTCAGTTTTAGGGCTGCAACTGATGTTTGATTAGGTACATAGCTTGAATAGCTAAGCTTTAAATCTGTCGCTTGAGGTTGTTTAGTGAAGACTAATGCACCAATCGTTACACTAGAAACTAATAAACTTACGGCGACGGTATTGAATGGGGTGAAATTTAGATTCATAATTGATCTCGCAGTTTGCAAAGCACCCATGAGTTCGAAGGCAGGGGTGCTTTTTTGTTGTCTGTGAGATAAATATTACCTAAAAGGTAATTAATTGCAACTATTAAATTATCTTTTTATTATCTTTAAGGTGTTTTTATTTTATACTAGGCAAAAGAAAACCCACCGATGGGGTGGGTTTGTTTCGATTGCTTTTGTAGTCACAGGTCTTGTGTAGGTGGACTTGATCTTAGTTTATGAAATCTTTATTTAAGATTTAAGAATTAAAAACCTTAATTTTCAATATTCTTTTTCAATTTTTGGCAAACCAAAACTATTTTAAGATCACAATCAAGTTTTGCTTATGTGTAGTTATTAGGGTAACTATTGAGTAAAAAAGTGACAAATTCTTTATTCTAAAAATCTTGATAAACACTACTAAGAATCTGTTTTCACTTAGTCGTACAGGCTTTAAGGATATCTATGTAAGTTCTAACGCTAAAAAATGAAAGGTATTTGAATGAAAAGCCATTACTAAGATGGGCTGCTTAAACCACTTGCATGGTGTTGATCCTACGTAAATTACATTGATAGTAGCTTAAGAGCCTAGAGAGATATGAATTTATTTTTTTGCTACTGCACAATAGAAGCTATCCAATTCAGGTATTTGAATATTTAAACAAGTGTTATCTACATGAATGTAAAAATACGTAAGTATCATTATTAAAATGCAGGCATAGATACTTCTTTTAACTAATCTTAGGTTACTTTTTTGTTTTAAAAATCTAGTATTCATTACAATGAAATTGCTATTTATTTCATTTTTATCTTTAAATAAAGGGTCTTTAGTGAACTCTTTTTCTTGTGCATCAATCTCATGTTTAATATTGTCAAGAGTGTCATTTTGATTTTCACACATAATAAAAACAGCTATTGTGAAAAATAATGCACCAAGTAGAATTATGGTGTTTGCTATAAATGAAAAACTATCTCCTGTTTTTAAGTTACTAGCAACTACTATCAAAGATGCAGGGATTGCAATGATTTGCATTTGGATATCAGAAAATGACTTGTTTATACGAGTAATTGATTCAGTACGAAATTTTTCAACTTCTTTTTTAATTTTTTCAAAAGTAAATTGAGAAATGTATACATCGTAATTGTTTTTAATTACATCATAAATTGAATCAAAGTCACTGCAGATCTGATTGAATGAAACCTCTTTATCAATATAAAATGAATTTAGACTATCAGTGATGATGTTTTTGATAGCATCTTTATGAATGTTAGAGTTGATGTAGTTGATTTCAAATGCACACAGGTTATTAAGACAAGTATTTTCATTTGCAGTCAAATTGTTAAAAATTGAAATTTTCTTTGACCCTAGAAAATAAATAGTTTCATCATTTGTTGCATTTCTGCTTGAGTGATCGGCTTGTGTTTTTAATAAATTATATAAAGACACACTTTTTAAGTAGTTTTTTACTACTGAGGAAGCAATTGAATCATCAATTTTATGAAAATCTGTTGGTACATAGATATAATCTATATCTTCAAAGTAAATTATTTGATCTGGTACAGCTGTTCGTAGTTCAGGATATGATGTAAGCATATCTGATAAAGAAAAATTGTAGAATGGAGGAAGAGTAATTTCGATTTCATAATCCTCTTCATCGTAATTTGGATAGAATCGATTATCTTCGGCTATATAGCTTTTGAGGCTTGATAATAAATCTAGAGCACGAGCATGATCAGACCGCTTAATTCGGCCTGAGTAGGTGCGTCGGTTAGACAGGTATTTATCTTGAGTTAACTTAATTAGTTCAATTAAAAGATCAACACCTTCTTTTTGTATAGAATTATTCATCTATCTTTTTCAACGGTAATTGAGCAATACGCGGCTTATATCCATCCATTTCCTTAATGATATGTGAAGGAATTGACTTAATGAGAAGTCCTTGCTCACTAAGAATTACTTTATCATTGATATCATCATAAGAGAAACTTACTCGAATATCACCCACTGTAAATGAAAGTTTTTGCAAGACCTTAAAAGATTTTTGGCTGGGTTTAAACGATGAATCAATTTTAATATCGTTTTCTTTAATATAGTTTGTAAAATCTTCAGGGTTATCCGAGTTGACCTTTCTAGCAATTGTTTCTAAATCTACCTCTAAATCCAGCTTGCTCTGGTCATCGAAATAATTATATAAACTAGTTCTTACGTTATCTTTTTTTAAAGGCTCATATCCTTTCTCTTCCATGTATTTGGCGATGGTGTTAATTACTTCTTTAGTATTTTTATTGCTGCTATGATAGCCCAGACACCCTAAAGCATCTCTAAAATACTCGGTTACGTCATTGTCTTTTTGTTTATTACCTTTCATAAAAGAAAGGCAATTTCCTTTCTCTTCTTTATCTAAACTTATGTTGTTCTTCCATTCCTCAACATTAATACGTGCAGACTCATGGAGTTTTTTAATATTTAAATACTTTCGTTTTTCAAGTGATAAGGCTTCCGTTAATCCATAACCTTCATCATTTTTTAGCATTGCCACTAACATCCATTCTTTTCCAGAATGGGTATAGTTTAGAATCATAACAAATCCACCTGTACCAAAAATACTTGTTGCTAGCTCTTCTTTGATGAGTTCACACACTGATTTAGAAAAATCTATAAAATCACTGTCCGAAGGTGAATAGAAGTTTTCAAGTTTGCTATGAAATTTATGTTCTTCATCAATATATCCCCAAATTGGGTTTTGTTGGCGATAAGAGTCAATAATTTCTTCACAAAATTTTAGTACAATTGGATCCTTATTTGATAAAAGTGTTGATGCAAATTCAACTTTTACAGTCTCAGAGCCTCGTTTTTCAGCTTTTTTTTCTAATTGATGAAATATTACATTTGTAATTTCCATTGTTACCCCCGGTATAAAAAAACGTCTTAAGTACTATTGGTAATAAAAATTGTTGATAAGACATACGGAAAATCTTAAGGGAATTGATCTGTATCGTTTGCACTTCTAATATCCCCCAAAGCAACAGTAATTCAACTTTCAAACATCCCTATACAACCCAACTACCTTACCCACCAACTTACAACCATCTACTAATGCGATAGTTTGTTCTGGCCAATGAGGGTTTAAAGGTTGAAGGTAAACATTCCCACTTTCTAATATTAATTTTTTAAAAGTTGCTTCAGCATCACCTTCACAAGCAACGATTACAAGATCCCCAGTTCTCAAATCCGCCGTTTGAAAATCAGGATTTACATAAATCTTATCGCCTGGTCTAAAGTCAGGCATCATGGATTCTCCAACGACTTCCAATCCATACCCATTCTTTCCACACTTAGGATTAGGGGGCAACCATTCTTCAAATTGTGTGCCATTAGGTACTGAGTCAACTGAAGTCCAAGATCCAGCTTGAACCCACGAAATGACTGGAACTAGGCGACCAGCGATAGGGATTGGGGAAGAAATATTTGGTTCTAATATTGCTTTTTCATCGACATGCGGAATGTCTAACCAACCATGTGGTTTATCGAATGCATCTTCGATTTCACGAGCAACCTTATTACCAATTCCTTTTATAGGATTTGTACCTGCGAACTGACTGGTTTGAGATTGTCCTTTACCAATTTTCTCAGCAAAACTGGATACTCCGCCGACTTGATCAACAAGGATGCGAGTGTTTTTGTATCTGATTGATTTGCTGTCCATAGTATTCCTATTTCTGTGTTACGAGACACATTTATTAATTGTAGATTTATCACCAAAAAGGTAAACAAGAAAAAAGGTTGTATTTACATTACCTAAAAGGTAATATTTGAATTCATATGAGAGGGTCAATCTATGAATTTTAGAGATTTTATTAATGAATTAAATCCTAGTGATTTAGAGATCTATGCAAAAAATGCTGGTACTACAGTGGGTTATTTAAAAACACACTTACTTTATGGCTATAAAGAGCCAAGAAAAAATCTTAGAAAATCTTTGGCTCAAGCAAGTAATGGTCAAGTATCGGAAACCGAGATTTTGCAACATTTTGGGTTGATTCCTAGAAATGAAGTGAACAACCAAAATAGTAATAAAGCATCTGCCTAAAAACACGTTCAAAGGGAATATGAATGAACATCACTGATGCTGCATATAACACAGTTCACGATTATCCAGGCGGAGCAAATGCACTCGCGCCACGTCTTGGCATTAAAAGTCCTGCTGTGTTGAACAGTAAAGTCAATCCAAATACGGAAACACATCATCTAACGCTTGTCGAAGCTTCAAAGTTAATCGCGATCACAGGGGACTGCAGGATTTTGCAAGCACTCAATGCTGAACACGGAAAAGTCTCAATTGATCTTCCTCAGATTCCCGAATGTAGAGATACAGCGCTAACAGATCTAGTTTTAAGCATAGGTAAGGGTGGTGGGGATGTATGTGAAGTCTTTAGAGAAATGATGGCAGATGGACGTATTACGCAAGGTGAAGCCTTGGACATGTCGAAAGTCATACATCAACTGCATTTATTTTTAGCAAAGCTGGATTCGCAAATTCATGCATGCGTAGACAAAAAAGCCTGACGGTCGAGGTCAGGCTTATTCGGGTAATTCAATTCGAGGTAAATCAAATATGAATATGAAATCAAATTTAGCACATGATCCATTTGATTCGCAAGGTGAAGTGGTTCAATTCCCTAAGAAAGAGCGACATGCTATGTCTGACAAAGACGAGAGCTACACAAGAATGCCTAATTTGCTTATTGATGGCGAGATTATGGCTGATTTAAGTGATAAAGCTTTCAAGTGTTTAATGTTCATTGTTCGCCAAACTGTAGGTTTTGGGCGTGAATCTCACACTATTTCAATCACTCAATTTCAAAAGTATTGCGGTTTAAAAAAACGTGATACCGCTATGTCAGCGATTAAAGAACTTGAAGACTGTTTTTTAATTCATGTTGAGAGAAAAACAGGATGTTTAAATGAGTATTTCTTGACGCTTAACCAGTACCGCAAAAAGGGACTAGTACCATCTGAGGGTAGTACCTCTAAACGGGACGGGACTAGTACCGTGAAAGGTGACGGGACTAGTACCGCCAAACGGGACCCTATTAAAGAAACACTTAAAGAAAATATTAAAGAAACACACACACAAGAAAACGTGCACGAAAAAAACGATTTCGTAGAACAGTGGAATCCAAATTTAAATTTTTTGAAGACAGTAATTTTTCAAACAAAATTCAGTAATCGAGCAGATGAAATAATCGCACTTCCTGATTTCAATTTTCACCTAGGAAATTTTAATGCTCATTGGGAAAACAAAATAAATCTTACTGAAAACCAAAAAACGAGAAAATTTGCAGCTTGGTTGATTCAGGAGTTTGAAAAACAAATTTCGAAAGCTGTGAGAGAGACTGAAAAATTAGGCAGCCGACTATCACAAAATCATGGACGCAACGTTAATGATGCCTGGGCTGATATTCCACAGTATCAGGGTGAAGTATCAGCGGTTGAAATACCAGAGGATTTCGTATGAACGACATGATTTCAATGAAGTTCAAGCAAGTTGCAGCCTACTGCACTGTGCACAAGATCCAAAAAATTCAGGCAGGACCGAATCAAATTTGTCCTGAATGTGCCAAAAAATTAGTAGCAGAATCAAATAAAAACCATCAAGAGAAAGTTGATCAAAGAGTTCGTGAACTTCATTTCGCTGGTGCCATGATTCCACATCGTCACTCACATTCTGGATTCAGAAACTATACGACAGAATTACCTGGACAAAATTTTGCACTCAAAAGCTGCATATCGTTTTCAAAGGCAATGATCGATGGTGAAAAAAGAAACTTGATTTTGTCTGGCAAGACTGGGACAGGGAAGACGCATTTGGGCTGTGCGACTGCAAGAACACTACTTAACAAGGGTTTATTTGTTAGATACATAACTTCAGAAGATATGGCTAATGAAATTGCAAATGCTTGGAAGAAAGCTGATGACAGTGAAGCTGCAGCGATTTATCGATTCACCGATACTGATCTTTTAATACTTGATGAATATGGTTTGCATGATCGCCATGAAAATCGACTCCAGCTGGTTCACAAGGTTCTTTATTCACGGTACGACGAAGCCAAACCCACAATGTTAATTTCTAATTTGACAGTTCAAAAACTTAAAGAAGATTTGGGTGACCGACTGTGGTCTAGATTCCAGCACGAGGGATTAAATATCGTTGAGTGTAATTGGCAAGATGCACGAATCAAATCATACGTTGTAGATCAGTTTGAGGGCTAAATGATGCATGTAGGAAATAGTGTAAAAGTGGATTTTGTTTCTGAATCACGTACTGAGATTTCAGGCAATCGCTTCACTGGCCACGGCGTTATAGATCGTATGGAAGATGGGTACGTATTTGGTCGATTGAATGACGGTACGCCGTTTATGTGCTCGCCAAGTGATGTTGAAGTGATTCAGCTTGAAGCATGTGAACATGATTATGACGTTGCATGTTTGATCTGTGGTTTTGGATCCGTTGATGGGGAAAGGATATGGCACAGCAAAAAGTAGTGCATGACTTCCAAACGATGGACTGGTGCCGATCACAACATGCGGTGGCTCAAGGTGAGCAGATGCTACTGGTATTGCGTCAAATGATGGCTAAACGTGGAAAAACAAGTGCTACTGATGTTTTAGGATGGATTGGAAAAACACGTCGTACCGCACAACGCTACTTAGATCAGTTGGAAAGAGCTGGCTATGTAACCCGAGATGATGCGACACCGGCAGGTTTTACGCCGACAGAAAAAACAAAACAAATTTTTACTATTAGGACTTGTGGTGATTAATGACGAGTTACTCATTGGCTGAATACTACAAGATGTTAGGAATCGAAAAACCGAAAAAGGGGCGTAAGCGTCCAACGGTTAAAGCAGCACGTGAAAGTGTAGGTGAGTCCACTTTGGCCATGCAATTGCGTGCGGTGAAAATTAAGTTTGAGCAGGAATTTAGGTTTCATCCCAAACGCAAATGGAAAGCTGATTTTCACCTAATCGGCAAGAAAATATTGATTGAGGTTGAGGGCGGTATATGGAGTGGAGGTAGACACACTAGAGGCAAAGGTTATATCGACGATATGGAAAAATACAACGCAGCAACAATGATGGGTTACCAGGTAATACGGTTTAGTACAGAACAAGTGAAATCAGGTTTAGCAATAGAACAAATTGAGAAGATGGTAGGGGAATAGTAATGGTCGTAGCAGAGGCAACGAAACAACATATTTTACAAACAATAGATTGGTCACGTTTTGATTTAGAAGGATGGTTACACCAATTTGGCGCATGGATGAATTCAGTTAGTGGTACATGTAGCCAAAGTATTAATCCGATTGCAGTGGCCATGGATCATGCCACTAAGAAAAGAAAACAGAAAAAACTGACCAATCTACAGGAATCAAAAATCATTGTTGACTTCCTGACTGGTGATTATCAATTACCAAAATTAAAGCAGACAAAAATTGTGTGTCAGATTGATGATAATGAAGCACGCGCCGTACAGCGTTTAATATTAGATATGCAGGGACAATCTGAAATTTTAGATGATTGGATGGATGCAGTTATAGATCGATATTTTTATGGGAATTCTTGGTCTGAAATGGTACGTGAAAATCGTACTCAAGCAGATTCTCGAATGGATGTGAAATGTGGGTTGGCTGCTTTGCATAGTCGGTATGGGTTTATTAAATATTAATAAAAATTTTTAAGACAACCTATTTCATTTAAAGATGAAAGTGCCTTGTAAGGCACTTAGCTTTAACCGTTAATTTAATTTTAATATGTGACAGAATAGCTATCGTTGTTAATTGTGGTAATTAGATATAATTTTGAAGCTAAAAGGTTTTGCTCGGTAAAATAATATTGACTAGGAATTTTTACTGCAATTAAGCATTTTGATTTTCCACATTTTAAGATTTTTATATTTTTACTATTTGGTTCATTTATTTTATTTACTTTATACCATTCAGTTATTTTATCATCTTTAATTTGTGCCACAATAATAGGCCCATTATTTATCATTTTTTTAGCGTCATCGTAGCCATCTTTTTCAACATCCATAAGATAATATATTGATAAAATAAAAATTGCGTATATCAAGATTGAAGTTAAGTAATGGGCTAAAAGCTCTCTAAAACCTTTGTCAATATTAGGTGTATCAATAGTGTTATCCCAGTTGACTTCACGTTTTGCAAATCTGTGTGTACGGTAAATTGATGGCTTAATTCTTCGAATAATAAACTTTAAAAAAAATATAAGTATAATTAAAGGAGAAGAAATTATTAGTAAAAATATAAAAATATAAAAATCAATAATGTTGGAAAGTCGAGGGAATTTATATATAAAATTTGATAGTGCTCTTACTGGAGTGTAAATAAAATTAAGGAATTTAAGTGTAATTTTGAAAATGGAGGTTAGTGCGAAAATTAACAAATAATTAAATGATTTGGTGATGGATTTGGTGATGTTTTCACCGATAAATTTATTTATTAAAGATAAAGTTATAGAAACTAATATACCTAAAATAATTACTTGAAAACCTTGTAAGCCACCATAAACTAAATAATTTTGAAAATCAAAGCCTAATGCTTCATGAGAGTAATCGAAATATTTTACATATGCTTGTATATAAAAATAACCACATGAATATAGAATTATTGATAAGGATGTAAAAAATAAGGCAAGGTCTAAATTAAAATTTGTTTTCAAGTTAAGTTCTCAATGTAATTCTTGGTTTTTATTTAAAATTAATCTTTGAAAGTTTCATTCAAAGCATTTTGCACAGCATCTACACGTGATTTGCAGGCTTTATAAGCAGTCATAGACTCCTCAACAATCTTCATCAAATTATCAATATCTGGTTCATCTTGAGACTCAAGGAGCTCGGCGTTCTTTTTGAGAATTTCATAGCCTTCTTTAAACGTTAATTCTTTCTTAGTCATTGCTAGATACCTGAGTCACATTGGCATTGATAATACCATCCTGTAATTCTACTTGAATGCTATCACCTGATATTTGTTGAATTGAACGTATGGCTTTGCCTTGGCTACGGACGATACCAAAACCTTTGGCCATAACATTTTTGGGATTCTGAAGTAATGTTTCGCGCATGAGAGATTCAACTTGCTGAGAAGCCAGCTTAACCTGTTGCTGAGCTAAATATTGAGTGGTGTCTTTAATTAAGTCTAAATTTCGATTAGTTAAACTAATTTGATTATTCGCCAGTGTCTTGATTGACTTTATGTATTGATCATTCTGGCTTTGATACGCCGTGATCTGATGCTGAGATAACAACTTAATAGTTTGCAGAGAATCAGATACATCTTGGACACGCTCTATAATCAAATTACGTATACCTCCAATGACCTTACTGGGTGTATCAAAAGATCGATGTGCAATTTCATCTAAAATCGTTCGGTCTTTTTCATGGCCAATACCGACCCAGATAGGGACGGAACGCTTACAAAGCAGAGCTGCCAAATCAAAATCATTTAAATATGCTAAATCATTTACAGATCCACCACCGCGAATAAGAACGATGAGATCAGGGGCAACTTCATAATCTTTGACCCATTGCTTAAGGGCAGTTATTAAAGAATCTCGGATACTTGTTGGCGCTGTATTGCCTTGGAAAGTTGCACTGTGATAAACGAAATGGCAGACACCGGCTTTGTCTAATGCGTCAGCATCCTTTTTGAAATCGCCTAAACCTGCAGCATTTTCAGGTGCAATGACCAGGACATTTTGAATATCAAACGGCGTAGGTAGCTGTTTATTTTTATCTGCAAGACCTTCGGTTTGTAATTTTTCTAATGTCTGCTGATAGCGCCGTGCTATATCACCTAACGTAAAGCTTGAATCAATATCTTCTACATTAACTGAGAAACCATATTGAGGGTCAAACTTGGCTTTAACTTTTATCAGAACATTAAGATCTCGTGATAACTCAATACCACTTTCACGTTCGAACTTTAGAACCATCTTTTGAGCAGAAGACTTCCAAATAGTCGCTTTACAACTGGCGATCACTTTGTCTGAACCTTCCTCTTTTTCTGCCAGCTCAAGATAATAATGTCCGCTTTTAATATTTAAATTTCTTATCTCTGCTTTGACCCAAACAGGTTCATCAAAGGTGACCCGTATAACTTCTTGAACAGTGGATAAATATTCACTTAAGGTTAGCTTGTAATCAGACATCATTGAGCAGCGAGATGAGGTTACTAAAAATACTAACGAACATATTGTTCAAAGACAATGATGAATGTTTGACCTTGCACAAGGGTTATGGCATATTTCAGCTATAGTGACCGAAGTGTACGTTGATACATGAAGTTAATTTAAAAGCTCGCCAAATGGTGGGCTTTTTTGTTATCAATATTTCTTTTTTTTGGTGATAAAGTTACGAAGTATAGTGTTTTAAACGTTTGTTTGTTCTGAAAGCTTTAATAACAGGCAGTTGTCATTGTTTGTACTTTTAAATAAGGCATAATGGGCTTCTTAAATTTAGAGCTAATTTTTATTTATGGTAGATGTAAACCAGTTAAACAATATTTTTAAAGAAACATTAGCAAATAATAAAAAACCTGAAAGAATATTGATAGGCTACAAGCTATATGCAGAGTTAATGAAAGATAGAAGGTTTTTTGAAGAGGTGGTGGGATCCGCTATGAATCCTAGTAAGCGTACTTATCAAAATATTAAAATTAAGGTTACTCAAGATGATAGACAGCTTGAATTAAAATCTTCAGGTTAATGAATTCTTCTAATATAATATTGTAACTTATTGCTAATGCTACGCTTTTAGAAATTGAATATTATTTATGCACAGGACCTAACCTGTTCTTCAATTTTACCTCCTCACTCAGGAGGTATTTTTTTGCCATTTAAATTATTAACATAATTAATCGTTCATTGAATTAGCAAGTTAAAGCGATAAATAAATTCCCTTACATTAACTTTATTTTTCAAGTTTAAAGGGGTGTTAATGTGATCTTGGGTTGTAACCGTAAGCAATACGGAAGTGTTCAAGTTGAAATACGGAATTGCGTTTTCCTTTCAACAAACTTGGATGTTTAACATCTAACTTGAATTTCTAACGCATGCATGTATTTGCACCATGCCAACCTAAAGGGCTCGCAGGTAAGAGCAAGCCCTTTTTGAAGTACTTGCCGAACTTATTACGGCACTAAACCTCACTAACGTAATTGTTAGTGGGGTTTCTTTTGTTTGAAATATTGTATTAACGCGGTAGGGACTTATATGACAGATCGTGTGCAAGCTAAACAAGATTTACAGTTCTGTTGTGCGGAGCTGGCTAAATATCAAAACCTCAGCCGTTCAGGACTTAAGCGTCATCAAATGATTGCGATTGATGAAATCATGATTGAGCTTAAGGAGCGCATCCGAAACTTACGGAACGTATTATATTAAAAAATTTTTAAATTTATATCTTGAATTACTTGTGTTAAACCCAAAGTATTAATTTCATTAGTACTTTTAGAGAAAAAAATGAGTGAAGACAATAATCAAGAATTAGTTGTAGGAACAGTGGTTAAGTCCGTAGCAGGTGGCCCAGATATGTCTGTGAACAAACTTATGACTACTGGACAAAATATAGGACAATATCGCTGTCAGTGGTTTGCTGGAAAGAAATTGGAGTCAGGCTTCTTTTATAAAAGTGAGTTAGTACTGGTTAAAGAGGAGCAGCAAGCAGGGTCTACTCCCAGTTCAGAGCCTGAACTTGAGTGATGTGATTCATTGGATGCTTAATAATTTGGAAAAAGATGGATGTCTCTATCAAGAAGATGTGGTTGATTTCCTTGTAAAACAAAACCAAATGGATTTTTTGAAAGAAAATACAGATGGAAACTTGGTTCTTAAGCTCAATGTAAATAGTGGATTCAAAATGCAAACTGAAGATAATGTGGTTTGGGTTAAGCCAGATCGATATTGGCGTTATCGAATTGCTGAAGATGAGACTGGCAGAGAAGCTAGAGGTTAAATTTAAGCTACCGTAAGGTGGCTTTTTTAATGGAAAAATTTATGAAAGAAGTCGGACAAGCCATACCAGTTCGACCATACCCACCAAAAGAAATATTCGATTTGGATACACCTAACTTCATGCCAGCACCAGAACTATGGGCATGGATTAAAGCTGTATTCCTAAATGAACATTCTGAAGTGTTTAACCCTGATCATATTCACCTGGACTCATTTTACTGGCCACAGATCGCCGTGATGTGGGCAAACGGCGGATTTATCAAACAGGGGCGTTTTGTCGTTGGTCAAGCTGAAAAAGTCATGATCAATATGGGTGGATGGAAGAAAGCACGCCAAGAGGAACAATTTGAACAATGGTTTGGTCAAGTTCCTGAATATCTCATTACGGTTGATTCCAAATTTGCCCAAGTGGCGAATGATATTGCCTTTTGTGCACTGGTTGAGCATGAGCTTTACCACATTGCACATAAGCGTGATGAATGGGGTATCCCACAATTTAACCGTGAAACAGGTTTACCAAAGCTTGAGATCAAAGGGCATGACGTGGAGGAATTCACTGGTGTGGTACGCCGTTATGGTGCAAGCGAAGAAGTTCAAAACATGATTGATGCAGCGAAACAGCGACCTGAAATTTCAAGAGCCGATATTTACCATGCGTGCGGTACTTGCTTTCTGAAGGTCGTTTAAATTTTTTTGTCCATTGAGTTGGACGAAGTTGGACGGATAAAGAGCAATGGCAACGCTAAATCAAAAGCACAAACTCTTTATCGTACGTAGCTTAGCGCAGTGGAATACACCTACTGAAACCGTTGAGCTTGTCCAACAAGAGTTTGGCATCACTATTTCACGTCAGCAGTGTGAGGCATACGACCCGACCAAACGGACAGGACAAAACCTCAGTAAAGCATTAGCTGACGAGTTTTATAAAACCCGGGAGCAGTTCCGTAAAAATACAGATGAAATGCCCTTGGCGAATCTCGCCGTGCGCTTACGTCATTATGAGAACTTGCTGAATAACCCACAGAACAAACGCAATCCGATTTTACAGCTGACCATTCTTAAACAGGTGGCTGAAGACGTCGGTGGCAAATACACCAATAAAACAGAATTGACTGGCGCAGGTGGTGGACCATTACAAAGCGAAAATGTTACCTACGTGGATGCTAGCCCTGAATTAGTGAAGCAGGTGTTAGATGAACTCGAAAGTAAATACTAGACCGCTTGAGATAAAGATCGAACGTGAGAAATGCGAACGTGAACATTTGTTTTTCACACGCCGTTTTTTCATGCCTCGTATGGGGTTTAAGTTCTCAGTCAATTGGCACCATGAATACATAGCTTGGGCCATTGATGAAGTCATTGCCGGACGAATCGAAAATTTAGTTATTAACGTTCCACCTGGTTCAGGTAAGACTGAACTACTGACCAATTTGATCGCACGTGGTATCGCACGGAATCAGCGTTCACGATTCTTATATTTGTCATTCTCGCAGTCACTTGTAGAGGATGTGTCGTCTACGGCGCGAAACATCGTGAAATCGGCTGATTTTCAGGGCTTATGGCCTGTGAAGATCTCGACCAGTACCGATGCTAAGGCAAGCTGGAAAACGACTGTAGATGGATATGAAGCGGGACATGTTTATTCAGCTTCGATGGGTGGTCAAGTTACGGGCCGCCGTGCAGGTACTTTGGCAGATGCTGGATTTACCGGTGCGATTATCCTGGACGATCCGCTCAAGCCTGAAGATGCATTTAGTAAGACGGCACGTAACAAGGCAAATCGTAAGATTCTGAACACGGTCAACTCACGTAAAGCCAAATCATCTACACCGATTATTCTGATTATGCAGCGTTTACACGTTGAGGATCCGACTAACTTTGTGATGACTGGCAACGTGCCAGGGAAATGGCATCAGATCTCGATACCGGCACTGATTGATGATGCTTACATCAATACCTTGCCTGAGCATATACGCCGTAAAGTGCCACGTGATGTCGAGCGTGATGAGAAAGGACGTCAGAGTTATTGGCCACTGAAAGAGTCGTTACAGTCATTACTGCAGTTAGAGAAGGGCGGTCAGGATAAAGACGGCGCTACAGTGTCACGTTATACGTTCAGCAGTCAGTACCAGCAAGAGCCTAAAAAGCTCGGTGGTGACCTTGTTAAGGCTGAATGGTTCGATCGGTACCATGAGTTACCAGTACTCAAGTGGCGTGCGATATGGGCAGATACGGCGCAAAAAACCAAAGAGCATAACGACTATTCAGTGTTCTTATGTGCAGGGCTTGGTTATGACAATCGCTTGTACATCATCGATGTGCGCCGTGGCAAATGGGAAGCACCTGAGCTGATTAAGGAAGCTAAGGCTTTCATCAATAAGCATAAGGAAAGCAATACCAAGATCGGCAAGCTTCGATACATGGCCATCGAGGATAAAGCATCTGGAACGATGCTGATTCAAAACATTTCGCGTGAAACCACATTACCGATCAAAGCGATTCAGCGTGATACAGACAAGCTGACTCGTACTATGGATGTAGTGTTCTATGTCGAGGATCGTCGTGTTGTTCTACCTGTGAGTGCGCCGTGGTTATTGAATTATGTTGAAGAAATCGAGGGTCTTAAAGCCGACTTCACACATGAGCATGATGACCAATGGGATCCTACCATCGATGCGATTAATGACTCACTTGCGAAAAAGCCGACTGTATTTGATTAGAGGTATTTATGGCTAAAGATAAAAAGTCTGATACAGGCGGTAAAATTAAAACGCTTGTAGCAGATGCAGTAAAACAGGCAATCAACGCCATTGGCGATGCTGGTGCATATACCAACTTGGTATCCAATATTGGTACCGAGCGTGACAAAGCCACAGGTGGCAAGTTCGTCCGTAAAGACATTGACGATGATCAACTTGAAGCGGTGTATCAGAATTGGCTTGCACGCCGTATTGTCAATCGCCCTGCATCTGACATGCTGCGTGCTGGATGGTTCTATGAAGGCATTCAAGGTGATGATTTAAAACGCCTTGAGGAAGCGTGTAAGGCGTTTCACTTAGAGCATGTGCTTTTATCGGGCCTAATTCTTTCTCGCCTCTACGGCGTTGTGTACATTCTGCTTGGAACGGCTGACGGCGCTGCCTTAGACCAACCTTTAGATATTTCCAATCTCGGCCAAGGCCGTTTGGAATTCTTCACGGTCGTTAAAAAGAAATATATCACGGCGGATAAAAACAGTTATTTACCGCCGTCGGCATGTTGTGGACTACTGAAACAGCCTGAATTTTACGAAATGAAAATGGGGAATGAAGCGAAAAAGCGCATTCACCATACTCGTCTAATTCGCATTGCTCATGCCGATGTGGTGAATGAAGAGCCTCAAAGCATTCTGCAAGAAGTCTATGAGGATCTGCTGGATCATGCCAGTGTGAAGCGTGGATCTGCTAGCCTTATTCATGAATCAAAGATTGATGTCATTCAAACGCCGAACTTGGTTGATAAGATTAGAGAGGATATGAAAGGCGTCATGGAACGTTTCATGTCTGTGGGGCTGATGAAAAGCCTAAACGGTATGTTAGTCCTTGATGCTGAAGAAAAGTACGAATCAAAAACGTATAGTTTCGGCGGCTTGCCTGACATGATGCGTGAATTCTCAGTCCAGACGGCGGGTGCCGCAGATATCCCATATACGATTCTGTTTGGCCAGTCACCCGCAGGTATGAATGCCACTGGTGAGCATGACACTCGTAATTATTACGACTCGATTGCTACTAAGCAGGAATGGGACCTTAAGCCGATCTTGATGAAATTTCTTGCTGTGATCTGTCAGTCTACATTTGGACGTCAAATACCTGAGCTGGATGTCGTATTTAATCCGCTTTGGCAATTGGATGCTAAAGTCCGTGCGGAAGTGGAAAAAGCCAATGCTGAGCGCGATGAGAAGTATCTCAATATGGGCATCATCACTGAACCGCAGATCGCTCGTCAGCTTAATATCGACGGCGTTTATTCAGTCATTGATGAAAAACACATCAAATTGCTGGAAACCATGGTGAAGCCAAATGACGACGATCATACAGATCCTTAAGCCTCAGCTTCAGCAGATTAAGAAAAGCAAGAAAGGGCGCAAGGCTAAGCCTAAGGCAGTTAAGGTCAATCGCCGTGTAGAACTTTTCTATACACGTCAGCTTTTGGAAATATCCAAATATTGCCAAGACCAAACCAAGGATTTTGTTTTACCAGCCGTTGGTCAAAACATTGGTGATAGCTGGGTGACAGACCTATTCACGGCGTTACGTGAAAAGATGGTCAAGTACACCATGGAAGTGTCGGTATCTTTGGCCACTAAAGTGGTTATGGATACCAGCAAAGATGTTGATAAGCAGATTGCTAGTCATACCAAGACCATTCTTGGTGTGGACCTTACGCCGTTTTTCCGTGGCGCTGATATTCAGGATGAAATCGATAATCAGATTGCTGCAAACGTTTCGCTGATTAAGTCTATTCCAAGTCAGTACACTGATAAGCTTGAAGCGTTGGTGATGAATGCCTTGCAGACAGGGCAAACTAATCAAGAACTGGCTCAGGAAATAAAAAAACTCGGTCATAGCACAGACAATCGTGCATGACTGATTGCAGCCGATCAGATGGGTAAGATCAACGGCGCTATCAATAAGAAACGTCAGACGTCTTTAGGTGTAACGACTTACGATTATTTAACATCAAAGGATGAAAAGGTTCGTCCGTTATGTGCCAGCCATCATGGCAAAACCTTTCGATGGGATACGCCGCCTAAGGGTGGTCATCCTGGTCAAAAGATTGGATGTCGATGCACCGCCTTGCCGAATTATGAGGATATTTTGATCGACTGATTTAATAGTTTGATTTAAAGTATCTTTCGATATGCAGGGGATTACAGATGCATCAAGACCAAAAACTAGATATTTTGTTGGATGTAAAAACTAGAGCAAATAAATGGATTGGAAAGTATCTTTCTATGGATGTGGTTGATCCCCACTTTCAGCCTTTATTTGATGTTTTTAAAGAATCGAACTTCGATATCGAGTTGCTGTTGAATATGGATTCAATTGAAATTCTACAAGTGACTAAAAATTGTTGCGAAGGGATTGGTTTAAGTAAATTTGATAAAGATTGTGCTTTAGAGTGTTGGGCAGCAGATGCTTCGGTAATGATGAATTCGCTTAAAGATCAATAGTAAAGTCACTTGTTGTTTTATCTAATTTAACCCACTTTGGTGGGTTTTTTATTGCCAAAAATTGAAGGAGCCATAAAGGCTCTTTTTTATTGAGCTCAATTTATGAAACTCATTTACCAACTCAAAATTGGTGATTTTGCACCAAGCGAAAGTACACGCTCATTTACTCAAGAAGGGTATCTGAAATGCGTCAATGTACGTTTGGCCAAAGCACCTCAAGTACGTCAGTACTACGCTTATGAATTTCCAAATTTGGAAGGTTATTCAGCGGATCAGGTTATCAATGTCTATGTGGCAGCTGAGGACCTATTCAAACCTGAAGTCATCAATAGTCTTCAAGGTGTAGATGCAACGGACTATCACCCACCTAAGAATGAAATCAATGCTTCCAACTGGAAGGAATACCACATTGGCGAATGTTTCAATGTGCGCCAAGAGGGTGATTTCTTGGTCGGTGATCTGATCATTAAAGATCAGAACAGTATCGGTTTAATCCAAAACAATGAGCGCGTTGAGATCTCATTAGGCTATGCGGCTGATCTTGTCCTTGAACAAGGCACGGCGCCAGATGGTACGCCGTATCAAGCCAAATTTATCAATTTTAAAGGCAATCACGTGGCGCTGGTGAAATACGGTCGCTGTGGCGGTGATTGTCGCGTCGGTGACCATAAACCAAACCCAAAGGGGAAAAAGATGGAAATTAAAGTAAACGGTATTCGCTTTGAGATTGGTGATAACCAAGCGCTAGCAGATGCTGTAAAGCAACAAGAAGACCAGCTTGAAAACTTGAAAGCAGCAAAACTCAAAGTCGGTGATAAACAATTTGCCATCGGTGACGAATTGCCAACTGTACAAGCAGTGGTTGATACCTTGCAGACTGAAAATGCAGAACTGAAGCAAAAAGTAGGTGATCTCGAGAAAAACCAAATCACTCCTGAAAAGCTTGATCAGGTCGTAGCTGAACGTGCGTCAGTGGTTGCGGACGCCGTTGCATTGGTACCAGGTATCAAAACTGAAGGTTGTTCATGTGAACAAATTAAACGTGATGTGATTGCAGCCAAAGCAGGCGATGCATTGGTGACTGCCGTACTAGGTGGTGTCGCCGTAGGTGATGCGAATCCTGAAAAGATCGACACGGTATTCCGTGCACTGTCAGCAGTGAAGTCGACCACACCAGGCAATGCAGTCGGTGATGCATTACATCAACAGCAACAACAGCAAAACCAAGGTCAAGACCCTAAAGAAAATAAGGGTTATGACAAGTCTGCTGCATACAAAACAATTTAAGGGGAACTTGAATCATGGTTCAGCAATTAAATGCGGTGGTAGGTCAGCGTGGCCGTTTAACTACCAAAGAAGTTGTACTGTCATTACCGCTTTCAGGTCTGACTTTAGTCAATGACGGTGATGTGGTTGTCCGCACGACTGATGGCAAATCTGTAACGGCTGTGGCAGGCGCTACACCGACACGTTTTGGAGTAGTGGTACGCCACGGTGTTGGTAAGACAGGCAAAACGGCGGCTGGTAAAGAAGCCTATAAAGCGGCTGATATGTTGCCTGTGATGTTTGAAGGTGCAATTTGGGTCAAGCCTATAGCGCCGATCACCGACATTACTGCTGCGGTTTATGTAAAAACTGCAAACGGTACCACAGCAGCGCCGTTGGGTTCTTTGTCGAGCTCAGCAACTGACGGAACAGTATTTCCAGGTGCAGCATGGGAAACCGTGACAGGTGCCGATGGTTTAGCCCTTCTTAATCTTCGTGGAGCTTAATAACACATGAGCAAATTAGCAAAAATGAAAGCGCGTTTAACGCCGATTTCACATGCCATTCAGGCACAAGTTGGCGATGCGTTCAACATGGATGCATTGGCACAGCTCTTCATAAAGATCGAAGAACAAAACGAAATTACACCACAGCTTGCACAGGTCCTTGACTACGCTAAGTTCATCCCAGTGACCAATGTAAATGCGGTTTATGGTGGTGGTGAAATTCTGTCTCGTAAAAAAGGCGTGGGTATCGGCGAAGACTATGCTGGTACAGGTGATGATATTCCGCTTGCAGAAGTTGAATACGATACTGTAAGCCTACCAGTGAAAGTCGGTGTGATTGGCTACCAATATTCAGTGGTTGAATTGGCGACCGCACAGCAAATGAACCTCACGCTTGAAGCGGATAAAGTTCAGGCTGCAAACTTAGCTGCTGAAAAGCACATGTCAAATGTCGCTTGGTACGGTTACACCAAAGCGAATGCCAGTGGACAGCTTGAACAAGTGAATGGCTTCTTGAACCAAACAGGCGTTACCATCGTGACAGGTCAGCACGATTGGGCTACAGCGACCATTGAAGAGGTTTTATCTGACTTCAATAACTCGTTGGCAAGCTCGACAGACTTGTTTGACGGTGATGTGTCTATTGAGCCTGATACCTACTTGATGGCATCAGCGCAGTACACACACCTTTCAACACGTGTGGTACCAAACTCAGGCGGTAAAACATTCCTGAAGTACATTGAAGAAAACAACATCTTCACCACTCAGGGTAAGCCATTAACGATTCGTGGTTCTGGTCGTGGTAATGGTAAAGGTACTGCAAGTGCTGACCGTTCGATCATTTATCGCCGTGATCCATCATGTATTCAATTCAAAGGTAACAGCGTTGTATTCCTGACGGCGCAACCAAAAGGCTTAGATGTGCTTGTACCTGGTCATTACAAATATCAGGGCGTTTGGTTGAAACGTGTTGATTCACTTCGTTACCTTGATCATGCATAAGGATTAAAATCTCATGGCTAAATATTCATACACTTACAGCGGCTCTAATGCCGCTTTTGTTTTTGCAGGCCTGGTGACTTTACCTAAAGGGATCGCCGTAGTAGTTGAAGCCAATCACCATAAAGCACTCCAAAAGAACAAGTTTGCCAAGCATATTATTGATGCAGGTGAGCTGGCTGTTGAAGAAATTGCAGAAGCCGGTGATTCAAAACCTGCTTCAGGTCGTGGCAAAGGCGCACAATCTGGCAAAGCTGACGATGGTAAAGGCAAGGATGAATCCAAAACTCCTGAGCTCACGATTGATGACGTGCGTAAAGCGCTGACTGATCTTGAAATCACCTTCGCTGAAGATGAAACACTTGAACAGCTGCAAGAAAAACTTGCTCAAGCTACTGAATAAGGTGAACTATGGACCCACAAGCTTTTAAATTAAAGTTTAAGTACGACACAACATTATTAAATACTTCTGATGCTGAAATTGCCGATGCATTAGAAGAAGCTGGTCTTGTTGTAACGGCGCTTGAATTTGGTGATCTGAAAGAACGTGCTGTGGGTCTATATGCAGCACATATTCTCAGAGTTGCATACAAATCAAAGTCTGGTAGCAGCTTTTCAGATGCATCAAGTATGACTATTGCAGGTCAGAGTGTGAGCTTTTCACGTTCTGGTACTGATGCATTTTATAACCAAAGCATTTATGGCCAGCGTTACCTGGCATTAAAAAATTCAATTCCAATTGGCAATGATGGTACCAATCCTAATCGTTTGGGTGTTGGTGCTTTCGTTGTTTAGGAGCAAGGCATGTCATTTAAGTATCAAGCGCCTGAAAATTTCAAAGCGACTTCGCTTGAAATTGCAGGCACCACGTACAAGGTTGAAAAAGGTGTGATCGAGTCGGATACCGACATTGCACACATCTTGGCACCACATGGTTTTAAACGTGCGGTACCTGAAATCAAAGCAGAACCTAAAAAAGAAACTGCTGCTGCAAAGTAGGTGATGTATGAGTGATTACCGTGTTGATGCTGATGTTGATTTTAACGAGGTCAATGAACGTGTACGTGCTGAAATACGGCGCACGGTAAATGCACTCACACTTAAACTTCAGCGCACTATTCAGGAAGACATGCTGACAGGTCAGCGCTTGAATGTGCAGTCTGGGCGTTTAAGGGGATCTGTTGCATCTAAGGTGGAAGAGGATAAGGATTGGATCGAGGGTACAGTCGGTGCGGGTGGTGCTTTGGTACCTTATGCCTTTGCTCATGAACTTGGGCTTAAAGGTGCATTGGCCATTAAGGCGCATCTTCGGATGATCAAGAAAGTCTTTGGTCAGCCGATCACAGCACGTCAAATCATGATCAAAGCCCATTCTCGTAAAGTCGATATGAAAGAGCGCCGTTTTATGCGTGATTCATTGGATGAAGTGGCGAAGAGTGTGCCGAAGAATATTGATGCTGCAATTGAAAGGGGATTGAGCAGTGAATAGTGAAGCCATTTACCAGGCATTGTTTGATCGTCTATCGGGTATCGATGGGATTAAAACCACGAGTCGCAGGCTAAGGCATTTTAACCATGTTACACCCGAACAGCGCCCAGCGTTATTTGTGACGCAAGGCAACCAGACTGAAGCACCGATCAAAGGCTTGGATGCCAAGGTTGAACTTGAAGCGGAAGTGTACGTTTACATTCATGAATCAAATCCATCTATACCGCCGAGCGTGCAGTTAAATCAGATGATTGATCAAGTACGTGCCAAGCTTGCGCCTGATCATCCTGACATCTGCGAATACCAAACCTTAGGAGGATTGGTCGAGCATTGTTGGATCGAGGGCACGATCGAAGTTTTTGAAGCAGTGGAAAATATGCTTGATGACCAAGGGATTGCCATTATTCCGATACGGATCCTCACCACTACCTAAAGCAATTCATAAATTCCATGACCGCCAATACGGCGGTTTTCTCATTTTTAAGAGGTCGATATGGCTCAATATTTATTTGGTGCCGGTAAAATCTTTGCCACACCATTACAGGATGTGCACGGTAATCCAATCTCCAACGGCACACCCGTTGAAGTGGGCGTACTGCAGTCAACGTCAGTTGATATCAGCTATGACTTAAAAGAACTCTATGGCCGTGGTCAGTTCGCCGTAGATGCCGCACGCGGTAAAGGTTCGATTAAGTGTAAAGCGACAATGGGTCGTATCAATGGCGCATTGCTAAATTCCATTTTCTTTGGTGGCGTGGTCACTGAAGGTGGTATTACTGCAGTCGCGCAGACCATCAATGGTGAAGTCGTTGCAGTGTCAGTAACACCAGTCGTTCCGAACAGCGGTACATTCGTGAAAGATTTAGGCGTGACTGACAGTAAGGCAATTCCATTAAAGCGTGTGGCGAGTGCACCAGTTGCAGGTCAATACAGTGTGGATGAAGCGACAGGTGTTTATACCTTTGCAGCAGCTGATGTGGGTAAAACGGTATTTATCAGCTTTAAATACACAGCGACGGTGGCAGGTGCTAAGTCAGGTGTCGTAAGTAACTTGGATATGGGCTATACGCCTGAATTCAGTGTTGATCTGTTCCGGGAATACAAGGGCAAGGGTCTTGGTATTGAATTCTACCGTTGTACAAGCAATAAGCTTGCGTTCAGTTCAAAACAAGATGATTACGATCTACCTGAGTTTGAATTCCAGCCAATGGCCGATGATTTAGGCCGTGTCTTCAAATGGACTACTTCGGAGTAATACCATATGCAATTTAATCAGGTCGAAAACCCACGTGGTAACCCACTTAAAATTAATGGCCAGATTTGGATTTTTGCGCCGTTGTCCTTAGGTACTGCTGAAAAGCTGATGCCGAAGCTTAAAACCTTTGATCCAAGTGACTTTGCTTTAGTGGCAGATGTAGCACATAGCTCTTTAAAGCGTAACTATCCTGACATTACCCGCGAATTTATTGCTGATGAACTACTTGATATTGGTCACGTGAACGCCGTATTTGATACGGTCATGGGGGCTTCTGGTCTAGTTTATACAGGTGAAGACGAGCAGGCCACTGATTCGGGGGAATAGACTGGGAGGAGCTGTACACGCATTTGGTGCTTACATTGGGCAAGGATTACGACTATGTGCGTAATGAATTGGATTTTCCAAGAGTCAAAGCATTGAATGCGTATCATAAGCAGTGTCCTCCCAACCATGTTGGCATTCAGCGTCTGTGTCGGATCCTTGAGGCATTTATGGGGATTGAAGACAGTACTGGTTCAGAAGATGCTCAAAGCGATGATGAAGATGATTTAATGGATGCTTTGATTAACTTTCCACAAGGATAATTTTATGACTGTAGATTATGAGGCATTAGGTCGTTACCATACTGTATTGGAGCAGTACCAGCGATTAATAACCCAGCGACATAATTTAGCAAGCAGTATTGATCGAGTAACTTTGAATGCTCGTATTTCTGGAAGTGTATCTGATTCCATACAAACACTAGATCATGCAAAGTTGGGTAGTTTGGTGAATGAAATCACTTCGATTAACCAAGAATTGATGCATGTTGTTGAGCAGGTAAATCATTATGCTGGCATTGTGGATAAGCCTAAAATCAAAATTATGCGTAATGCGTAGTCAGTTTTATTCAGGGTGGCTAAGGCTGCCCTGATTGATTAAAGTTTTTGAGTTGGTTAAAGTTCGCGGGAACTTTATAACAACTTGGATATAACCATGAAAAAAGTAATTGGATTGGGTCTATTAACTTTGGCATTGACTGCTTGCGGTGGTGGCGGGGGTAATTCATCTTCTTCTAATAATGAGGGAGATAAAACACCTGTAGCTAATGCTGAAATCACTGGTGTTTACACTGGCAAGACCAATCAAGCGCAAAATGTTATTGGGTTGGTAGATAAAAATAATAAATTCTGGTTTCTATATACACCACCTTATTCTAACGGAATTACTGGCTTCATGACTGGTGACTTAACTGTTTCTGGTAACACAGTAAAAGCGATTAAAGGGAAAGACTTTTATTTTGGTGGTAGTGCAGTTTACGACACATCTATTAATGGTACTTTTGAAACTAAAAAGAGCCTAAATGGAACGATCACTTATACGCCTTCAAATCAGGTTACATTTGACACTTTATATGATGCTGAATTAAATAACTCGGTATCCAATCTCACGACAATCGCAGGATCTTATATAGGTCAATCAGCGATAGTTGAAGGTATTGAAGAAGCAACCTTAACAATTTCAAATACGGGTGTGATTTCAGGTAAGGGACAAAGTGGCTGTACGTTCACGGGGAAAATAGCAGTTGAAGAAAATGCACCTTACTACAATGTTGATTTAGCTTTTGGTTATTCACCTTGTCTCTTAGCGGGACAGTCTGTAAAGGGTGTGGTTTATTATGATTCATCAATTAAATCACTTTATGCAGTGGCAGAAAATAGTAATAGACAGAACGCAGTACTGTACTTAGGAACAAAACAGTAACTCCCATAGTTTTGAAACTTACTTAAAGAAGCACCTTAGGGTGCTTTTTTAATGCGCGCAACCTCTTCCACGGTAAGGCTATAACCTTTCATACGACTAGCAAGTTCCATCATTAGAACTTCGGTAGGTATTTTTTCAACAGCAGATAGGTTTTGAGAAAAGCTTTCTTCAAGGCGATAGACCGCCTCCGCTGTAATGGTTCTACCATTTTCAAGAGCTGCTTTTTCAATACGTTCTTTTAACTCCATGGGTACACGGAGGTTCATTTGTGGATCGTTACGTGCCATGTACGAAAGACTCTGCTAGTGATATAAAGAATAATATTGCATCACTGTGCTTTACATCAATAAAGCAGTGTGCTTTAATGTGATCACGGTGCTTTATTGGAGATTTAAATGGCACGTTCAGATACACAGGTAGCAGTACGAATTCCACCTGAGTTGCACAAGCAACTAAAAGAAAAGGCTGTAAAGGAAGACCGTTCAATGAATTATTTAATCAACAAAGCAGTTGAACTTTTACTTGACCAAGAGAATGCGAAAGCATGAAATCAACAGGCACAAAAAAACCTTGTTCAACTCTCACATATCACAAGGTTTAGTTGCCTATTAACCATAAAGGAAAATAGTTATGACAACTATGAGTTTACAACAAATCACAGTACCTTTCCACAATGCTGAATTATTTTTAGTTGAGCATAATGGGCAACCATACACACCTATGAAGCCTATTGTTGATGGCATGGGTTTAGACTGGGGTTCTCAATTTGTGAAGCTAAAACAGCGCTTCGCTTCAACCATTGTGGAAATCACAATAGTTGCAAATGATGGTAAAGATCGTCTTATGACGTGTTTGCCAGTTAAAAAGTTATTTGGCTGGCTTATGACTATTAGCCCAAACAAAGTAAAACCTGAACTTCGAGACACGGTTATTAAGTATCAAGAGGAATGCGACGATGTACTTTGGGATTATTGGGCTAAAGGTAAGGCTGTTAATCCACGTAAAACAACTCCTAAAGATCGTGAGAACTTACGTCATGCTGTATCAAACTTAGTATCGCGTGTGAAAATCAACTTTTCAGATGCGTATATCATGGTTCAACAGCGATTTAATGTTGATCACATTGACGAAATACCATTAGAAAACTTGGATGATGCGGTCGAGTATGTTCATGGATTAATTTTGACTTTCGATAAATACCAATCTCACGCCCCAGTAGATGTAAATGCTATTCAGAATTGTCACGGCGTTTTACAGTATCGTTTGATTGAGTACCAAAAGAATTTGGAAGCCGAGGTTAAACGCTTAGGTGGAAAAATGCCTGAACATCCATCCTTTAATCCTGAACAAGTTGCTCAGGCATTAATGTCGGAGATACTTCAAGGCAAGCAAATGACTGTAAAACTGAATTATCAGGGTGGGTTTGCTATTGACCTTGTGCCCGAAAACGCCGTGATGATTGAGTCTAATAAAATCCCAGAATTGGTGAATCGTACAGATTTAGTTTCAAAAGAGCAGCTCCCTTTAATTATGCAAAATGCTATGGAACGCCTAGTTAAATAACCCTAAAAAAAATTCGAAGGTGTGGTGATTTTCACCATACCTTGACTGACTACAACCGCCTCACGGCGGTTTTTTTATGCCTGCGAGATAGGAATTATGAGCAACAATCGAGTGGAAGTGCACGTTGGTGCGAAGACTTCTGAACTTAAAAAAGGCATGAATGAAGCCGAAAGTATTGTTAAAGATACGGCGCAGGAGATTGAAGTCACAGGTAAGAAAGTGGACTTTCAGATTGACGTGTCTGGTGTGCAAAAGATCTTCGATAATCTTTCAAGCAATATCTCAACGCAGATGCTGGGCCTAGGTAAAAAAATTGCTGCTGGTATTGGTTCTGCCTTAGCTGTAGATGGATTGGTCAGTTTCACTCGCAATGCAATTAGCACCGCTTCAGAAGTTCAGAAAATGTCTGACATGCTGGGTGAATCGGTAGAAGACCTCCAATACTTTGCCAAGGGTGCTCAAACAGCTGGATTGTCATTAGAACAGTTCGGCATGATGGGTAAGGATGCGCTAGATCGTCTCGGTGAAGCACGCCGAGGTGAAGGCGAAATGATGGACTTCTTTGAAAAGGTTGCGCCTAAGATTGGTGTGACCATCGATATGTTCAAAGATTTAAGTGGTCCAGAAGTTATCCAGGCATATTACGATGGATTGGAAAAAGCCAATTTATCGCACGCTGAAACTATCACCTACATGGAGCAGATCGTCAATGATGGCAGTTTGCTTATTCCACTACTCAAAGACGGCGGTGCAGGCTTTAAAAAATGGGGTGAGGAAGCCAAGAATGCTGGCGCTATCATGTCTAAAGATATGGTGGACAACCTCGGTAAAGCCAAAGAAAACCTTTACACACTAGAGCTTCAGTTCCAAGGCTTCCAAGCAATGCTGATCAATTCAGTAACGCCTACAGTGACTGCTATTGCGCAGAACTTTGACAACATCAAAGCTGTGGTCATCGCTTTAGGTGCAGCTATTTCAGCTAAATTGGTTGTTCAATGCGCCGTATTGGCTAAAGAGTTTGTGATTGGTGTTGCCCAAGGCATGGCTTATCAAATGCAATTGTCTGCGCTTCAGGGTCAAGCGATGCGTACTGCTACGGCGATGGGTGTACTGCGTAGTGCGTCAGCATTGCTCGGTGGACCTACTGGCTTAGGTATGTTGGCATTTCAAGGTCTAGCGGCAGGTGCTGCATTCCTTTACATGAAACGAAGCAGTGATGAAGCTGTTCCAGCGTTAAGCACACAAGGCAAAACAGTTGCTCAACTTCGTGAGGAATATGAAAAGCTTGATAAGGCTCAACAGCGTGTTTTGACGCGGCAAGCCACGGCGGATTTATCCAAAGCTGAACAAGGCTTTCGTAAACAGGAAATTGCATTACTTGGCTTGGTGCGTGCGGTAGTTAATCATTCCGATGCATCAGATGCTGATAAAAAAGCAGCTAAAGAGCTCCACGATCAATATATTCAAGGCAAGCTGAATGCAGATCAACTAGCCACAGGTATTAATAACCTACGAACAGTTGAGTCTAAACATAAGGCTGGAATTGATGAGAAAGCTGCTGCCGTTAATAAAGAGCGTAAAGCAGTCATTGATGCTCAGGGTGTTCTAAAAACTTATAACCAAGTTGTGACACAAGGTACTAAGGATAATAAGGAACACACAAATTCCATCAACGATAAAGCAAATGCATTAGCCAATTTGACTGCAAAGCAGATGGAGTATGTTCGTGAATCTAACAAACATTCTGAACGAGAACGCTATATTCAACACAACATGAAAGTTGGTGGTGTGTCGCGTGAGCGTGCTGAGCACATGGCAGATGCTCGTGATAAGGCAGGTATGGGATACACCGCTAAAGACGGTGCAATGCCTGAAGCTGTTAAACAGGCTGAAGAAGCGGACTGGAAGCGTAAACAAGCAGCTGAAGCGCGTGAGGAAGCTGAAAAGAAAGCTGAGGAGACTCAAAAACGTCAAACTAAGGAGCTTGAAAAACAGCAACAGATCTTGCAGGTCAATGCACGTGTAAAAGCGAATGCTGAAAAGTTTAACTATTCAGGATTTGAAGCCAAGTATGGCTTGCCGAGTGGCATGCTATCAGCTCTTAACATGCAAGAGACTAAGGGTCGAAATGTTGAAGGCGTTCAGACTAAATACGGCAAGGCGAAAGGCAACTTTCAAATGCTGGATATGACCGCCAAGCGCTTTGGCTTATCTGATCCATCCGACACAAAACAAGCTGCTGAAGGCGCAGCCAAATACATGCGTTTCTTGCTAGATAAGTATGGTGATATCAACAAGGCTATTTCTGCTTATCATGCAGGTGAAGGGAATGTTGATCGTGGTACCGGTATTGGTCCAATTAATCGCCAGTACGTGAAAAACGTCAAGGGTTACATGGCTGGCGTTAACGGTGTAGAAGCAGGGACTGAATCTTCAGATTTTGATAAATCACTTCAAGAGCAAATCCGCAAAGCTGAAGAAGCTGAAAAGGAAATGCTAGCACTGCAGTATAAATATGCAGATGAAAGCAAGCAGGTTGCTTTAGATCTTAAGAAAGAACTAAGTGACATTGATTCTTCTATATTGTCAGCTGAAGAAAAGAAAGCTTTTTCAATCAAAGCTGAGCAGGAAGCCGCCGACAAAATCAAAGCGATTCGTGTTGAACAACTTGAAAAACTCAAGACGCTTCATGAGGAAGAGCTTCAAGGCAAAATGATTTTGTCTCAGCAAATATTCGAGCTAGAAATGGCACGTTTGGATGCTGATTTTGATGCTGGAAGAATCAATAATGTTGAAAAGGTACGTCTTGCAAAGCAACTTGAAGAACAGTTGTATGCCATCAAGCGTATTGGATTGGAGGAGCGCCTAGATCTTGAACAAGAGCTAAGTCAACTCACTGGGAATAGTTCTGGGGTAAGTGGCGTAACCAATGAAATCAGTGCATTAGATCATCAAAGATCGGTGTCTGATATCCAAGCACCAGGCATGATTTCTGATGCCCAAATGAAAGACTTTGAAGATAAGTTTGGGAATCTAACGTCACGAATGTCTGGTCTATGGGATAAAGGCATTCAGTCCATGATGAATGGAACATTGACCTGGAAAAATGCCATGAATGCCATTTTTACAGAACTAGCAGGGGCATTTATTCAAAGCATGATTAGTGAACCACTGAAAAAATACGCTGCAAGTTTAGCAACTCGTATGGCGATTAAATTAGGGTTTATCAAATCAGAGACGGCGGCTGAAGTAGCTGGACAAGCTGCTCAGACTGGTGCTGTGGTGGCTGGTGAAGGCATGAAAACCGCTGCAACTTCAACAGGTGTAATTGCTCGTTTAGGTTTAAAGCTCATGGAAGTCTTAAAGTCAATCATGATGTCGGCTTGGGAAGCTATGGCTGGTGCTTGGGCGGCGCTTTCGTCAATACCAATTGTAGGCCCTGCATTGGGTGTAGCTGCTGGTATTGCCGCATTTGCTGGTGTATCTGCAATTGTGGGAAAAGTGGCATCAGCCCGAGGTGGTTACGATATTCCTGCAGGTGTAAACCCTATGACACAACTTCACGAAGAAGAAATGGTTTTACCTAAGCAGCACGCAAATACGATTCGTGCCTTAGGTAAGTCACTAAGTGCAGATGGAGGCTTTGGCACACCTCAAACTCCAAGTCAGCAAGTGAGTAACCATTTCTCAATTCAAGCCTTTGACTCACGTGACGTAAAGCGTTTCTTTGAAAAGCATGGTCGTGAATTGGCGAGTGGATTAAAGGGCCATCGCCGTAATTTCGGTACCTAAGGAGGTTTTTGTGTCTGATGTATTATTTCCTGAATTACCTGGTCTTGAATGGGAGTTGTCAAAAACTCCCATTTTTAATACCAAAATAATGACGTCTGTGAACGGTCGGGAACTTCGCGCAAGTTACCAAGCCATTCCTAAGTATGAAATCTCAATGTCATTTGCATTTTTACGTGAAAACAATGGTAGGAATGAATTACAGCAACTTGAAAGTTTCTTTTTAGAGCGCCGTGGTGCTTTCGATTCATTTCTTTTCAAGATGCCTGATGATTATGAGTTTAATTGCACTTTTCAAGGTGATGGTGAAACCACTTCTTTTCAATTGCATAAGAAAATGGCCAGCCTAGAAATACCGGTAAGTCATACGGCAGAGTTTGTATCTGAAGACCCTCTTATGTGGAGTGATGATCTTGATCAACCAATGTGGACTGATCTTGAGGCAAAAATGTGGGTAACACAGTATGAAATTACAAAGAACGGTTTGTTAAATTTACCGATACCCCTTGCTGAAGGTGATACGTTGCAAGTTGATGGCATTTTTTATTATCGGTGTCGATTTGCTGATGATGAGCAACAGTTTACGAACTTTATGCATAAACTTTGGAACGCAAAAAGAGTTGATCTGGTGGGATCTTTAGGAAATAAAGTATGAGAGCTGCTTCTCCAAAATTAATTGCGTTGCTTGATGCAGATCGGTTTGTAATGGCAGATCTCTATACGATTACAACTGTGCAGGGTGATGTATTCAGATATACCAATTATGATTTTGATTTGACTGTTGCAGGTCAAGCATATAGTTCGAGAGGTCCGATCATCAGTCGTGAAGGAATTAGCCTGTCACTCGGTATTGAAGTTGATAATTTATCGATCAGCATTAATTGTATTGATGATAATGAATGGAATGGCATTAATGTTGTTCAAGCGTTTCATAATGGCCAATTAGATGGTGCTCGATTTAAGCTGGAGCGCATATTTATGGATATGAGTATGCCAACGGACACCAGTGCCGGCACCATTAAGTTGTTCGAAGGTCGAATCATTGAGCCTGACTTAGATCGTAATTCAATTCAAGCCAGTGTTGCATCAGATCTGGATGAATTGAATGTGCAAATGCCGCGAAATCTGTATCAGCCAAGTTGTACCAATACGCTATTTGACACGGCATGCGGTCTCTTGCGGCAAAACTTTATGGTGCAGACAACCATTGAAGCAGGCAGTACTTCAGCTCGAATTTTATGCCAGGTGAATCAGCCACAAGGTTGGTTTACCCAAGGCGTGATCGAGTTCTTGGACGGTGGTAATGCTGGTCTAAAACGGACGATCCGAATGCATGAATCGGGGGCTTTATTATTGACTTTGCCATTGCTGGAAACACCGCAGGCAGGGCAACGAATCAAGGTTTATCCAGGATGTGATAAACGCTTAGAAACTTGCCAAAACCGTTTTAATAATTTTGTTCGTTTCCGTGGTGCGCCTTTTATACCGGTACCTGAAACCGCAGTTTAATCAAATTTGTAATAATCCATACCCAGCCTTGAGCTGGGTTTTTTTATGGGGTAGGAAAATGCCTTTACCAAATATTATTGAATTCATTGGTACCAATATTACTCAGCGTAAATTTCAAGCTGCCCAAGAAAAGCTTTTAAATTATGTAGCTACTGAGCTACCAACAAAAGTTGAAATGTCGTCAAAAGCCGAGAAAACTTATGTAGATGGCGCATTATCAAGCTTTCAAAATGGAGCAATAAAAACTTATCCAACTCTTGCTGCAGCAAATGCTGATATTGCTAATATTTCATTAAATACCAAAGTATCGGTACTTAGCGAAACAGATGGTGGTGATTATTACAAAGAATCTGTAGAGGCTACAAGCTTAACAAAAAGCTCTTATGATCCATTATCAAGTTCAAAAAATTATACGGATCAAAAAACAGCATTTTGGCAAGTTTCCAACACGAATGTAAAAATGTTTGACTCATTTTCAGAATACTCAGTTGGTTTTGTGGGGCAAAACGGCAAAATGCCATTAGGCATTAAAAAAGATGGCACTGTAGTTTCTGAAAAAATAGAAGCTCAGAATCTTGCTGTTGAAGAATTTAATGTGAATGAATTTCAAGCAGAACAACAATCTATCGCAGGCATGAAAATGCAAGCATTAGATCCATTCTCTGGGTATGTTTTTGGCATCGGCAACGGACATAAATACCCTATTGCACTCCGCAATGATGGTGTTATTCAGATTGATAAATTGAAAGTCAATAAAATTGAACTTTCAACCGAAGAAACAAAGAGTGAAAAATTTGGAAAAGCATCTCAAGAGTGGTGGATTCATCCGATCCACACATATACAGAAAAGCCATACCCTCGCGTTATTTCTGGTATTTATGGGGAAGATGGTTCAATTTACGTTGGAGAATACGTCATTGGTCGCGGGATTACACGAAAGGTTAAAGTTGGACAAACTGCGCTTATAGATGATCACAACGCCCCATCTGTGTTCATAAAAGATAATCGCAGATCAATTGTGATGTGGCAAAATCACGATAAAACGCAGTATTTATCAGCCAAGGTTTCAACGAAAGATGGCGACATTTCAACATTAGAGTTAGCTGCTGAACAACAGATTGCAGCGGGTGTAAATATCTCATATACACAATTGCATCACATTGAAAGTGAAAGCACGGAAACAGAAGATATTTTCTATATTTTCTCGCGATTTGCGCAGAGATCATGGGGTTTTACAAAGATTTCTGTAAATCAAGAAACAGGAATTATCACAACCCTTGATCAGCATAATATTTTAACTGCGGATGCACAGTATTACATAACGTCAACGCTTGCAGACAATAAGTTGCGTATTGCTTCTTATTATAACCCTTCTCAAGCCCTAAACAGCATTCATTATTGGGAAATTGATATTGTCTCTGGTGATTTAACAGATCATCTCGGTACGACAATAGCAAACGTAAAGACGCATGCAAATCTTCCAATCAATATAGCTAATTTTGTCCCTGTTTTGGCTCATAACGCATCTATAGATCGGCGCATGTTCTATGTTCGATCATTACCTATGTCGCCTGCAATTCTTTATTTAGAGTGGACCGCAGGGCAGCTACAAAACACAGGGAATTACAAAGTAATTTCTCTTGAATCTGACGGCAGCTGGAAAATTCGCACCTATGCAGCATCAGGTAAGCCCTTTTATTCCAACTACTTCGACGGTGCATCATTTCCTGATCCATGTATGAAAGATGAAATTATTGTTTGCAGGTATGACAACGCAAACAACCAAGGTGTACTCGAACGAGTAATTAATGACAATGAAACAATGATTACGATTGAATCTGCTCGCGTTGATGCAGAACATTTAATCAGACCTATTTCGCCAAGAAATGGTGGGAATTTGTGCACGTACGTTCAGTTGCATGCTTACGCAACTACAAGTGCTTTCAGTTTTGAAAGTGATGTTAATTTTATATTTTTAAAATAAGGAAAAATCATGACTGGCGTAAAATTTATTATTGATCGTGACTTCGATTACGGTATTAATGTAAATGAAACAGACGTGCGCTTAAATGCTGGCTCATTAGTTTTAATTGAGCCGGCACGCGATGGAGTAGCTGGTATTCCAACTCACTTGGTGAACTATGCCGCTGATCAAGCACGCACAATCACAGGTGCAACAATTAACAGTATTGAAGTGCGCAATACTTTAGCAGAAGTGGGTGGACTTGCAGAACGAACTTCGAAAGGCGGTCTTCACGGCATTTATCCTCAAGATATAACTAACCAAACTCCCCGAGGTGTTTTAAGTGGTGTTCTACCTACTGCAATTAATGATTACTGCATGGCACACCCAAACCATGCGTTTTATATTTCTTTAATGGGCGTAGTAACTAGAAATTCACTTGAAAATGCGTCTGCGTTTACTTTAGCTGGCGTGCGTAGTTTAAGTAATCCGATTACTGCTGCAAGATATACACCATCTGTTTATCAGCAAACTTCAAACGGGACAATTGTAGGAGCTAAGCCAGGTGACAACTTGATTGGTCGTCAAAATGCGGCAACCCCAAATTCACCCTGGCTGGCTGATGGTGCTCAAACGCTATTTAATCCTCAAGACTCTACGAATGTAAACAGTATTGCATTTGAGTTATTCACGATTGGTTCTCATTCAAATTCAAGCGTAATCGTAGGTCAACCATCTTGGATTTTGTATAGCCTCTATCTTGAAGATCTAACTGTGAGTGGTCAAACTTATGAACAAGCACATGAGAGTTCGCAAGCTGTATTCGACTTACGATTTGGTGAAGGTGGAATCTATTCAAATGACAGTTGGTCTACACCATAAAGCAGTTGCCGAAGCCATGACTTGGCTCGGCACACCATACCATCACCAAGGTCGTGTGAAAGGTGTGGGTGTGGATTGTGGAACGCTGATCTGTGAAGTCTATGAAAAAGTGGGCTTGATGGAACATTTAGATCCGCGTCCATATCCACCTGATTGGCACATGCACCAGCTCGGCCAACGATATTTGGAGCACGTTTTATCTGTGTGCTATGAAGTCGATAAGCCACAGCCTGGTGACATTGTTCTCTATCATTTTGGCAAGTGCATCAGTCATGGTGCAATTGTCGTTGAATGGCCAACAATCATTCATTCATACATCCATCAGGGGGTCATCCTGCAGGATGGTACCAAGGGAAGTCTAGCTCGCAGAATTGCGGGCTTTTTTCGTATGAAGAGGCTAAAAGAATAATGGGCGGAATACTTGGAAGTACGACGATCAGTACGTCTGATAAGCGCATCAATTCGATGCGCATTCAGCAATCTGCATATGGTCTGACTCAGCCGTTGGTCTATGGCAAAAATCGTGTTGCAGCCAATATGTTTTGGTACGGGGATTTTAAATCCACTGCTCATACTACGACGACTAAATCTGGTGGTAAAGGTGGAAAAACCAAGACCAAAAACACAACATATACTTATTCTGCATCTTTGATGCTTGGTCTATGTGAAAACAAAATTAAAGACATTGGCATCATTTGGCGTGATAAAGAACAGATCGTCACAAAAACCGAAGGCGGTGTGCAACTCAAGCCAATAGATCAAGTTGGATTTGAACTCTTTGATGGTGATCACAATCCTGTTTGGGGATATTTAGCATCCAAGCATCCTGATGAAGCAGTGCATTATCCGTTCCTTGGATATGTGGCATGTGCAAATTATGATCTAGGTGGTAGTGCAGCATTATCGAATCATAATTTTGAAGTGATTAGCGATATTACATTTTCAGAAACGATCCATGATGCGAACCCAGCGGATGTGATTGAAGACTTCATCACAAATCCACGGTACGGTGCAGCACCGAGTTTGAATATGGCAGATTTATCTGAATTTCGAACCTATTGTGCAGCCACTAATTTGTTGATTAGTCCTGCTTTGACAGAACAACGTGAAGCATTTGAAATCATCAATGAAATTGTGGAAGCGGTGAATTGTGCTGTGGTACCGAGTCCAGACGGCTTGAAAATCCGTTCATTCGGTGACAGTGCAGTGACGGGTAATGGTGTGACATTTACGCCAAATCTTGAACCGGTATATCACTTAACAGATGATGATTTCTTAGGTGAAGATCAGCCAGTACGTGTACGTCGAAGTCGTGATACAGATGCATACAACCACTGCCAAATTGAGTACGTGAATCGTTTTAACCAATACAATACTGAAACGGTTGAAGCAAAGGACCAAGCAAATATTGAAATGTTTGGGCTACGTACACAAGATCCAGTTAAGTTTGACTTTTTCTGTGAGCCAAAAATTGCTCGTCATGCGGTGCAATTGCTATTACAGCGAAAACTCTATGTTCGAAATGAATATGAGTTTGAATTGGGCTGGAAGTACTGCCGACTTGAGCCGATGGATATTGTGACGATTACGGATGAATCCTTAGGTTTGAATCAGTTTCCAGTACGAATCACACGAGTTGAAGAAGATGAAGAAGGAGTGCTTTCGATTACAGCTGAAGAGTTAGCCGTCGGATCTCGCTCAGCAGTTGAGTATGACCTGCAATCATCGAATGGGTATCAAGGTGGCAATGAAGAACCAGGTAATGTCAATGCACCGGCTATTTTTGAGCCTCCTTTAGAATTGACTGATGGTAAAAATCAGATTTGGGTAGCTGCGTCAGGTGGTATTAATTGGGGTGGCTGTAACGTCTGGGCAAGTATAGACAATACGACTTATGAAATGATCGGCACTATCTATGGTTCAGCGCGTTACGGTACATTAGTTTCAGCAATTGATGCAGATGACACATTGATGCAAGTTCAATTGAATACTTCTAGTCAAATCTTTGGTGGTACGCTTGAAGACGCTGAAGTTGATGCAACACTGTGTAAAGTCGGTGATGAATATATCAACTATATCGATGCAACCTTGGATGGATCAGGACGTTATACATTAAGTGGAATGCTTCGTGGGCGTTTTGACGATGCAGGCTCACACAATGCAGGTGAATCATTTGTTCGTATTGACCGAGCCATTTTTGAGTATGACTTCAACTCAAATATGGTTGGTAAGCAGATTTATCTGAAGTTCACAAGCTTCAATGGTCTTGAGCAAAAGGAAGAAACCTTGGATGAAGTGACGGCATACAGTTACACAATCAATGGTGGTCGTCCTGCAGGTGTTAAAGGTTTATCGCTGCAGTCTGCATTTGAAGGCACAAGCTTTAAAGTTCAATGGCAAAGTGCAGCTGGTGCGACAGGTTATATTGTGCAGATTTGGTCGAATGGTGTATTGCTTCGAACTGTTGATACAACAAATACCGACTATTCATACAGCATGGATGAAGCAAAAATCGATGGTATTCAACGTGCTTATACAGTACGTGTTGCAAGTAAAAACGGTTCGATTGTCAGCACTTTTGCAGAGCTGAATATCAGTAATCCAGTGCCACCACAATTGTTGAACGTGTACACATCGGCAACTGCAGATTCGATCACAGTGACTTGGATTCCAAGTGAAGTGCCTGATCTGAAAGATTACCAGGTGTGGATCAGTACCAATGCGAACTTTGATCCTGATACAACGGCAGCACGTTGGACAGGGACTGAAAATGCTTGCACGATTACTGGTTTGCAATCAACGACTACATATTATGTGCGTGCTGCTGCGCGAGACGTGTGGAAGCCGACCTCGTGGAACTATTCAACACGAATCACACAGGCAACTGCTGATAGTTAAAGTTTTCAACCATAAAGCACCTTCGGGTGCTTTTTTATTACCAAAATTTAGGGGGCGAGATGTCTGAAAAGGCGCAATTAGCCGTAGATGCTGCGGTTGCCGCGTCCACAGCTACAAAATTTACATATGGGTGTCTAGGAATAGGCACCCTTTTTTCATGGGTGGCAACTATCAACTGGATTCCTTGGCTGAGTCTGCTATTGGCATTTCTCACATTTCTAGTGAATTGGCATTACAAACGACTTGAAAACAAACGTGCTGAAGAAAAGCACAGAGGTAAAAATGAAATTAATTGATAATTGGAAACAGGCTTGGAAACTCAAGTCAGTACAAGTGGGCGCATTTGGCGCCTTTTTTTATGCCTTGATTTTATTCTGTGATCAGTTTGTGCAGGTGTGGAATGTTATTCCACCAGAGCTAAAAACCTACATTCCAGAACAATGGAAAGAATTTGTCGGGTGTTTTGTTGGTGTAGCAATGGTGCTCGCGCGCTTAAAAGCTCAACCTGAACTGCATGGCGTAAATCAGTTTGTAACTGTAACAGCAGGGCATTCAAATTCTGATCCTGGTGCGGTAAATGGCAGTCTTAAAGAAGCAGATTTAGTTGTAACCATTCGAAATGCTTTGGCTTATTACTTAAAGCACGCGGGCTTACAGGTTAAAACTGATGGTATCGGTACTCAGAACGATCCATTGTCTTCAGCACTCAAATTGATCAAAGGCTCTAAAATTGCTCTAGAGATTCACATGAATGCAGCAGCAAACAAAACTGCTGTTGGTATTGAAACAATCTCATTACCTAAAGATAAGAAATTGGCTCAAGAGATCTCTAAAGCCGTTCAGAAAATCACAGGTTCACGACTTCGTGGAGATAGTGGCTGGATTGATCAATCTAAATCGGCTCGAGGCAAATTGGCTTTCGTACAAAATGGAGGTTTAATCCTTGAAGTTGGTTTTATCTCTCATGATGCTGAAGCAAAGCTAATTCAAGATCAAGCATGGTTGATTGCCAGGGAAATCTCAAAAGTAATTATTGCTAATCAGTAAAGAGATAGCCCTCTAAATGAGGGCTAATTTATTTAAATATAATAAAATTTTTAAAATACAGTTTTCTGCCTGATTCACTATCTAATAATTTATATACATATAAATCATAATTATTCCTATGCTTTAAATCATATACATTTTGTTTGTAATCACCATCGAGCATTAATTTTCTGAAATATAAATTACGTTTTAAATCGAATGCACTTAGAATTTTTTTCATTTGCGACCTCTATCTCTATATACCTTGTGTAGATGACTTTCCAGAACCCAAATATCACCATCGATGACAACTTTATTGCCATCGTAAATAGATAAATTCTGGCCATAAAAATCTGTAATGTTATTTAGTTTCCCTTGATAATTATAGTTTGCCCAAGCACATCTACGATCACTGTGGTTTGACTCTTTGTGAAAAACGAGGATTACTTGAGGGTATTTAATCATCATGAGTTTAATTCTCGGCACTAATATAATCTGGTATTTCAACAAAGTAAGCTTGATTAGTAGCAATGCTTACCCATTGCAACGTCCCGATTTTATTAATGAGTTTAATATTATTGTTATCGTATAAGCTGATTAATACATTATTATCATCAAAAAACCCAACATATTGAATAGCTGGATTTCTGTGAAAGTTTTCATACATTTTATGGACTTTAACTTTAACAATATTCATTATTTATCCTAATCACCTAAAAGGAGTTAAACCTTTTAAATGATTTAAGAATTCTGAGTTATAAGTTATTTTTTAACTTCGACCTCAGTATGCTCTTTCGGAGCATCTTTAGTTTGTCTGTTCTCAGCATTTAATTGCTGTTCCTTATTTTTTTCTTGCTGAGTTTTTTGCGTATTATCGCCTGCAGGATTTGATTGTTGCTGGTTATGTTGTTGCTGGGTTTTAGAGTCACTTGACTTTGTGAAATTTGACATAATGATTGTCCTTGAATTGTCAATAGTATTATCGACAAACTCAGCATGTGCCTTATATTTATTAATAGATACCCTGAATATGTATCAAGATTTATAGTTTTAGAAATATTTATTATGAGTGCCTGATATTAATCGATTATTAATATAATATTTAAATTAATATATTTGTAATTTATAAAAACTCTTACTCATGCATTGTCATAAATTTATACATTAGCAATTTAGCAGTAATTTCCTCATCAAACTCTATTACCGCAGTCTAGTACGATTCAATCTATAGATTGAAATTTTTTCAATACTTTGCAAGTTATGCTATCCGCTGAATTCTCAAAAAAGAGAAATAGCAAAATTGGGTAGGAAACCTTATAGGTAAAGTATAAAATTTCTTTAGTAACTTACTAACAATTAATTCTGATGAAAATGATCACAGAATTATTTTCTAAGACGTAAATATCTTCAGTCTACAAAAAATGAAGAGTCTACAAAAAAATAAATTTGTAGACTGATTTGTAGACTGATGAAGTGCAATTACACCTAAGTGGTAACAAATGTATGCAACTATTAAATGATATTAACTTATTGAAAATACTGGTAATTGCAATATGATACAAGCGTTGCCAATTAAAACAAAATTAGGTGGATTCTACTTTTTCTACTATGCGATTGTCGGTACCTTCATGCCGTATTGGAGTCTATATCTGCAAGATCAGGAATTTAGCTTTTTAGAGATTGGGTGGCTTAGTGCAATTGCAATCATGACACGTTTTTTTGCGCCGTTTATTTGGGGGTGGGTGGCGGATAAAACGGGTAAAAGAATGCTATTGGTGCGAATCGCAACATGGATGGAAGCGAGTATATGGTTCCTCATTTTTATTATACCTAATAATTTTCAATCAATTGCTTTGTTAATGTTGATCTTCAGCTTTTTTCAAAATGCGATACTTGCTCAATTTGAAGGCGTTACATTATTTTGGTTAGGCGAAAAACGAAATGAACTTTATGGCAAAGTGAGAAAATGGGGATCGATTGGGTTTATTGTTGGTGTTTTCTTTATTGGTCTAATTCTTGAAATCATCGATATTCAGTATCTCCCGATTTTATTACTGAGTATTTCATTTCTAGCGTTCTTATGGTCATTTACAGTAAAAGAACCGAAGGGCGCACCAAAAGCCCAAAAAACACTTGAATCCATTATTCCAGTCTTAAAACAACCAGTTGTGAAAGCAATTTTCTTAATTGAGTTCATTATGTTGTTTGCTCAAGCACCATTCTATAGTTTTTATAGCAATTACTTACAGTCATCTGGATTTAGTACCACAGCAACAGGATTTCTTTGGTCAACAGGTGTTATTGCTGAAATCATGATGTTTGCCTATGCATCATTTTTTTTAAATCGTTTTACATGGCGTCAGTTGGTTGCGATCTGTTTATGGATGACTGGGCTTAGGTTTTTGATTGTTGGTTTATTTCCTGAAAGTTTTGTTCTCCAATTTCTCTCCCAGACAATGCATGCATTCAGTTTCGGTTTATTTCACTTATTGGCGATGCGCATTATTTTTGAGCACTTTTCTGCTGGGCAGCAGGGTAGAGCTCAAGCTTTGTATAGTACGATGTGGGGCTTGGGTGTGGCATCTGGAAGCGTATTGGCAGGACAATATTGGGAGCTGATTTCTGGCAGCTATATTTTTATCATTGCAGGAGCTTCAACGTTGATTGGTTTCATATTTTTATCCGCTTTACCAAATCTCAAGCCCACTGAAGCAAGATAGTGACTTATGATGTTTGAGTAAATAGTAATTGAGGATCCACGCATAATCTATTTCGTCCTTCAGATTTCGCTTGATAAAGGGCAACATCTGCACGATTAATCAATTGTTGGAATGGGGTGCCAGACGGAAGTTGTTGATAACTTAAACCTATGCTTACACTAATATTGAGATGTTGATTTTGCCTGATCATAATCGGTGTTTCTGCCACGCGGTCGCATATACGCTGTGCGATTTTAATGCAGGCTGGTAGGTTACTATCTTTAATTAAGATGGCAAATTCTTCACCGCCAACTCTACCGAATAAATCATTTGATCTAATTTGAGATCTGACGATATTGCTAAAGTCTTTGAGAACAATATCACCTATTTCATGTCCATATTGATCATTAATTTTTTTAAAGTGGTCAATATCGAGTAGTAGAATAGACACGCTGTGAATATTGGATTTCGCCTCCCTATGAGTTGAGTCTATCGTCTTTTCGCTTTCTTCATAAAAATATCGGCGATTCATAGTCGTTGTTAAACTGTCATGGTTCGCTAAATATAATATTTGGTGATATAGCTTTTGGCGATTCAAACTAATAATTGATAATGTTAGTGGGCCTAAAGCCAGCATGAAAAGACCGATGCGAACAGACAGTGTTGTCGAAATAAATGCTTCGGGAGATTCTGTTAGATAATATGCACTTAAGCTGTTGTATAAGAACATACATACAAAGCAGTTGATGATTGCAACCAACAATAAATTGTAGGTTAATGCTGCCCAGATGAGTGCTCCGATCGGGAACATGATGGCGCCAGGGCCAATAAAAAAGTGAGTTAGAATTACAGATACAACGACAAATATGAAGGGTAAGACAAGGGGCAAACTTAAACGTTGATTTTTTTGATTTACAAAATATTGTTGAACTGTAGTTTTGTTTGGTAATGCGAGAACAATAGGTAAAAAAGCGACAAAGTTAAGAATTTCACCACTCCACCACATGCCAAAATCAACCCAAATACGGCTGAGTTCCATAAAGCTGTTAGGAACATAAGGGATGGTTAAAATCGCAAAGGTTGGGCTCGCTAGGCACCCTCCAAAAGCACTAATTAAAAATAAGTAAACAAATGTAAGACCTTTATTGAATTCTTGATAATTGATTTTTAACCGGTTCAGTAGGTATAAGGTCACTAATGGGTTTAGCAAGTTAGCAAGAGTTAACAACCAAGTAAGTTGTAAAGTGTTGCCAGTACCTAGGTCTGCAAGCATATACCCAGAAAAGGCCCCAAGCCAGCCACCAAGATTATTGAGATAACTAAATCTTAAAAAAAGACCAAGTAGTACGGCATTTGCAGGCCAGAAAATTGCAAGAAATGAGAGAGGTCGACCAAGTATTCCAGCCAAAGCACAAAGTGTAATGATGAGCATGACAATCAAAAAAGATTGTGCATTGTTTTTAATCAGCTCTGTTCGTATCCATATGGTCATACTTAACGTATATTCCCTTGCATAAAATCTTATATTTTTAAGCTTTCTGTGAGGTATAGAATGAATATTATTCTGATAAGAATATATTTTTGGACTAATAAATCAATAGATCGCATTAAACTGCTGATGATTTAAAGTTCATCAATAGGGAATTCATTTTCTTATATAAAATTGTTCTTATCACGTTAATTCTATGAGTTTTCTTGCTGAAATGTGCTAATTTAGCTCTAAACGTTGACCTATAGATGTTGTATGAAAAAAACAGTTTTTTTTGCACCTTTACTTTTATTAATGACGTCTTTTTCTTCTGCCGATCAAAATGTCCAAGCGCAAGCTAAAGGTGCTGATTTACAACAGCCTGAAAATAATATTCGAATCAACATGCGCCCAGAAATTTTAGGTTTATGGGGAATGGAAATTCCAAATAATAAAAAATGTGTTGAGTATTATAATTTCCGTGGTAACAATGAGGTGGTCGTGAATAGTGCTAAAGAGTGGTCGGTCGGTTTATTTGAGTATCAACCATCTCAAGACAGCTCTTCGGGCTTGTTGCCTACCTTGGTCATGCAAGTCAATTATGAGAACAACGAAAAAGACTGCTCTGGTAATCAAGTAGATCAGGCAGGAGATTTGTCTCAATATTTTGTAAAATGGGACAATCCGAATCAAATCAATTTCTGTGCATCTGAAAAGGGTGGACAATGTTTTGCAAAACTTAATCGTATATTGCCTTAAGCTAAAATCTTTGCAGTCTATTCTTCAATAATAAAAAAGCCTCTTGAAAAAGAGGCTTTTTTATTCATCTTGTAAAGCTGTAATTACTCAGCTTCGCTATGTCCTTGTACCTGTTTCAACAAATGTTTCTCTAAGTAGTGAATATCCATAGCCTGTTCTGCAAAGTTTTTATCTTCAAGGATGAGATCTTTGTGTAGCGGAATATTGGTTTTGATTCCAGTTAAGATCATTTCATCTAAGGCTTGTTTCATACGAGCCAAAGCGGTTTCGCGATCTTTACCATGTGCGATTAATTTAGCAATCATCGAATCATAGTAAGGTGGAATGCTATAACCTGGATAGATATGAGAATCTAAACGGATGCCTGCACCACCAGGTGTGTAGAATTGCTCGATTTTACCTGGTGATGGAAGGAAGGTGGTTGGATCTTCTGCATTAATACGGCATTCAATTGCATGACCGTGTACTTTGATTTGATCTTGTTCTAGATTTAAACCAAGACCAGCGGCTACACGAAGCTGTTGTTCAATAATATCGACACCCGTTACCATTTCAGTCACAGGATGTTCTACTTGAACACGTGTATTCATCTCAATAAAGAAGAACTCACCATCTTCAAATAAGAATTCGAACGTGCCTGCGCCACGATACTGCATTAATTCGCATGCTTTTACGCAAGCTGCTAAAATTTCAGCACGAGCTTCTTCTGGAAGGTTCGGAGCAGGAGCTTCCTCAAGAACTTTTTGATGACGACGTTGTAATGAACAGTCACGATCATATAAATGTACGGCGTGACCATTACCATCGCCAATCACCTGTACTTCAACATGGCGTGGCTTTTGAAGGAAACGTTCCATGTAAACCGTATCATCACCGAACCACATTTCAGCATCACGTTGAGCTGCTTGTACAGACTCCAACAGTGTATCAACACGTTCAACAATTCGCATACCGCGACCGCCACCACCAGCAGCAGCTTTAACGATAAGTGGGAAGCCAATCTCTTTTGCTTCGGCCAAGGCATTGTTTGGTGTTACAGCATGAGCTGAACCTGGAACGGTTGGTACACCAGCTTTACGCATCGCCATAATCGCTGACACTTTATTCCCCATAAGGCGAATATGTTCAGGACGTGGACCAATAAAGATAAAACCAGAACTTTCTACAATCTCAGCAAATTCAGCATTTTCTGATAAAAAGCCATAACCTGGATGAATTGCATCTGCACCAGTCACTTCCGCTGCTGTAATAATTGCAGGAATATTTAGATAACTTTCGCTACTTGCACCAGGACCAATACAAACGGCTTCATCAACAAAGCGTAAATGCATGAGGTCTTTATCGGCATCCGAGTAGATACCGACTGTTTTAATACCGAGTGTTTTGCAAGCACGTGTAATACGCAGTGCAATTTCACCTCGGTTGGCAATGAGAACTTTTTGCAACATACCAACCCCCAACGATTACGCGCGGTAGCGGAATAAAGGTTGACCGAATTGGATTACATCACCATTTTTAACTAAAATTTCTTCAATCACACCACTTTGAGTTGCCTCAATTGGGTTCATGATTTTCATTGCTTCAATAATTCCAAGCGTTTCGCCTGCTGAAACAGTTTGTCCTACATTTACAAATGGTGCTTCGCCTGGACTTGGTGCAGCATAGAACACGCCAACCATTGGTGAGGTTTCAACAGCACCACGAGAAGCTGGTTTCACAACTGGAGCTTCTGGCGCAGCAGATTGTATTGGTGCAACACCAGCGGCTACGATAGGATTACGACGCGCTAAAGCAATGGATTGATCACCTTCTTTTACTTCAATAGATTGAAGATCCGATTCAATCATTAAGTCGATGAGCTTTTTAATTTTGCGAATATCCATGAATTCGTATTCCTAAGGTTAAAGATGTGTAGAAGTTTGAATTTTTTGCACGGCATGAGTTAATGCAAATGAATAACCCTGTGCGCCTAGTCCACAAATGACACCGACAGCTTTATCTGAGAGATAAGAGTGGTGTCTAAATGCTTCACGTGCGTGAACATTTGAAAGGTGAACTTCAATAAATGGGATCGCAACACCTAATAGGGCATCACGTACTGCTACTGAGGTGTGGGTCAGTGCAGCAGGATTGATGATGATAAATTTTATACCATCAATTTGGGCTTGATGAATTCGGTCGACAATGGCACCTTCCCAATTGCTTTGGAAGGTTTCAAGTTGAATTGAAATTTCTTGAGCTTGCTGTATGAGTTGATGATTGATATCGTCTAAAGTTAAATGTCCGTAAACTTCAGGTTCTCGCTTTCCTAGCAAATTTAAATTTGGTCCATGTATGACCAAAATGGTCGAACTCATGAAGACAGCTCCAATATGAAAGTTGCAATATAACCTTGCAAGATGTCTGCAAAGTTTGCATATTATGGCATGTTTTTAAGCTTTTCATTTATATTTTGTTTCAAAAATAGCAAAAAAACAATGTCGTCAATGAGTTGTATTTTGAGAACTTTGCAGTCAATTGGCAATGTTAAAAAATTACATTTTTCTTTTAATTCTTCGAGTCTGCTATTTTAAACCGAATTGACCAAAAGTATTCATTTGTTTTGTGTAACCGCCATATGTGAGTCATCAATAGTCAGCATTTCTGACCATGAGGTGGTATAGCGTGGAGAGTGGTGCAATTGCTTCATTTTCCATTGTTGTTGATTGGTATGATAGCCCACTTGAATACAATGCTTTCCAAAGCGGTTTTTCATAGCGCCAATTGTTGTCATGAGTGAATCTCGCTGCTGGATTAAATCATGAGGCTGCCAAAGGTCATGTGTATGTGTTTTTTTAGCACTCAAAGCAGAAAACATGACGGAAACTTTTACATAAAGTATATTTTCTTTAAATAAAACATCAATTTGCTGTTGTGCTGCATGGGTCAGGATTAATAAATCATCCGTCGGATATTCCAAACCAATTACATGAGAATGTGATTTCTTGAATGGTTTTACTGGAATTTTTTCATAAAGAGACACATGGACACAGGCGCATAATTGTTCTTGCTTGCTTAAACGTTCATGAGCCCGACTTAAATGAAAAATCATGGCTTGCTTGATTAATGCTTTATCCTTTAATGCTGATGCAAAACTTCGTGATGCTAAGATTCGTTTAGACGGTAAATCAGGATCTTCTAGTGAAATACAGGACTGACCTTTTAGCTCACGAATGGTACGCCCCATGAGCACTGAAAACTGCTTCATCAAATAGTGTTCATTGGCAAAAGTTAAGTCATAGCAATTATAAATACCGTAACTTTCAAGTTGTTTACTAATTTTTCGACCTACGCCCCAAATTTCCGATACTGAGGTTTCTATAAGTAATTGATCAAAACTGCATGGATCCAAATCCAATAAAGAACACACTCGGTTAAAACCAGAACGTTTTTTGGCAAAGTGATTGGCGAGTTTAGCTTGTGTTTTACTGTAACCAATCCCGATACAACAAGGTAAACCGATCCATTGTTGAATACGGTCGACTAATTCTCGACAAAATTTTTCTAAATCAAAAAGACTTTGATAATGTGTTAGACGAATAAAACATTCATCAATTGAATAGGGCTCTAAATCTGAATCTGCATGAAAGTGTTGCTCTAAAATAGTGAAAAAACGACTAGACATATCGCCGTAGAGGGCATAGTTGCTTGAGAATACTTTAACACCAGCTTTAAGCATATCTTTTTCAATTTCATACCATGGCACGGCCATGCCAATATTGAGAGCTTTCGCTTCCTCACTACGGGATACGACACAACCATCGTTATTACTTAAAACAACGACCGGTTGACCATTTAAACTTGGATTAAATACACGCTCACAACTGACATAGCAGTTATTAATATCAATGAGCGCAAAAATCTCTTGATGATAAATATTTTGCATAGGAGTAGGGTGAACTGCTTAGATCAATTTATTTCAGTTTTTTTAAAATACAAGTCACTACACCCCAGACCATGATTTGTTCTTCGCTACGAGGATAGATGTCAGGGTAGTCTGGATTCTCGGCTTTTAACCATAAAAGGATCGTTCCATCATTTTGTTTTTCTAACATTAATCTTTTTACTGTAAATTCATTATTAATCAGTGCCAAGACGATATCACCATGTTCTGCATTCAAACTCCGGTCAATCAAGATTTGATCACCAACTTCAATCCCTGCATTTTTCATTGATAAAGAATTTACGCGTAGTATAAAAGTAGATGCTACGTTGTGAACCAAGTATTCATTTAGATCAATATGTCCTTCTACATAATCTTGTGCTGGGGAAGGGAAGCCTGCTGCCACAGATTCAATAGGATAGGCGATTTTTAAACGTGTTCTAAATTGGATTGGTGAAATTTCAATTTGTTGATTGAAATCATCTTCAGGTCGTATTTTTAACCATTCTTTAATTTGAATCACTTTTGATTCAGGAACACGCATTACTACTGTTTTTTCTGAAAACTGTGATTTTCGACCTGCATTGGCACGTTTACCACCATGTAGAGAAGCGGTATTTGTTGCTGAAATATTTGAATTGCTGCTCATATGAAATTCCCCCCATTTAATCTTGAATATGTAACAAAATCAAGATAGCAAAAAAAACATTGTAAAAACAGATTGTTTCGTCGGATTGATTGTGCTTATACGACACTATGCTTAAAATTAGGTCTGAATTTATGATGAAAATGGAATCATCCATGTTGCAAGATTTTATTGAAGAGCAAAAATTAGTCTGTGAGGAGTTTGATTCTGCTTACATCAAAGTGAATGAAGATGATGTTGTTGCTGTGGCTAAGCATACTTTAGATCAAGAGCCAATCGTCGGTTTGCGTAATAAGCCTGAACCAGGTGAGAAAGTGGCATGGTTTATTTATGGTGGTGAATTAGGCGAGGGCGAAGATTTTTTTGAGACGATGACGGTGAAAGAGCTTGAAGAAATTTTACCCGATGCCATTCCATTTCTTGCATTGGAAACAGGTTTCCGTTTTATGATTGATCGAGATGATTATGAGGATGTTTGGAAAGCTGAGCCTGATTTAGGAATCTAATGCGCATGTTATGGGTGAGGTTGATTTTTGTAGGTTTAAGTTTTTTTGTATCACAACAGGTTGTAGCGAATGATTTGATTGATGCACAACAGATGGTGTATCAGCAAAAACTGGATCATGAAATGCAGCTGATCGAACAAACCAAGCAGATTTTAGATGATGAACACAGTACAGCCACACCGATGGAGCAACAACTTGCTTTATGTGGAAGGTTAAAGGCCTATCTAAACATTGTTGGTTTAGCAGACGAGTTTATTCAAGTTGAACAAGCACATGTAATGAAACGTATTGCGCAATTTTATTTAAATCAGCAATCTACGAGTTTTCAACAATCGGGCATGACAATTGATGATTGGTGTAGCGCAAACTAGCAAATTTGTCAGATATTGATATGAATTTGGACTGAATTGATAACTCGAACTTTATTATAATTTTTTGCGTTGAGTTGACGTATTCCAATTTCCCTGATTGACACGCGACATCTTAACCATCATTAGTCTAGGTGATGTCTAAACCCGCTGCATAGCGGGTTTTTTAATGTCTATTTCACTGATTAATTCATTTTTTAAAGCTACGAACTGACTCGATATGCTATGTAAATCAAAAAGTAGTTTTGGTTTACAGACAATTGGCAGGCTTTGGTATTCCGGCTAATCGACTTAGATGGCGAGCAACTAGGCCTGTTTTAAACTTTTCTTGCAATACTGCATTATCAATGTCAGCGCTGACGTGTTTCATTAAAAATTTGATTAAGGGACGAGTTGCAGGAGAATGACCAAATTGAGCGTAGAACTGACGCACCGCATGCAATACTTCGAAATGCCAAGCTGTTAGCTCAAGCTCGAGCGTATTCGCGAGTACTTGCGCTACATTTTCATTCCAAATGGTATAGTCAACTAAATGACCATCTTGATCGAGTTCAAGGGATAATTCAGTGGTCATGGTAAAACCTAAGTCAATAAATTTGTTTTATTTAAGGCTAATACAGCGTGTAAAGCCCAGAATGATATCTGCAAAAGTGGTGTAATCAATCACTTCAATTTGAAAATACTCGCCGTTCAATAGATGCGAAGGTAATAACTCAGCATCTCGATCTAAAACGTAGACCTTGTTTTGAATCGTAAGTACAGATGGTGTAAACAATGCCAACACCGCATCCCCCATAAGCACTAAAGCATCATTAGTATCCAGTGTTTTTTGAACCTGTTGAATACAATGTTCAGTATTTGCAAATTGAGATTGTATTAAATAAAGCGTTTTATCGGTCATATGAGTTACCAATACAGCACATGGTCAAAGCTTTGAATTAACTCTTTATTAAATTCAATAAATTTAATTTCATGCGTAGTATGTTGAACAAAGGGATTATCTTGTTGATTGGATTCAACCAAAATAGGGCTTAGATCGTAAAACTCAAAGCTATCGACGAGGTTGGAAGCCAGTTTAAACGCATGTTTAATGGGTTCGAAGCTTAATTCGGAACGGAGTAAACTTAAGGCTGCGCCTTGCAATAAAACTTTTACTTCAGCGCCAAAAGTTGCTAAAACCATGGTTGCAGAAAGGCTCTCATGAACTTGTAGCGAGTTGAGATTTGATTGGGTTAATATAACCAGTACAGATTTCACACAATTTACCTTTCAATTGCAACAATCAATGAAAAATGAATAATTTAGAATTGAACTAGACGTGCTGAAGATGAGACAGCATCTGCCAATTCACCGAGTCCTACCAGCTGAAAACCTTCGGCCAGATTATGGGACTCAATGTGATGGCGTTGAGCATTTTCAGCATCAGTGATTCCACGTGCTAGGGCAGCACTTACGCAAACAGGAAGTTTGATATTTAATTTTTGCCACTCTTGTGTGAGACTTCTTTGATCATCTGGCGACCACTGTAAGTTGTTTGCAACTTGAACGCCGTCTTGATAAAAGAAAACTCGAAAAATTTCGCCTTTCGCTTGCAATGATTGTGCGAGTCCTAATGCATGCCAAGCATGGATTGAGCTAGGTGCCGAGGTAATTAGTAATAACGTACTCATTTAAAACTTCGCATAGGGTGACCAAACTGAAAATAGCTTGTTCAGGCTTTTAAACAAAAAGGTAGTATACAATGATTTTAGTGACAGGTGGATTAGGCTTTATAGGTTCACACGTTGTTTTAAGCTTATTGGCACATGGTCAAGAAGTCGTCATTGTAGATAATCTTGCCAATGCGAATTTACAAACACTTGAACGTCTTGAATATATTTCTGGAATGTATGTACCTTTTGTAAAGCTAGATGTTAGAAATACGCCTGCTCTGAATAAAGTTTTTGAGCAGTACTCAATCCGTGCTGTTATACATACTGCAGGATTTAAGTCTTTAGAGGAGTCTCGCTTAAAACCGCTTGAATATTATAATGATAATGTCAGTTGCATTATGAGTCTGATGCGTGCAATGCAACGAACAGGTGTACGAACATTATTGCATCTTTCAAGTATGGCGGTTTATGGCACTTCGAGTTTGAATTTAAATGAAGAGCATCCTCTCAATTTTGCCAATCCAAACCCTTATATTAAATCCCAGCAAATGATTGAAGAGATCATCCGTGATACCTCTAAAACGGACGAAGAATGGAGTATTGTGATCCTGAGACTAGCAAATGTAGCTGGTGCTTTTGAACATGGAGTTTTGGGTGAAGTGGTTGCCCCTTTACCTAAAAATATTTTGCCTTTGGTGTTACAAGTCGCAGCCATGCAGCGCGATTCCATTCAATTACAAAAGAATGCCAAGACAAAAGACCAAACGGTTGAACGAAGTTTTGTGCATGTCATTGATGTGTGCGAGGCAGTCATTGCAACTTTAAAGTGGTTATTTAATCAAAGATCAACGTGCGAAGCATTTGATATCGCAGGTCAGCCAAGTTCAATTCAAAACTTGATTAATACTGTAGAAAAAGTGACTGAAACAAAAATTAGAACTGAGGAAACTGATTATGTTTTCCAAGAATTAGATCAAATTGGTTCGAATAGTTTAAAAGCATTTGAATTATTGCAATGGAAAGCACATCGATCACTAGAACAAATGATTGAAGATCAATGGCGATACTATCAAAGCACCTTTAATAATTAAAATGATAATCATTTACATTTATGGTTTTTTTGATTAGCATCAAATCAACGGTGGATCAATCTGAATCAAACATGATTCTTCCAATGAATAGCGAAATATTTGAGGCTGATATGCAAACACGTATAGAACACGACACGATGGGTGATGTAGAAGTACCAAGTGATGCGATGTGGGGGGCTCAAACCCAGCGCAGTTTGCAAAATTTCAAAATTGGCGGTGAGCGACTTCCTCGTGCGATGATCCGTGGTATGGGGCTGGTCAAAAAAGCGGCTGCACTTACCAATGCTGAGTTAAATCAGATTCCTGCTGAATTGGCGAATTATATTGTGCATGCTGCAGAAGAAGTAATCACGGGGCAATGGGACAGTCAATTTCCATTAGTGGTATGGCAAACAGGTTCTGGTACTCAAAGTAATATGAACTGTAATGAAGTCATTGCAAATATTGCGAATCAAAAACTGGGTAATCCGCTTGGAGCACAGAAACCCGTTCATCCAAATGATCATGTTAATCGAGCTCAATCTACAAATGATTCGTTTCCAACAGCGATTCATGTCGCTGCTAGTTTACAGATCAATGAGTTACTGATTCCAGCAGTTCAAGCTTTACGTGAAACTTTACATCAGAAGTCTAAAGAATTTTCAAATATCGTTAAGATTGGGCGTACACATTTACAAGATGCAACGCCGTTAACTTTAGGCCAGGAATTCAGTGGTTATGTATCCCAACTCGATCATGGATTAAAGCGTCTAGAGCAAGCTTTAGAAGGGTTATATGAATTGCCATTAGGAGGTACAGCTGTAGGGACAGGTCTAAATGCTCATCCTGATTATGCTATAAATGCAGCAAAGAAATTGGCTGAGCTTACGGGTTTACCTTTCGTGACTGCACCAAATAAATTTGAAGCACTAGCTGGACGTGATGCTGCAGTATTTGCTTCTGGCGCACTGAAAACACTTGCTGCGAGTTTAAATAAGATTGCCAATGATATTCGTTGGTTAGCGAGTGGTCCTCGTTGTGGTTTTGGGGAGATTCGTATTCCTGAAAATGAACCAGGTTCGAGTATTATGCCAGGTAAGGTGAATCCTACTCAAAGTGAAGCTATGACGATGGTTGTTGCGCAGGTTTTGGGTAATGACACGACGATTAATATCGCTGGTGCTTCAGGTAATTTTGAATTAAACGTTTTTATGCCGGTTATTGCTTATAATTTACTGCAATCAATTCAGCTGCTAGGTGATGCATGTAATAGCTTTAATGAGCATTGTGCTGTGGGGATTGAGCCGAACCAAGATAAGATTGATTATTTCTTGCATAACTCGTTGATGTTAGTGACTGCATTGAATCCTGTGATTGGTTATGAAAACGCGGCAAAAGTTGCTAAGACAGCATATAAGGAAGGTAAAACACTTAAACAAGTTGCTGTAGAGCTGAATTTAGTCACAGCTGAGCAGTTTGATGAAGTTGTTGTACCTGAGAATATGGTTTCACCTAATGTGAAGTGATTTTGATTTGGTGAATTTTATGATTTGAATGTTGATAACATATATTGACAAGCAACTGTCTTTAATATATTGACCAATTATTCATTTCAGAATACTATTTATATAACGACCTTTCATACGTCACTTAAGGCTTTTACAAAGGAGACAATCATGAATAATTATAAAGCTCGTCTAATCCTTGAAGAAGGCTATGGATTAGGTTGAGACTCATTTAAATTTGTGTAATAAAGCATCCATTAGGGTGCTTTATTTTTGAGTAAAATAAAATTGAATTACTTTTATACTTATCTTTTGATTATTCCATATGTCACTGTAATTGCTTATTTTTATATTTATCGTAGAGATAATTTCTTTATTAAGATTAGAAGTAGTAATCAACTCCTTCTCATCTTAATTTTATTAGGTATCACGTTTGTAGAAATATTAATTTGGAAAAGTTTTTTTGAAGATTATAAATTTCTAAATTTTGATATAGAAAATACAGATGGGCAGTTTAAAACGACAGCATTAGTTACGGTTTTAGCAGCTATAGCTGCCGTTTTTGGTTGGATTTTTACTTCAAGGGTGCAAATTATAAACACTATAAGAAGTCATTCAGTACAAGTATTGATGAATAGTAGGAATTCTACTGCGTATATTGCTAAGGTTGATATTGCAACCAAAATAAGAAGGAATTTGGGGAAGGATCAAAACGTAGAGTCGAAAGATAAAGTGCAATTGACTAGAGAAAAATTTAATTCATTGGAAGATGAGGAAAAATCGGCTGTAACATATTTATTAAATTTTTTGGAATTTGTAGCAATTGGAATCAGACATAACAACTTAGATGAAGACTTAATAAAAAGTAGTTTCAAATCAATACTTAAAGCTAATTACAACCTCTTCCAACCTGTAATTGAATATTTAAGAGAGATTGATAGTCCTAAAATTTACAATCAACTCGAAATTTTGCATAAAAGGTGGGAAGAGAACAAAAAACCAGAATGTATCAATTGTAAGCAAGGTATTGATGATGAAGTTCATAATAGAAAGAAACATAAATTTAATAATCTTCGGAACATTACATTAACAATTTTAACGGGCTCAGGGTGGCTAATAATGATAGCTATCATGAGATTAATAGAGAAATTAACGAAATATACAACAGAGGAAGATTTATTATGCGATAACTGCAAAACATTAAAAAAATAAGTAAAAACTTCATCACATAGTCATGTAATTATTATGAGATTGATTAACTCGTCACAATTGTTAAAATACACATTGCTTTTAATTGCTGTTGTATCAAAGTTCTTATCTTAGACTTAAGACAGCCAATCTACGGAAATTTTCAATGCTCGATATATATTTAACAGATGTTCAAAAAAATGTTCAATTTCAAGATTATCCAGGTGAACATCCTGTTAAATTTATTCTTAACTTTAAAAAAATCTTCCCAAGTATTATGGAATTACTCCTTCCTGTTCTACCTAAAGATGAAAATCTAGAAGACATGACATGGGAATCAACAACAAAAGATTTTGAAACCTTCAAACTGCTACTGACAGGTTGGGGTGTGATTGAACTGCGTCTGAATGCCATTACACAATTCAAAAATCGTGAATTTGCAGATCAGCTAGTAAAAACTGCTCAACAAAAAAGAGCGAAGTTTTCTAAAGAACAACCTAAGCTCAATACGGTAGATTTAGACTATTTGTTCATGCATGAAGTCCATACGGCGATTGATGCTGAATTAGTGGAGTTAGGTGAAAAATTCTATTTGCCAACCTTACGCTCCCTATGGAAAAACCAAGTATCGGCTCAGGTTCTTGAAGCTAAATTTTAAGCTTACATATGCCAAGACAAGCCCTCTATTATGGAGGGCTTTTTACTGTTGGGTAAAAAAAATACGAATAAAATCAGATCTTCTAATTAGGGTTCAAAATGGATAGATGTTGGTCTGATAAATGCTTAATGTAACACTACAACATATTTGATTTGTTGAATATTTAATCTCATGTTAAGTATTTCTAATGAATTAAAAGTCAGAGTATCGTATTTCCCCGAGGAAATACCAAAGGATTTCAGAAAATGTCGAATCAATTTTTAGATTTAATTCAAAAACGCCGTACGATTTATGCTTTAGGAAAAGCAGTTGAACAATCTCCTGAGTACTTAACAGATCTTATTCAGAATGCGATTAAACAAAGCCCATCATCTTTTAACTCTCAATCTTCACGTGCGGTAATTTTATTTAACGCTGAACATGAAAAGTTTTGGGGCTTTGTGAAAGAGAAGCTAAAGTCATATGCGAAGGACGAGGCGAGTGCAGCAAAAACTTCTGCAAAAATGGATAGCTTTGCTGCAGGCGTAGGCACTGTATTATTTTTCGAAGAAATGGATACGATCACTGACTTACAAGAGAAATATCCTTCGTATGCGGAAAACTTCCCAATTTGGGCGGAACATTCAACAGCAATGGCACAGTTTGCGGTTTGGACAGCTTTGCATACAGAAGGTTTAGGTGCAAACCTTCAACATTATAATCCGATTGTAGATGATCAAGTCCAATCTGAATGGGCTGTACCGGCTTCGTGGAAACTACGCGCACAATTAGTATTTGGATCTAAAGAAGGAGAGGCTTTCGATAAAGGCTGTATTGATGACGCCACACGTTTTAAAATGTTTAAATAAAATATGGAAAAGCACTCATTGGAGTGCTTTTTTTAAACCCATAAATAGCCTAAGCAATACTCATATTTCTAACTTTATTCCCATGTAATACATAATATAAGACAATGCAAAATAAAGTACCAATAGCACTATATAAATAGAGTTGTTGGTAACTGATCAAATCTAAAGCTAAACCTAAGAAATAAGGACCGAATCCCAAACCTGCATCTAAAAAGATAAAATAAGTTGAGGTTGCAAATCCCATTCGTTCCAAACTAGTACTTTTCACTGCAATCGTTTGGCAAATTGACTGGATATTACCGTAGCCTAAACCTAATAATCCTGCGCAAATCAACAAAAGGCCCGAACTGTTAGCTTGGCTCAACAAGAAGAATGCAAGTGCCATAATGAGAAAGGCCGGATACATAATTATATTTTCGCCTTTTTTATCCATCAGTGGTCCCGTAATAGGACGAGAGAGCAGAATCGTCAACGCATAAATGAGAAAGAAAAATGATGCTGCTTCAACCAGATCAATTTCTTTGGCATAAAAATTAATAAACGATAGAACACCAGAGTAAAAGAGGGAGCTTACCAACATGATCAGAGCAATGGGTAAGGCGCTCTTTTCAATATATTGAGATAGAAAACTATTTTGAGTATGGGCCTGATCAGGTATAGACGAAACCTGTTGCAATTGAGGAACTTGAATAAATAAAGCTGTAATTAAACATAAAACTGCAAGGATTGAAGATAGGGCAAAAATAATGTTGTAACTGACATGAAGCATTAGCCAGATTGCCAAAAATGGTCCAATTGCAGTTCCTAAAGTACTACTCATACTGTAGTAACCTATACCTTCACCACGACGAGTAGCTGGAATAATTTGAGCGATAATTGTGCCAAATACGGTGGAGGCAACCCCCATCATAAAGCCATGCAAGAATCGAACGATTAATAAAGTTCCAACCTCTAAATGGAGAAAATAAAAGCCTGAAAATATGAGAAATCCAGTGAGTCCGACCAGCATGGTGACTTTAGAACCGAATTTAACGAGGAATTTAGCCACCAATAAACGACCAATCAGTGTACCCACAATAAAAAATCCTGATACTAAACCAGCCTGCGCCGTCGTCGCTCCAAGTTCTGCTATCGAAAATCCCACAATGACAATGACGAGAAGATAAAAAGTCAGTACCAATTGAAAGTTAATTAAACTGACCAAAATAAAGTTACGTGTCCAAAGAGGCTGATTAACTTGATTTGAGGAAGTACTCATAACTCCTCCACGATATTTAAGCTTTTATAACGCTCTAAAATAGACAAAAACAGTTGAAGTGTCTCAGCACTTTGAGCAATGTCTTCAGGATTTACTTGATTCAAAAACTGTTGTTCAAATTGATCAATCTGAATTGTACAAATTTGATAAAGATCTCTACCTTTTTCGGTTAATTGAATTAATTTTTGGCGTTTATCAGATGATTCTAAAAACTGAATAACATCTAATTTATGTAAAGTATTAATGCGTTTTGCAATTGATGGTTTCGAAACATTGAGTTCATGAGCCAAATCAATTGAAGTGATGGAGTCATGATCATAGATATGATAAATCAACTGCCACATTGAATAGTTCAGTTGGTATTGAGCCAAGATATCATTTAAACGGTCACTAAAGAGTCGCGCACTTCGCAGCAATACGACACGGAATTTGGGAGAGTTTTGCATATAGTTAACCAAGCTAACTAGTTTGTTGGCTTGAATTTACGCTCAATTATTAGACGAATCAAGCGTAATGAACTTATTGATAATCAGGGTATTGAAAATATTAGTTTTTTTGTTTTCTAAAAGTACTTGGTCGAATAGGACGGGTCCCGCGCCATAGACCACGTTTATTGCGTTTTGCATTATCTTGCAGCGAGATCATATATTTTAATTGCTTTGGATCACGTATGTATTCTTCGTAAACCCACGCACCACCACGCCTCACTAATTCTTCATTCATATTCTTGCGATAGAGGTAGACCACACCTACGCAACGTCCATAACGATCAATATCAGTGATTTTTACACGAACAATTTTACCTTGAACCATTTTCTTAACTAAACGTTGAGATTCAAGCCCATAACTTTGATTAGATTCAGGCGCATCTACAAAAGCAAAGCGTAATTTAGTTTTAGAACGTCTCAAATTCAAACGATGGCAGGAGAGGGTGTCACCATCACTCACCGCTGTAACACGGCACCAATAAGTTTTTCCTTTTTTAAAAGGTTTAAATACTTGAAGAAGATAAATTCTTACTTGTCTAAAAATGATAAGAAGTAATAAGCATAAAATCGCACCTAGCCCAATAAGCCATGATGCAGGGAGTTGATCAAACATAGAAAACACAAGAGAAAACAAGCCTTAATATGATAAATCAACTCGAAGTGAGTGTTTGATTCAATATTGAACAGATGGTGTTCACACAGATTTTCAACTAAATAGCCTAAGCAAAAATTTTATTAATTTCTGAAATTAAATATTCAAACTTTTGATGTGATGCTAATTGTGAGTTCCAATAAATTCCCATTTTCATTAAAGGAAATTCAACAGGAAGTTCAGAAATTTTTAAATCTTGAGGTAATTTCAAATTTTTTAAAATACTAAAAGGTAAGGTTAGCAATGTGTCAGGATACTCCTTCAAAATTTGTAGTGCTGTTGAATAGTGTTGACAGCGTAAAAAAATATCACGTTGAATATTCAACTTTTTAAAATGTAAATCTTCAATAAGCACACCAGAATGCCTTGATGAAACACCAATATGTTGGGCATGTTTGTATTGTTCTAAATTTTCGATGGTTGTCAAACCACATATGACAAAGCGATCATTCACTAAAGGGTTAAAATAAATTTTCTCATCAACTTTCTGTTGAAGATCGACCACTAAATCAAGTTGCTGTGACAATAAATCTTTTGCCCAATTAGTTCGGTCTAATTTGATACTTTGAAACCGTGTCGCCAGTCCAAGATCACGAAAATGACGAATTAACTGCGGAAAAATTAAAGGCTCAATTTCATCATGAATTGCTATACGAATAGATTGAATCGTCAGTGGATCAAAAGATATATGATGAGTCGAGATATGCTGAATTGCGATTAATGTTTCTTTTATTCGTGGATAAATTTGATGTGAAAAGGGTGTCGCAACCATCTTTATACCACTTCGGATAAAAAGATCATCTTTCAATTGTAATCTTAATCGCTGTAAAGCGTGACTGGCTGCAGATTGTGTAATACACATCAAATTTGCGGCTTTACTGATACTTTGATGTTCGTATATCGCAATAAATAATGGATATAGATTGATATCAATGTGTGAAAAAGCGCTCAGATCCACAGATTCCTGATGAATTCTATTCATAAAGTAATATTTAAATAAATCATTTCATTCATAGTAGGTTTCAAGCTATGTTGATGTAAAGCGTGATGAGAATATAGTTCGAGGGATTAATGTTTCAATTAACGGAAAAAGCTAAACACTTTTATGATTTAGCACAACACTTTATTCAAGACGAAATAGAGCCTATAGAACAAGAATTTTGGCATAAAGCTCATCAATTAAATTCAAGTGATGATTGGACATCATGGATGTGGCCAGCAGAACTTGAAGTACTCAAACAAAAAGCTAAATCGCAAAATTTGTGGAATCTTTTTTTACCAGACCCAGAATTTGGTCAAGGTTTAACAGTTCAAGAATATGCACACATTGCTGAGTTAACTGGCCGTAGTTTATTGGCTCCTACGGTTTTCAATTGTAATGCGCCAGATAGCGGTAATATGGAGTTAATTTGGCGCTATGGCTCAGAACAACAAAAAGAGCAATGGTTAAAACCTCTCTTAGACGGAAAAATTCGATCCGTATTTTGCATGACTGAACCAGAAGTTGCTTCTTCAGATGCGACGAACATGCAAGCCACTGCTGTAATTGAGGGAGACGAAATTGTTTTAAATGGACGCAAATGGTGGTCTTCGGGTTTAGGCGATCCTAATGCAAAAATCATTATATTTATGGCACATACACCAGACGCAAATAAAGGTCGACATCAACAACATTCAATGGTTTTAGTTCCAGTTGAAACTGAGGGCGTAAAAATTGAAAGAATGTTACCTGTATTTGGTGATTATGATGCGCCACACGGTCATGGAGAAGTAACCTTTAATAATGTTCGTGTTCCAGTCACTCATTTTATTGGTGGAGCAGGTCAAGGGTTTGAGATTGCACAGGGGCGACTTGGTCCAGGACGTATTCATCATTGCATGCGTTGTATCGGTGCTGCTGAGAAATCATTGGAATTAATGATTGATCGTGGAATGCAAAGAAAAGCATTCGGTAAGGAAATTTTGAAACTTGGTGGTAATTTGGAAAGAGTCGCGGAAGCGCGTGTTGCCATCGATCAAGCACGTCTTTTGACCTTATATGCGGCATATAAAATGGATAAACTGGGCAATATGGCTGCACTCACTGAAATCTCTGCAATTAAAGTCGTTGCACCTAGTGTTTTGGAAAAAGTTGTCGATATGGCAATGCAAATTCACGGCGGTGCAGGTCTATCTAGAGATACGCCATTGACAGGTTTTTTTGCACAAGCGCGTGCATTACGTTTGGCAGATGGGCCAGATGAGGTGCATAAAGGCATGATTGCAAAATTGGAACTTGCGAAACGTGGTTTTTCAACTCGTCATTCTCAATAAGATGAGCACTCGATTTAAGGAAGAAATATGTCAGTTATAGATACAGCAGGGCAAGTCAGACGTGGTGAAGAGCTCGATATCGTTTCAGTCACAAACTGGTTAAATCAAAATGGTGTGGAAGTGATTGAGCCTGTAGAAGTTACACAATATTCTGGTGGAGCTTCAAACTGGACATACCGGCTAAAATATAGCAATGCAGATCTGATATTAAGAAGACCACCCGCAGGAACCAAAGCCAAATCTGCTCATGATATGGTTCGAGAACATAATGTTCAGAAAGCTTTAAAAGATCTATATCCAGTCGTGCCCAAAATGCTGGCATTATGTCAGGATGAATCTGTACTCGGATGCGATTTTTATGTGATGCAGCGAATTGAGGGAATTATACCAAGGGCAAAGCTTCCACCAGAACTAAAACTCACTGAATTTGATGTGCATCAGCTTTGTATAAATGTTTTAGACAAATTGATTGAATTGCACCAAGTTCCTTATCAAGGAACAGCACTTGAGCAAATTGGAAAAGGTGAGGGTTACTGCCGTCGTCAGGTCGAAGGTTGGGACAGTCGCTACGACAAAGCCCATACCATCAATGTGCCGACCTTTAAGTTTGTACGAAATTGGCTTAAAGACAATATTCCTGAGGATTCAACCAACTGTATTATTCACAACGATTGGCGTTTTGATAATGTCATTTTGAATCCTCAACAGCCTACTGAGGTCATCGGGGTGTTGGATTGGGAAATGGCGACAATTGGTGATCCACTTATGGATTTAGGATCAGCCTTAGCATATTGGGTTGAAGAAAACGACAATATGATCTTTAAATCGACACGTCGACAACCTACACATCTTAAAGGCATGTTTACACGTAAAGAAGTTGTGGATTATTACCTAGAAAAAACAGGACTAAAGCCATCTAACTGGACGTTCTATGAAGTTTTTGGGATCTTTAGATTAGCGGTCATAGCACAACAAATTTATTATCGTTATTACCATAAACAAACGGATAATCCTGCATTTAAGGATTTTTGGATTGTGATTCATGCATTACATATTCGTGCTTTAAAACTCATAGGTATACAAAAGCTTGAAGCGAATGAAATTGCAAAAACTTATCTCGCAAAATTACAGGATATTCTGCCAAGATGACGACAATATATTTGGTCAGACATGGTCAAGCTTCATTTGGTGCTGAAAGTTATGATCAGCTTTCTCAGAAAGGTGAAGTTCAAGCACGTGTGTTGGGACAATATTTTCAAAAGTTAATACAAGAGCAGCCCTATGTATTAGCTGGCTCGATGAAACGTCATCAGCAGACGGCGGATATCTCTTTGAAAGAGTGTTTTCCTGACAGTCAGATTGATATCGATCCACATTGGAACGAGTTCAATCATCAACAAGTGTTTGCAAAATATGAACCACGTTTTGCAGATCCTGCATTACTTAAAAAAGATGTTGGTCAAGCGGTAGATCCTCGTGCCTATTTAGGAAAAATTTTTGAAGGTGCAATTCAACGTTGGACTAAGGGGGATTATCATCATGATTATGATGAAAGCTGGCCTCAATTTCAGCAAAGAGTACTTCAAGGCTTGAACAAACTATGTATACAACTTGAAACAGAAAAACCTCGCTATGCCGTAGTTTATACGTCTGGTGGTGTGATATCTGTCGTTGCAGGGCATTTACTTGGTTTAAGTGCAGACAAAACTTTTGCATTGAACTGGGCAATCACTAATACCAGTTTTACCACCTTGAGATTGGTTGGTACAGAACCACAATTACTCAGTTTAAATGAACATCATTATTTAAAAGAACAAGATCGTGATTTGCTCACTTGGATTTGATCAAGGCTATATGCCATAGAGAGAAAATGGAATGAACAAAACTATATTAATTACAGGTGCAAGCTCAGGTATCGGTGCTGGGATGGCACAAGAGTTTGCAAAAAAAGGATATAACCTAGCGATCTGTGCACGTCGTTTAGAAAGGTTGTATGCTTTAAAAGATGAAATAGAACAACGCTATCAGGTAAAAGTAAGTGCGAAGGTATTGGATGTCACGGATGATGAGCAAGTCTTCCGTGTATTTAAAGAGTTTAAAGATGAGCTAGGCACTATCGATCGAGTGATAGTCAACGCTGGTGTGGGCGAAGGACGTCGTATCGGTAAAGGTAATTTCGCGATTAATAAAGCAACAGTTGAAACTAATTTTATTTCTGCGATGGCACAATGTGAAGCAGCGGTCGAAATTTTTAGATCTCAAAATTCAGGACATTTAGTTGTAATTTCGTCGATGAGTGCTTTGCGTGGTATGCCAAAACATCTTACAGCTTATGCTGCCAGTAAAGCGGGAATTGCGCATTTAGCCGAAGGGATTCGGGCTGAACTTCTTGGAACACCAATTAAAGTTTCAACGATTTATCCTGGTTACATTCGAACTGAAATTAATGAAGGTGCTGGAAAATTACCTTTTGAGGTCGATCAAGCCACAGGATCACGACTATTAGCTGAAGCAATCGAAAAGCAACCAGTCAAAGCATATGTACCAAAGTGGCCATGGTTGCCATTGGGTTTTGCAATGAAGGTTTTACCGCTTCAGCTCGTCAATAAGCTGAGTTAAAAGAACGTCTTATAAATCCCACATTTAGTGGGATTTATTTTTAAAGAAATATTTCAAAGCATCTTGTATGACGATTTGCCAAACGGCATATGAATGTCCGCCTATATATTCTTGATAGTGAACATTGTGTCCCTGATCGATTAAATCCTGAGCGACAATCGGAGAGGTTTCTAGAATGCTTAAGCTATTATTTTGTCTCGAATATTCATAGCTATTGGCTGAAATATACCAATTGAGTTTCTTTGTATTGTCTAATGTTGAAGCTCTGATCAGTTTACTCATACCATTGATTGTATCGTTTGGATCAGATTTCCACCAAAATGAACCAGAAAGTGACACGACGTGACTAATATCATTGGATGTTTTTAACGCCAAATAAGCAGAACTCAGACCACCTAAACTTGAACCCAATAAGACTGTTTTGTTGTGATCACGTTGGTTGGGCAAATGTTGACTCATCCAAGGCAATAATTCTTCTTGAAAAAACTGTGTGTATTCTGGATTGGGGCTAAGTTCTTTAGCACGTAATTGATCATTTGGGTGTCCAACAAAAACAGCCTGTATAGGTGGGAGTTGCTGTTGTTCAACCAACTGATCTAATATCTGGGGAACTTTAACTAAATGCGCATATTGTTCACCATCAAAAAAAATCAGAGTGATATATGATTTTCCGACTTGAGGTGGAGTTGCATAAATCTGAATAAGACGATCATTTCCCAAAACTTTACTTTTCAACACGGAAGAAGTTAATTGTTTTTCACTTTTTTCAGCCATTTGAGTTGGATCAATAAAATTGGGCGCTCGACTGAGTTTTGCGATATTTTCATTCCTCAGCGTGGTATTCGTTTTTAAGGCAATGTTTTTAGAATCAAACCACTTATGAGGATTGAAAGGGTCGAGTTGTTGTACCTTTAAAATAGATCGACGCTGATCTCGTGATTCTTTTAAATTTGGGTTTAAATGTGGACAGTAATTTGATAAATATCCATCGATATTCGGTGAATCCACAGCAAAACTATAACTTCCGATAAATCTTGAATCGACAATACTTTCTTTAAACCAAATATCAGTACCTTTAAGTCGAGTTAACCACTCATGATCATTACTCGGACCACCGATTAATCGCACATTGTGTTTTGCACCACGATATAAATAAATGACACGTTGGTGTGTTTCATTAAAATCTTCAATTATTGGGGTTCGATTTTTACGAATTTCCGACCAAAATTGATCGAGGAGATGATTTTTTTGATCAGGATACATCTGAATCTGTTTTTGGATTTGTTGAAGCACCTTACTTTTAGCATCCATATCCTCACATACAGGGGCATAGGATTGAGTGCTGACTTGTAATGAATGATTTACAGAGAGATCAGCACTTACTGCGGAACTCACTAACATCAATATACAAAAAAATTTGATAGGATGATTCATGGATTTTAGCTTTGAATTAATTATGTAAATGATAATTATTTTCAATAATAAATAGCAATGAAAATATCAAAAAATCGTTTAAAATAGGAAATATCAAAACCTAAAATCAAATACATGTTTCTTAAATTAGCGACAATCGCACTCATTCCAGCTTTACTTGTGCAAGGTTACCAAGTCAAGAAAAATACACCTCGTTTAGCAGAAGCTTTGGGGGAAAGAAATGGTTTGGTTGGTAATGGCCCTCAAATATCAATTTTAATTTTAGGTGATTCAGCTGCTGCTGGTGTGGGTGTGCAATTTCAAGAAGATGCGCTAAGCGGAACATTGTTACAAGAATTAAGAGATCATTTTCAAATTCGCTGGTCATTAATTGCAAAAACTGGAAATCGTACTTCAGATGTAATTCGAACTATACAGGCTATTAATAACGATCAGTTTGATATTGTAGTAACTTCGATAGGGGTCAATGATGTAACACAGCTCATCTCACCACAAAAATGGATCTGCCTACAAGAACAATTATATTCACTGATCGCTGAGAAATTTTCACCCAAGCTCATTATCGCGACTGGAGTTCCACCGATGAATGAGTTTCCTGCATTACCAAATCCTTTAGCTTGGTTGTTTGGAAAATATGCCCATCAAATGAATGTTGAATTGGAAAATTGGATTGAACCACAACCAAAATTTGAATTGGTTAAATATGATTTGGATGAGTATAAACAACTCAATTTGAAGATGGCTGAGGATGGATTTCATCCAAGTAAAGAAATCTATCAGCTTTGGGCAAAAAAAATTAGTTCGATTATTCAAAATCACTGTAGATCGAAAAGTTAGACCGAAATTTGATATGAGTGATATCGAAACACATCCACTTGAGCCATTTGTACCTCAACAAGCCAAATTGCTCATGCTTGGCAGTTTTCCTCCGCCGAAAGCAAGATGGAAAATGGATTTTTATTATCCGAATTTTCAAAATGATATGTGGAAAATATATGGGTTGATCTTTTTTCAAGACTCTCATTATTTTCTAGACCGTGAAAATAAACAATTCAAAGAGCAAATGCTGAAAGATTTTCTAAATGAGTTGGGCATTGCAATATTTGATACAGCCTATCAAGTACGGCGTTTGAAAGACAATGCCTCAGATCAATTTCTAGAAATCGTTACACCGACAGATATGTTTCTATTGCTTAAAAAAATTCCATATTGTCGAGATATTATGACCACAGGTGATAAAGCAACTGAGACCTTATTAAAGTCAATGAATGCGTCTGTACACACTAAAGTTAAAATGGGTACAGTCGTGGATCTGCAATTTGATAACAAAGATATCCGAATTCATCGTATGCCATCTTCTTCAAGAGCTTATCCTTTAGCTCTTGAAAAGAAAGCCGAATACTATCGTGAACTTTTCCAGTCAATTGGATTAATTTAACAACCTGTTAAAGTCAATCGAGATGCTTATTACACATCATAATCTACATAATCCCACAAGTTTAAACGTGATTTAATTTCTTTACGAATATGTGGAAGCATATTGAGTAGAGTACCATCAATCCATAAAGATAATGCTTGAGCAGATAATTCTTGTCCTTCTTCATCAACTAAGCGGGCACCCTTCACAATCACGAGCGTTTGTTCTGAGACAGAGGTTTCAATGCCTTTGAAAAAAACTTGTAACTCATGACCATTGTCTAAAATTAACCAAGCCAATTCAATTTGAACATTATGGTTAGATTTTAACGTGATAGAACCTTCAACTAAGTCTTCATCAGTAAGGCAATCATAATCAACACTAATTTTAGCTAAATACCATTCATGCTGAGATAAATCTTCAAGTGATAAAAAAGGGGTGAGTATGTCGTTCAGATTATACTGTCGACTAAGGTCAAAAAATTGCATGGGAGTAGAGTAGAACCAAGGGTTCAAAAAATAAAACGTGAATAATAATGCAATTTATCCTGGTTGTACAAACCAGTCACAACAAAGAATTTACATCATCCATTCGATTGGGAGATAGGACAAAGACTTGAACATAAATCTCTGAAAACGAGTCGTTTCAGGGTCATGATCATGTATTAACTTTTCTTCACCTCGTTGTTCTTCCCATCTTAAGTTTTGATGTGCATCCAAATGTAGTTGATAGGCAACTTTGGGAAGATTTTCATCTAAAGATTGAGATATCTCTGTTTTAAAATCGGCTGACTCAATGATCAGTCCAAGTTCAGTATTCAAATACGCTGAACGTGGATCAAAATTGAATGTTCCAATAAAAACTTTATCATCTACAGTAAAAAATTTAGCATGAAGACGCGACGCATTTTTTCCTTTCGCAGGAATAACATTACCCGTCATAATTTCATACCAAGTCCGATCAGACCGTTCAATATAAGGTTTAAACTCGTAAAGTTTTACATCTGACCTTAAGAGTGGGGTTCGATATTTTTGATAAAATGCATGAACAATCGGGACATCATTTGCCAAATATGAGTTTGTTAAAACTCGAACTTTGACATTCTGCTCACTCAATTGTTTGAGGAAAGACTCACCATGAACAGTAGGAACAAAATAGGCAGACACCAAGTTTATTTCTTGAGCAGGTTTCCCCATAATGGATTTGAACTGATTAAACAGCAGTTCATGAGATTGAGCTTTCGCTCTGATTTTATTGGGGCTGTCTGCAACAAAATGAGCTTTAGACCAACGAATAGGATGTTTTTTTAAATTTTCTTCTAAAAAACGTTCTGCTTGATCAATACGTTTTTTAGTTTCAGCACCTTGAAAATTTTGCTTGGTTGAATAATGCGATCTTAAATACGCTAATTCTTTTTGAGACTCAGGAATTATTTGCTTAATATCATAACTCAGCTCATCATTCCAAAATTGGTGAAACACCGTGTTTGCGGCTGAAACTGATTGACCTGCAAATAAAATATCCATATCCGCGAATTGAAAATTGTCACTGGCATCAAAATATTCATTACTAATATTACGCCCCCCAGTAACAGCAATCGCTCCGTCAGCAATAATCAGTTTGTTATGCATTCTATGATTGACTTTATTAAAGCGAAACACATAATCCAAAACTCTAAAGCTGCGAAATTTGTAGGGATTGAATAGCTTAATTTCGATATTAGGATGTTCAGACAATGCGCTTAAGGTCGAGTCTAGTTGAGTGCCATTTTGATCATCAATTAACAGTCGAACCTTAACATTACGATCAGCTGCTTTGAGTAGGTCAGACAATAAATGCTGACCTATCACATCATTTTCCCAGATATAGTACTGTAAATCGATCGTATGTTTTGCTTCACGTATTAAATGAACACGTGAAGCCATACTCATAAAAGGATCATGAAGTGGTAAAAATGCAGTTAAACCTTGTTCAATATTGCGTCTTGTTTCTGGTGTATTGCTGAGCCAATGTGTGGTATGAGGTTGGATTGGGGCTTGTTTTATACTTGTATTCATCGCCAAATTACATCCAGTTAAAATAAAGAATGTGAGTAAACATAATATATGTCGCAACATATGCATCAAAGCTGTCGTTCCTAAATCTTATTGTTCAGTTGTATGGCTATAATATCATCAATCAAATAGTTGAATGTTTTTATCAAAAGCGGTTACTGTAACTTATCTGTTAAATCTTAATTTACAAAGGAAGTTTTCATCATGAAATCTCGTGCAGCGGTGGCATTCGGTCCAGGTCAGCCATTACAAATTGTTGAATTAGATGTTGCTCCACCACAAGCTGGTGAAGTATTGGTGAAAATTACGCATACAGGTGTTTGTCATACTGATGCATTTACACTTTCTGGTGAAGACCCAGAGGGCGTATTCCCTGCGGTACTTGGTCACGAAGGTGCAGGTATTGTGGTTGAAGTTGGTGAAGGCGTGACCAGTGTAAAACCAGGTGATCATGTCATTCCACTTTATACTGCAGAATGTGGCGAATGTTTGTTCTGTAAATCAAATAAAACAAACTTATGTGTCTCTGTACGTGCCACTCAAGGTAAAGGTGTTATGCCTGATGGAACGACTCGATTCTCTTATAAAGGCGAACCTATTTACCATTATATGGGGTGTTCAACATTCAGTGAATACACAGTTGTTGCCGAAGTATCGTTAGCAAAAATTAATCCTGAAGCAAACCCTGAACACGTTTGTTTATTGGGTTGTGGCGTGACGACTGGTATTGGTGCGGTTCACAATACTGCAAAAGTACAGGAAGGTGATACCGTTGCTGTGTTCGGTTTAGGTGGTATTGGTTTAGCAGTTGTTCAAGGTGCTAAACAAGCCAAAGCTGGCCGAATTATTGTAGTGGATACTAATCCAGAAAAATTTAAATTGGCTGAGCAGTTTGGTGCTACAGATTTCCTCAATCCTAAGGACTATGATCAACCTATTCAACAAGTCATTGTAGAGATGACTGGCTGGGGTGTTGATCATTCATTTGAGTGTATCGGTAATACAAACGTAATGCGTTCAGCGCTTGAATGTGCACACCGTGGTTGGGGGCAATCTGTCATTATCGGTGTGGCTGGTGCAGGTCAAGAAATCTCAACTCGTCCATTCCAATTAGTGACTGGACGTAAATGGATGGGTACAGCATTTGGTGGTGTAAAAGGTCGTACTCAATTACCAAAAATGGTTGAAGATGCGATGAAGGGTGACATTCAATTAGAACCTTTTGTTACTCATACTATGGGGCTAGAAGACATTAATAAAGCCTTTGACTTAATGCACGAAGGTAAATCAATCCGTACAGTTGTACATTTTTAATTGGGCAATAAAAAACGGGCGATATGCCCGTTTTTTTGTTTTTAAGCGGTAGCTTTCAAAACTTCTGCAATTGATTCAGCCACATAATCAATATTATTCAAGTTTAATCCTGCTGCGCACATACGGCCACTACGGACTAAATAAATACCATATTTATCTTTCAAAATATCCACTTGTTCGCCAGTCAAACCTGTATAACTGAACATACCTTGTTGTTTTACTAGATAGCTAAAGTCACGTTCAGGCAGAGCCGCACTCAATTTAGCATTTAACAATTCACGCATTTTAATAATACGTTCACGCATTTCTTGTAATTCAGCTTGCCATTGAGCAGTTAGATCTGCGTTGTTTAACACGTTCTCAACCAACAATGCACCTGTGCTTGCTGGACTAGAATAAATACGGCGTACAGTTGCTTTTAATTGTCCAAGGACTTTTTGAGCAGTAGCTTGATCATCACAGACAAATGTTAAGCCGCCGACACGCTCACCGTACAGTGAGAAGATTTTTGAGAATGAATTACTCACAATGAAATTCATACCTGATTTATCTAAAGCACGAATAAGGTATGCATCTTCTTCAAGACCTTTACCAAAACCTTGGTAAGCAATGTCAAGGAATGGAATAAGGTCATTCGCCTTAAGCACTTCGATCACTTGATCCCATTCTGCTGGCGTTAAATCTGCACCAGTTGGGTTATGGCAGCAAGGATGAAGTAATACAATACTTTTTGCTTTTAGTGTTTTTAATTCCTCAAGCATTGCTGGAACGTTAACGCCATTTGTATCAGCATCAAAATAAGGATAGAAATGAGATTGGATACCAGCGCCATTAAAAATTGCGATATGGTTATCCCAAGTTGGTTGACTTACCCAGATATCTGATTCAGGGAAATATTTTTTCAAAAAATCAGCACCGACTTTAAGTGCGCCTGAGCCACCAAGTGTCTGAATCGTGACAGCACGTCCATCTTTACGTGCTTGACTATCAGGACCTAAAACTAATGCTTGAGTCGCTTCGTTATAAGATTTCAAACCATCCATTGGTAAATAAAGTTTAACTTTATCGTTGCTCGGTTCAATGTTTTTGTACGCAGCTTTGACCGCATTTAACTGAGGTACAATACTGTCTTCGTTATAATATAGACCAATACTCAAATTCACTTTTTGAGTACGCTCATCTTTACTATATTCTTCCATAAGTGAAAGAATAGGGTCACCTGCATAAGCATCTACATGATGAAACATGGTCTAAATTTCCTAAAATGTTCAAAGTAAAAAGTTTAATCGGATAATATATATAATTTCCGCACGATCACAAGATCGAATTACAGGACTAATTTTTATAAAACTCAATACTTTTACTTATAACCGAAATTTTTTAATTGTCTTTAATATGCTGAATTATATAAATAAAAATTAAATTAACACTAAAATACAAACTCAACTGTTAGAATTTGAATCACATTTTTAAAGCTATTTGAGTATATACATGCGACTAAATGCTGAGATCACCAAATCAAATATGAATCAACGTCAACCTGCTCTTGTTCTGATTCATGGTCTTTTTGGTAGTTTATCGAACCTAGGCATGCTCGCGAGAGCATTTCAGGAAACGCATGATGTCATACAAATTGATTTGCGTAATCACGGTTTATCACCTCATTCTAATCAAATGAGTTATCAACTTATGGCGCAAGATGTTATAGAAACTTTAGATGATATGAATGTGCAACAATTTCACGTCATTGGTCATTCGATGGGGGGGAAAGTTGCCATGCACTTAGCAAACCTTGTACCACATCGAGTAGTTAAGTTGATTGTACTTGATATGGCACCCGTCGCTTATCAAAAATCTCATCATGATCAAATTTTCAAAGCTTTAGAAGAAGTTCAAAAAGCTCAAGTTGTTTCAAGAAAAGAGGCAACCGAGTTGATGCAGAAATATATTAATGAAATTGGCGTTATTCAATTTCTGCTTAAATCTTTCCGCAATGGACAGTGGCTATTCAACTTAGATGCACTTAAACAACAATATTTTCAGATTTTGTCATGGGAACGTCTTAATCCACAATCGAATGAAACTTTGTTTTTAAAAGGAGAATTATCCGATTATATTAATCTCGAGCGTGATAACGATCTTATTCGGTTCCAATATCCTAAAGCTAAATTTGTGACGATTGATGGCACTGGACATTGGTTACATGCAGAAAAACCAAGTGAGGTTATCAAAAACATTAAAGATTTTTTATAATAAATTAATTATAAGTTTAGATTATTTTTATATTAGTCGATACCTACTTAATATAAGTAGGTGTTTTTTTAATTAAAATCGGAATTATTTAATTCTAAGATGTCGAATTATCAAATAAATTCATTATTGTGTCGTATTTCATTATTTTTTATGCATTTTGTCTATTTAATATTCACAAGTGATAAAAATTATGTATCATGCAGAAATGGTATTTGTATTAATTTAGTCCATTTAAGTGTTATTATTATCACGTATTTTAAAATTAATGATGATTAATAATCATTATTAACTAAATTTAAATACTGATTAATTAAATTCTAAATTTTTACGCTGATTTTTGTATTCGTCATTTTGATGGGTTGTTATTTTCGAATAGGTGAACTATGAGCATTCTGGATCTGAATAGAGCTGATCATTTACAGTCCAAAGCTGTGCCTTTGCATCTAACACTGTCAGATGACTTTAAATTTGCACTCGATTTACTGCCCAATTTGATTTGGGTCAGTCACACCAACTCAGGGTATTGTAATCTCGCACTTAAACAATATATCGGTGCGGATACGCAAATCTTACGTGACGTAGACTGGCTTAAATTTGTTCATCCTGATGATGCTGAACATCTTTATCAGATTTGGAATGATGCTCAAAAAAACGGTCAGAAATTTGAAAAAGAGTGTCGTATAAAAAATAAATCAGGTGAATATCTTTGGTTCTTAATGCTTGCTGAACCTAAGGTGATTCAATCCAACCAGCAAAATTGGATGATAAGTTGCACAAATATCCATGATCGTACAATCAAAATGCGTGAAACTGCTGAGGCCTTGCGTGCCAATACAGATATGCTCGATGTCAGCGTAGACTGTATAAAAATTATCACACCAGATGGCAAGCTTGAACACATGAACAAATCTGGATGCATGGCATTACTGGGTCAAGAGCGTGTTAAGAAATTTGGAATGGATTGGTTAACGCTGTTACCACCTGAAGTACGTGAACAGGGGGCAAAAGCGATTAAAACAGCAGCTCGAGGGAAGAATGCCCGTTTTGCGGGGATGAGCACACACGGCGATACCGTGATGTATTGGGATAATATTTTAACACCTGTGCATGATGAACAAGGAAATACGACCAGTATTCTCTGTGTATCACGTGATATTACCCGTCAACGTGTTGCCGAAGCTAAACTAAAAATCAGCAGTGAATATGATGATCTGACTGGTCTGATGAATCGTCGTGCCTTCAAAAATAAATTAAAAGCGGCGATTTCACAAGCAAATCGTGAAAAAACACTTATTGGTATGATGTTTATTGATCTCGATCATTTTAAAAACATTAACGATACTTTAGGTCATCCTGCTGGAGATCATCTACTTAAAGTCTTATCTAAACGTCTGCAAAAGAGTTTGGATCGCAAGTGTATTGTTTCACGTTTAGGTGGAGATGAATTTGCAATTATTGTCCCAGGGATGACCTCAGAAGAAGAATTACATCAAACCACACAGAAAGTGCTTAAACAAAATATTGCCCCCATCACTTATGCAGGAAAAGTGATTAATAGTGGGATGAGTATTGGATGTGCCATTTATCCTAAAGATGCTCAAGATGTATTCGGATTGATGAAATGTGCGGATACCGCTCTAAATGATCTTAAAGAAAAAGGTCGTGGTGGGTATCGTATGTATGATGACGAAATGTTTGCACTTGCTGAAAAGAAGATGCAACAACTTGATACTGCTCGCTATATCATACAGGACAATTTAATCGAACCGTATTATCAACCTAAGGTTCGCTTAGATAACTGTCAGCTAATCGGATTTGAGGCTTTGATGCGTTGGCATGATACACAGCAGCAACTTCATTATCCAGCTTCAATCTCAGAAGCGTTTAACGATTATGAGCTGGCCAGTAAAATCAGTGAAATCATGCATCAAAAGATTTTCAGTGACATGGCAGATTGGATGTCTAAGGGCGTTCAACTTGTACCGATCTCAATTAATGCCTCTCCAGTTGAATTCATGCGTGACAATTATGCAGAATTGTTAATTCAACGTTTAGAACGACATCAAATTCCTGCTCATTTAATCGAGGTTGAGATTACAGAACATATTCTGTCTGAGCGTGGAGTAGAATTTGTGATTCGAGCACTACAAAAGCTCAAAAATTATGGTCTTCGAATCTCATTGGATGATTTCGGAACCGGTCATTCTTCAATGACGCATTTAAGAGATTATCCTGTCGACTGTCTCAAGATTGATTATGCTTTTGTGAATCGAATGAATGAGGAGAAGTCAATCAATTCAATTGTAGAGGGCATTGCTAAGCTCGGACCTATTCTGTCATTGGATGTGATCGCAGAAGGTGTCGAAACATGCCAACAGCTCTTAAGTCTTCAGGATGTTGGCTGTGCATATGGTCAAGGCTTTTTATTTAGCCAAGCGATTTGTAAGTCTGAGGCTGAGCAACTGATGCTCAAACAAGTATGTGCTATAAAAGATTGGCTTCCTACAGATAAGCAATAAACCATTGATATATTTGAGTTATGATTGATATAACGATATTTTTTATATAAATTGCTTGTCAATCAGTTTATTTATGCGTATTTTACTTTTAAGGGTTATATTTTAGATAATTTGATGAAAACGACACACTTGATTACTAACGCTTATTATTATTTTTGGCAATTTAACATCTAGTTGCCTAGACGTGTTCGGGCAACAAAAATGTTGCCCATCAAGTTTATACCTGATTGGCAACACCAATCAGGTTTTTTTTCATCTCAACAAATATAGGAGCATCTCATGAAAACATTGAATACTTTTTATTTTAGCAACGGTTATTGGTTCTATTTTAGTCAAGAACAAAACCCAGCCAATAGACACCTCACGCTCAAATAAAAGATAGGGCAATTGCTGCCCAAAGGAATTCAAGATGAATGCAATTAATTCTCAGCTTATAACCACGGCTCAACATACTTTAGAAAAAAAATTAAGCTTACCATTAGAACTAAAATCAACTTTACCTGTTAGTCCGATAGTTTCACTTCAAATTCGTCAACATCGCCAAACAATACAAGACATTTTAGCGGGTCATGATCCACGTTTATTGGTCATTACTGGTCCATGTTCGATTCATGATCCTAAAGCAACCCTCGAATACGCACAAAAATTAAAACAACTGCAAGAACAAGTCAAAGATCAGATTTTCATCGTGATGCGTACTTATATTGAAAAACCTCGCACCACTGTAGGATGGAAAGGCTTCTTGTATGATCCAGATTTAAATGGTTCAGCAGATATGCAAAAAGGACTTGAACAGTCTAGATCACTCTTCATTCAAATTGCTGAAATGGGTTTGCCGTTGGCCACAGAAATCTTAAGCCCAATGGCAACAGGATATTTTGATGATTTGATTTCATGGGGCGCGATTGGGGCGAGAACAAGCGAATCGCAAATTCACCGTGAAATATCTAGCCATATGCCTTATAGCATTGGGTTCAAAAATGGTACAGATGGATCAATCCAAATTGCATTGGATGCCATTCAGTCCGCTTCACAACCGCATCAATTTCTTGGTTTAAGTCAAGATGGTGGTCCAAGCATTTTATCTTCAAAGGGTAATCCGCACGCACATTTGATCTTACGTGGATCGAATCAGGGTACAAATTACCAATTCGCTGAAATTAAAAAGATTCAAGAAAACAATAACCATGTATTACCAGCTTTGATTATTGATTGTAGCCATGGGAATAGTGCTAAAAATCCATTGAATCAACCTGCTGTATTAAAGCGTATTGTGAATGAACGACCTCAAACACAAGTCCGTGGCGTCATGCTAGAAAGCTTTTTAGTCGATGGCAATCAGAAAATTTCTGATCACATGACTTATGGTCAATCAGTGACTGATGGATGCTTGGGTTGGTTAAGTACAGAGCAATTGATTTTGGATGTTGCTCAACAACTCTCCTAATATAATTCGTAAAAAAGAACCCATGAAATATGGGTTCTTTTTTTTTGCCTTTAAGATTTGAATGTTTGTTTAAAGCATTAAATATTTGATGAAACAGCTGAAATAACCTTATATTTCTATTAGTATTTTAAGTATTTAATATTTATAACTTGGGGAAATTAATGTTCAGTAATGAATTACTTAGCGAAGCTCGGCAATTCATGTTCAGATTGCTTAAAAGCGTTTTTGACCATGAGGGATCAGATTTATTTATTTCAGCTGATTTTCCTCCAAGTATGAAACATCAAGGTTCAATGAAGCCTTTAAGTTCTCAAGCTTTGACTGCAGAAAAAACAAAACTATTCGCTTATAGCTTAATGAATGAAAAACAAAGAGCAGAATTTGAGAGTGAATTAGAATGTAATTTTGCCATTAATGTCCCAGATGTATCGCGCTTTCGCGTGAATGTTTTTCAACAGCAACTTAATGTAGGGATGGTCATTCGTACCATTACCTCTGAAATTCCAAACTTTGAAAAGTTGAAATTACCAGAAACATTGAAAGATGTGGTAATGGAAAAGCGAGGTTTAATTCTAGTGGTTGGTGGCACTGGATCGGGTAAATCTACTTCACTTGCTGCCATGATTGATTACCGTAATGAGAACTCAGCAGGGCACATCATTACTGTAGAAGATCCAGTTGAATACGTGCATAAACATAAAAAATCAATGGTCACTCACCGAGAAGTCGGAGTGGACTGTCACTCATGGCATAATGCGCTTAAAAATACACTTCGTCAGGCACCAGATGTAATTTTAATTGGCGAAATCCGTGATACGGAGACCATGGAGCATGCGATCGCTTTTGCAGAGACTGGTCATCTGTGCTTAGGCACGTTACATTCGAATAATGCCAATCAAACCTTGGATCGAATTATCAACTTTTTTCCTGAAGAACGGCGCAATCAGTTGCTTATGGATCTTTCATCAAATATGAAAGCCATTATTTCTCAACGTTTAGTTCGAACTGAAGATGGTGTCGGACGTAGAGCTGCTGTAGAAGTCATGCTAAATACACCTTTAGTTTCTGATTTGATTTTGAAAGGTAACTTTCATGAGTTGAAAGAAATTATGACCAAGTCGCGAGAACTTGGTATGCAAACATTTGACCAAGCATTATTTGATTTATATAACGAAGGTGCGATCAGTTATGATGAAGCCATTCGTAATGCTGACTCTAAAAATGAATTACGTCTACAGATTAAGCTAAAAAGTACACGCGTCCGAGAGAATGCTGAAACCTCTTCACAAACCTTCAGTATGTTTGATGAAGATGCAGAGAGCTAATTAAATAAAAAAGCCTTCATCTGAAGGCTTTTTTTTGGACAAATTTTTAGCTATCTAGACCGCTTTAACTTTAGTTTGAACAACGAAGCGGTAAAACAGCAAGCTCAAAAGCGTCAATATCGCGCATAATATATATGCAATCGAATACTGATAGTGTGTGATCACAATACCTAGAATAAAAGAACCTAATGCGATGCCAATATCGTAAAAGGTGTAAAAAGTTGAACTCGCATGTCCAACTCGTTCACGTGCTACAGCTTGAATGGCTTGCGTTTGGAGACATGGCTGAGCAGACCCAAAGCCTATACCAATAAAGACAGCAGATATCAATAATCCGGCAGCAGAATGAATTTGGCTTAGAATGAATAGCCCAATGCTAAAGCTCACAATCGCTGGATAGACAACGTAGGCAGGACCCTTAGAGTCATATAACTTTCCTGTGAAGGGTCTTAGAATCATCATGGAAATTGCAAAAACAGCAAAGAATAAGCTCGCATAGGTCAATAAATTTTTTGATTCAGCATATGTCGAGATAAAAGACATGATACTTGCATAAGAAAATGAGATGAGCATCGCCATCATCGCAACAGGTAAAGCTTTAATCTCAACAAAATCATGAACACTAATTTTTGTTTTGCGCTTAACAGTTTGAAATTGTGTCTGGATCGGAATCAAAAAGCAGAACAAATAACCAATAAAAACAATTGCAGCTAAAAGTGTAGCCACTGGAATATATCCCCATGGTTGAATGAGAATCAAGCCCAACATGGGTCCTAGTACAATGGCAAGATTGACTGACATGACAAAATAGCCCATGCCTTCACCTTTACGCTGATTTGGAATGAAGTCATTGACGATTGGTATCATGGCAGTGGTCAAAATACTGAACCAAATTCCTTGTAGTAACCGAATGACCAGTAATAGGGTTAGATTATCAGCAAAGATATAAGCGAAAGAGAGCAGTACAAAAAATGACTCAGAGATATAAAGTGCTTTTTTAAGCCCAATCTTCTCGATAATGAGACCGGTAAACGGTCGTATTGCGATCGATGAAGCTAGAAATAAAGTCAGTGCAAGCCCAGCTTGGGTAATATTACCATTTAAATCATTAAGAATATAAATTGGCAATATCGTTGTCTGAGCAAAATAGAAGATGAAAATAAATAAGTTATTAATTAGACACAGAATAAAAGATTTATTCCATAGATGCTCAGCATGTATAGAAGACATAGACAACCTTGAAATATTGAACCATTAAAAGCTTCAATCTGTGCCAAATAAAATTATTTTTGGTTTTGGTCAGCAATGAAGTAGGGAGAGAAGTTGAATTAATTATAATCAAATTACATGAAAATTACATCAAAAAGTGAGCCATTCATCCGAAAATGTATAAATAAAAAACCAGTCCGTAGACTGGTCATAAATATCACAAACCTGATTCATAATCTGTATTTGAGAGAAGTTGTTCTACATCTGCCAAATTAGATGGTTTAATTTTGTAGATCCAGCCTTTGCCATAGGGATCATCATTTACAAAATCTGGATCATCTTCTAGATTTTCATTAATTTCTACAACTACACCACTTACAGGAGCATGAATATCAGAAGCTGTTTTCACAGACTCAACTACACCCGCTTGTTCACCAGCAGTCAATTCACGACCTACTTCAGGTGCTTCTACATAGACAAGATCACCCAATGCATCTTGTGCGTGATCTGAGATCCCAGTAACAACGAGATCACCTTCAATACGTACCCATTCGTGTGTGCGAGCATATTTAAGCTCTGAAGGATGATTCATCACGACTCCTCAATTCGATTTGAAAAATTTTCTTGTGTTATACAGTGTTTTATTTAAAAACGAAAGTTCTATAAATATGGATCTTTACGCCAACTGCTTGGACTTCGACCACTCCAACGTTTAAATGCACGACTGAAATTCGCAACATCTGAATAACCGAGTTCATCTGCGATTTGTTCAAGTGAATAGTCAGTACGTGACAGTAGGGAGGTTGCATGACGATATCGAACTTCATCCACTAAGGTTGAAAAAGAAGTTCCTTCTGCAGCCAACTGACGTTTCAGTGTACGATCAGACATATGCAGGCGATCTGCCACATTTTCAATACTTAAATAGTGCTGTTCAGAATGTGTCAAAATATCGCGAACACGCATTGAAATTCGACGGCGTTCTCCAAGCTCTGATAGTTCTGCTTCACACTGATTAATTGCAATTTGACTGGCAATCGGATCTGCGTTAACCATCTTCAGGCCTAAATAACTTTTATCGAAACTGGCAAGAAAATGAGTCTGGTCAAAATGAATAATCGTTTTGGGATGTAGACGACTGATGTATTTGTCAAAGCCTTCAGGTTTCGGGAAGTCAAAATTAATTTCGCCATACAAATCATTAATGCCTGTAAGTGCTTTTGCCATTGTAATGACACCAAAAGTTAAAGCCATGACAATTTCAGTTCTCAGCGGTTCAAGATCAATATCACATTGTAACTGCAAAGAAACTTGTTCTGTAAATGTCGAGAAATGAAATTGCAGAAAAGGCATACGCAGTTGTATAAAGCGATTGGCTAAAATAAGTGCATCAGTAATCTCATTCGAGGTCATAATGGCATAGCCAATAAAACCATGGATAGAAATCCGCATTTGGTTTCCAAGATGATAACCAAGAGAACTTTCACCTGTCATTTTGCGCGCGAGAATAATCATCTCATTCGCTACATGTAGTGGAATTCTAAATTCAGGATCGGCAAGTTGCTCGTTGGTGAATCCAAAGGGAGCGAATAGCGACTCAGCACTATAACCCCAACGAGAAACAACATCTAAAAGTAAGAGTCCGTAAACACCTGGAATGCCTAAATCTGGGCGAACTGAAACTGTTTTCATGTGCGATCCATTGCTTTACACAATTTTTTTCATAATTTTTGGTGAAAATAATACTGACATAAATTCCAGATAGAAAATACCAATTTTGTCGGACAAATCTAGTGTGAAACCGATGTTTAAGCCTTAAAAACGACAATTTTTGTGGTTGAAATCAACAAAACATCACCATGCTGATTTTTTGTTTGTGTGACATAACTCACAATTCCGCGATCTAGCTTTGTTTTTGAAGGATTGATAGCAACAATTTCAACTTCCACATGCAAACGATCACCAGCACGAGCTGGTTTTGGCCATCTTAAGCTTGACTCTGAACCGATAAGCCCCTTGGCAATTGGAAAACATTCAGTCCAAAGACGCATGGTAATGGCTGACGTTTGCCAACCACTGGCTGCGATACCTTGAAAAATAGGATGATCTTTCGCAGCCTCTTCATCAGTATGAAAGACTTGAGGGTCGTATTTTTGTGCAAATTCTTTAATTTCTTCGAGTGTTAACTCATATTCACGACTTTTAAACTGATCACCCACTTTTAAATCATCAAGATAAAGCATCTTCGTCTAATTCCTTGTCTTTCACTTTTTGTTCAACTAAAAATCCACCCGTTTGGCGTTGCCAAAGTTGGGCATAAATTCCATTCTGTTGAATCAGCTCATCGTGAGATCCTTGTTCTACGATATTTCCTTGATCCAAAACAATTAATCGATCCATTTGAGCAATTGTTGAAAGGCGGTGTGCAATTGCAATTACCGTTTTACCTTCCATCAAGTCATCAAGGCTTGCCTGAATCGCAGCCTCCACTTCTGAATCGAGTGCGCTGGTTGCTTCATCTAAAATCAAAATTGGAGCATCTTTTAGGAATACCCGTGCAATTGCTATACGCTGTCTTTGCCCACCAGATAATTTTACACCACGTTCACCCACATAAGCGTCATATCCTGTCTGACCACGTAGATCTGTAAGCTGAGGGATAAACTCTTCTGCTCGAGCTTTACGGACAGCTTCATACATTTCTTCATCAGTCGCTTCAGGTCGACCATATTTAATATTCTCAGCAACACTTCGATGCAGCAAAGAAGTATCCTGCGTCACGAGAGCAATGTTTTTTCTTAAACTATCTTGGGTGACTTCATCAATCGCTTGGCCATCGATATAAATTTTACCTTGTTGGGTTTGATAAAAATGAAGTAGTAGTTGGATCAGTGTCGATTTTCCAGCACCAGACCGACCGACAATTCCAATTTTTTCACCCGGTTTAATTTCTAAATTCAAGTGATTAATAACATTTTTTTGATTATATGCAAAGCTCACATTATCAAATTTAATCGCACCAGAGTGTACCTCGAGTGGCAGTGCAGCTTCTTTGTCTTGAATTGCTATTGGTTTGGCTAGCGTGGTCATCCCATCTTGGATGGTACCAATATTTTCAAATAAGGCTGAAGTTTGCCACATCATAAAAGAAGCCATACTATTCAGCTTTAAAATCATGGCTGTCGTTGCGGCGATCACACCGATGTTTGCTTCACCAATAAACCAAAGCCAAACTGCTGTACCTAAAACGCCAAAGAATAAAATTGCGGTCAGTAGATTAATGCTAATTTCATAAGCAGTTCCCAGACGCATCTGGGTATACACCGTCTTCATAAAAAGTTGCATAGACTCTTTGGCATATTGGCTTTCACGACCAGCATGTGCAAACAATTTTACTGTTTGTATATTTGTATAAGCATCAGTCACACGACCAGTCATCACCGCGCGTGCATCAGCCTGCTTTTTTGAAATTTTTCCAAGTCGCGGGATAAAGAAGGATGCCGCGCCAATGAATAAAATCAGCCATGCCATCAGGGGAATAAGGAGAAGAGGGGAGACGTTTCCTAAAACCACACTGATGGTAATAAAATAAATCACCACATAAGTAACGATATCCCCCAAAATTACCCAAAATTCACGAACTGCAAGTGAAGTTTGCATGACTTTAGCTGACAATCGACCTGCAAAATCATTATGAAAAAAGTCCAAGCCTTGAAGAAGTAATAAATTGTGAAAACGCCAACGCAAGCGCATTGGAAAGCTGCTGAATAATATCTGATGCCTTATGATTGATTGCAAACTTGCAAAGAAAATATTAGCAAGTAGAAAACCAGACAAAATCATCAGATTTGTTTGGTTATTTTCGAGAAAATTTTGAGGCGTCGATGCGGACAACCAATCAACTAAATGACCAATTTGAGAGAAGAAAATAGCTTCAAATGAAGCTGTTGCTGCAGTAAATAACACCAACACCAAGAGATAGCGCTTAACTCCTGATGCTGCTTGCCAAACAAATGGAAAAAATTTCTTCGGCAAGGGCTGATTTAAATCTTTGGATGGATATGGATCAACGAGTCTTTCAAACCACTGCAGCATACGACTAATCTTAATTCATCTAATCAAAACTCAGTTTACTGTGTCTTGAGGAATCTTGAAATCATTCCCAGAAGGAATCTGGAATATTTTTAATCCAAACTCAGGAAGAATCGCCAAAAGATGATCAAAAATATCGGATTGGATCGCCTCATAAGCCACCCATGCTGTCGTATTTGTAAAAGCATAAATTTCTATAGGCAAACCTTCACCTGTCGGTTGTAATTGACGAACGATTAAGGACTGATTTTGTGCAATACCTGGATGATTTTTTAAATAGTATTCAATATATGCGCGGAATGTTCCTAAATTGGTTAAACGACGTTGGTTATTGACCCCATTATTTGCGTATTGCTGATTAAAGTTTTTTAACTCAGTTTGTTTCTCATCCAGATACTTTTCTAAAATCAGAAATTCTTTAAGTTTGCTGTATTCCATTGCAGATAAGAAGTGAACACTATTTTGATCGATATAGAGTGCACGTTTAATACGACGAACACCTTGCTCTTGCATACCTCGCCAGTTCTTAAAAGTATCTGTCACCAAACGATTGGTCGGAATAGTGGTATAGGTCTTATCAAAGTTTTGTACGGTCACCGTATGTAATGACATATCAATGACATCGCCATCCGCATTTAAGGTTGGCATTTCAATCCAATCACCAATCCGAACCATGTCATATGAAGAGATTTGAACTGAAGCCACTAGAGATAGAATTGTATTTTGGAAAACCAGCATGAGCACTGCTGCCATTGCCCCGAAACCTGCCAAAAGCGTGAAAACATCTTTTTTAAGAAATGTTCCTATGACCATCAGTGCACAAACAACAAAAATAATGAGTTTAACTAACTGTAAATAACCCTTAATTGGCTTATTGTGAGATTTAGGATTACGTTGATAAATAATATTAAAAATGGTGAGAAGCTGACTAATTGCCAAGGCAATGGTTAAGAAAATGAAGGCTTGTGCAAACATCTGAATCAATGTAATGACTTTTTCAGACAGGTGAGGAACCGTCACAATTCCATTCATAATCACCAATGCTGGGACAATGTTTGCAATTCTTCGAATAACGCTATGTTCCGCTAAGACATCACTATAACTAAAACGTAGTTTGCTAATAATTTTGCGAATACCACGGACGACCACTTGTTTAGCAATAAAATTTGCGATAAATGCAATGAGAATAAGAATGCTCAGAGAGGTCAACATCTCTAACCAAGGAAATTGATCTGACCATTCTTGGATTTGAGTTACAAAATTTAATCTGTCCAACTTGATCACCTCTAAATGAATTGGTATTAGCTTAATGGTTTAAGTTATTAAATTTATTAGAGTTAACGTTTATCAAACAGAATAGATTAAATTAATTACTTGAAATAAATTTTATGAACTTCTATTTTAAATAAAATTAATGTGAATTAAGTCACACTATAAAATTTCCTAGATTATCGTCATTACATTTTTAAATTATAAAGCTTATCTTGTAACCAGATTTTTTTTCATTCTCAATCTCACTGTATTCTTAACCTACACGAAAGGTCCTGAAAGAAGCATTATTGAGCTTTTTCATTTTTCAGCATTTTGAAAATGAAAAAATAATATGAGAAAATCAATCCATTATTTTTTTGAGCTCCCCCAAATACCATCAATTGAAAAAAAATCGAATTAGAGAATAGAAGGCGAGCGCAGAAAATTGATAGACTCATCTCGTGATGGTTGGAAGCAGCAATATGACTTAAAGCATCTTAATCGTGAATTTATACCTGCTACACCGCAATCTGAATCACACATTAAGCGTAAAAAAAGCCTAATAAATTAGGCTTTAGAGTAATTTACCACATTAAATCATCTGGAATAACATAAGCTGCATATGGATCTTCCTCATCTGTAATAGCTTCATTTTTCTCAGCATTATTCACAATAATAAATCCTTCGACTTTTTCATTAATCCGCTCAGATAGCGCTCTTGGTAGAACTGCATAACCGGCTTGATCTTTAGCGATGACTAATGTGCCTGCCACGAGTGCATTGTAAACTTGTTGATTAATATAAATTTTCTTGATTTTATTTTCATCAACGAACTGGTAGCTGATTTCACCATCAATATCTTTGATTTTATGTTGACCAATCATTTGCACTACTGCTGCACGTAATGCTTTTTCATCTTGCTGGCGTTTGATTTCAAGATTAAGATTCTGATCTTTTTCTAGTTTTTGCTTTAAATCTTGTTCAATTTTAGCTTTAATCTCAGCTTCGTTGCTTTGACCCGTGCGTTGCTCATGCACAGCTTGTTTAGAAAGTTTTTTAGCCTTTTTTTGATCGACTAAACCAGCTTTGAGCAATTGTGCTTGCAAGGCATTTTTTACCATGAGTAATACCAACTACGATTTTTGAAAATAACAATGACGGAAATATAAAATCCAATAGATCAGGGTCAGTAAAAAACTTAAACCTGTAGGAATTAAAAATGCTTCTAATTGTAAATAAGGATAGCTGAATGCCGCAACAGTACTGCCAATAATAAAACCAAATAAAATCACTAAATGCAAAATAACTTTTCTGGATTCCGTTGTAAGACCTCTTACAAAATATCCAAATGCTAAACCAAGATCGGTTAAGACACCAGAAAGGTGAGTCGTGCGAATAATCGCACCTTTATAATGACTTACCATGGCATTTTGTACACCCATCGCACAACATGCCCATAGCAGCGCATAATGAGGATAGTAGGGAATAAATACCCAACAGAGCAGAATAAAAAAAGTCACTAAACTCAATGGTAGACCATATCTGCGTCCGAGTTTAAATTGACTATTCCCCAATATCAGACCGCTAAAACTAGAGCCTAAAACATAACTCAGGATAATAAGAATCAGAAAAAATACAGCTTTGAAATCATGGTCAATAAGACCGATCGCAAGCAGACTTGCATTGCCTGTCATATGTGAAACTGACTGATGTAATAGAGAAATGAGACCCAAAACGTTGATCATGCCTGCATTTACTGCAAGCATGAAAGCCCCAAATTGTACCCAGTTTGGAAGGAATTGAAATGGCATATCTTTCATTCTAAAAGTTTATGCCATGAATATATTATTTTGAAGGAGCGCGATCAACCGCAGCAGTAAACAATACATCTGTAGATGAGTTGAGGGCTGTTTCAGTTGAATCTTGTAGAACACTGATCACCATACCTATTGCTACGACTTGCATAGCCACATCAGGTGAGATATTGAAGAGCCCACAAGCGACAGGAATCAATAACAGTGAACCACCCGCTACACCTGAAGCACCGCAGGCAGAAACAGTAGCCACAACAGAAAGAACAAGCATTGTAGTAAAGTCAACGGAAATACCAAGTGTATTCACCGCTGCTAATGTTAATACAGTAATCGTTACTGATGCGCCCGCCATATTAATTGCAGCTCCCAACGGGATTGCTACACTCGCTGTCGATTCATTCACGCCCAAACGCTTGGCAAGATCCAAGTTCACCGGAATATTTGCTGCTGAACTACGGGTGAAAAATGCGGTGATCCCACTTTCACGTAGACATTGAATAACCAATGGATAAGGATTTGAACGCGTAACAAATGCCACCATAATTGGGTTAATTACAAGTGCAACAAAGAACATAGTCCCTAATAGAACAGACAATAATTGTGCATAACTTGCTAAGGTTTTAAGACCTGCATCTGCAAAAGTCACTGCAACAAGTCCAAAAATACCGAAAGGTGCAAAACTGATGACAAGACGAATCACGTGATTCACGGCATTCGCAGCATCCGTCAGACACTGTTTTGTGGTGTCTGTGGCATGACGAAATGCTATACCAAGTGCAACAGCCCAACCCAAAATCCCAATAAAGTTTGCTTCACTTAATGCAACGATAGGATTCGCAACAAAACTGAGTAATAAATTTTTAAGAATTTCAGTCAAGCTGCCAGGTGGCTGTAAATCAGCTTGCGCAGCGACATCTAGGAAAAGAGTGCTTGGAAATAAATTACTCACAACGACAGCAGTTAACGCAGATAAAAACATACCTACGGCATACATCATCATAATGGGTTTGATTTTCGCACTGCTGCTATCACCAACTTTAAAGTTTGCAATCGAAGAAAGGACCAAAACAAAAACAAGGATTGGTGCAACAGATTTAAGGGCTTTAATAAATAAATCACCCAGCAAACTTAATTGTGGTGCAACTTGAGGGAAAAATATAGCCACCAAAACGCCCAGAATAATGGCGATAAGGATTTTGGTGACTAAACTCAAACGTGCTAGAGCAGTGAACATAACTGAACCTAATAATGCCGAGTCTGGCTTAAAATCGGATAAATAAGTCGGGTATTCTATACTTAAAAATGATTTTAAATATAAAACTTATTCATAATAAAAATTAAGTGAATCAAATCACTGGATTTTTTTTGATAATTCTTACTTAAGAATATCAAATTCTTATGCAAAAGATGATTTATTTTCACTGAAATGCGGGTCTAATTCATATACTGCTTGGAAATGAGTGAGGTATATTTTACCTGTCAGATGTTGTATCCAGTTGGTTGAATTTAAGCGATCCATAACAGGACCTTTGACTTCGCTTAAGTGTAGTTGAATATTGAGTTTAGATAACTCAGAATTCATTTCCTCAAGAGTCTCTAAAGCTGAGTAGTCAATATTACTGATACTGGAACAGTTAATGACAACATGTTGAAGCTCATCATGTTCGCTAACTTCTGAAATAATAAATTCCTTCAGGGTGTTTGCATTGAGAAAACTCAAATTTTCATCAATTCTCACCGAAACGAGCCTTTTACTGGTAATAACCTGGTGTCTTGAAATATTTCTAAAATGCTGCGTACCTTCAACGAGACCAATCACTGCAATATGTGGACGACTAATTCTCCATAACAGCAACACAAATGTTGAAATAATACCCACCATTAAGCCTGTTGTAATATCTACACACAGCACCCCTAAAAATGTAAGAGCCATTGCTAAACCATCTGCTTTGGAATATTTCCAAGCCTCTATAAAGGGTTTAATTTCAACAAGTTTCCATATCGACACAATGATTGTTGCAGCCAATACTCCTAAAGGTAAATATTCAAATAGGCTTGTAAAATATAGACTGACCACAATAATAAGTAGGGAGGATAAAACGCCAGCCATAGGTGTTTTAGCACCAGCATCAGCATTGACCACTGTGCGTGATAAGCTACCAGTGACAGGAAATGCGCCACTGATTCCAGCGCCAAAATTTGCAACACCGAGTGCAACAAGCTCTTGATTACTGTTCAAATTGCTACGTGATTGAAAAGCCGTAGCTTGCGCGATCGAAATAGATTCAACGAAACTCACCATAGCGATCATTGCTGCACCAGGAAGCAGTATTTTCACCATGTCCCATGTCCAGTACGGCATTTGAATAGGAGGTAATCCACTTGGAATTTCACCTACTGTTTTAATTCCATAGACAGTTAAATCAAAGGATTGAACCAGTAAGATTGAAAATAGCACTAAGCATAACGGTAATGCTTTTTGTACTAATTGCATTAATTTTTGATGATTTGAAAATGCTGGAATTTTAAGTAATTGTGGTAAATAAATGAGCGCTAAAATTGAAGCTAAACCCAAAGATAAGCTGGCCAAATCATATAAAGAAATATATTGAGCCAAACTCGTAAAAAATTCGATTAAATTACTGGATTGCAATGGAATATTAAGAATAAATTTTATTTGACCTAATGCAATTAAGACGGCTGAAGCAATGATAAAACTCTTAATCACAGGATGGCTAATGAGACGAATCAAAAAACCAAATCTGAATAATCCCAATAAAAATGAAATTATGCCAACCATTACTGCTAGCAAATACGCAGCTTGAATATAGACTGGTGAACCCACTTCATATAATGGCTGTAGCGTGGCAAAAGTCATCATAGAGATTAATGCAACTGGACCAATTGAAAGGGTAGTACTCCCTCCAATCAATGCATAAGCAATCATAGGGATAATACTGGCATATAACCCCATAATTGGAGGTAATCCTGCAATCATGGCATATGCCATGCCTTGTGGTACAAGCATTGCAAGCACGATCACAGATGCAAGAAGATCAGATTTAAAATCTTGAGTATTGTATTTTTTTAACCATTTCCAAGCTGGGATGATTCGTTCCACAGAATGCTTCGTTAAATCCATACAAATCTCTAAATCACATTTATATATATATTATGCATAAAAAGTGATAAACAAGCACTGAGTATTGTTGATAAGGATCATCAAGAATTTGATTAATGATCCTTAGCGTATGAATTTAATCGAATATTTTTTTAAAAGGTTGTATCTGTTCAAGCTGATAAGCGAGATCTATCAGTAAACGTTCTTGTCCCAAATCAGCAGAAAGCTGAATACCTATCGGTCTTGAATCTAATTTGGTCATACCCATCGGCAATGATATCGCTGGAGCACCTGCGATATTTTGAATAGGTGTGAATGCCACATAATTCCTTAAACGCTCAAATAAAACATCAAATTCGAGGTGAGGTGAAAGATATCCAATTTGAGGCGAAACATGCGCTAAAACTGGCGAAAGGATGACATCATATTGTTGGAAGATTTGTTGATAGATGCGTTGGATTTGCTTTAAACGGTATAAAAATAAAGGGGTTTTATAGAAATTTTTCTTGTACAAGTTTGCAAGCCCAACTGTTAGATGATCTAACTCATTCACGTTAAAATCTTTGCTAAGTAGCGGTTTTCCAAACTGTTGAATCATAAATGATAAAAAACCCCAATAGTGGCTGAAATCATCTACAAACGAATCTGGAATAGGAAGTGAAAATTCTTCAATATGATGACCTAAATTCCTGAGTAATTGAGCAGTAGACTCAACAGTTTGACGGGTCTTAGCATCAGTATTGGTTTGCAATGAATCATAAACAAGACCAATCCGTAAAGGTTTGCTGGATGGATGCTGGATTAAGCCAATTTCGGGTAATTTTTTTGGCTTATATTGTTTTTCCATTTCAGCAAAGAAAAACGCGGTATCACGCACAGAACGTGTTAAAACACCATCTGAAACAAGGTCAATTGGTAAATACTGCGAACCTTCATTTGGATACCAACGACCACGTGTCGGCTTTAAACCGACTAAACCGCAATTTGCTGCAGGAATTCGTATCGAACCACCACCATCATTTGCATGTGCAATTGGTACTACGCCTGATGCAACGAGTGCCGCAGCTCCACCTGAAGAAGCTCCACACGAATAATCAGTATGCCAAGGATTGCGTGTGTAATCCCCAGACTTAAATTCTGTTGAAGCATTTAAGCCAAATTCAGGCATTTTGGATTTACCCAGTGCAATTAAGCCTGTATCTAACATTTGTTGAGTAATTTTAGAATTTTTGATCTTTTCCTTGGATTTGAACGATGTTGATCCTTGTTGCGTAGGAAAACCAATAAGATCCAGATTATCCTTAATAAATGTAGGGATTGCAGAAAAAATCTGATTTGGTTTAAAAGTAGGCGATTTAAGTATTTGTTCGAAGTTTTCGAATTCAATTGCATTTAGCAGAGGATTTACGAATTTTGCGCGTTCAATCGTAGCTCTTAAAACTTCATCAATTGAGATGTCTTTAGATTGAATTCTGTTTGAGAGCTCAATTGCATCACTTGTACCTAATATATCATCCGTGAAAGCATGAATTCTTTTTTGATTATCCATAATCGATTTTCTTTAAAATTGACTAAGCATATGTATACACATGAAATATTGATTTGTCGATTGACCAGAGATGGATTTGCCACAATTTCGCATAATGTATATTATGTTAAATAGGATATCTAGAACAACAACCCTGAATATGGGTTTATATAATTTGTGATGGCTAAAAATTCAGTATCAAGAAATCTTAGATAAAACTCGTCTTTGAAAAAAACTTTTGATGAAAGAATTAGATGTACTACATGCTCTGATCAAATATCACTTGAAGAATCTAAAAGCAGAAGAAGTTGTAAAATACCGAGAAGAAGTTTTGGGTAAGGAAGACTAACTACCCTTTTATTCTTAAATTTAAGACTAGAGTCCACCATTAGATAGCGTGGACTCTTTTTTTTAGACAAATAAAAAGCATCTTACGATGCTTTTTACCTAAATTATTGCTTACGTTTACGATGCCATTCAATAAATTGTTGCACCCTTGGATGTGTTAAAACATCTTGCAAATTCATAATATAGTATTTGCAATAATAAACATCTTTCCCCATTTCTGTTCGATAAGGGATTTTGTGTGCTTCAATTAACCACCCATCTTGCCTTAATTCACAAATACGGGCTGCTGAACTAACACAATCAAGCTTGTTACCCATTTGTTTATTTGTCGGCTGATCACCAGACAATAAAAACATTAAGATTTCAGCTTTATTTGTACCCAATTTCGGGAGTTTCCCGATAATTGGAGTCATTTTTGGCATATCACCAAAGTCTAAAAATTCCATAATGGAATCCTCTTATTACAGAGAGACTTTGATCACTATAGTGTCATACTCGTGAAATTAAACTAGCATTAATATAGGTAAAGCATTTCAATTCGATTTGCTTTTCGCTATAATCACGAGGCTTTTTGAATGAGCATCTCGAACGAAATTCAGCTTGACTAAATTTTGAATAAGATGTAATTCTAAACTTCAACACTTCGTTTAACGCTTTTAAGAGTGACATTTTTGATCTCCGTCTCTCACTTAAAGGTTTGTTGTGTTCTAGATTTGAATGAAAGGGAACTAGGCGGCCACCTAGTTCTTTTTCTATATCTAGTACACAGGTAACCGCTCAACCACTATATGTTGAGCATTGGGATGATTTTATTATAAAAGCTATGACAGTGGAAGTTTGTAGCGTCTAGATGTGACGCAGAGAGCGTCTAAGAGAGTATTACTGCAACCCTATACCTTGGGTCAAATTCACTTGAATATGCAGAAATAAGCGGGAATAATGAGATAAAAACATGACATTTAAGATATTTTGATTTAAATTTAACCAGTTTGCTATCTATATGCCTAAAATTATTTTTTTTGTAACAAATGATTTCCTAGTTGAATTTTATAATATTTACAATCTGAATACTGCTTCTTTTGCATATTCTTCTCGGTCAGTCCATCGACTGCTAATATTTTTCTTTCGACACCATTCATAGGCTTTATAACCCAAATACTCTCGTGTCTTTAAAAGATTTTTTTCTGTAACTTGCCCACCATCTTTGGTATTATCATTCCAACCATAAAAGTAAATTTTATCTGCATCTTCTACATCCCTTTTATATATAGCTATGTCTTGAGATGATACACGTTGTGTTTCTAAAGCAATTGCTGGAATAGCCTTATTGAACTCATTAAAAAAAGCAAATGGGGAAAACTTATTTAAAGGATCGTATTTAATACCTAAAACTTCACAAAGTTTTTTATAAGTCTCTCTAGGAAGTTTATCATTGATTAAAAAGCCATTTTGGACTTCAACAACAAAACTAAAATTTTTTATACGAACACCAAATAAGAGAATAAACGGTGATTCATCAATAAAAAAGAACACATCAAAAATTACATTATTTTTTCTAAAATTAAATTTATATCGTTGAATGCCTTGGCTTCTCATACTATTAAATAAAGGAACCAGACCATCTAATTTCATATAATAATTCTCTTTTGTCATTCTGAAGTCGCATAACTTCATTTTATGTTAAATAGGATATCTTTAACAGCGCACCAATACTAGCTAATGTCTTGTTACATTGCATAAAACAACGAATGATTAGAATTCAATTTGAAAAATTAAAAAAACTAAAACACAATCTGTAATTTTTGATGGACCATTGAGTATATACAGCAACGTTCTCAATTTTTGTCTAGCTCAGGTTATAATGCTCATCTTACACAATTCAGTTGATCTACTATGAACACCTCCAATGACCCTTTACATGGCAAAAAACTTGCTGACATTTTAGATGAGTTATTGGATTACTACGGAGGCTTTGAAGGATTAAGTCGTAAAATTGAAATTCGTTGTTTTTGCATCGACCCGAGTGTTAAATCATCTTTACGATTTCTACGGACTACACCATGGGCACGTGAAAAAGTAGAAAGCTTATATTTGTATGTTCTCCGTCAAAGAGCTAAACATAAATTCTAGCCAACAAAAAACTTAAGCTATGTTTAACTTTTTATACCCAATTGTAGAATAGCCTTAATGAGTATCTATCGTTTTTGTTCACATCGTGTAGTTATGGGTGGAAGCCCCACTCTCCTACTACATTGAACGACGATCAATCATCTAAATCCAGTCTTATCAAGTCTAGAGCTAAAAGCTATAATATGTTTTTAAAAAGTTTTAGATCATATGCTCGAACTCATTCACTCATATCCTCAAGCCAAATTGGTGAATACTTTCCAAGCATTAGCGAATGAAGTTTTTGAAGACCATGTCAATGCTTTATGTTGGTATAGGCATTTAGATTACAATTTCAAAGAAATCGTTGAAAAACTTACACTCATAGAAGATATTACTGAAATTTCCATCGCACAATTAGAGCAACTCAAACTTTCAGACTCTGCAAGCAAAGCGAGAGACGTTATTATTAATGATATAATGTTGCTCACCGAATTGGGTGCATCGCCGTCTTTAAACTTAATCAAAGAATATCAGCGTGATGAAGAATTGGATTTTATCAGCACTGATGTATATTCTTTTCATGTAGATCGATCGCCATTAGCAACGGATACATATCTGTGTACCTATTACGGGGCGGCTAGCGATATTATTTCCAATGATCAGGTTGAACAAAAAATTCATATCCCAGAAATCCGTCAAAAAATTAAATCATTGTTTGATGGCGAAGACCATGAGTTTGACGATTTTCTTGCAGAGACCTATATGGATCTTCACTATCAACCTAAAAATGGTGCAACACCTTTAAATTTAGGAATTGGTCATCTCTGGCGTTTGGCTGTAGATCATCCTGATCAGAAAGTACTTCCTTGTGTTCACCGTGCTCCAAAAGATAATGCAGGACAACTCAGATTACTCTTAATATGTTAAGGAATTCCTTGCTCAATTTAGGCGAGTAATTCTTTTTCAGTTTCAAATGGGTTAAAGAAATTACACCAAACGATTGGTCCTAAACTCATCTCCGAATCAGTAAGTAAACATTGATCAAAATTTTGGATTAATTGCTCTTTATCCATCTCTTGACCAATTAAAACAATTTCCTGTCTGGCATCACCCGTTTCCGGATGCCAACTCGATTCAATTGCCTGAATAGATTGCGTATCTTGTGGCCATTCCTCTTGTGGTACCGAAGCCCACCAATATCCTGCTTGACCATGCCGAGCCATACCTCCAGCTTGTGACCAAGACATAGCCATTGTTGGTTCCGCAGCAAGCCAAAAAAATCCTTTTGAGCGTATAACACCTTTCCATTCTGAATGGATAAAATTGTAAAAACGTTGTGGGTGAAAGGGTCTTCTTGCTCTATATACGAAACTTTCGATTCCATATTCTTCAGTTTCAGGCTTATGCTCTCCTCTCAACTCTTTTAACCAACCAGGTGCTTGTGAGGCTTCATCAAAATTAAAAAGCTGTGTGTTGAGTATTTTATCGAGTTCAACCTGACCAAATGTAGATGACTCAATTTTTGCTCTAGGGTTAAGCTTTTTGAGAATCGCATAAAGCTGGGACTTCTGATGCTCATCGATTAAATCAGTTTTGTTTAGAATAATAACATCACAAAATTCGATTTGATCTATCAGTAAATCCACAACAGTACGTTGGTCAAATTCTCCAAGTGATTCGCCACGATCATGAAGAAGATCATATGAACGATAATCACGTAAAAAATTGAATGCATCGACTACGGTCACCATGGTATCTAAACGAGCGTACTCATTTAGAGATACGCCGTCTTCATCTTCAAAGGTAAATGTTTCGGCTACAGGTAGAGGCTCTGATATTCCGGTAGATTCAATGACGAGTTGATCAAATTTTTTCTCTTCCGCTAATCGTCTTACTTCTACTAATAAATCTTCTCTCAAAGTACAGCAAATACATCCATTACTCATTTCAACGAGTTTTTCTTCCGTTCGTGATAATTCCGCCCCACCTTCTCTGACTAAAGCCGCATCAATATTGACTTCTGACATATCGTTCACAATTACTGCGACACGTTTTCCTTCTCTATTATTTAAAATATGATTTAAAAGTGTGGTTTTTCCTGCACCAAGAAATCCAGATAGCACAGTGACAGGTAATTTATACGGTTGTGAAGAATCAATATTCATGGTGAGTTACTCGTTTTCATGTTCAACCACATCATTTGATCGCTTATTGCAATCAATGAATGATCTTGATTTTTGAAATAACCTAAATCATAATTGTTATGTTATAACATTTCAATATGTTTATTATTTAGTTAAACTTTAATAAAATTTATTTATAGTGGTTATAAGTTGTATTCATCACTATATAATCATAAGTAAAACTAAAGAATCTGTGACTTAATTTTTATAATCATATGAGCATATAACAATGAATTTAATCAATCTTATTATTCGTACCACTTTAAGTACTTACCTGTTACTTGGAGTTTCGAATACGTATGCCGTGGTTGCAGGCGGAATGGTTTCTACTGACTACCATTGGAACAATATTCCTGCTAATGGCTTTGCAACACTTGAAAATCAAATCATCATTACCAATGAGCCAGGAAATGATGGTAATACATTTTGGGCCAATCAATTTTCATTAAAAAATGGAAATATCGGTTATGTTGGATTACAGCAACGAAGCAATGATGAGAAGTATTTAAATTTCTCAATCTGGAAAACGACATCTTGGAAATCAGGATACCCTGCCTATTGCAGACAATTTGATCATGAAGGTGATGGCGTTCAATGTGACTTACCTTATGAATGGAAAGAAGGCACGAAATATAATTTTAAGATTGTGAAAAATAATGACAGTACAGTCTCAGCTTTTGTTAAAGACATGGGTACTGGTAAACAACTTGAAATTGCAAAAATCAATGTGCCTCAGACCTGGGGTGGTTTTGATAGTTTAGCTACATTTACCGAAAATTTCAGACAGCACCAACAACCCAACGGTATTTATGGCTATAACAGTTGTAATGATGTTCATACATCTGTTTCTGCCACCTATTCTGCAATAGCAAACTCTTCAATTAAGTCTAAATCACAAACGACTAAAACTTATGGAAATTGTGTACAAGTGGCATCAGCGCATTGCACGGATGATTCTACTTGCATTTCTACTGTGAATAATGCCAATTACACCCAGCAAAAACCTTTCATTTTGAAAAATGGTGCACGAGGTTTTTGTGCAGATAGCTTGAATGGTGGTCAACAAATGGGATTGTATTCATGCGATCCCAACAACGGCAATCAACGTCTGAGTACGGATCACACCCATCGCTTATATTTAACTCATCGGGATGCGTGTTTGATGGGCGATGTTACAGATAATTTCGTTAAAGTTGCGCCGTGCAATAATGATAGTAGTCAACGATGGATGTATAGTCGCCACACAAGCCAATATATCAACTTAAAAACAGGTCTATGCCTTGATGCCGCTGATGGTGCAAATAGTATGGCACGCCTACAAATGATTGGATGTCAAAGCAATAATTCATATCAAACCTGGAAAATTACACGTTAACTTATTAAATTCAGAGCTTTAGCATTTAAAGCTCTGAATTTTAATGCTGAAATTTTAATTTTTTTGCTTTCTTTGAGTGACTCGTACTAATTTTAGTACAATTTGATATCTAAATTAGAGATTTTACTCATAGATAAACCAGCTCACTCAGGTTAAAAGCATTCTTAATACTGGCTCAAAAAGCGAAATAAGTTCAATGATTTTAGGGAGATATTTATCTAAGGTATATTTTTAATATTGATGACAGCAATAAAATAAAAACAATTAACACTATTTTTCATAAATCTTTACTATTTTTCCGATAGCGCCGTTAAGGATGAGAAAAATATTCTTCAAAATATTAAAACTTAATAAATGAGATTAGACGTTTAGTTGTTTATCTCTGAAGATAGAAATCAAAAGCCCTTTTTTAATATTGGAGAGAATCAAATTCTAACCTTATGTTTAATATGAACATTCATAGTTCTATTTTTCAATGCATTGCCCTTCACTAGTTATAAGTTATGAGTATCTAGTTGATTTATGAATTTGGCTGAAATGATTGAGTATTTGAGTATAGTCATCTATGTAACCTCAAAAAACCTTAGTGAACTTTTTTCACAACAACTATTTCTAAATAGATTCTTGAAAAATTTTGCGTAAAATTTTACTCTCCTCGTGACATTCATGACCTTATTTTGGTCAATCCTCACTTCTATTACTCATTAAATAAATACTAAGTTGATAAGTTTTTTTAATAATCTTTTATGTGTCGAGATTTTATTTATTGATGAGTCTAATTTAAAAATTACATTTTGCTTAGGCTATTTTGGTATTCAAAATTTAAGCCTAAGCATTTGAAGATTTTCTTAAATTAGAAACTATAGGTGAAAGCCACTACACCTAAATTTTTCTGTTTTTCGTTATAGCGGTTCTTACCACCAAAAATATATTGTCCACTCAATCCGAGTTCTGGTGTCAAGGCATAATCTAGCCCGATAGATGAGAAGCGATAAGCAAATTCTCGTTTTGTATCACCGAGCTCTAGACCTTCATATTTCCCATTATCATTAAAATAGCTCGCTGCAGCACTTGCTGTAGCAGATAATTTATCATTGAGTTGGTGGGTATATATTACGTTTAGATAAGTATCCCCTTGGTTTGCATACACGACATCATATATATATGCAGATAAACTGGTTGATAAAGAGTTTTTATCATTGAATTGGTGTGTGGCAGTTACCCCCATTTCATTGGAAGTTGTATTTGACGTGTTCGGATAGAAATAAGTGGCATTCCAAATATTCCAATTTGTCCTACCAGTATCAAAACTATAGCCGACAATAAAGTCGTGCTCTAATTTATCAGTTTTACGGCGCTTATCACCTTGAAGTTCAGCATAAGAGTAGCCTAATGTAGACCCCCAATACCCGACATAGAAGTTGTTATAACTGAGGTTTAGACCTGTTTGAATTGCGAGGTCATCATTTTCTGGTGCATTTGTTAAACCACGTGAAATGTATTTGGAGGTTAATGTGACATATCCATCAAATTGAATTGGTGAATTTGTTTCTTGATTCGTAGAGTTTGCATAACTGGGTAAAATAATAAAGCTAGCAGTGCTCAACAGCACTGCTTGAGTCGTTTTAATCATCATAAAATTTATAATTAAGAAAATAAGGGTGAAGTTTCTGCACGATAAAATGGTGCATCTGAAGGGGTTAAAGCAGGTCGATTACGAATGTGATCAGCAATCTTCTCGGCCATCATGATCGTCGTTGCATTGAGATTACCAGTAATAATCAGCGGCATGATAGAAGCATCGACCACTCGCAACCCATCTATTTCATGGACACGACCGTAACCATCTACAACAGCTAAATCATCTTCACCCATTTTACAGCTACACGAAGGATGATACGCTGTTTCTGCATGATTTTTTACAAATTCATCAATTTGCTGATCTGTTTTTAATGCTGAACCTGGACTAATTTCTCTACCTCGATACTGATCTAATGCAGGCTGATGCATAATTTCTCGTGTAATTCTCACTGCATCACGGAATTCGCGCCAATCTTGTTCAGTGCTCATGTAGTTAAATAAAATGCTCGGATGATCAAAAGGATTTTTCGAGGTTAAGCGAATTCTTCCTCTTGACGGCGATCGCATAGATCCAACATGTGCTTGAAAACCATGTTCATTGATTGCATTGGTACCATTGTAGTTAATTGCAATTGGTAAAAAGTGATACTGGAGATTCGGCCACTCAAACTCATCACTAGAGCGAATGAATCCACCTGCTTCAAACTGATTGCTTGCACCAATTCCTTTACCCAAAAACAGCCATTCAGCGCCAATTTTAGGTTGGTTATACCATTTTAATGCAGGGTAAAGACTGACGGGCTTCTTACATTGGTATTGAAGATACATTTCTAAATGATCTTGCAGATTTTCACCCACTCCCGGTAAATCTTGCACAACCTTTACATCCAGTGACTCTAATAATGACTTAGCTCCAACCCCCGAACGCTGTAAAATTTGAGGTGATGCAATAGCACCTGCGCACAGCAATACTTCTCGCTCAGCATAGACCTTGTGTAAATTAGTTGCATCTTGACCAAGAATGTATTCAACACCGATAGCTTGTTTTTTTTCAAATAAGATTCGATTGGTTGTGGCATGCGTAATAATCGTTAAATTCTGACGACCTTTAGCCATATCTAAATAGCCACGAGCGGTACTGGAACGTCTGCCTTGAGGTGTCACCGTACGATCCATTGGACCAAAGCCTTCTTGTTGGTATCCATTTAAATCATCCGTACGTGGATATCCAGCTTGCACACCCGCTTCAACCATTGCATGAAATAACTCATTATTGTCTGACTTTGGCGTAGCAACACTTACTGGGCCTTGATCACCGTGATATTCATTTGCACCAATATCTCTAGACTCTGCTTTTTTATAGTAAGGTAAACATTCAGCATAGCGCCAATGACTGAGTCCTTTCATTTGAGACCATTGCTCTAAATCCATGGCATTCCCACGGATATAACACATACCGTTAATTAATGATGAACCACCTAAACCTTTACCACGTCCACATTCCATACGGCGGTTATTCATATGTGGTTCTGGATCGGTCAAATATGCCCAATTATAACGTCGACCTTGTAAAGGATAAGACAAAGCAGCAGGCATTTGAGTTCTAAAATCTAAACGGTAGTCAGGGCCACCCGCTTCAAGGAGCAGAACTTTAATATCTGGATCTTCGGTGAGTCTCGCTGCAAGTACATTCCCAGCTGAACCTGCACCTATGATAATGTAATCATATGTCATAGTGTTATCCTTAGGCTTTAAATACAGATTGAAATGTACTTAATTCCACTTGTACCGATTTGATTTGCGTGTAGTGTTGTAAAGTTGTTAAACCATTCTCTCTTCCTACACCAGAATGCTTATAGCCACCGACTGGCATTTCAGCTGGCGATTCACCCCACGTATTGATCCAACATATACCTGCTTCAATTTGGTGGATGATTCGATGTGCTTTGACAATATCAGGGGTAACCACGCCAGCAGCCAATCCATAAGAAGTATTATTAGCGCGACGAATCACTTCTTCTTCTGATGTATATGTCAAAATACTCATCACAGGACCGAAGATTTCTTCTTGAACAATGGTCATCTCATCTCGACAATCACTGAAGATTGTAGGCAGTACAAAAGCACCATTTTTTAAATGATCATCTGTTGCTCTAGAACCACCACACACTAAACGTGCTCCCTCCCTTTTAGCAGAATCGATGAATGCCAAAATTTTATTCATATGCGCAAAGCTAGATACTGGTCCAAAATTTGTTTCTGGATCGAGCGGATTACCTAAGCGGATATAAGGAATACGTTCTAATAGCTTTTCTTCAAATTTTGGCTGTAATGATTCTGGAACAAACACTCGTGTCCCATTCGTACAAACCTGTCCAGAACTATAGAAATTTGCCATCATTGCAATATCTCCAGCTAAGTCTAAATCAGCATCTTCACAAATAATTAATGGTGACTTCCCACCCAACTCCATCGTGACTTCTTTAAGACTCGATTCAGCAGCTTGAGCCATCACTTTTTTTCCAGTGCTCACACCACCAGTAAATGAAATTTTCGCAATATCTACATGCTGGCTTAAATAGGCACCAATATCACCGCCCCCTGTTACAACATTGAATACCCCATCTGGCACTCCAGCTTCGGTATAAATTTCTGCCAATTTAAAGGCTGTTAATGGGGTAATCTCGCTGGCTTTGAAAATCATTGCATTCCCCGCCGCCAAAGCAGGTGCTGACTTCCATAAGGCAATTTGAATTGGATAATTCCATGCTCCTATACCAGCTACAATTCCCAAAGGTTCACGGCGTGTATAGACAAATGAATCTGTTCTTAAAGGAATCTGTTGACCCTCGAGTACAGGTAAAATTCCAGCGTAGTATTCGAGTACATCAGCCCCTGTCACAATATCTACAGTCGATGTTTCACTATATGCTTTACCACTATCTAAGGACTCAATGGTGGCAAGTTCATCATTTCTTTCACGTAAAATAGCTACAGCTTTATTTAAAATTCTTGAACGCTGCATATAAGTCATTTCAGCCCAAACTTTCTGTCCTTGTTTGGCAGATAGAATGGCTTGATCCACATCCTGTTGAGAACATGCTTGAATGGTCGCGAGAACTTGCCCCGTGGCTGGATTAATCGAATCAAAAGTTTGACCTGATTGAGCATCGACGAATTGTCCATGAATATAAGGACGTTGTAATGGGAATTTATTCATACGATTAGCCTCAGATATAGTAAATATTAAAAATTATTGTGTAAGTTGCTGTTGGATAAAGGCATGGCAAAGACGGATAGAAAGATCAGTATCAATCTCACTTCTTGTTAATGCGCCCCTTAACCAGAACCCATCAATTAATGCAGCCAACCCTTGAGCTGCTTGTTCAGCTTTTAGGGGGCTTAAACGTTTTAAAAACTCATGTTTTAAATTTGAATGTAGACGACAGTGATTCACTTGCTGTAATCGGTGTAGATCGGGTTGATGCAAACTAATAGCCCAAAACGCGAGCCATACTTTCATCGCGGCTTGATTGGTCTGAGGAGTAGCAAAATTCGCTTTAACAATCGCCATTAAACGATCTTCTGGAGAATGTCCAACCTCTGATTTTAGATCCCTTACACTTTCTCCAAGTTGCTGTAGTAAATAGCGCATGGTTGCCTCAATCAATCCATTCTTGCCACCAAAATAATGACTAATAATACCCGTGGAGACACCTGCTCTTTGCGCGATCTGTTGAATGGATGCATCAGCAAAACCGAGCTCATTTACAGTGGAGAGAGTGGCATCAATCAATTGTTGACGACGAATGGGTTGCATACCAACTTTTGGCATAAGATGACCTAAACTTACAGGAGATTATAATTAGCGTTTATCAATAAGAACGCTGTAACATTAGTAAACGTTTTTTTAATTGAACGTTCAATCAATAAAAATTATAGTGCTATTACTTCCATGATGTACAGCTCAGTTTGTTTTGTATTTGCAAAAGTTTGTAATTGTGGATCAAGCAAGCTTCTATCAGGATATAAATCGAACTGCGCTGTAGATCATTTCATTACTCATTGAATGGTCACGGATTTATGCATAACAAAAATGATCAAAAGCAGGATAGTTTGAATAAGGTCGTGTTCTATGTATCAGCATCATTGATACTTTTGTTTTCGATCACCACAATTTTGTTTAATGAAGCTGCTAATAACGTCATTACACAAACCCTCGATTGGGTAAGCAGAACCTTTAGTTGGTATTACCTGTTGGCTGCGACACTCTATTTTGTCTTTATTGTATTTATCGCATGCTCTCGATATGGCGAAATTAAATTAGGACCTAAACACTCTAAGCCTGAATTTAGTTTATTGAGTTGGTCTGCAATGCTCTTTTCTGCGGGTATTGGTATTGATCTCATGTTCTTTTCCGTGGCTGAACCTTTATCGCATTACATGAACCCACCTGTGGGTGAAGGACAAACCTTTGAAGCAGCACGTCAGTCCATGGTATGGACCTTGTTTCATTATGGTTTAACTGGTTGGAGCATGTATGCATTGGTTGGTGTAGCCTTAGGTTACTTCAGTTATCGTTATAACCTTCCCCTTACGATCCGTTCAGCTCTCTACCCTATTTTTGGGAAAAAAATTAACGGCCCTATAGGTCACACCGTAGATACAGCTGCCGTATTAGGTACGATTTTTGGTATCGCAACTACCTGTGGTATTGGTGTCGTACAACTCAATTATGGTCTTCATGTTCTTTTCGATCTACCTGAAAATTTGTGGATTCAAGCTGGTCTAATCGGGATCGCGGTGGTCATTACTGTCATTTCAGTAACGGCAGGTGTGAATAAAGGGATTCGCGTACTTTCCGAAATCAATATCTATGTCTCGATTGGATTACTCCTCTTTATTCTTTTGATTGGTAATACAGAATTCTTACTCGCAGGCTTAATCCAAAATTTAGGTGATTACCTCAGTCAATTCCCGAAATTAAGTTTAATGAGTTTTCCATTCGAACAACCTAAAGAATGGATGAACAGTTGGACGCTTTTCTTTTGGGCTTGGTGGATTGCATGGTCGCCATTTGTCGGTCTGTTTTTAGCACGAATTTCTCGTGGTCGTACCATTCGTGAGTTTGTATTTGGTACGTTGATTATTCCTCTACTATTTACATTGACTTGGCTATCCATCTTTGGAAATAGTGCGCTCCACAATGTAATTTTTGATGGTAATGCACAACTTGCAACAACCGTTTTAGAAAATCCAGCTCATGGTTTCTATGACCTACTTGCACAATATCCTGGTTTTACCTTCTTAGCAGGTATCGCAACAATTACAGGATTATTATTTTACGTCACTTCTGCAGACTCAGGCGCTCTTGTATTGGGTAATTTCACGACAAAATTCACCAATATCGAGCATGACTCTCCAAGATGGCTCAGCGTATTTTGGGCTATAGCCATTGGTTTACTCACCTTGGCGATGCTGATGGCAAATGGTATTACTGCCTTACAGAACACAACCATCATCATGGGTCTGCCTTTTAGCTTTGTCATATTCTTTGTAATGGCGGGTTTATACAAATCCTTGAGATTGGAAGATTTCAGACAAGCCAGTACTAGCTTAAATGCCGCGCCAGTCGTGGGCAATGTGGATATTCTCAATTGGAAAAAGCGACTCAGTCGCGTAATGCTTCATCCAAGCCATGAACAAACATTAAAAATGTTAGATGATGTGTGTAAACCTGCAATGGATGCCGTGGCACAGGAACTTTTATCCAAAGGTGTCAAAGTCGATGTGAATACCAAGCCTCTTGAAGATAATGCTGAGCTTTATCATTTGGATCTGATTATTCACTTGAATGAAGAAGAAAATTTCGTATATGAGATTTGGCCCGTTCGTTATGACACCCCAAACTTTAGTACCCGTGCTAAACGAACAAAGCGTTATTACTATCGTTTAGAAAGTTACTTATTTGAAGGTTCGCAAGGTAATGATTTGGTCGGTTACAACAAAGAACAAGTGATTAACGACATTTTGGACAAATATGAACGTCATATGATGTACCTTCATATTAACCGCATCAGTCCAGGTAAACGTCCACAATTTCCTGATCGTGACATTTAGTTAGTAGTAGCTCATCTAAACAAGGAAAATGACCATGTCAGAAAGTCTAAACGCCTTTGCTCTATTTTTTTCGTTGCTTAATCCCTTTTTAATGAGCATTTATATGCTTGGGATTATTCGAAATTCAGATGCAAAAGTTTTTAATATGGCGCTGATCCAAGGTAGTTTGATTAGCTTTGTGGTTTTTGTCATTTTTGCTAAAACAGGTGAAGCCTTCTTTAATGATGTACTTCATGCACGATTTGAATCTTTCCAAATTTTTGGTGGAATCATTTTCTTGGTGATTGGATACCGTTATGTATTTGAAGGTGCTGATACGATTGGGGTCATGCGTGGAGCACCAAACCATTTGGCTGGTACGATCGCCATGCCTTTTATGATCGGTCCAGGAACAATCTCTGCATCTGTAATCACTGGCATTCAATTAAGTTTATGGCAGACGATCACAGTCATCTTTATGACCTTATTCTTAACCTGTAGTCTTTTGATATTAATGAAATATTTGCATGATAATTTACAGCATAAATATTCTAATTATATCGACTTATATGTAGATATCGTGGGTCGTGTTGCTGCATTGCTTATCGGTACGATTGCCATTGATATGATCGTGACTGGTGTTACTGGGATCATCAATGGCTAATTGAAGGTTGTTGTTGATATTTATAAAAAAGGAGTCTTATCATTGACTCCTTTTTTTAAACCCTAATATTTAGAATCTATATCCGATATTTAAACTATACACCGTTGGATCTACGTCCACACTTCCTACCTTTTCTCCATTTACTTTTACATCAGTTTTGATATCCGCATATCGGATATCAGCACCAACACTCCATTGAGGGTTCAATTGGTAATCTACGCCTATTTGACCAGCCCAACCAAAAGAATCTGAGAGATCGAACTTATCACCACTATATAATCGGTCATTAAAAAAATAGGTGTAATTTAAGCCCAGACCCACATAAGGTTGTAACTTTTCATTGGGTAAGAAGTGATATTGCACACTGAAAATTGGAGGTAAATGTTTTGTTTTTGCGACTTCATTACCAGCAACATTAATTTTATGCTCTGGTGGCAAACCGACTAATACATCAAATGCGATATTTGGTGTATAAAAAAAAGAGATCGTACCAGTGACTCCCCAAGCATCATCTATTGTGACGGGTGCTGTTCGATTAAAAATACTACCTGGAGAAGATGTGGGATCAATATTGCTAATCGCACCTCTTATCTTCCATTTATAATCTGCGCTGTGCGCATTAGAACTTAATGCCATGGTACTCAATAAAATCGCGAATAAACCAAAACTTAATTTATCATTCATATCATTACCCATTTTTTATAAATATCTGAAATTTTGAAGATTGTTAATCAATTAAATTGAATGCTTTAGATCATATCGATAATTCTTTTTGTTGGTTATTTTTTATTCTGATTTGTTTTGATGATTTTTTATTTAAGAAAATTTATTCAATTTAAATGGATTTTTGGAATATTGTTTTTAATTTAAGTGAGGAAAGAACATACGCCTAATTTGGATTCCAATCAGTAATGATGAAACAAGAAACAAATCTTATTGACCTTACCACAATGGGAAGGTTTAGAATGATCGTGACCTTATTTCAATCAGCATATGGAGTTAAGTATGTCATCTACTTCAACTAAATCTATTCAAATCAAAATTGAAGGAATGACCTGTGCTGCTTGTGTAAGCCGAGTTGAAAACTCATTAAAAAAAGTCGATGGTATTCAAGATGCCAGTGTGAACCTCGCCACTGAAATAGCTCAAATTGTGTTAACAACAGACGTAACAGATCAACAAATCATTCAAGCCGTAAATAAAACAGGTTTTAAAATTAAAAAATGGGCAACAATAAAATTAAAAATTTTAGGCATGACTTGTGCTGCATGTGTGAGCCGAGTTGAACGTTCTTTACTAAAAATACCAGGTGTATTAGCAGCACAAGTAAGTTTGGCAACTGAGATAGCAAGCATTGATCTACTTTATCAAGTTCCTGTTGATCAAGTTATTGAGCGTATTGAAAGATCAGGGTTTGAAGCTGTACTTGAACAGCAAACGATCACAGCACTTCCAAATCGCGAACTTGAATCAAAAAAAATTCTCAAGCATTTTATTATCGCACTTGTACTCAGTTTACCTATATTTATCATTGAAATGGGCTCGCACCTCTTGCCTTCATTTCATCATCTTATAGGTACTTACATCAGTCAGAATCAGAGTTGGTTATTCCAATTTATTCTTGCGACTTTAGTTATTTTTATACCTGGACGGCATTTTTTCACACAAGGTATCAAGTCACTGATAAATTTACATCCTGACATGAATTCTTTAGTGAGTTTAGGATCAGGAGCTGCCTATTTATATTCTATTGTTGCTACGTTCTTTCCAAGTTTATTACCACAACAGTCAGTACATGTCTATTACGAGCCTGCAACACTCATTATTACATTTATTTTGTTAGGCAAATATCTAGAAGCACGAGCTAAAGGTCGAACTTCTGCAGCGATTCAACATCTGATTGGCTTACAACCTAAAACAGCGCGAGTTAGAGTATCTGACCTCCAGACTAAAGATATACCGATTGATAAAATTACAATCGGTATGCAGGTTGAAGTTCGGCCTGGTGAAAAAATTCCTGTAGATGGCGTGGTTATTTCAGGTGAAGGCTTTGTAGATGAGTCAATGATCAGTGGAGAATCTTTTCCAATCCACAAATTGATGGGTTCAGAAGTTGTTGGGGGAACCTTCAACCAAAATGGATTTCTTGTCATTGAAACCAAGCATACTGCTGAAAGTAGTATTTTATCTTCAATTATTCAGTTGGTTGAAAATGCTCAGACACAAAAGCTCCCCATACAATCTTTAGTCGATAAAATCACCTTATGGTTTGTTCCAGTTATCCTCTTGATTTCGATGATTACTTTCATCGCTTGGTTTGTGCTTGGACCTGAACCTAATCTCAGCTATGCTTTGATTAACGCCGTTTCTGTTTTGATTATTGCATGCCCTTGTGCGATGGGACTTGCAACCCCGATGTCGATAATGGTTGCGACGGGACGTGCTGCTGAACACGGAATTTTATTTAAAAATGCGACTTCACTTCAAAAACTTCGAGAAATTTCAACATTTGCATTTGATAAAACTGGAACATTAACAATAGGGCAACCTGCGATTAGTCATATCGAGATTTTCGCACCACTTACACTTCAGCAGGTTCTACAAATTGTTGCATCCGTTGAATATCATTCCGAGCACCCAATTGCTAAAGCGATTGTTCAATATGCATCCGATCATCATATAAAGATGATCGAAATTTCAGAATTTAAGAGTATTTCAGGATTCGGAATTCAAGCACAATTGAATGGTCAGGATATTAAAATTGGATCTGTAGAGTTCATTACTCGAGAAAATGCTAAGATTTCTCATGCACTCTCTCACCATCAAAGATTACTAGATGAAGCTCAAACACCCATCGCGGTCTCCATCGATGGTGAGCTTGCATCAATTATTTTAATCACGGATCAATTAAGACCTGAAACCTACGAGGTTATGACTCAACTTAAAAAGAACGACAAGCACATTGCTTTGATTACTGGCGATCATCAAAATGCAGCGCAATATGTGGCGAATCAACTTAATATCAATGCAGTTTATGCACAGGTCAAACCACATGAAAAGTTAAACATTGTTGAGACCCTTCAAACGCGATATGGAAATGTTGCTTTTGTTGGTGATGGGATTAATGATGCTCCAGCACTTGCGCAAGCTCAAGTCGGTATTGCGATAGGTTCAGGTACGGATGTCGCCATTGAAACGGCTGACCTTATTTTAATGTCATCAAATTTGAATAACTTATCTAAAGCCATCAAATTAAGCGAAATAACTATTAGAAATATTCATCAAAATCTGTTCTGGGCTTTTTTATACAATATTTGTCTGATTCCAATTGCTGCAGGTATCCTTTATCCCTTAACAGGTATCCTGCTCTCACCTGTTTTGGCTGCGATCGCAATGGCACTTTCTTCGGTATTTGTATTAGCGAATGCCTTAAGACTCAAAACTTTGAAATTAAATTAGCAGCTTAAAACAAAGGAAAGATCATGAATATTGGCGAATTAGCACGACGTTCAGGCTTAACTGCTAAAATGATTCGATATTACGAAAAAATCGATCTCATTTCTGTTCCGCTCAGAAGCGCTAGCGGTTATCGTGTTTACACAGAGCAAGACCTTTCGACTTTAAGTTTTATTAAACATGCTAAAGATCTTGGTTTTTCGATCGATCAAATCAAAAGTTTAGTTGAGCTTTGGAAAAATCCTGACAGAAAAAGTGCTGATGTGAAAAAAATTACAGATCAACATATCCACTTTTTGACAGAACAAATTCATTCGATGCAATCAATGATTTTAAAATTAAAGGCTGCGAGTCAGATGTGCTCTAATGATTCGACTTCAAACTGCAGTATTCTGAATAAAATTGAACATATTCAATCGTGACAGTGATAGATGTTAACTAACGCAAGAGGTTATTATGAAATTATTTATTGAAAATATTAGTTGTTCGGGTTGTGCTAAAGGTGTCACTGCATCTGTATTGTCACTTGATCCTAATGCAAGCGTCAATGTAGATGTTGCCAACAAAATTGCAGATATTCGTACAACATATAGCTTTGAAAAAATCGCTGAAGTTTTGACTGAAGATGGTTTCCCTCCTGAATTAAAAGATTAAATTGACATAAAAAAGGCGAAACATTGTTTCGCCTTTTTTGATAAAACGCATACCGTAGTATGCGTATTTTTAAAGAATTAATAAATGATTTGACCGTTTTGAAGTAACTGCTCCAACGTCAGATCTGCATTTTGAGGACCAATATTCAGCAATTGAGTAGCTTCAAATTGTGTACCTTCACCATCGCGATCGATTGAAATTACAGAATCTTTAACAGTGATGTATTTACTTAAGATATCCGCAACTTGATCAGTCGAATCAGTTGAGAATGTAGTTGAAGTATTAGCATCAACAAATAGTTGAGATACATCAATTACATCGACACCTGCTTCGAAATCTGACCACGTATCAAAACCATTTCCACCCGTTGCATCGGCTTCATCAAGTAAGTTGAAGATTAATTTATCCGCACCAGAAACAAGGTTGAAAGTATCATTTAACCCACCACTGCTTACTACATTCGCATTTTCATCGCCATTTATAGTTTGAGTATAGCCAAAGACAAGTTCAGCCGTATCTTGACTTCCATTAACCGAAGTAGTCACATAAGTAAACTTGTCCTCACCAAAAGAATTCTTAGATGGTGTGTATGTATAATTGCCGGTATGATCTATTTCAAGTACGCCGTGCTCACCTTGAATTTTGATCTTATCATTACCAAATTTCGTATAAGCAGTTTGGTTTTGAACTTGAATTGAAGTTACTGAATCAGAACCAAGATCATTATCGAAAATGTTACCAGTAACAGGTTCAAGTGATTGTGAGTCTGTAGGTAGATATTCAGTAATAACTTGTTCCATTTTAACAGAACCAGAGAAATATGAAGAACCTGTAACATTCAACTCCAAAGTATAAGATCCTGCAGGAAGATTATTAACTTTGATTGTGTTTGTTGTAGTTTTAGACACTTCTACATCGCCACTTGCCACTGGATTCCCAGCTTTATCTTTGACGATGTAAGTCATTTTACGACCATCACCATTAATTGCTAATGTTGTTCCAACAGTGAATGTAACGTCAGCTGTAAGATCTTTCTCATAGTAGACAACATCACCTGATTTTATTCCTTCGACTTTAAATGCTTTCGAAACAGATGAGCCACTAGTTGCACCAAGATTTTCACTATAAGTACGCTCAGCGATTTCTGCCTCTACATTAATCACATCATTAATGTCGTCGTTTGATAAAAATGAATCTAAACGAATATTTAATGTAGTAGTTGCTAACTCACCTGTATTAGGATTTTTCAAATGAATTGAGAATGTTTCTACATCTAATTGACTTACTTTAACATCTTTATTCAATGTATATACATAAGTGCCGTCAGGATTGACCGTTAGCTTACCAAACTTTCCTTGAACTTCTGAATCTTGAGAAGTATTGAAACCATTTACTTTGATGACAATGAAATCATCTAAATTTTCAGTAGTCACATCGCCATTTATTTTTTGACCTTCAACGACAGTTTCGTAAGAAATAATCTTATCCGATACTGGTGTTAATGTAATGGTAGGTAAAACAGCAATACCAACTGTACTACCAGTCGTAATGGCTTTATATTGGCCTGGTTCTAAAACTACGTCAACATTTTGCTGAGATTCACCATAAGCAACTACAGCACCAACGATTGTGAACCAATCAGGAGTATTTGAATAGAGCTCCCAAAGCCCAGTATCTTCGTTAAGTCTATAAATTTCAAGCGATACAGGAATTGCACCTAAGCCGATTGGGGCACCACCTGCGGCTTTAAAACTTACTTCTCTTAAATTACCTTCACTAACATTTATTTCAATGGCATCTTCAAAATTAGCAACATTTACTGAGGCTACACCACCAAGTCCAACACTCGCAACGATAACTTGATCAATCTTAGACAGTACTTCACCTTCAGGAATAGGTAATTCTGTAGGGACCAAATCTACGATAAAATTTTCATCAATAACGGTGTAGTCAACATCTTTATTGTTGATAGTAATATTCAATTTAGCTTCAGATGTCTTACCTGTTTCAGGATCCTTTATTTGGTAAATGAAAGTTTCAACTGCACCAATTGAAGGTTTCTTCGAGCTGTCAATCACGTAAGTATATGAACCATCGAATTTTACAGTCAACGTTCCATACTGCCCAGCGTATTCTTTAGTCCCATTAAGTCCAACTTCAACAAATTGCGAAGTTGAATCCTGTGGTTTTACAGCAATTTGTGTATTTAAGTAATACATATCATGACCAGATTGGCCTTCAACCTGATTAACATCAGATAAAATATTACCTGAAATTGATCCACTAAGATTCGTTGGGTTATTGCCGTCGTTTATTTTAAGCTCTTGAACTTCGAGACGATTACCTGAAGCAATTGCAACACCACTATTACTTTGGATTAGTACGCGATAATTACCTTCATCTAAAGTTATAGAGCCTGTTTTTGAACCACCAAATGCAACAACTTCTAACCAATCTGTGTACAGCTGATCGACTTCCCAAACATCTGGTGCTACTTCTTTCAATACAATTAGATTAAATTTATTGCCAAGACTTATCCCACCGCTAACAGCTTTTAAACTAATATCAGCAGTGTTATTTTCTTTAATATTGAATGACAAATATTGATCAAAATCTAGCGCACTGACATCGGCAGCACCACCAATACCAACTTTTGCTACTCCAAATCCTGTTGCTGAATTACCATCGAATCCTGTATCTTCAAATAATTGAACGACATCTGTCTTTAATACTGGTTGACCTTCAACCAACTCAATAAATGATATAACTGATGGATCAACTGTTGCCACTATATTCACATCATTATCAACAGCTAGAATTTCAACTACAGTTACTAAGCCATCAATCGCTGATTGAAGTTCTTTTTGCGCTGGCAATACAGATCCTTCAAGACTTGGATTCGGTTGATTAGGATCTTTATATTGCGAAATTACAGCCTTAGCATCTGCAATCTCTTTAGTTAATTCACTTAAAGAGTTTTCAGTATACTTATCACGAGCTGTTTCGTTTTGAACAACCTTGTTTTCTGCTTGTTCAACGAGTTTTTCAAGATCTTCAATTGATTCTGCTAATAATTTCTCATTTTCAGCTGCTTCTTGTTGTGCATTGGTTTTTAATGCAGCATCTGCAGCGTCTAATTCATCAGTTGCTTTTTTAACTTCTTCTTTAGTTACATTTTTTGATGGATCACGACCATCAGCAACGAGTTGTAAAGCTTCATTAATTTCTTGTTGAAGTGCATCACGTGTTTCATCAGTATATCTTGCTGACTCTTCCAACT